>NZ_QTWM01000001.1:0-607655 GCF_003461125.1 Roseburia sp. AF22-2LB
ACCGACCTCCAATCGTTAGATTTTTTGGTCTAACTTTTAGGGGTCGGTACAGGTGACGGCTTCCTTTTTTCTATCAAAGGTCCATAAGAATCTATTATGCTTCTTTCCAGTAATCCGGAGTTACATCCCTGCCTAAATCTTCTAACAATTTCCGGTCACTTCTTATGGTAGCGCAGGCAACGGTAGTCAGCATATTTCCGGTAATGGTTGCAGATGCACCAGCCTGAAAAGCAGTTTCACCATCGTTGGTAAGCAGTGCACGGCCGGCAGCCAGACGGATATTTGCATCCGGATTGATATAACGGAAGAATGCGATGGTACGCAGAATATCATCTTCACTTAACTGCGGCAGATTTTCTAATGGAGTTCCCGGGATTGGCATTAAAGCATTGATTGGAATAGAATCAATTCCCAGTTCAGCTAAACTTACTGCCATATCCAGACGGTCTTCCCAGGTTTCGCCCATTCCGATAATACCACCGGAGCAGGCGCACATGCCTTCCGCTTTTACTTTCTTTAAAGTTTCAATTTTCATATCGTAGGTATGGGTGGTGCAGATATTTGGAAAATTCCGGCGTGATGTTTCTATATTATGATGATAGCTGGTAACGCCTGCCTCATGAAGGCGGTGCAGTTGTTCTTCGTCTAAAAATCCCATGGAAGCACATAAATCGATTTTGCATTCCCGATGCATGGATTCAAAGGCGTGAATGGCTTTTTCAAACTCCGGACCGGTCAGTGCTTTTCCCGCAGTTACGATAGAAAATCGGTCAACTCCTTCGCTTTCGTTCATTTTGCAGGCTTTGATAATATCTTCTTCCGGCAGGAAGTCATATACTTCACAGTTGGTATGGTTATGTGCAGACTGGGCACAATATTTACAGTCTTCCGGACAGCGTCCGCTTCGTCCGTTTATGATAGAACATAAATCTACTTTATCTCCAATTCTTGCAGCACGGATTTTGTCGGCTCCTTCGCATAATTCCTTTAAATCGCAGGTAAGAAAAAAGGATAAATCATCCTCTCGCGTAATGCGTCGTCCGTCAATAATTTCCTGTGCCAGTGTCAGTGCATCCATGGTTTGTCTCCTTTGTATCTGTGTGAATTTTACAGTTCTTTATGATAAACAAAAATTAACTGAATGTCAACCTGAAATAAGATATGAGTTAACAATACGAGAAACAGGAGAAACTACAATGGATGATAGATGCATGAAGAAAATTGCAGGAAGAAAGCTGCCAGGATATGATTGTAGAAATAGTGGAAATTGGTATAATGAAAAGTAATGAGATAAGAAAAGGGGGATTCAATTTGAAAGCAACTGTATTAGTAGATAATATAGGAACGGAAATTGCAACTGGAGAATGGGGGTTGAGCATTTATATCAAACAGGCAGGAAAAAATATACTGCTTGATACGGGTGCATCAAACCGTTTTCTGGTAAATGCAAAAGCATTGGAAAAGGATATCGGGGCAGTGGATTATGGGGTATTGTCCCATGCCCATTATGACCATGCAAATGGGATACAGGCATTTTTTGAAGAAAATGAGAATGCGAAATTTTATCTTCAAAAGGGAACCGGTGAAAACTGTTATTTTAAGAAGTGGTTTATTCATAAATATATTGGAATTCCAAAACATATCTTAACCAGACAGAAGGATAGAATTGAATATGTGACCGGAAAGTACAAACTTTATGAAAATGTATATCTGATTCCCCATACGACAAAAGGTCTTGAGACAATCGGAGCCGCCAATAAAATGTATATCAGAGACGGCAGACGTTGGCGACCGGACAATTTTGCCCATGAACAAAGTCTTGTAATAGAGGAAGAGGATGGTCTTATTATTTTTAACAGCTGTTCGCATGGTGGCGCAGACAATATTATAAATGAGGTCAGCAAACTGTTTGAAAAGCCGGCAAAAATGATGATTGGTGGCTTCCACATTTTTCAAAAGGGGGAAACTGAAATTCGGCAGTTGGCAGAAAAAATAAAGGAAACCAGTGTAAAAAAGATTTATACCGGTCACTGTACGGGGGGAAGAGCTTTTCGGATTCTACAGCAGGAGTTAGGCGATATGGTGGAGCAGTTAAAAGTTGGTCTCGTAATAGAAGCATAGATATTTCAAAAGAAATAAAGGAAGTAACGGGAAAGGAATCAACAGATGAAAAAATACAAAATCACAGATATTATTGAGGATGAATTCGGCTGTGAAGGACGGCCGGAGGGGGAAGAACCGATGGTTACGATTCTTCTGGTGGATGATACCGGAAAACAGCGCAGCATCCGTATGGAGGATAAGCTGGCTTATGAAAAGAAACTGGATATCGGAGCGGAAATGGAGCTGCCGGAAGAAGAGGTAATGACATTAAACGGAAAAGAATATAAAGTGAAAAAACTGCTTGGAAAGGGGAAAGGCGGCTATTCCTATCTTGTGACGGATGGGGAGAAGGAATATGTCCTGAAACAGATTCACCATGAACCATGCAGTTATTACCAGTTTGGTAATAAGTTAGAGGCTGAAAAAAGGGATTATAAACGGCTTATGGAAATTGGAATTACCATGCCAAAGCTGCTTGATATCGATGAAACACAGGAACGCATTTTAAAGGAATACATTCCGGGAGACACTGTCTATCAGCAGGTGGAAAAGGACGCACTGCCGGAAATCTGCCTGCAACAGGTAAAAGAAATGTGCACAAAGTTATATGCTGCACATACAAATATTGATTATTTCCCTACAAATTTTATCCTGTGGCAAAATGTCCTCTATTATGTGGATTATGAGTGTAATGCCTATATGGAAGAATGGAATTTTGAAAACTGGGGAATCAAGTACTGGTCTAAGACAAAAGAATTCTTAGAATATGAACAGACTCATTAATAAAACTTAAGAGATTCTTAGAAATCTAAAATATTCATAAAAGGATTGCCGGGGACAAAATCTTTGTGATACAATAATCCAAAGCATAAAATACAATCCAGATAGCATTTTCTTTTATTCCATTCTGGCAGTCTTAAGCGTTATGACATTTCTGTATCTATCTATGCTTTTTATACCATCTATTAAATAAAAAGCAGGAGAAGTTACAGGAAAAGGAGTATGTAGCAGCTTCCTGCAAATCAAAGGAGGAACTACATATGACAAAGAAAGTACCAGCAGCAAACCGCAATTATAAGGATACGATTTTTCGTATGCTTTTTTCAGACAGGGAGTCACTTCTGTCACTCTATAATGCGGTAAACAAACGGAATTATACCAATCCCGATGACTTGGAAATTGTAACATTGGAAAATGCTATTTATATGGGAATGAAAAATGATCTGGCATTTATTTTAGACATGAATCTCTATCTTTATGAACATCAGTCTACAGTAAATCCCAATATTCCTCTTCGGGACTTGTTTTATATTGCAGCGGAATACCAAAAACTCATCGACCGGAAATCGTTATATTCATCTGCAATTCAAAAGATTCCGACTCCCGGCTTTTTTGTTTTTTATAATGGAATAGAGCCGTTAGAGGACTGTTGCATCAGCCGGCTGTCAGATGCTTTTTTACATACCGGAGCAGAACCGGCATTGGAACTGATTGTGACAACATTAAATATCAATGAAGGACATAATTGCGAATTAATGCAGCATTGCCGAAAATTAAAGGAGTATGCGCAGTATGTAGCGAAAGTCAGAAAGTATGCAGAGCAGCTTCCGTTGGAGGATGCTGTGGAACGAGCGGTTACAGAATGCATCCGGGAGAATATACTTGCTGATTTCCTGAAAAAGAATCGTGCGGAGGTAGTTGCGATGAGTATTTTCGAATATGATAAAGTGGAAGAAGAAAAGAAACTTCGCAAAGCGGAGTTTGAGGCAGGGGTGGAACAAGGTGAAAAACAGGCATCTGTTAAAGCAGCAACCCGGATGCTCCGGATGGGTAGCTTTTCTTTGGAACAGATAGCAGAAATTTCAGGATTATCTGTGGATGAAATCAAAGGATTAACAGAATAAATTTTTTTGAAAATTAATAATAATATTTCTCAACAGGATAACCGGAACTTGGTTATCCTTATTTTTGCGCTATAATTCCGATTAGACACGACTAACTTGCACGAAAGAAGGAGAAGCGCTACAATATGCAGTCAATCATGTGAACTTTACCATTAACGAGGGAGAATTTGTGGTGATTTTAGGACAGTCAGGAGCAGGAAAATCGACGGTAGTTAGGTCAGATGATAGATAAAAGCATCGACCGTGATTATTCAGCCATTGTAGACAGAAAATCTATTCCGGGACTGGCGCGGTTAGACAGTGAGTTAGAGCAGCATCAGTCATTTTCCTATCTGTTTGTGATCATTTTTGTGGGAATCGCAATCTTAGTAATTGCAACATCCATGGGAAGAATGGTAGAACAGCAGCGTACCCAGATAGGAACCATGAATGCCCTTGGTTTGAAACGGCATAAAATCATGCTGCATTATATCAGTTTCAGTCTTGTTGTTTCGGTAGTTGGAGTCGTTCTTGGACTGTTGGCAGGAACTTTGTGGGGAAGCCCGGCAGTCATTAGTATGTTTGCAAACTGGTATATCGTGCCGGGTCTGCATTCGGTATTCCATCCGATGTATTTTATCATTGCAGCAGGCATTGTGGCAGTATGTGTGCTTGCATCCTATATGAGCTGCCGGAAACTGCTTCGTATTAAACCGGCAGAAGCATTACGGCCGGCAGCACCGAAGAAAGGAAAGAACTGTATTTTTGAAAAATTGCCATTCTGGGAAAAACTTTCTTTTACCAGCCAGTATAATCTCAGGGATATTTCCAGGGCAAAACTGCGCAGCTTTATGTGTGTGATCGGAACAGCAGTAGGCATGCTGCTTATGGTATATGCGGTTGGCTGTAATGAGCTGCTGGGAAGCATGGTGGAAATCAATTTTAACCGTGTGAGTGCAGGCGAATATCAGATTAAATTCTCTGAGGATGCTAAGACGGAAGATGTCGATGCCATGGCGGAGGAACTGGATGGCGAAGCAGTGATGGTAAGCCAGATAGAGGTGGCAAAGAAGAAAAATGCTCCATCAGAAGAAAAGAAGAAAGAGACCATCACAGTATTAGAAGGAAAGAATCTCTATAATATACTGGATTTAAATAATCAGGTGGAAAATCTGACACCGGGAACCGTTGGAATCAGCCGCAAGCTGGCGGAAGACCTTCATGTGGAAAAAGGAGATACCATTTACTGGCATCTTTATAGTAAGAATACCTGGTATGAAGCAGAAGTCGGAACAATTTACCGAAGCCTTGAATCCCAGGGAATCGCATATCAGAGAGAAGACTATGAGAAAACAGGGGCAGAATATACACCGGGATTTTTGATGACAAATGAAAGAGCGGCAGAAGATAAAGCTGACCTTAGTTATGTAACCGGGGTAAACAGTAAAAGTGAGATGCAGGCGGCGTATGAAAACAGTATGTCGGTAATCAATATGATGGTTGTTATGATGGCGGTATTTTCAATACTTATGATAGTTGTGGTATTGTATAATTCCGGAGTCCTTTCCTTTCATGAAAGAGTAAAAGAATTTGCAGCATTGAAGGTACTGGGTTTACGATCTTCTAAAATAAGAAAAATACTGAGCATACAGAATCTGTGGCTGAGCATCATCGGAATCCTTATTGGAGCACCGCTTGGAAATGTGTCATTAAATGCGATGATAAATACCAATGGAGAGAATTTCGATTATAATCTGTCACTGGCACCGGTGGATTATATCATAGCCGGTATTCTGGTTATGATAATTTCGATGCTGGTAAGCTTTATGTTCTCAAAACGAATCCGCAGTCTCAATATGGTAGAAACCTTAAAAGGTGTAGAGTAAGCGGAGAATAAGTGGGTGAATAAGTGGATGAATAGACCTTTTCTTTTCAGAACCCTTGTGGTATTCTGAGAGAAAAGGTCTTTGTATATGGAAAGAACCTATGAAAAAGATACAGGAGAGAGAAAAATGCCAGTTTTTGACTTTAGTAATGCACCGGGCGGGAAGAAGACAGAGTCCGTATGCACTTATACAACTTTTCAGTCCAATGAGAAAGAGAAGACAGCGGATGAGCCGATACTTGTTCTTGACAATCAGAGCCGTCAGTGGAAACATCATTCCGGAGGAGTGTTTGCAAACCAGAGCCAGCAGACTGCTTTTGAATTTAAAGAGGAAAGCGAGACTTACAGCGCAGATATTTTAAAAGTAGATGCACGTTTCGTCAGCCTGATTAAATGGCTGGGAGAAAATCATATCAGTGTGCGCCTTTCAGGAGAAAACCGGGAAGACGGGTATGCTGTATACAAGATTCGGGAGACAACCTTTGGTGCAGGAACCAAATTGTCGGCAGAGGATGGATTTTTACAGTTTATGATAGAGAGACTTCTTGCCAGCAGTGCACCGACAGAGGAAATGGACGAGGAAGAAGAGGATGAAAATGGAGATGATATGAAGCTGACCAGCTTACAGAGCATTTCCGATTTTATGACTTGCGCCGGCAGAACCATGCCGGATAATATCCGCCTCTGGGCGAGAAGAAACCTTGCAGTAGCACGCTCCCATGAGGTATCACCGGAGGAACGCCGTCATGCCCAGAGAGCATTGTCTATTATGATGAATATCCAGTGGAAGAGCAATTATTTTGAGGCAATTGATCCGGTAGAAGCAAGAAAGATTCTCGATGAAGAGTTATATGGCATGGAGAAAGTAAAACAGCGTATCATGGAAACCATCATTCAGATTAACAGAACCCATACCCTGCCGGCATATGGACTGCTTCTGGTGGGACCGGCAGGAACCGGAAAATCCCAGATAGCCTATGCGGTAG
This sequence comes from Roseburia sp. AF22-2LB, assembly GCF_003461125.1. NCBI lineage: Bacteria > Bacillati > Bacillota > Clostridia > Lachnospirales > Lachnospiraceae > Roseburia > Roseburia sp. AF22-2LB. The sequence continues at coordinate 6,858 of NZ_QTWM01000001.1, forward strand.
CAAGAATCTTAAAGCTGCCTTGGACAACACTGGATATGAGTTCCATCAATGACCCGGAGCAGTTGACCGGAAGCTCCCGTATCTATGCCAATGCAAAGCCTGGAATTATCATGGAAGCATTTTCCATGGCAGGAGAATCCAATCTGGTATTTATTATCAATGAGTTAGATAAAGCAGCATCCGGCAAAGGAAACGGAAACCCGGCAGATGTGTTGTTAACCTTGTTAGATAACCTTGGATTTACCGACAACTATATGGAATGTATGGTTCCGACCGTGGGAGTTTATCCGATTGCTACTGCTAACAATAAAGCCGATATCAGTGCACCGATTTTATCCCGTTTTGCAGTAATTGATATCCCGGATTATACATCAGAAGAAAAGAAGATTATCTTCTCCCGGTTTGCACTGCCGAAGGTATTAAAACGAATCGGCCTGCATCAGGGTGAATGTGTTGTAACAGAGGATGGACTGGATGCAATTGTAGAGCAGTTTAAGCATACTTCCGGTATCCGTGATTTAGAACAGGCAGCGGAACATTTAGCAGCCAATGCCCTTTATCAGATCGAAGTAGACCATGTGCTATCCGTAACCTTTGATGCTGAAAATGTGAAGAAGCTGTTCGCGTAAAAGAAAGGAAATCCAATGAAAAAATCTTTAAAAAGCAGAATTGAAAAAGAGTTTGAAGAGGGCAGATTAGAACAGATAGCAGATGATTTGCAGGAATACAGAAAAGAATGTCCGTATGACAGGGATTTATGGTTTTATGAGTGCATTGAGGCAATGAGTATAGGTGATTTGGAACTGGCACAGCAGATTATAGAAAAATGTCTGCGTAACTTCCCTACAAGTTATGAAGCATATTATTATCAGGCTTGTATTTATCAGGAAAAAGGAGAAATATTAGATGCCTTGAAGAATTATATGATAACGGATTTTCTTTGTAATTATTTTAAACTGGAAAAAACCGAAATATATAGGGATACAGAGGAACAGATTAAAATCTTGCAGCCGCAGTTTGAAACAAGCGTACAGAACACAATTGAAGATGGAAATAATTCGGAACAGATGGGGAAAATGCTTTCTTTTATTGACCGTTCTACATGCTATTTTGGAAAATATGTGACTGCCCCACGAAATATTAAAGATAATATTATTGGAAAAGAATATTGGGTTGAAGATGATGAACAGCGTTATATAGGAATATATAGGGCACCTATACAACTATATATTGGAGAAGAAAATTTAAGTTTAGTTCGGACACAGGCGGAATTCTTGAAATATAGTAAATGTGGAACATATACTAAAATTGCAGGAAGCACGGAAGAGTATTTACAACCGATTGCAAGTACTGAAAAAAATAATATTCATTTTGTTAAGGAAGATGGTAAAGAGTACAGCATTCCGCAATATGATGCAAGACATTTTAATTATTATAGAGTAAAAAAAGATACTTTAATAAAGTCTAAAAAAAATGCTTATTATGGTTATCCTATACCATTAGGACATAATCCAAAGAGAAGAAAACTAGTTTTAAGTTTTTTTGTGGATGGATTGGCACAGGAAGTGATTAATGGTCCTGATTTTGAAAAATTAATGCCCAATACTTATCGATTTTTTAAAAAAGGTACAATATGTACAAATGCATTTAGTTGTTCAGAATGGACTTTCCCAAGCCTGGCAACTTATGAAAGTGGATTGAATACATTGCACCATATGATGTTTCATGGGGAAATAGATGGTGAATTGCCAAAAACAGTTCCGACTTTATCACAATATATGAAAAAAGCAGGCTATTATACCTGCAAACTGGATGGTGACTGGAGATGCATCTATTCCTATGGCTTTGCAAGAGGTGTAGACCAGTATGTTTACCACATACAGGCAATGGGTGCAAGGGCAGAACAGGAAATCATGAATGTGATAGAGCATTTAGAAACATTTAAAGAAACAGACCAGTATCTGTGGATGACAGTAGGAGATTTGCATGATGTGGCAGATGGCTGGGATTTATCTTTGGCAGTCCAGAAAAATCTGACATTGGAGGAACGTTCATTAGATGATAAAGGTCTTACATCAGTAAAACAGAAGTATAGTCCGAAAAAGAGTATGATGTATAAGAAAACGATACAGTATTTTGATATGCTGTTTGGATTTTTATATTCATACATTCAAAACAATTATAAAGAAAATGAAATGGTAATCAGTCTTTTTGCCGATCATGGACAGGGTTATCTTGCATCACCGGATAAAAATTTTCTCTCAAAGGAAAGAACGAAAGTGGCATTTATGTTTCGGGGCGACGGGGTGAAAGAACAGATAACAGATGAAATGATTTCTACAGCGGATTATGTTCCAATCATGTGTAAACTTGCTGGAATTGAAATGAGTGATGCAAAAATTGATGGGCGATTACCCAAAGCGTTTGGAGGAAAAGAAAGAAAATATACAATTACAGAATCACTGCATCCGGGAGATGTATATACTGCAGTAGCAAATACAAAAGAATATGAGATATATTTTGTGAATTCTGAGGCTACAGATAATGAGGGCAGATTCCATTTGAGAGATTATAAAGTATATGGATTATACCGGGATGGGGAAAAAGTGGAAGATGAAGCTATATTAAGAGAATATGAAAATATTTTTATAGAAAGAATACGGGAACATATTATTTATGAATAGATAACAAGGAGAAATAGCATGCAGGCAATGATTTTGGCAGCAGGAATGGGAAAAAGGTTAAAACATTTAACTGAAAATAATACCAAGTGCATGGTAAAAGTAAATGGAGTTTCCATGATTGAACGTGCATTAAAAATATTGGATAAGAAACAATTTTCCCGGATAGTGATTGTTGTTGGTTATGAAGGTCAAAAGCTGATTGATTTTATTGCAGAATTAGAAATTGATACTTCTATAGAGTATGTTTGGAATACAGATTATGAAAAGACAAATAATATATATTCATTGTCTCTGGCAAAAAAATATTTGTGCCAGGAAGATACCATATTGCTGGAATCAGATCTTGTTTTTGAAGAAAAAGTCATAGATATGTTACTTGAGGATGAAAGACAATCATTAGCTTTAGTGGATAAATTTGAAAGCTGGATGGATGGAAGCTGTATGGTAATAGATGCAGATGACAGAATTTTGGACTTTATTCCCGGAAAATATTTCGATTTTGCCGAAAAGGAGAAGTATTACAAGACGGTAAATATTTATAAATTAAGCGCTGGATTTTCAGAGAACGTATATGTGCCTTTTTTGGAAGCGTACGAGAAAGCAATGGGAGAAAATGAATATTATGAATCGGTAATTAAATTAATTGCAATGCTGGATACAAATGAAATTCGCGTCAAGAGACTGACCGGGCAGAAGTGGTATGAAATAGATGATATGCAGGATTTAGATATCGCAGAATCCATGTTTGAGACAGATGCCAGAGCACGTTACAGAAAATTAATGTACCGATATGGAGGATTTTGGAGATATCCTCATTTGATAGATTACTGTTATCTTGTAAATCCGTATTTTCCACCCCAAAGAATGAAAATAGAATTGATATCTAGTTTTGAAAAATTACTTACACAGTATCCGTCTGGACAAGAAGTAGATTCAATTATAGCAGCAAATGTATTTGGCGTAAAAAATGAATATATTGTGTTGGGAAATGGAGCAGCAGAATTAATAAAAGCTTTGCTGGATATCCTGCATGGAAAAATGGGGATAATCATGCCAACGTTTCAGGAATATGCAAATAGATATAGTGGCGAAAAAGTGATTTATTACCCGGAAAATAAAGATTTCCATTATGGCGCAGAAGAACTGATGGAGTTTTTTGAAGATAAGGAAATAAGTATTTTGGTATTGATTAATCCGGATAATCCATCGGGCAATTATATTCCGGTAAAAGAAATGATAAAAATTATAAGGTGGTCAGAAAAGAAAAATATAAAGGTGATAGTAGACGAAAGCTTCGTTGATTTTGTGGAAACAGAAGAAATATCAGAATCAGAAAATGTTACTCTTATAGAAGACAGTATTCTGGAAAAATATCCTGATTTGTATGTGATAAAAAGTATATCAAAGTCTTATGGTGTTCCGGGTATACGCTTGGGTATTCTGGCTTCGGCAGATATGAATTTACTCAATAAAGTGAGAAAAGAATTGCCAATTTGGAATATCAATTCCTATGGAGAGTTCTTTATGCAGATCATTAATAAGTATAAAAAGACTTATGCGGAGGCCTTGACTGAATTTAGAAAGGCTAGAAGTCAGATGATAGAATACCTGGCACAAATATCATATCTTCGTATTATTCCAACACAGGCAAATTATGTAATGTGTGAGGTGGTAAAGGGAACAAGTGAGGAGCTGTGTGTCCAAATGTTTGAAAAAGGATTTTTAATCAAAGATCTGACTGCAAAAGTGGCAGATGGAAAACAGTATATTCGTCTTGCAATTCGTAAATTTGAGGAAAATGAGAAATTATTTAGAAACTTAAAAATATATACTGAGGGAGAATTAGAATGAGAGGATATTTAATCAAAGATACAACAAAAGAAGAACGTGAGGCAATTGTTGCAGAATCCTTGGGAAATATTTCTGCAACCTGCGATGGATGTAGTGCCGGAATCGTGGAAATGTATCAGGCATACATTGATGGAGAGAAGGAACTCCGGGAGATTAATATGGAATTTAATGCCCGGTATGTAAGCGGCATGGAAGGACCGGAACGCCGGGGATGCCCGATGGAATAAAGTCGGTTTACATAATATAAAGGAGAAGGAAAAATGAGCAAAGAAAAAACAGAATACAGATTTAGCGTGCATGCGGCACCGGCAGTGATTAACCAGGTGATTCAGAATTATCTGGCAGCCAACCAGTATGTACAGATGCCAAAGCCAAATGCCAATTATTATTTCTTTAATGACCCGTGGATGAAGGGAAAACGTTCTATAGAATATTACATTCATGGAACAGAAGTGATTGTGCTGGCATATATGGGAACTTTTGAGAAACCAAGAGGGCTGGAAGGCTTTGTAGGTGCCATTCCAAAGAAATCTTTCCGGGATGATTTAGAACCGCTGTTTGTAGAACTGCATCGCATTGATATGATGGGTATGGCACCACAGCAGGGAATGCCAATGCAGCAGGGAATGCCAATGCAGCAGGGAGCACCGATGCAGCAGGGCATGCCACCACAGCAGGGGTATATCCCGCCACAGAACAGTGCCAATCAGTTTGTGGAGAAATCCAGAAAGACAAGGGAGAACTGGACGATTGCAGGTTTTGTAATCAGCTTGGTGGGACTGCTGTTATCCTTCTTTGGTATTACATACGGAGCAATTATAATTGTGCTGGAATTCTGGTGTGGATTCCAGGGCTTACAGACGAAGAAAAAAGGACTTGCAATTGCAACCATTGTGCTGGCGGGAATCAGTGTACTGCTTTTAATTCTGTCAATCGTGTATACTGCAAGCCATCCGGTGAGAAGTTACAGATACTATTAAAAGGAAACGTAAAATAAAAGAAGAGAGGTGACGGAGATGAAAATAGCTGTATTACACGGAGCAATTATTAATGCCGGCGATTTTTTGATAAAGAACCGGGCAATTTCATTACTGAAATATTTTTATCCAGACAGTGAAATCGTGGAATATTATCGAAATCAGAGTCTGGAAGAAAAACTTCCAGAAATAAATGCCTGCGATATTTTAGTGTTTGCCGGTGGACCTGGATATTGTAATGGATTTTATCCAAGGATGGCACCAGTTACAGATGATTTAAATAAAATTAAAATCCCAGTTATGCTCCTTGGCATGGGATGGTGGGAACACAATTCAGATGTGGTCAGCCAGTATAGTTATCAATTTGAAGAACCTATGAGGGCACTGTTTCAGAAAGCAATGGAAAAAGGCCTGAAGATGGGATGCAGGGATATTGCAACCGTGAATGTATTGCGCAACAATGGTTACGATAATATAGCGATGACAGGTTGTCCGGCATGGTATGATTTGGAACATATTGGAATTACAAGATATACCGGAAAAGGGCTGACATCCAGTAGAAAAATCTGTATTTCGGATTGCGGAAACATGGCGAATTGGGGTCTGGCAGTAGAATTGACCCAGTTTGTAAGAAGATTCTTTGGAAACTGTGAAATATATTTTGTCTGCCATAGAGGCTTCCCGGATGCAAGGCTTGGAATAGAACCAATTATGAAGGAACTGAATGTGCATTTTATGGATATATCAGGCAGTGATGAAGGATTTAAAGTATATGATGACTGCGATTTGCATATCGGATTTCGTGTACATGCTCATATCTATAACCTTTCCAGAAGAAACCTCTCCATATTACTGGAAGAAGATGCAAGAGGAAGCAGCCTCAATGAAACATTGGGATTGCCTGAGATTAAGACAAAGTATCTTCAGGTAGAAAAAGGAGCATTACAGTACCATATCAATGATAAGATAATTTACCAAGTGGAGGATGCACTTCTTAATCTTGCAGAGAATCATTATTGCAGCATGGAAAATGCATATCGCATGATGAATCAGTATTTTGAAAATATGAAACGTCACATTTTATCCATTAAGGATATTATATAGGAATGAAAATAAAAGAGATAACCCCGGTGTCAGTGATGCCGGGGCTATTTTACGCAAGAAGCTGTTGCAGGCAGGCACTACAGACCGGTAACAGGAGGAAAAAATATTTTCTTAAAATTGCACTAAGTTTTCCAAAGAAACGTCCGATAAATAGATTAGACAGCAGAAATGCGAATCATTTCAAGGAAGAAAGGAGATGCCGTTATGCGTATAGAAGCTTATAACCAGATCGCATCCATATATAAAACAAGTAAGACTGGTAAAGTACAGCAGCCATATGGTGTAAGCACAGGCAGAGATGAAGTGCAGATTTCCCAGTTGGGAAGAGATTACCAGATCGCAAAACAGGCAGTCGCAGAAGCTTCGGATATCAGGGAAGATAAAGTAGCAGAACTGAAAACAAGTGTCCAGTCAGGAAAATATGATGTGGATTCCGGAGATTTTGCAAGTATGTTACTGGCAAAATATAACGAAATGAAGAAGTAAGAAGTGAGGATAAGCCGTGGCTAGTTTGATGGAGGATTTGGCAGATGTACTTCTGCAGGAAGATAAACAATATCAGGAGTTGATTGTTCTTTCAAAAGAGAAGACAGATGTACTGGTTGCCGGAAATGTAAAGAGATTGGAAGAAATTACTGCAATGGAGCAGGAAATGACAGATGTGCTTCATGGATATGAAGTGCGCCGCAGAACCATCTTACAGGATATGGCAGATGTACTGGGTAAATCAAAGGATGATTTTACCATTGAGACCATGATACAGATACTGGAATCACAGCCAAAAGAACAAAGCCGCCTTATTTCACTTCGGGATAAACTTCACAGGACGTTAAAGGAAATGGCACAGCTAAACACACAGAATCAGGCACTGATTAAACAGTCCTTAGAGATGGTGGAGTTTGACCTGACCTTGTTTAAGAGCCTGCGGCAGGCACCGGAGACGGCAAATTATAACAAATCTGCATACAATACCGGAGATTTGTTAGGAAGCAGTGCTTTTGACACGAAACAGTAGGCAGGAGGAAAAGTACCATGGCAAATGGAATGGGAAGTTTATATATTGGTTCTTCTGGACTTCGGACAAGCCAGAATGCCTTGAATACGACAGCAAATAACCTTGCGAATGTTGACACAACCGGATATGTGCGCCAGCAGGTCATTCAGGCGGACCGCCATTACAATACATTTGATAAAAATGCAGCAATCAGTAATCAGCAGTCCGGACTTGGTGTAAGTATTGCAGATGTCATTCATTCAAGAGATATATTTTTAGATAAATCATATCGGACAGAGACTGGAAGACAGTCTTTTTATTCCGCATGCTACTCTGCAACAAATGAAATCTATACTTATTTTCAGGAGCTGGAGGGAGAAGCATTCCAGGATAGTATCTCATCTTTATATACTGCATTTGAAGAGTTCTCCAAAGATCCTTCTGATTCTGTAAACCAGAACCTTGTAATGCAGAAATCGAGTCTGTTTATCAGCCGGGCGAAAGCCGTTTACACAAGTTTACAGAACTATCAGAATAATTTAAATACAAAAATTTCCAAGGACATTGACCGGATCAATGAACTGGGAAAGAAAATCTATGATTTAAATGAGAACATTGTAAAAATCGAGGCTGGTGGAGTCGAGACTGCAATGGAATTAAGGGACCAGCGGGATAACGCACTGGACGAACTGGCAGGTCTGGTTCATATCGACTATGATGAGAAATACGATGGAACTGTATTTGTTTCAATAGAAGGTGTTGATTTCGTAAATCGTGCCCAGGTATATGAGATGGGAAAAAGCGTAGATGATGAGACCGGTTATATTACACCATACTGGCCGCAGATGTCAGATACGAATCGTGGACAGACAGCCGATGTATTTAACTTTAATGTAGATATTTCGTCTGCTTATAACACTGACATCGGAGAATTGAAGGCACTGGTAATGCAGCGTGGAAATTATGTGGCAGATTACCGTGATATAGAAGGAAAATCCCGTCAGGAATATAATGATGGTGCAGGAATGTCTGTAATGCTTTCTACAGAAGCAGAATTAGACCAGCTGGTACATAAACTGGTTACAGCAATCAATGATATCTTCTGTCCGAATGTAGAATATGCTGGCACAGATTTAACCGGAACAACAGCAGATGGAAATGCGTTTAACATTACACAGGGGATGAAAGTTTTAGATACAGATAACTGCGCAGTAGGAAGTGATGGAAAGCTTCCACCACAGGAGCTATTTTCCAGGGTAGGAACGGATCGCTATACAGAGGTGAATGTAACGGATGCGGCTGGAAATACCAGGACATACTATGTATACAATGAGGAAAGTGCAACAGATATTTCTAAAATGTATACCTTGTCCAGCCTTAAGGTAAATGATGAAATTATCAGCCAGCCATCTTACATCCCACATCTGACACAGGATAGTAATAATAAACAGGTAGCGCAGCAGCTTGGTACCGCATTTACAGAGATGTGGAAGAAGAGTGAGATTTCTTTGAATCCGAATGCTACCAGTAAATGTACCTTTATGGAATATTATGCACAGATGATTGGTGAAACAGGAACAGCAGGTTCTGTTTACAATACCATGTCAGAGACACTGAATAACACGGTAAATACCGTTGATAATAAGCGTCAGCAGGTAATCGGAGTTTCTTCTGACGAGGAACTGACCAGTATGATTCAGTTCCAGAATGCTTACAATGCAGCCAGCCGTTTTATGAATGTGGTAAGTGACATGATAGAGACATTAATTAACGGATTGTAATATAGAAGAGGTGGGAATATGCCGTCACAATTTTTTGGATTAAATATAGCAGCATCTGCATTAAATGCATTTCAGGCATCTGTAAATACTGCTGCCAATAACGTATCTAATGTACAGACCAAGGGTTACAGTAAACAGGTGACGAATAAAGAAGCCGGTGAAGGAATGCGTGTCAATGCAAAATACGGAACTACCGGAACCGGAGTAAATGCGGTTTCTGTCACACAGCTCCGGGACAGCTATTATGACACGAAATACTGGAATAATAATGGAAACCTTGGATTGTATCAGAAACGTCTTTACTATATGGAACAGATTCAGACATATTTTACAGATGATGATACGGAAAAGGGTTTTTCCACATTATTAAAAACCATGTTTAATAATCTGGATACCACACAGCATACGAACTTTGATGAGAATGTAAGAAAGCAGTTTATCGGAAGTGCCCAGAGTCTTGCCACCTATTTTAACGGAGTTGCTACGAACCTTCAGGAATTACAGGGAACCTTAAACAATGAGATTAAGTCTACTGTAGATAATGTAAACTCCATTGCGGAGAAAATTGCATTGATTAATAAGCAGATTAATCAGGTGGAAATTAATGGTGGACATGCCAATGAGCTGAGAGATAAGAGAGCACTTTTGGTGGATGAACTTTCCGCAATTGTTCCGGTTGAAATATCAGAAGTGCCGATTACCAACAGTAACTATCCGGATATGGATCTTGGAATTAATAAATACACCGTGAAAATTAATGGACAGACCATGGTGGACGGATACGATTACCGTACCCTCTCTTATGAAGCGAGAGAGCAGAAGATTAACCAGACTGATATTGATGGATTGTACGACCTGACCTGGTCAGATACCGGAGTAAAATTCAATGCAGCCAGTGCATCCATGGGTGGAAGCTTAAGAGCTTTGTTTGAAATGCGGGATGGAAATAATGCAGAAAACTTTACCGGTAAAATAGGAACAGAAGCCGGAAGTATCCAGAATACTGTGGTAGATGGAAGAACTGTAACACAGATTACCGTAAAGAATCCATCTATGACGGATGTAGAGAAATTATCCATTGCAGAACAGGGAATCATAACCGTATTAAACAATGATTATCTTTATTCCGATTTTACCATGAATGCAGATGGAAGTTATACTTTTACATTAAAACAGGAGTTAAATGCATCCCAGAGAAGCAAGTTCTTAGGAGAAAGTGTCAGCATTGGAAAGAGTGTGGATGCCATGGGAATTCCATACTATATGTCCCAGATGAACCAGTTTTTAAGAAGCTTTACCAAGGCATTTAATGATATTGAGCGGGGAGATGCAAATGATCCTGCAGTGGATTTAAATGGAAAAGAAATGGGAAGTTTTTTTGTGGGAAAGAAAGCTTTAGGCGGAGAATATGATTTTACAGATACACAGATATCCTCCGGCTCCAATACCTATTATCAGCTGACAGCATTAAACTTTGCTGTAAATTCAGAGTCCATAACAGACCCGGGAAGATTTGCAGCAGTAACCAGGTCAGAGTACACCGATGGTGTGGATAAATATACATTGCTGGATAGCCTGAAGAAATTAGAGAGTGATACCAAGCTATATCGTGGAACGGGGGCGGATGATTTCTTACAGTGTTTGCTTTCGGATATTTCTGTAGATACAGAAGAAGCGGAGCTTTTCAGCAAAAATTATTCCAATATAGAGTCGACTATCGATATGCAGAGACAGTCTGTATCCGGTGTAGATGAAGATGAAGAAGCACTGGACCTGGTAAAATTCCAGAATGCATATAATCTGGCATCCAAAATGGTTTCTGTTATGGCAGAGATGTATGACAGATTAATCTTAGAGACCGGAGTATAAGGAGGTTTGTTAGAATGAGAGTAACCAATAACATGATCATGAGCAATACCAAAATAAATATCAATGGAAACAAGACCAATGTGAATACATTGAATAATCAGATGACTTCACAGAAGAAAATCAGCAAGCCATCCGATGACCCGGTTATTGCTATCCGTGCACTTCGGCTGCGCAGCAGTTTAAGCCAGATTAATCAGTATTATGAAAAAAATATTCCGGATGCAGAGGCGTGGTTAGATGTTACCGAAACCTCTCTTACTAACATGAAAAAGCTGCTGACTACCATTCACACCCAGTGTGATGCAGGAGCCAATGGAACACTGACGGAAGAAAACCGCAAGACTATTTTAAAGCAGTTACAGTCCTTGAGTGACCAGATTTATTCTGAAGGTGATGCAGATTATGCGGGAAGAACAGTATTTACCGGTTATAAGACGAATTCAACCTTAACATTCCAGTCAGACAGCAAAGAGACTTATAATATCAGCGAGTATTTATCGGCAGATAAAATAGAAGAATATAATTATTCTTATGGAAATGTTAAGACGCCGACAGCTGCAGACGTAGCTGCAAAGACAGCACCGGGTACACCGGAGAATACTACACTGCACAGATTGCGCCTTTCCTATGACAATATTACCGATATTACTGGTGGAAAAATCAGTTACAGTTATACAGACAAAGCAACCGGACAGATGACCATGAAGGAGCTGAATGTTACCACTGTTACCACTAGTGATCTGGAAGCGTCTTCTTATGCAATAGCAGATAATGACATCGTATTTAATAAAGACACCGGTGAATTTCTGATGGGAAAAACACTTGCATCCAATCTGAAATCATTAGGAGCAACGGTTTCTGTGAATTATGATAAGACCGGATTTTCCAAAGGAGAATTAAGACCGGAGAATTATTTTGACTGTACCAATAATACAGATGCGGCTAATCCAATCCAATATACTAATTTTGAAAACGGAAAGAGAGTCCGGCAGGATATTGAATATACCATTGCATCGAATCAGACTCTGGTGGTAAATACACAGGCAAGCACAGTGTTTAACTCTGATATTGCAAGAGATTTAGATAATCTTACTTCCATTGTGCAGTCGGCTATTGACGCACATAGTGTAGTGGACAACATTAAGGAAATGAAAGGCTTAAGCCAGTATTCTTCAAAGGACGACCAGGAATATTTGGAAAGCTGTCTGGCTGCTGCCCAGAAACAGGCAGATTATGCAGACCATCAGCTGCAGACAGTATTTAACAGGGGACTGACGAAATTCGAAGGCTATATGTCAGATGTAAACCTTGCAATCACGGATGTGGGAAGCAAGGGACAGCAGCTTGATATTACAAAGAACCGCATGTCTAATCAACAGCAGACAGTAGAAGCGTTAAAATCAGACAATGAGGATAAGGATTTATCAGAGATTATCATTGACTATACTTCTTCCTATACTGCATATCAGGCATCTTTACAGGCGGCCGCTAAATTAGAAAGACAGACTTTACTGGATTATCTGTAAGAAAGGAGAAACTGGCATGAAAGCAGCAACAAGATTGTTTGGGGAAATAGAAATAGACGAAAGCAAAATCATAACATTTGAGGACGGAATCATTGGATTTCCGGATATGAAGAAGTTTACCTTAATCTTCGATGAAGAAAAAGAAGACAGACCGTCCATATCCTGGTTACAGTCCATGGACGAGCCGGAGATAGCATTTCCGGTAATGGATCCACTGTTCGTTTGTGAAACATATAATCCAAGTGTGGAAGATGAATTGTTAAAGAACCTTGGAACCATAAAAGAGGATAACCTTTATGTACTGGTAACAGTTACCGTGCCGCAAAATATCAAAGAACTTGCAGTGAACTTAAAAGCACCGATTGTAATTAATACAGACACAAGAAAAGCGAGTCAGATTATCGTAGAGGATGACCTGCCGGTAAGATACAGAATTTATGAAATCTTAGAAGAAGCAAAGAAGAAGGCAGGTGAATAAGATGCTGGCATTAACAAGAAAAAAAGGAGAATCCCTTGTTGTCAATAACAATATTGAGATAACAGTACTGGAAATCAGAGGAGACCAGATTAAAATCGGCATCTCTGCACCGAAAAATGTGCCGGTATACCGGAAAGAAGTATATTTACAGATTCAGAAGGAAAATGAAGCTTCTCTTAAAGCCGATGGGTTAGAAGCTTTGAAAAATTTACTGTAACCGCTAAATAAATTTACGGGTTCTACCGATATAAGAGTTAGAACAATGGTAAACGGAAATGACAAGAAGCACATGGAGGTGTAAGCAATGTCAATTGAATCAATTAGAAACAGTGGATCGGTGTATCAGGGAAGTTCTCCGGTTCAGGGAACAATAAGAGAAAGTTCCACAGTAACAACAGAAGGATTACAGACAAGTGCAGATGAAATACAGCAGGAAAATGCCAGTGTATTAGAAAATGCAGCAGCACAGGGTCAGAATCCAGCAGAAGAAGAAAAAGCAACTGCCTCTTCCTCGGAACAGGTTAAGAAGGCGGTGGAGAGCATCAATCGCAGCCAGGCTCATACAGAAGCAATCTTTGGTATCCACGAAGGAACCAATCGTGTCACTATTAAGATTGTGGACAAAGAGAGCAAGAAAGTGATTAAAGAATATCCGCCGGAGAAGACACTTGACATGATACAGAAGCTCTGGGAGATGGCAGGGCTGATGGTAGACGAGAAGAGATAGGAGGTACTTAAGATGGCAATTCGAGTATCAGGATTAGCGTCAGGAATGGATACCGAGTCGATTGTTACACAGCTCGTATCTGCATATAATGTAAAGAAAAATACATATGTAAAAGCACAGACCAAGCTTTCCTGGAAGCAGGATGCATGGAAGACATTAAATAAAAAGGTAAAGAGTCTTTACAGTAACATGACAAGCTTAAAGTATAGTTCTGCGTATAAGACCAAGATGGCGTCGGTGTCGGATACTACTAAGGCAAGTGTCAGTGCAGAGGGTACTGCTGTAAACGGAAGCTACAGCTTAAAGATTAATCAGGTGGCAAAGTCCGGTTATCTTACCGGCGGCCAGTTAGCAGCTTCTACAACCAGAGCAACCAAGCTTAGCGAGTTATTGGGTGATGACAGCTTTGCCGGTGGAAAGATTGAAGTGACATCTGCCGGAAAGACCAGCACTATTGAAGTGACAGCAGATACAACCGTAAGCAATTTTGTATCTAAATTAAATAAGGCAGGAGTAAAGGCTTCTTATGATGCTACTAACCAGAGAATTTATGTGGCAGCATCCGGCACGGGAGCAGCCAATGATTTCAGTCTGTCAGGAGTAGATGCCAATGGAAGTACAGCATTAAAGGCACTGGGCTTGAGGGTAGCTTCCAAGAGCAATACAGAGAATTATAAGTCATGGGCAGCGTATGATGGACAGGATATAGCACAGATTCTTGCGGATCTGCAGAATTCCAAGGATGCAATCTCAGCAGCCAATAACAGCATTACACAGTCACGCTCTAAGATTTCCGGTTATACAACAAAGGTAAATTATGCATCTTCCTATGAGACGATGATGAATGCATATAAGGGACTTGATAATGCAGGAGAAATCCGTGATTTGGATGAACTGGCAGCTATGTCCAAAGCTGATTCATCGAAAACATATGAATTGGATGATGATGGAAACTTTAAAAGAGATTCAGAAGGAAAGCTGATTGTAGCAGACGATACAGTCGCAGATGATAAAAAAGCAACCGGTACAGACCGCCTGAATGCCCTTGCAGCCAAAGCAGGTCTTGTTGAGAAGAAGGATGAAAAGGCCGGAGAAGATGTAAAACAGGTTACCATTGCAGAATTTGCGGCGGCAAAGGCAGCAGTAGACAAGTATGATGCCCAGGCAGCTGATGACACCCTGACAGCTGATGAAAAAGCGGATATGAATGATTTCATTACCAGTGTACAGCATGCTTATAAGGGGGCAGCAGATTCAGAATATGCATCCATAGAAGAACTTACCAATGCATACAATGATAAGATTACGAAAGAGCAGGACAGTATTACTGCCCAGAATCAGATTATCAGTGACAATAAGGCTGTTCTTGAAAAATATGCCCTGTTAGATAACGGGGAAGATCAGGCGGCATTGGAGGCACGTATTTCCTATGCGGTAGAACAGCTTGCCAATGCAGCTGACAAGACACAGTACAATACGGATGCAACCCGCGTAGATGGCCAGGATGCAGAGATTTATGTAAATAATGCAAAATATACGTCATCCTCTAACTCCTTCAGTATTAACGGACTGAAGATTGAGGCGCTGGCTTCAACAGAGGGCAGTGAGATTAATGTGACGGTAAAGAATGACGTAGACGGTGTATACAAGAAAATAAAAGATTTCTTAAAAGAATATAATTCCCTGATTAATGAGATGACTTCTCTTTATAACGCAGATTCTGCCAAAGGATATGAGCCGTTGACAACGGAAGAAAAAGATGCCATGACAGATTCTGAAGTAGAGGAATGGGAGAAGAAGGTAAAGAGTGCATTGCTTCGTCGTGATGATACATTAGGAACTCTTTTGAATTCCATGACCAATGCGATGTATAAGGGATATACTGTAAATGGTAAGAGTTACAGCCTTTCCAGCTTTGGTATTTCAACCCTGGGATATCTCAATGCAGATGAGAATGAGGAAAATGCTTATCATATTGACGGTGATGCAGATGATTCTGCAGTTTCCTCTAAGACCAATAAGCTCAAACAGATGATAGAGGAAGACCCGGATACAGTTACGGCATTCATGCAGCAGCTTGTTACTGGTGTATACAATGAAATTGATACCAAGATGCGTTCTAATTCTCTGAGCAGTGCAATGACTGTTTATAATGATAAGCAGATGGCAAAAGAGTATAGCAATTATACTACCACCATTAAGAAGTGGGAAGATAAGATTACTTCGATGGAAGATTCTTATTATAAGAAATTTGCAGCAATGGAAACTGCACTGGCAAAATTACAGCAGTCTACATCCTCACTGTCAGGTCTCTTAGGTTCATAAGAGCCGATAAATGTCAGTCACAGGCATAGACCTGTGATAATGTGAAAATACATGGAGGTAACACGATGACAATGAACAATGGATATGCAGCATATCAGAACAGTAAGATTATGACTGCTTCTCCGGCAGAATTGACACTGATGCTTTATGAAGGCGCCATCAAATTCTGTAATATTGCAATCATGGGAATTGAGGAGAATAATATCCAGAAAGCCCATACAAATATTGTAAAAGTAGAAAATATCATAGAAGAGTTTCAGGCAACCTTAAATCATAAGTATCCGGTTGCAAAGGACTTTGAAAATGTGTATAGGTACTTACAGGAACGCCTGGTTGAAGCAAACATGAAAAAAGATAAAGAAATCTTAGAGGAAGTACTGGCACACCTTCGCACCATGCGTGATACTTGGAAAGAGGTAATGAAGCTTGCACACAGCAAATAACAGCTATATTGAAATCTTAAAACAGAGCCTTACGAAAAAAATAGAACTGCTGGATACAATTATGGCATTAAATGTATTGCAGAAAGATATGCTGGAAAATCCGGATTTAGATCCGGATGAACTGGAAGAAAATCTGAACCGTAAGGCAGAACTGGTGGAGCAGTTATCAAAGTTAGATGACGGATTCAGCCAGATTTATGACCGGGTCCGAGCTGATTTGACAGAGAACCGTGGGGCATATTCGGAAGACATTGCTCAGATGAAGCGGGATATTACCGCAATCATGGACAAGAGCACTGCAATCCAGAGCCAGGAAAAACGCAATCAGGTATTGATGCAGCAGAAATTTACTTCCGTGAAGAAACAGATTAAGGAAGTAAAGAAATCCAGACAGGCGGTGAATTCCTATTACAGAAATATGATGAAAATGGGAACTCCGGGTTCCACATTTCTGGATGATAAGAAGTAGACTGGAAAAATTTAAAAAAAATTTCCATTTACTATAAAGTATCGAGACGACCGTCCGATATATATAACAAGTAAACAAGATATTGTTACTTAGCAGATGGATTTGAGGAGCGTACGGCCGATAAGATATCTGCAACAAAAAACAAGTAGTCGCAAGGAAGCGACGTTAAATTCAAGGAGGAATTAATTATGGTAGTACAGCACAATTTACAGGCAGCAAACACAAACAGACAGTTAGGTATCACAACAAGCGCACAGGCAAAATCAACTGAGAAATTATCTTCTGGTTACAAAATCAACCGTGCAGCAGATGACGCAGCAGGACTTTCCATTTCTGAGAAAATGAGAAGCCAGATCCGTGGTCTTAACAAAGCTTCTTCAAACGCACAGGATGGTGTATCTTTAGTACAGACCGCTGAGGGTGCATTAAATGAAACACATTCTATCTTACAGCGTATGAACGAACTTGCTACACAGGCAGCTAACGGAACTAACACAACTGTTGATAGAAGTGCTATCAAAGCTGAGTTGGATCAGTTAACATCTGAAATCGACCGTATCCAGTCTACCACACAGTTCAACACAATGAACCTGTTAGATGGTACTTTCTCTGGAACAACAAACAAGATGAAATTACAGGTAGGTGCCCTTTCCGGACAGTCTATCGACTTCTCAATTGCTAATATGTGCGCATCAAAGATTGGTCTTAAGGCTGCTTTAAGTGTAAGTACATTTACAAAAGCTGGTTCTTACATGAAATCAGTTCAGGATGCAATCGAAGTTGTTTCTAAACAGCGTTCAGCAATGGGTGCTATCCAGAACCGTCTGGAGCATACAATTGCCAACCTGGATACCACATCTGAGAATACTCAGTCAGCAGAATCCCGTATCCGTGATACAGATATGGCTTCTGAAATGGTTACATACAGCAAGAATAACATCCTTGCTCAGGCAGGTCAGTCTATGTTAGCACAGGCTAATCAGTCTACTCAGGGTGTATTATCCTTACTTCAGTAATCATAAGTACTCAACCATAAAAGTAAAGCTGACCCGAAAGGGTCGGCTTTATTTTTTACTTTACAGGAAATTGCTTTCCTGTAAAGTAAAAAAACGCTCTGCGAGGATGCGCACTGCGGCGTATAAGCTAGATGGCGCAGGCGCGAGAATGTGCTAAGGCACATTCTTTGTTACACGGGTAGTGATAATTATTTTCTTAGTGACGAAAAGATTAGTATCATGTAGAATAGAAGAAAAGAGATAAGACGAGGTACTCTAAAGTGGAAGCAGGAAAGTATAGTCAATTACAAGAGAAAATGAAAGCAGTAATCCGGAAGCTGTATCAGAACCAGCAGGAGGAAACTTATCCATGGATTGGTGCACATATTCAGGAGATAAAGGATAGCCTGTTAGAACAAATTACATATTATACAGAAAAAGGTGAAACCGACGTAGCAATACAGGAACAGGCAGTTACTATATTGGAACATTTGATTCATGCATATCAGAATCATCAGATCATGGAACTGGCAGATTGCCTGAACTATGAATATGGCAGATATATGGGATGGGAGATATAATATGACGATATACGAAAAGAATATGCAGGCAATCCGGGAACACCATGTAAGACTTCATGAATATCTGGAAACGGCACAGCCGGAGCAATCAGTAGAGATACGCTATGAAGCAGCGGAAGATGAAATGCTTTATCCGATTGTGACAAAGGGCGGATTGGAATACCGGTTAAATAGTAAATATAATCCAAAGGAAGCATCCATGCAGTATGTCAGCCAGTTTGAAAAAGAAGGCTCCTACAGTGTGTTCTTTCTTTTGGGATTTGGAGACGGAAGAAGTATAGAAGCATTGGCGCAGACGCTGGATGAGACCATGACACTTATTGTATATGAACCATCCGTTGCTATTTTCCAAAAAACATTAGAGACCTTTGATTATACTGAACTTTTAAAGAAGAAAAATGTGTATTTGATTGTAGAGTCAGAGAACATGCTGCAGGATTATTTAGAATCCGGTATCAGCTTCAACAATATCCGGATGCTGCGTCTTGGTATTCTTCCGAATTATGATTCCATTTATCCGAAGGAATGTAAACATATGTTAGAGACTATGATATATTTCATGAATAAGACGAAAACATATCGGAATACCATCTATAATTTCCGGGATGAGTTTGCGGCACATGCTCTCAGTAATATGTATGATTATCTCTGGCAGACAGATACCCATTATCTGAAAGAATGTCTTGCGGAGGAGGACTTGAGCGATGTACCGGCAATTATTGTAGCGGCAGGACCATCCTTAAATAAAAATGTGCAGGAACTGAAGCGGGCGAAAGGAAAAGCATTGATTCTTGTGGTGGATGCAGCACTCCGGGCAGTAGTAAATGCCGGAATTACACCAGATTTGGGAATGACGGTAGACGCAAGAGTTGCAGACCGCTTTTTTGAAGGAATTGATATCAGCACATTTCCGTTTGTATTTGAGGCAATATCCAGAGAAGAAATCGTAAAGAGACATACCGGCAAACATTTCTATGATGAATTTCCGTGTAATATGTTTGCAAAGGCTGTAATAGAAAGAAAAGGCTATGTCTTGGATGATATTTTAACCGGAGGTTCTATTTCTACCAGCGCATTTTCGCTGGTAAAGGCACTGGGTTTTAAGAAAATTGTATTTATCGGTCAGGACCTTGCTTTTACCGGAGGACAGAGCTATAACAGCGGTCTGAAAATGGATGAAAAAGAGAATGAGCAGCATCAGAAGAAACGTGTCATTGTGCAGGTAAAGGGCAATGATGGAACCATGCTGGATACAGACTATCAGATGGATATGTACCGGAAATGGATTGAAAATGAAATTTTAAAATTGCCGGAGGATATTACGGTAATCAATGCAACAGAGGGCGGTGCAAAAATAGAAGGCGCAAAAGTGATGACATTAAAAGAAGTCATTGATTCCTGCACGAAAGAAATTGATTTCGAAAAATTATTGCAGGAAGTACCACTGGCATTTACAGAAGAAGAACGGCAGGATATTATCGATGAGATAAAGGAAGAGCCGAAGCGTCTGGAAGAAGTAAAGGAAAATATTAAGAAAGCAAGGGAAGTTGCAGAGCAGTTAGAACAGGCATCCAAAGATGGAAATATAGAGGAGCAGAAGAAGCTGCTGACAGAATTTGGAAATCTTAATGAAGAAATCCAGAAGGAACCGGTGCAGGATTTGTTACTATATTATAACAGTGAAATAGAATTTTCCATTGGGGATGATGTATTATCTGCAGATTTAACAATACCAGACTTATGCAATCGTGCAAAAGCCTGGTACAAAGGCTATGAATCTGCGGTAGATCGACTCATAGCAGATTTACATGAAAAATTTATTGACCGTCTATAACAGATAACATGGTTTGAATCCGGTGCTCAAAGGTGTGGGCATCTAAAATTTTACCAAGGGCGTTGGCAGCAATCTGCTGACGTTCTTTTTCGTGGGAAAGATAATAGTCGGCATAAGTTTCTGCTTCCTCATAGGAAGAATAATAAATGAAATCTTCTCCCGGAACAAAGTAATTCAGAAAATCTTCCTGATAATTGGTCAGCAGGAAACCACCGCTTCCCATAATATCGAATGCCCGCAGAGGAATGCCCTTTTGGATACTGCGCAATGTAATGTTAAGATTAATCTTTGAATGTTGGAAAACCAGAGGCATAATTTCATAATAGTCAATGGCTCCCATATTTTCTACTTTGGGAAGCTGCGGAGTAGGATTGTTGGTATAAAGCTTCACCTGATGCACTGCGGAAAGCTTTTTTAGGATTGCAGTGCGGTCTAATTCTGCCAGTTTCCTGGCAAGGAAATAGTTGGCATAAATATAGCGCGGTGTTTCGATGCCGTCTTCATTTGGCGCATATGGAACGGATTTTTGCATATCACTTAAGATGGTATCATTTAATAAACCGGGAATTAGGAATTCACCATATACCTGCTGCTGGGCGGCAATAATTGCATCGAGGTATCCCTTCGTAAAGGCAGGAAGCTTCTGATATAAGCGGTCATAAAGCAGGTGGTCTTCGTTATAAAGAGAACCGACAAAAGAAATCTCGGAAGAGATTTTATCAAGGATAGAATCTGCTGCCTGCATGGTGGAAAGTCTTTTTGCATTTGCAGCAAGCGGCAGATAGAATACCCGGTCAATGCCCCCCTGCTTTAACTCTTCGTAAATCGGATAATCGAAAAGAAAAATATAATTGGTGGGATAAGTAATCGTAAAGGAATACAAAGCCACCAGCGGACTGTCATAAACATAGGAAACATAACGGAGATTATGCCGATGAGTGCAGGTGGCAAGAATCGGATAATAGTTAAAGGAAAATACAAAGTCGTAGGAAGTATTTTCTACAGCGGCATCAAAAGCCGCATCATAGGCAGCACTTTTGCGGACATTATAATCCTCGTGCATAAATAAATCCGTTTCAATGTTACAGTTATGAAATGCTTCTAACATATCTTTTTTGGCAAAAGCCGGTGAATCAAGAAATAATATTTTCATAGAGTTCCTTTCATTAAAGAGAAATCGCAGATGATAACATTTTCTGAAGCTGCTTCTCATAAGTATAATGATTTAATACTTTTTGATAGCCGTTTGCAGCAATTTCTTTCCGTTCTTTTTCATGGGAAAGATAGTATTCGCATTTAGACAGAAGGTCATCAGGACTGGTAAAGATGTCTAAATCTTCTCCAATGGTAAAACATTCACTTAAATCATTCTGATAATTTGTCAGTAAGAAGCCACCGCATCCAAGAACATCAAAGACACGAAGGGGAATACCATTCCGGATGGATTTGCAGGTCATGTTCAGATTAATTTTGCTGTGGGCAAAGACCTGAGGCATTTCTGTTAAAGTCTTAACCCGTCCACGATTGTGGACAGGAAGAGCGTCTGCATCACTTCCGGTGTATAAGTCTACTGAAAAATGGGAGCCAAGAAGGGACAATAGGTGCTTCCGCTCATTGGCAGTTACCTTCATGCCAAGGTACTGCTGTGCAATGATATCCCGGTCAACCCGTCTGGCTTTTTCCGGCGGAATATAATAATCCGGCATACAGTCAATAAATTCTTTGACAATAGAATCCGGCAGCAATTCATTTAAAAGAAACGCACCGTAAATCTGTTCCTGTGCATCCATAATTCCATTCAGATAACCTTCGAGATAAGGGGAAGGATTCTGGATGGAATCATAAGGACATTTCTCTGTATAAAGCGAGCCTACAAAGGAAATATCACTTTTGTAGGAATCGGGATTGACATCAGTAAGAACGGAATTCCAACGGTTTACATTGGTTGCCAGCGGCAGGAAAAAGGTATGAGCCGGGTTATATGGCGCAAAGTCCTGATATTGCATGGAATCAAAGAGAAAAATACGGTTCCACTCATTCGAATAGGAATCCGAATATAATTCCATGACAGGACTGTCTACCGTCCAGCAGATATAAGGAAGCTTCATGATATTACAGATTTCCGATAAAACAGGATAAAAGTTTATCGAGAAAATGCAGTCGAAGGAAGATGATAACAGTGTATCAGAAACATGCTTGATGACTGTCTGTGTGGGAATATTTTTATCGGTAATTTCAAGATTAATACAGAATACTTCATGCCCTAAATGCTTCATGGCTTCGATAATATCCGGTTCGCAAATGCTTCCATAACGGTAGAATAGTATTTTCATGATAAACTTTCCTCTTCCTTGGATATAGAGTATAATAACTATAACTATTGTAACGAAATCGAAAGAAAGAAACAAGGTTAGAATAAGGAGAAATCGTCGCAGGACGAAAAGAAAATATATGGAACAGTTTTTTATGATTTTACAAAGAGGACTGGGGCAGCTGGATGCAACAGGGGAATATGAAGAAGGAACGCTGCGGGAGTTAAAGGAAAGCTACCAGAAATTTGATGCAGCGATGCAGCAGAATATGCTGCGCGTAATAGAACAGTCATTGGCAAAGTTTCCAATAACATTGCAGATTTACATCTGGTCATCCCTGCTGGCGGTTCTTCGGGATGAAAAAATCATTCCTTATATGGGAGAATTAACGGCAGATGACTCTTTGAATTTATGGCAGAAAGTGGAATTAATGAATCAGTTGCAGCGGACAATTTTTGCCAGTGAAATGATAAAGGATGACGAGGCAGAATATAAGAGAAACAGTGACGCTTATACTGCATTGATGGATGAAATCAGACAGCGGAATAAAAAGGAATTTTCCTATCTGCCGTGGGAAAAACGGAATAAAAAAATTGTTCTGATAACAAAACAGTTTATCGGAAGACAGCATGCACCGACGGAAATAACATTGCAGATGAACCGTTATTTAAAGGAACTGGGTTACGAAGTGGTATTATATGTCGCCTATATGCCAAATCGGAATACAGCACCGTTGTGGTATAAGCAGTGTCTGTGGAATAATTTTATGAATACAGCCGGAGCATTTCAGGGCGAGATAGAAGGAGAGGAACTGAAGGGTTATAATCTGCTTTTTACACAGGAAAATTATCCGGAACAGCTTTATGATGCGGCGGAAATGATATGGCAGGAAGCACCTGAGTGGGTGCTTGAAATCGGTGATAAAACAATATTGGCAGATTTATGCCGGCAGTTTACCACCGTATTGACCAGAAGGTGTGTTAAGACAATTCCGGTAACCAATGCACCGATTATCGTACTGGCTTCGGATTATACCATGGCGGAAGAAAGACGATATCAGAGCTGGCTGAAACCGTACCAGCAGTTTGTGGAAGTAAAACATTCCATTGTGGGAAATACAGTGGTTGTGGAAAAAGAGAAGAAAGAAAATTATGGCATCCCAGAAGACAAGTTCGTAATTTTACTGGTGGGAAACCGGCTGGTGCAGGAAGTAACAGAGGATTTCCTTAAGACGATTTATACGATGCTAGAGGAAAATCCAAAAGCAGTACTGGCGGTTATTGGAAATTGCGAGGCACTGGAAAAAAGGATAGCAGAAGCATATCGGGAGCGTTTTTATTTCCTTGGATATACCGAAGAATTACAGAAAACCATGACCATAGGAGATTTGTTTTTGAACCCGCCAAGACAGGGCGGCGGTACCGGAGCCATGTATGCAATTTTACAGGAAATTCCGGTAGTGACACTGGACAACTGCGATGTGCAGGTAAATGTGGGCAAGGTATTCACCTGTGATTCTATTGAGTCGATGGTAAATCTGGTACATCAATATTGTGAAGATAAAGGATTCATGGAGAAGAAGAAGGAAGCATGCCGCAGAAAAGCAGAGGAAATTCTTGCAGTAGATGAAAAAGAAAACTATCGAAGGTTATGTGAATTTGTGGAAACTTATACGATAAGGCAGGAAAAGCAGGTACAGCATCCGGACGGGAGATAACATGGAGCATAGAACAAGAGAAGCAAAAGGGACAATTTTAATCTATAAGGGAGAACCAATCTGCTATAACATTTTAAATACATTTGCAGAGCAGCTGGGAGAAGCGTTACAGAGGCTTGGAGAAGAGGTAGAATATTTTGATGTGAAGCAGAGCGGCGAAGCTGCTCTGGCAGCTTATGCAGGAAAAACATATCAGGCGGTAATTGGCTTTCAGAGTTATCTTTTTGATATTTATCTTCCGAAGGCAGGCATTTATTTACATGACTTGATAAAGGGACCAAAAATAAATTTCCAGTTTGACCATCCAATCTGGATGAAGAATCATTATATCAGAATGCCGGAGCATTGCTATAGTGCAACCCATGACAGAAATTATGCGGCATTTATAGAAAAGTATTATCCGAGAATTGCAGGAAGTTCCATTATCTTTCCGGGAGGTTGTGAGAAGTCAGCAGGAGAGAATGGAAAACAGGAAGCAGAGCGGAATTTGAGGGGGGTGCAGGATAAAAAGGAATATCAGATATCCTTTATTGGCACCTATACGGACTATCGGAGTTATCTGCCACTGATCAGAAATAGCCAGGGAATCATTAAAAAGATAGCAGCCCATTTTCTGTTTCAGATGAAACAGCACCCGGAAGAGACTGCGGAGAAAGCATTGGAAGAATCCTTACGAAAAGATGGAATTGTACTATCGGATGAAGAATTTTTAGAAGTATTAGATGGTGTCAAGCCAATGATTTATTGCATCATGTCCTATTACCGGGAAAAAGCAGTAAAGGTAATTTTAGAAGCAGGCATTACACTGGAAGTATTTGGGGACAGTTGGAAGAAGAGCCCGTTTGGGGATTCACCATATCTTCGTATTCATGAAGCGGTGGATATGAGAGAAAGCCTTGAAGTCATGGAAAAAAGCCTTATATCTTTTAATGTGATGGCCTGGCATAAGGATGGATTTACGGAGCGGATTGCAAACAGCATGTTACAGCATAGCGTGGTGCTTACCGATGAAAGCACTTATCTGAAAGAGCAGTTTACAGATGGGAAAGATATTCTCATGTACCGGTTGAATGAACTTTATAAGATTCCGGAACTGCTTGCGGATTATCTGAAAGGGGCAGGAAGAGATAACCTGCAGATGATTGCAGAGAATGCTTATAGGAAAGCAAAGGAAAATTATACCTGGGAGCAGAGCGCAAAAAAGCTTCTTGCATTTATTGATGAAATAGATGCCCAGGAAAGAAAATGCAGTGAAAAGTGAAAATACTCTTGTGAAAATGAAGGAATGAACCGATATACATTCTATAGAAAGGCGGCACAGGATGTGCCAGGGTGAAAATATCATGGAAGATAATAGAAGAGAAGAAAAAGAAGCGTTAAAAGTATTGACGGAGTACAGCCCGAAATTATTAAAATCTATGAGAAATGTAATGGAAGAATTACATGGAAATCGTCAGCCGGATACCGATGAATATCTTTTGAGCATTATCAAAGGTATGAACTGGGAAATTCAGGTCTTAAATGGAACAATGGACTATCTCAATGAAACAGAGCAGCTTATTGATAAGCAGGCGGCAAATAATCTGTTTGTAAATTTCAGCAAAATATATCAGGAAAAAGATGATGCGAAGCTTGCAGAAGCCTTTGAGAAGGAAATGATACCATTTTTTGAAAAACTGGAAGAAGCAGCCAAAGTTAAAATGAATTAAAAAACTACTGATATCGAAAGGTATCAGTGTTTTTCGTTGCAAAGCAGGAGAGAACGATGGAAATATTATTCTGGCAATGGCATTCTTTTATGGGAAAAGGAATCGAACGTGCATTACACAGACTGGGTGTTGCATATGATACATTCTTTTATCAGATGAATGACTGGGAAAAAGATGACAGATTTGCAGAACAGCTGGAAAAAAAGATTCAGCAACAGGATTATGACGTAGTATTTTCTATTAATTTTAATCCAATTATATCAGACGTATGCCAGAATCATAAACTGCCTTATCGTGCGTGGGTCTATGATTCTCCGATTCATATCCGTAATACAAAGGCGTTGAAGAATTCTTATACGAAGGTATATTTTTTTGACAGGGGACAGGCAGAAGAATATCGAAGACAGGGAATTGATGCCGGATATTTACCGCTGGCAGCAGACGTGGAAACATTTTATCCGATTACAGTTACAGAAGCAGATAAAAAGGAATATGGAGCAGAGATTTCACTGGTAGGAAAATTATATCAGACTGTCTATCCACAGTATATGGCACCTTTGAAAGAGTATGACAGAGGATATTTGGAAGGTGTGATTGCGGCTCAGAAAAAAGTATATGGCGGCTATTTCCTGCCGGATTTTATAACGGATGATTTGATAGAGAGAATGAATGCAGTTTATCAGAAGCAGTGGAATGGAGAGATTACGGTAAATCATCGTGAAATTGAATTTCTGCTGGCCAGTGAGATTACACGAAGAGAGCGGCAGGAAATATTAACGCTTCTTTCCAATCATTTTGATGTAGCGCTCTATTCCGGAGAACAGAATGTAGCCATACCAAAGATAAGAAAGAAGAATTATATCGATTATTATACCCAGATGCCAAAAGTATTTAAATGCTCTAAAGTGAATCTTAATATTTCGCTGAAAACAATCCGGACAGGAATTCCGCTGCGTGTACTTGACATTCTTGCCAGTGGCGGATTTGTGATTTCAAACTTCCAGGAAGAGTTGGCAGAGTACTTCCGGCTGGGTGAAGAAATCATCACTTATGGAGATATAGAAGAGCTTTATTATCTGGTAAATTACTATTTGCAGCATGAAGAAGAACGGAAAGAAATTGCGGATAGAGGATTACAGAGGGTAAAAGAAGATTTTCGATTTGAAGAACGGATGAAAGTAATACTTGAGGACTTATAGCATGAGAAAAATTTCTGTATGTATCATCACGAAAAATGAATCAGAAAAATTGAAAAAGTGCCTGAAACAACTGATGGGGTATGGCTTTGAAATTATTGTAGTAGATACCGGTTCTACGGATGATACGGTTGTCATGGCGAAAAAATATGCAGATAAAGTATGTTATTTCAGCTGGTGCAATGATTTCTCCGCAGCACGGAATTATGCATTGACTCAGGCGTCCAATGACATTGTTATGATGATAGACAGTGATGAATATTTACAGGAAATAGATACAGGCGAGCTGGAAAAACTGTTAAAGCAGCATCCTTCTATGGTAGGGCGAATCAAAAGAATTAACCGCGTTTCCGTAGGAGAGCAGGAAACAGAATACATAGAACGGATTAACCGGATATTCTCCAGACAGCAATATGAATATTCGGGCAGTATCCACGAACAGGTTACAGCGAAAAATAAAGAAGAGTATGAAACTTACCTTGCTCCGGTTGTTATCTTGCATGATGGTTATGAAGGCACCGAAGAGGAGCGGAGGAAAAAAGCAGAACGTAATCTGAAGTTATTGTTAAAAGAGTTGGAGAACCATCCGGATGATACTTATTTCATGTATCAGATTGGAAAAAGCTATTATATGGCAGAGGATTATGAAGAAGCAATCCGGTATTTTGAAAAAGCATTGGGCTATGACTTGAATCCAAAGCTGGAATATGTAATTGACATGGTAGAAAGCTATGGATACGCACTTTTGAATACCGGGCGGGTTGAAACGGCATTGCAGTTTCAGGGGATTTATGAAGAGTTTGGAGACTGTGCGGATTTCAAGTTTCTGATGGGACTCATCTATATGAATAGTGAACGTTACGAAGAAGCAGTAGCTGAGTTCTTAAAGGCAACGGAGTATAAGAGCGCACGGATGACAGGAACAAATTCTTATCTGGCATATTACAATGCAGGCGTAATCCGGGAGTGCCTCGGAGACATCGGACAGGCACTGGAATATTATCGGAAATGCGGAGATTATGCAAAAGCACAGGAGAGAATCAGGGCATATGAGAAATAATATAAAAGAAAATATACTTGAATTAATACAGACTCTCTATGAAGCACACAGCAATGCGGAAGCACTGATAAAAGAAAAAGATAATCAGAGTGTTTGTGCACTTTTAGAGGATTGTCAGAATGCAGCAATACATATCGGAGAAAGCATTGAGCAGTCAGAAGGTGAGAATTTTATCACGGTGAAATATTTAGAAGCGTATTGTGAATTGCTTTATACGACCTCTGTAAATATTTCAAATGGAATATATGAGAAGATAAAAGAAAACTTAAATGCACAGCTTCATGTCATAGAAGATAGTGTAAGGGATGATATAAAAGGCAAATGGGAAATTGTATTTCTGCCATATAAAGTGTCCATGTGGGATTCGTTGGAAAGTATATGGAAACGGGCTTTTGAAGATGATGATTTTGATACATATGTGGTGCCGATTCCTTATTATGACAGAAATCCGGACCGAACCTTTGGCGAATACCATTATGAGGGAAAACTGTTCCCTGCTGATGTACCGATAACACATTATGAGGATTATAATTTTGCGGAACGGATGCCGGATGCAATTTTTATACATAATCCATATGACCTGGGAAATCTGGTTACAAGCGTGGAACCGAAATTTTATTCTAATATATTAAAAAATTACACGAACTTATTGATATACATACCATATTTTTTATTTCCAAAAGAACCGCAGACGCACTTGATCGATACTTTTGCACTGGAAAATGTGGACAGCATCTTTGTACAAAATGAAGAAGTAAAAGAAGCATATGTGAATCAGGCGAAAATAGTCGGTAATGAAAAGGTGTTAGAAAAGGTATTTGCAGTAGGTTCACCAAAGATTGATAAAATCTGTGAAATATGCAAAGACGGAATTCCTGTTCCGGATATCTGGAAAGAAGTGTCTGTAAATAAAAAGAAAGTATTTATGAATACCAATATCAGCCTGATATTGAATAATAAAGATAAATTTATTGATAATTTAAGAAGAATATTTGACATATTTAAGCGTCGGGGAGATGTGTTTGTAATATGGAGAGAGCATCCTTTGACGGAGGCAACCTTAAAATCCATGAAGCCGGAAATCAGAGATGCCTATTATGAAATCAGGTCAGATTTTGTGAAGGATGGCTTGGGAGTAATCGATACGAATTCGGAAGCATATGAGGCAATTTATTTTTCGGACTGCTATTTTGGTTCAGGTGGTTCGCTGGCACCAATCTATGCAGTAACCGGAAAACCGATTTTAATAACGGCATATAAATATCCGGACAATATCAGCAGCCAGCAGGCTACGATAGAGATGCTGCTTAAGCAGACAGAGAGAAGTATGTTTTTCTCGGAACGATATGAAAATTTTCTGGATTTGTTTTTAGATAATATTGATTTGCTGACCAGCTATAAGGAGAAACGGTTTGAATTTCTTTCGAAGATAGTAGACAGCATTGACGGAACAACCGGAAATAAAATTATGTTACAAGTAAAAGATATGCTAAATAAAGAAAGGCGAGGATAGAATATGAGTGATACAAAAAACAAAGTAAAAGAGATTTTCAGAGAATATTTAAAGGAAAACTTCAAACAGAATGCGGAAAATTTAAAAATATATATCTATGGTCATGAACTGCAGATATGTGGTGGTATTTTAAATTTTGAGGATGAACTTGATATAACACTGATTCATCAGGATCTTAGATTTATCGGTTATGAGTACTCAGGACATAAATATGAACTGGCTGAAAGCGTAGTACCATTTCCAGATAATGCAGTAGTATTGGTTTCTTGCATATATCCATACCGGTTCGATAATATTACAAATAATTTAATGGAATTGGGTTTAAAGAGAGAGCAGATTATTCATATAAGACCATTGGCAGAGAAGCTGTTAAATGTTTCAGCAGATTATTTTTCGCAGAATGGAATGGATAAGAAAGTAAAAACTTTGTTTGACAGCATTGGAAGAGATATTTCAAAAATAAGATATTTGGATATTGGTTCTAATACATGGCTTCTTTACAACAATTCATATATGTTTTATCGTGCTGGCTCAAATGGTGTGCTGGTAGAAGCAAATCCTGATTTTGTGGATGAGATTAAGAGGAACCGTCCGAGAGATAATGCGATTATGTGTGGCTGCTCTGATGTAAGAAGTGAGGAAGAATGGACTTATTATAAGACCAAGCATGCCGGATATAATACCTTTGTAAAGGAAGTGGCTGATACATATGAAGGCAGAGGGCTGGAAGTTCAGGAGATAAAGATTCCAATGAAGTACATTGGTGACATTCTGGAAGAGAATTTTAAGGACGGACATATTGATTTTATGTCGGTTGATGTGGAAGGCATGGGTGCGCGTATTGTGAATGCAATTGACTTTAACTGGTATGATATCGATGTAATCCTTTTGGAAATGGACTTCGAGAAGGAAGAGTCAAGAAAACTTTATATGAAATTATATGAACTGGGATATACCTCAAGATATAGAGGAATTGGAGCAGGAAAGGATTTTCTTTTCTTTAAAACAGATGTTTTTGATGCAGGTTTGTTAGAATAATATAAAGAGGAAGCGGAAAATGATAGAGGGAATCAGTAAACAGACAATTGAAAATTTTAACAGAATGTCTGAAAATAGAAAGATTGTGCTGGTAGGACTGGTCAATGAGAATGTGAAAAAAGCAATGTCTCTTTTTGACAACATTGAGTGTATTATTGATGGTGATACAGAACGTTGTGGCTTGCGGTATGAAGGCTTGCCGATTTATTCATATGAACATCTTTATGCACTTAGTCCGGACACACATATAATTCTTGTAACTGCCCGCACCGGTGGTGTGTATTCCGTTACAAATGCAGTCAAAGAAGTTGATACTTTTAATATTTTTTATCTCAATGTTATTGCGGATAAGTTTTTTGGATTTTTTTCCAATGAACTTTATAATAACTATGATAAAATCAGAAAAATGGAAGCAGCACTGTATGATGACCGGTCGAAGAAAATATATCGGGAAGTGGTAAGACGCAGGATAATCGGTGCAACCGGAGAATATAATAAATTAAAAACAAGAATAGACCCGCAATACCTTTATCAGGATATGTATAAGAATGTAAGCGGGAATGAAATCATTGTTGATTGCGGCGGTTATATTGGAGATAGTGTGGAGAAATTTGTCTTGGCTTTTGGCAATAAAGTTAAAAAAATATATTCTTTTGAATGCTTTGAAGATAATATTTTAAAGATAAAGGAAATGGGACAGACTCTGAAAAAAGAAGGCTGGTCGGGAGAACTGGTTGTTGCGCCTTATGCAGTGTCCGATAAAACGGATAAAATTATTTTTAATGATATTGGAAATCCGGACAGCGGTTATTTACCGGACAGCCGTTTGACGGTGCAGTATAATGAAAAATTAGCACCGATTAAAACAATTGAAGTTGAAACAAGAACAATCGATGGTTTTATACCGGAGGATGAAAAAGTTACCCTGATAAAGATGGATATTGAAGGTGCAGAGTATGATGCATTAAAGGGTGCGGAGAAAACCATAAAGAAAGATAAACCAAGATTAGCAATATCCATATATCACAATCCGAGTGATTATTGGAGAATTTATGAATTAATCCATGAGTTTTCGAGTGAGTATAAATTTGCAGTAAGACACCATCAGAATAACCATTTAGATACTGTTTTATATGCATGGGTGGAGGATTAAAAATGTTAATGGTATTTATGTCACAGCCGGATTTCGCATGTAATTGTCATGCGTTATGGAAATATGTTAAACAGCACACAGACTTTGAAACAGCCTGGATTATAAAGAAACCGGCATATTATGAAATATTGAAAGAACGTGGAATAAGATGTGCTGTTTATGATACGGTAGAGGCTAATAAAATAATAGAGAAAGCAAATGTCCTCATTGCCAATTCGTATACATTTCTTAACGTAAATAAAAGAGAAGACCAGTTGCTTGTGAATGTGTGGCATGGAAGTGGCGTAAAAGCCCATGATTATTATGACCATAATTTAAATCCACGTCATCTGATAAAACTGAAAAATTATTTTGGAAAAGTTGACCTTATGTGTGTACACAGCCTGGATGACCGGTTTAAGCTTGCGGCAATGCTAAACTTTGACTTACAAAAAATTTATGTTACAGGGCAGCCCCGCCTGGACTGCGTGAAAAAGTCAGATGGAAAAGGGATATTAAAAAAAGTGTTGGGAGAAAAGATATCGCGATATGAACATCTCATCTTTTTTGCACCATCCTATCGTTCCAACATGAGCTGCCATGCCGGAAAGATTTTTTCTGACAACATTTTTCGACTGGATGATTTTGACAATCAGGCGTTGGATGAATTTTTAACCCGCAATCATGCGGCGCTTGTATATAAGCTTCATCCGATTGAACAGACAGCATTCTTAGGCAGGAGTTTTGAAATGTCAGAGCATTGTTACGAGCTGACGGATGAAATGTTGTTTAAAAAGGATGTCAGATATGATGAAATATTAAATAGCTTTGATGTTATGGTAAGTGATTATTCCTCCATAGTATATGATTATCTTTTGCTGAACCGACCTGTTGTATATCTTCTTCCTGATTTTGAAGAATATAAAAATGCAAAAGGATTTGTATTTCATAACATATCTCTTTATATGCCGGGTGAGAAGGTATATGATTTTAAAAATCTTCTGAGTGCATTGGATGAAGCGTTTGTAAATCCGGATAAATATATTGATTTAAGAAATAATGTTCTTCTGAACAGATTTGATTATACTGATGATGGTTCGGCAGAACGCTGTTTTCAGCAGATTATGAACTTTAAAAAGCTAAATGATGAGTATATCCCATACCAGAGCGATGCAAAGACTGTGCCGCCAACCGTTGCGGAACAGATTGCAAAATATGTTGACAGCAGTAAGTATTATCTTATCGATAGCAGAAAAAAATATGACGATAAAGAAAAGCTTCTGGATGAAATTAACAGCGCAGAAAAAGTATATTATATTACTTCAGAAATACCCCCGGAATTCAGAAGCGTGAGTGCGAAAAATTCATACCGGATTGTTGACATTGAATTATTCGAGGAAATGAAAAATAATCCGAAGGTGAATATTGCACATATTATGGGTGGTGTGGATTACGAAAAGTTCTGTGTGGAAAGTACAACTGCTGAGAATAAAAAGAAGAGAATCGGTTTTGCAGGAACTATTGATAACCGGATATATTTTTCAATGGTTCAGTGTATCTGCGAGGAGTTTTCTGATTGTGAGGTTGTATTTGCAGGAACGATTATAGGAGATTACCCGGCGTGGCTTGGTGGTTTTGACAATCTTACTTATATCGAAGCGGAATATGATAAATTACCTGAGATTATCAGTTCGTTTGATGTGACAATTCTTCCCATCTTTGGAGGCCATAAAAAAACTGTGCCAATAGAATTGTATCAGTATCTTGCCTGTGGAAAAAATGTAGTAGCATCAGAGATAGAAAATCTGCCAGAATGTGAGGCTGTTTTTACAGGAAAATCAACATCTGAAGTGATAGATAATATAAGACTTATACTGTCGGGTGATTTACAGGAGAAGAACGTGGAAGCAGCAAGGACGGTTGCATTGGAGTATGACTGGAAGAAAGTTGCCAAAGATATGACAGAGGATAAATACAATTACAGCTTTACGAAATAAGGATAAATGCAGATAAGTATTGTTTGAATATGTGTATGGAGGGAAAAATGACAGATGTGATTATACTTGCCGGAGGAATCGGCAGCAGATTAAAGTCGGCGATACCAAAACAGTTTATAGAGATAGATGGCTGTCCGATTATTGTACATACGATAAAAAATTTTCAGGACAATGCAAATATTGATCATATTATAATTGTCTGCCTGGAAAAATGGATAGAGTATACGAAAGAAATTGTAAAGAAATATCATCTTGATAAAGTGACGGATGTTGTTCCGGGAGGAGAAACAGGACATATCTCCACCAGAAACGGAGTCTATTTTTTGAAAAACAGATTGTCGGAGGATGACTATGTAATTATCCATGATGCGGCCAGACCAATTGTATATCAGGATATTATCGATGATTTGATTGAAAAAGCAAAAGCCAATGGAAATGCCTGCAGTGCTGTCTCCTGTTACGAAACGGTTGTCCTGACAGAAAACCGGACATCAGGCAAAGAACAGATAGACCGTAACCGGATCGTAAGAGTTCAGACACCGCAATGCTACAACTACGGACTGATAAAATCACTCTACGAAAAAGCAGACAAGGACAATCGGGAAGACTTTGTTTATGCCAATATTCTTGCGATGAACTATGGCGTAGAGATTTATTTTTCCAAAGGAACAAATAACAATATTAAAATTACAACCAAGGATGATATCGCATTGTTCCGTGCACTGCTTTATTATATCAACAATGCCGAAGGTGAGGAGAATTAAATGGTATTAAGTTTACTGGAAGAACAGGAGTATAAAAGATACATAGAGGCATTTGATTTTTCAAAATATATGAAAGATAAAACCTTTCTGATAACCGGAAGCAACGGAATGACTGGACAGGCTATGGTAAAGTGGATTTTATACCTGAATAGCAGATATCAGATGAATGCAAAAATATTTGCATCCACCCGTAATCCAAAACACATTCCGGATTACATGGATGGCTCTGAAAATGTAGTGATGTGTGAGTTTGGAAAAGAGGAAGAAGCCATTGGAGAAGAGAAGGTAGATTATATCATTCATGCGGCTTCCCCGACAGAAAGAGATTTTTTTCTAAAATACCCGGTTGAGACCTATAAGGTTATTGTGGATGGAACAGCACATATGCTGGAACTGTGTGAGAAGAAGAAAGCGTCCTTTATACTGCTTTCGTCAGTAGAAGTGTATGGTGCATACAACAGTAAGGAAGCAATTGATGAAAAAAAGGTCGGAGCGGTTGACAGCCTGAATATTCGAAGTGGTTATCCTCTGGGGAAAAAAGGAGCAGAATTTTTAACCTATTCTTATTGCAAAGAATATGGCTGCAATGCGAAAATTGTCAGAATTTCTGCAATTCAGGGACTTTACCAGCCATACAATGAACTGCGCATCTATAATGAAATAACAAGATGCATCATGGAAAATAAAAATCTGATTATGAAGTCTGATGGAAAAAGCAAGAAGAGTATTATTTATACCTTGGATGCGGTTTCCGGAATTTTTAAAACCTTGTTTGAAGGTGAAAAGGGAGAGGTCTATAATCTAACCAACCCGGATACCTTTTTAACAGTAAATGAATTTGCGGAAAAGATATTTGAAAAATTTAATGACAAAGTGCATATAGAATTTGACATAGGCTCAGAGAGTGAAACAGGATATCTGCCGCATTTGGAAATTCTTCAGGATACAGAGAAAATATTAAAACTGGGATGGAAACCGATTACAGACTTGTACAGGATTTATGAAATCGACCTGAAGAGATGGAATTTTTCCTGGGGAGAAAAGTAAAGAAAGGATTTGCCTGTGTATATTGAAAAGATAAATACTCCGGAAGATATAAAAAAATATAACATAAATGAATTAGAAGTATTGGCACAAGAATTAAGAGAAGCAATCATAAATAAGGTGAGTGATTGCGGTGGACATCTTGCTTCCAACCTTGGCATTGTAGAGCTGACCATAGCCCTTCATTATGTTTTTGATGCACCAAAGGATAAGTTTGTGTTTGATGTTTCCCATCAGACCTACTGCCATAAAATGCTTACCGGAAGAAAAGCCGCTTTTATTAAAAAAGAAAATTATAAAGATGTCACAGGATTCAGTAATCCAAAAGAAAGCGAGTATGATTTATTTGCCCTTGGACATACTTCTACTTCCGTTAGTCTTGCGTGTGGACTGGCAAAAGCAAGAGATTTAAAACACGATTCGGAAAATGTGATTGCCGTTATAGGAGATGCTTCATTGGATGGCGGAGAAGCATTTGAAGCACTTAATTGTGCAGCGGAAATCAACAGTAACCTGATTGTGGTAATTAATGATAATGAAATGTCTATTCCGGAAAACCACGGAGCGTTGGGACGGCACTTAAAACAGTTGAAAGAATCCGCTGGAAAGCAGAAAGATAATTTCTTTAAAGCCTTGGGATTTGAATATCATCTGATTGAAAACGGAAATGACCTGGAATCCGTTATAAAAGAATTGGAAAGCGTAAAAGACACCAAAGTTCCTGTGGTTGTCCACGTTTGCACCCAAAAGGGAAAAGGCTATAAGCCGGCGGAAGAAAATAGTGAAAACTGGCATTGGGCAAGACCTTTTGACAAAGAGACCGGAAAAAATAAGAATGCCGGAATAGGCGAAAACTATGGAAATATTGTCGGAGAACATTTACTGAACAGAATCCAAAACGATCCGGAAGTTGCAGTAATAGCAGCATCCACTCCCATATGTATTGGCTTTGATAAAACAAGAAGAGAACTTGCGGGAAAACAATATATCGATGTAGGAATTGCAGAGCAGAATGCGGTTACAATGGCGGTGGGAATGGCAAAAAGAGGCTGTAAACCGGTATTTGCAACGAATGGTACTTTTATCCAAAGAGCATATGACCAGATTGAACAGGAAATGTGTATCAATCAGATACCGGCAACGATGATTGTAACCCATGCGTCTGTTTTCGGACACCACAATGACACACATATTGGAATTTTGGATATTCCATTACTTGCCAATATTCCGAATTTAACTTATTTGGCACCTGTGAATAAGGAAGAATATCTTGCTATGCTGGATTGGAGCATCGACCAGAAGGAGAAGCCGGTAGCCATAAGAGTGCCATGGACCGGAGTTAAGCACAGCGATTATGATGTGGCAGAAGAGTATGATAAAGTGTCCTATATGGTTATGCAAAAAGGGCAGGATGTATGTATCCTTGCACTTGGCGGATTTTATGAGCTGGGTGTTAAGACGGCGGCATTGATAAAAGAAACAAAGAATATACAGCCGACAATTATAAATCCAAGATTTATTACAGGCCTGGATGAGAACAGACTTGACTGGGTACTTGAGAATCACAAGATTGTTGTAACCATAGAAGATGGAATACTAAGCGGTGGTTTCGGTTCAAAAATTGCGCAGTATTATTCGGACAAAGATATTAAGGTTTATAATTTTGGATTTTCCATGGATATACCAAGGACATATGAGCCGGCTGAACTCATGGCTGAAAATTCGTTGACGGAAGAAAAAATCGTTGAAAAAATATTTCACCGGTAGATTCATTGGAAGGCATATCATAAAATGCAGCTCCTGTGTAACGCAGGAGCTGTTTTTTATCACTTCTGATTATTTAATTGATTTACTTCTTCTATCGAAAGATTGCAAAGTTTTGCGATTTCCTTTGCATCAAACTTTCCTGTTTTTAAAAGACGAAGGGCAGTATCGGTAGAAGCTTGCTTTAATCCCTGCTCAACACCGGCGTCAAATTCGGCTTTTCTCAGTTTTTTCTCTTCTTCAACTTTATCATATTCAAAAATACTCATAGCAATTACCTCCGCCTGATTCTTCCTAAGAAAATCTGCCAGAATATTTTCCTGAATGCATTCGGTGACAGCCTTTTGCACGGCATCATCCAAAGGCATCTGTTCTGCAAAGGAACGAACCTTTGCAACATAGAAAGTGCCATATAGATTGTATAATATATGCTTTTTCACATTTTAACATAGCAAAAAGATTTGGACAAGAAGAAAAAATGTTATATACTAATTGTAAATAAAAAGGCAATGAAAATAAAAGGAGCCACCCCATGAATATTTTGGTTTACCGCTGGAATTCCTACAACTACATAGACATCATTGCAACATTCCAATCCATGGGACATCAGGTGGATGTAATTGAGCAGGAACTGGAAAGCTATGATGAGGATGAAGTGTTTGCGGCACGTTTGCATGGTATCTTGCAGCAGAAAAACTATGACTTTGTCTTTACGGTGAATTATTTTGCAGTGATTTCCGGAGTATGCCAGCAGATGGGGATAAAGTATGTATCCTGGAGTTGTGACAGCCCGCTGCTTAGCATGTATCACAAGAATGTATTCTTGGACTGCAATTATTTCTTTCTCTTTGATAAGACCAATTATCTGGAATTCAAGGGAATGGGCGTAAAACATATCTGGCATCTGCCGCTGGCAGTGGATACGAACCGGCTGGATGAGCTATTTGCACAGGATACTATGGATAAAATGCAGTTGGCAGAAGCAGATAGTGGGAATGCCTCAAAACATTCGGTGCGGGATTTTGCAGGCGGAATTTCCTTCGTAGGAAATCTGTATGAGAAGAACAGCTATGATGAACTGGAAAAAAGGTTCCCGGAATATTTGCGGGGTTATTTTGATGCTGTCATGGAGGCACAGCTTAATATCAGCGGCGGCAATATAATCGAACCGATGTTGACTGCGGATATCTTAGAGCGTGTATCGGAATATTTTGAACTGAAGAAATCGAAGGATTCTTTTTCTGATCTGGGGCTGGTATTTGCAACAACGGTGCTTGGATTTAAAACTGCTTCTTTGCAGAGGCAGCGCGCATTGCTGGCACTGGCGGCTAAATTCCCGGTAAACCTTTATACGAATACAGGTGGAGATATTTTGTTTCGGGTAAAGAATTGCGGCTCGGTAGATTATTGGTCGGAGATGCCGAAGGTATTCCGCTATTCGAAAATCAATCTTAATTTTACAATACCAAATATCAAGAGCGGTCTGCCACTGCGGATATTTGATGTGCTTGGTGCAGGTGGTTTTCTGATGACAAATTACCAGGCGGAACTGCCGGACTATTTTGAAATCGGAAAAGATTTGGCTTGCTTTGAATCCGAAGCAGAACTGGTAGAGAAGTGCAGCTACTATCTTACCCATGAGGAAGAACGGCAGCAGATAGCAAAGAACGGTTATGAGAAAGTGAAGAATTGCTGCAGCTATCGGAAACGTTTGAAGTTTATGTTGGAAAAGATTGGGGAGGAGTAGAAGATAGTGGATTTATAAAAAAATTAGAGACGCTTTACAGTGTTTTTAGAAACTTGTATTGTATATGCTTCGACGGTTATGTTACAATAGCTACGAAGCATATTTTTTCATAATTTTGGCAATATGCAAAAAGAAATCCGTATAATGCCTCATTTCATAGAATCAATGAACACATCTTATATTTCTTGAAAAATTCATGCTTTAAACTCACAGAAAAAGCAGGATTTTTTTAGAAAACTCCTGTGAAAAATTGCATAGGAGGAAGAATGAAATGCCCGCATTATCAATGTTTTATGGAATTATTGTACGCATGCAGAGTGAAAAAGGTGGAAAACATAGTAAACCACATATTCATGCGTTGTATGGAGAAGAGGAAATTGTAGTTTCGCTGAATGGAGAAGTATTGGAAGGCAAGTTCCCTAATCGGCAGTTAAAAATGCTATTGGCATGGATGACAATCCATGAAGATGAATTATATGCCAATTGGAAAATGCTAAGTGAGGGAGAAGGCTATTTCCGGATAGCTCCATTAAAATAATGGAACAGAACAAGGAGGATATGAAGATGCTTAGACCAACGGCTACAAGCGTTCGGGCGGAAGAAGGTTATATTCTTGATGTTGAATTTGATAATGGAGAAAGAAAGCGGTTTGATGTTAAACCATATATAAAAGGCTCGTGGTATGGAAAATTGGAGAACCCGGATTACTTTAGAAGGGTAAGAACAGATGGATATACTGTTGTATGGCCGGAAGGTCAGGATATCTGTCCGGATGAATTGTATACACAAAGCACCAGCTTCGCAAAATAAAGAACATAACCTGTCACTGGCAGCAAAAAAATAAGACCTGATTTTTCCCGCATGTAAAAGTCAGGTCTTATAAATATTTATCCAACATCAAACCAGAGTACATAGACGTAATATAAGGTGTGGCAAAATTCTTGCCCGGGTTCTTGTAAGCAACAATTACTTTGTCCACGTACTGCATCGGATTTAAGGAAGCCTGGTTGGCTTTTACGCTTAAAGCATTCTTAAAGCGGTTTAATACATGGAAACTCTCGGTGGCATCATCCGATTCGACAGCGTCCGCCAGTAAATCCCGGTCAACGGAAATAGTAGAATCAGAATTTATAATAAGTCCGATGGCTTCAAAATCATTTTTAAAATGCTGTGCAACACCGCTCATATCAGAAAGCAGCTTCTGGCTGGTCGGCTGCGACTCGCGGTATTCATTAGCGGTATCCACCATGGAATTATAGGAATCCACCAGTTCCTGAATATTATCGGCAACGGCATCCACATTTGCTTTAAAACCAAGGGTAGCAGGTCTGCCTTCCGGGCTGACCGCTTTCAGGTGTACTTCAAAAGTATTGTTGATGGTAAACGTATTGGAATAGGAACTGTGTTCCGTACCGTTTAACAGAAAAACGGAATTGGAAGCTGCATCCGTAACCTTGTTAATACCAAGCTTATCCATTGCCTGTATGGATTCGTTGGAAGTTCCCGGCAGAATCTGGAACAGAAAATCTTCGTCATCCTTAAGACCGGTCTGTCTGGAAGTTAAGACCAGGGCACTGTGGCCGGAGTCATCTTCTTTAACATCTGCATGAATGCCAATGCTGGCAGTATTGAAAAGCTTTGCCAGCTTATCCTGGACACTCCGGTTTGTATCGTCCGGATTTACATTAAACTGGAACTCATAGGAAGCACTGCTGGTATTCAGATCAAAGGAATAACTGCCTGGTTTAAAAGCAAGCTGGTCATCCTTTAAGTAATTACCGTAGTTTAACTGCGGAGAAGCAAGCTTCTTGATTTCCATCTGAAAGCTGTTGGTATTCTCGCCGGAATCTCCGTTTCCAATATAATCTGCATCAACAATATCATCCTGATCAGAAACGGCAATTTTTTTCTGAAAAGCCTCTGCAAGACTGTCACCGGTAGATAAAGAAGCAATGACATTTTTTAAATCACGGGCATGCTCTTTGATATCGATAGCAAACTTCTGTGCATCAGCAGAATCTTTTATTTTGTAAAGAGGGGATTCTTTATTGATTTTTACAATATTATTGTAAACAGAGCGCAACTCACTCTTCTTGTGGGAATCATACCGGGAAACGGTAGACTTGCCATAAGTTGTAAGATAATAGTTATACATATTATCAAGAATAGCAGATGCCATAAATAACCCCCTCCTTTCTTCCATGAAATGTGCATCTTCCTGATGCCGGGGTATAGTAAAATCCATTTATACATATCTAATATAGCATAAAAATAAGAAAAAGTCATCTACAAGATATACAAAAAATGTTGCAAAAACGCTAGATTTTGTGGTAATATATGTACTGGATTACAAGTTTACAGAGAATATGAAAAAAGAGTTGACGCTCCATGTGGTTTGTGCTATCATAGACTAGCTTGGAAGTAAGTCTTTTTTTTATGCCTAAAAATAGGCATAGAAAACACAAAGAAAGTAATGGAGGTGGAAGTTGTGCGCACAAAGATTACATTAGCATGCACAGAATGCAAGCAGCGTAATTACAACATGACAAAAGACAAGAAAGCTCATCCAGACAGAATGGAGACAAAGAAGTATTGTAGATTCTGCAAGACTCATACATTACACAAAGAAACAAAATAATTTGTGAATGCGTGACAATGAGCAAAAAGAAAAGGAAGTGACAAAATGGGAGAAACCGAAAACAAGAACACAGCAGTAAAAGAGAGCTGGTTCGCCGGTCTTAAGGCTGAATTCAAAAAAATCATTTGGCCTACAAAAGAATCACTTGCCCGTCAGACAACAGCAGTTGTTATTGTGTCAGTTGTACTTGGTCTGATAATTACACTTCTGGATACAATCATCCAGTATGGTGTGAATTTTCTAGTGAATTTATAATGGAGGCATAGGTGATTATGGCAGAGGCACACTGGTATGTAGTTCATACCTATTCAGGTTATGAGAATAAGGTCAAAGCGAACATCGATAAGGCAATCGAGAACCGGCATTTAGAAGAGCAGATACTCGAAGTCAGAGTACCGATGCAGGATGTTGTCGAGCTTAAGAACGGTGCGAAAAAGCAGGTTCAGAAGAAAATGTTCCCGGGATATGTGCTTATCAATATGGTCATGAATGATGATACCTGGTATGTGGTAAGAAATACCAGAGGCGTAACCGGATTTGTTGGACCGGGATCTAAGCCGGTACCACTCACTGACGCTGAAATGAGACCACTGGGAATCAAGTCAGACAACATTGTCGTAGATTTCGATGAAGGCGATACTGTCGTTGTAATCGGTGGTGTGTGGAAGGACACCATCGGTGTTATCCAGCGTATGGATCACGGAAAACAGATTTGTACGATTAATGTGGATTTATTTGGCCGGGAGACTCCGGTCGAGATTAGTTTTTCAGATGTAAAGAAGATGAATTAAAGGAGGCAACCTCAAATGGCAAAGAAAGTAGAAGGATATATCAAATTGCAGATTCCTGCCGGCAAAGCAACTCCGGCACCACCTGTTGGACCTGCTTTAGGTCAGCACGGTGTGAATATTGTGGAATTCACAAAACAGTTTAATGCAAAAACAGCAGATATGGGAGACACAATCGTTCCTGTAGTTATCACTGTTTACGCAGACAGAAGCTTCAGCTTCATTACAAAAACTCCTCCAGCAGCAGTACTGCTGAAGAAGGCCTGCAACTTAA
Source organism: Roseburia sp. AF22-2LB (assembly GCF_003461125.1). Classification (NCBI taxonomy): domain Bacteria; kingdom Bacillati; phylum Bacillota; class Clostridia; order Lachnospirales; family Lachnospiraceae; genus Roseburia; species Roseburia sp. AF22-2LB. The sequence goes on from NZ_QTWM01000001.1 coordinate 50,189, forward strand.
AGAGTGCATCAGCAACTCCTAACAAGACAAAAGTTGCAAAAATTTCTAAAGCTAAGCTTCAGGAAATCGCTGAGCTGAAAATGCCAGACTTAAATGCTGCATCTGTTGAAGCTGCAATGAGCATGATCGCTGGTACAGCAAGAAGTATGGGTATTGAAGTAGAAGAGTAACCCAGAAGAAACGAAAATACGTGGGAGGGTTCCACTCCCGATAATACCACAGGAGGTTATTTAGAATGAAAAGAGGAAAGAAATATTTAGAAGCTGCAAAATCAATTGATAGAGCAACTTTATATGATCCGGCAGAAGCAATCGGACTTGCAAAGAAAGCAGCCGTTGCAAAATTTGATGAGACTATCGAAGTTCACATTCGTACCGGATGTGACGGACGTCACGCAGATCAGCAGATTCGTGGTGCAGTTGTATTACCACACGGAACTGGTAAAGCTGTAAAAGTATTAGTATTCGCAAAGGGAACCAAATTAGACGAGGCTCAGGCAGCAGGTGCTGATTTCGTTGGTGGAGAGGAATTAATTCCGAAGATCCAGAACGAAGGATGGCTTGACTTCGACGTTGTTGTTGCAACTCCTGATATGATGGGCGTTGTTGGACGTCTTGGTCGTGTACTTGGACCGAAGGGCTTAATGCCAAACCCAAAAGCTGGAACTGTTACTATGGACGTTACCAAGGCAGTAAACGATATCAAAGCCGGAAAAATCGAGTATAGATTAGACAAAGCAAATATTATCCATGTGCCAATTGGAAAAGCATCCTTTAGTGAAGAACAATTAGCGGACAACTTCCAGACTCTTATTGATGCCGTAAACAAAGCAAAACCGGCTACATTAAAAGGTCAGTACATGAAGAGCGTTTCTGTAGCTCCTACCATGGGACCGGGTGTAAAAATCAACCCACTGAAGCTTGTTTAGTTTTTGTTATTGACATCCAAGATATTAATTGCTATAATAGCAAAGCATATTGCCGAAGACAGTAGGTGCCGTAAGGCGTAACCGTAGAGAACCTACCGAGGAAATGCAGATACTTATGTATTTGTAAATGAGATTTCAAATCCTCTCTGTCTTCCACAGAGAGGATTTTTTAAGGTAATGTACCTGTCTTTCGCAAGATGAAAAATAAAGAAGGAGGTGCACGATTCGTGGCAAAAGTAGAACTTAAACAGCCTATCGTACAGGAAATTTCTGAGCAGATTAAAGATGCACAGTCAGTAGTAGTCGTTGACTACCGTGGACTTACCGTTGCAGAAGATACTCAGCTGCGTAAGCAGTTAAGAGAAGCTGGTGTTGCTTATAAAGTTTATAAGAATACATTAGTTAATTTTGCAATCAAAGGAACTGATTTCGAAAGCCTTTCCGACGTATTGGAAGGACCAAACGCATTCGCAATTTCAACAACAGATGCAACAGCACCTGCAAGAGTAATTGCTAAATTTGCAAAGACAGCTCCTGCACTTGAGATTAAAGCCGGCGTAGTAGAAGGAACCTTCTATGATGCAGATGGAATGAAAGCAATCGCTACAATCCCATCCAGAGAAGAATTACTTTCCAAATTCCTTGGAAGTATTCAGTCTCCTATTGCAAACTTCGCTCGTGTTATTAATCAGATCGCTGAAAAAGGCGGCGCAGCAGACGTAGAAGTTAAGGCAGAAGAGGCAGCACCTGCAGAAGAAGCTCCAGTAGAAGCTCCTGCAGAGGAAGCTCCAGCAGCAGAATAATCTGCAAACCAATCAATTTATTGAAAACAAAACCAAAAACGGAGGTAAATTAAAATGGCTAAATTAACAACAGCTGAGATGATTGACGCTATCAAAGAGTTAAGCGTATTAGAGTTAAATGAATTAGTAAAAGCTTGTGAAGAAGAGTTCGGTGTATCCGCAGCAGCAGGCGTTGTAGTTGCAGCAGCAGGTGGAGACGCAGCAGCAGCAGAAGAGAAGACTGAGTTTGACGTAGAGTTAACAGAAGTTGGACCAAACAAAGTTAAGGTTATCAAAGTAGTTCGTGAAGCTACTGGCTTAGGCTTAAAAGAAGCAAAAGACTTAGTAGATGGCGCTCCTAAGATCGTTAAAGAGCAGGCTGACAAAGCTACAGCTGATGACATCAAAGCTAAATTAGAAGCTGAAGGTGCTAAAGTAACATTAAAATAATTTTTGATTCACAACTGAATTAGAAATGATAGGAATCGGATTCATAGAAATATGGATCCGATTTTCTTGTAGTTTATAGGACTTTAGACCTATTGACGTAAAAAGAAAATATGTAATAATAGTAGCGTAACTTGAAAACAATATAAGAATAGGAGATTAGTTATGAACACAGGACTTAAGGTATGGCTCTGGATTGTATTTGTAATCAATATCATTTCCGGAGTAATGATGATTCCGTTAATGCTCATTCAGCCACTGCTGATTGTCAGCCTCATTGCAGAAGTGCTTATTATCGTAGGTGCCGGCCTGATTTTGTTTGCACAGAAGAAGGTTGGATTCTATCTGATGATTGCATGTGCAGCAATCGGTCTGGTAATCAACATCTTTGGCGGGGTTGGAGTGGTAAAAAGTATCATCAGCGCAGTATTGTGCCCACTAATTACATATTTATTTATGCAGAAAGACTGGGACAGCTTCCGGTAGAATGAGACATCAACAAAAAGAACCTTCTGGCAGAAATGCTGGAAGGTTCTTTGCTTTATAGAAAATATTTTTATAAAAGTGATAGATTTAAGACATCAGATTCGTAATAATAAGTGTAGCTGCAAAAATGCAAACCATGGTGCATGAAGCAAAAGGCAGGATAACAATGAAGATAACAGAGAAGAATTATATTCAGCAATTACAATTGCATAATGAAGAAGCATTGATTTATGTCATAGATATGTATGGTGGATTGCTTAAGGCGGTCATCCGAAAACACTTATTTACCATGCCGCAGAAACAGGAAGAATGCATGAACGATGTGCTGCTTTCCATCTGGGAACACGCAGCATCCTTTGATGATAAGAAGAACAGCTTCAAGAACTGGGCGGCAGCCATTGCCCGGTACGAAGCCATCGACTATCTTAGAAAATATAAGCGGGACTTGGAACAGCTTTGTATGGATGATGTGACAGCGGCGGAAAATGACAGGATGTTAGAACAACTGATAGAAGGGGAATTAAGCCATGAAGTAGAACAATTGCTTTTGTGCCTGAAACCTCTTGACCGGAAAATATTTATGAAATTATTTGTAGAGGAAGAATCTGTAGAGCAGATAAGCGAAGATACCGGACTTCCGAGAGATGTCATTTACAACCGGGTATCCAGAGGAAAGCGGAAAATGAGAAACATGTATTTGAAACAGAAGGAGGCATGAAGAGATGAAAGACGATAAAATCTATGAAATGTTAAATGATGCGGAAATTGATTTGAATGAATATGAAGTAGAAGAGTTATCCTCCGAAGAAAAGGAACGGTATAAAACGAGAATCCGGATGGAGGTAAAACGTATGAATAGGGAAACAAGGAATAAGAAAAATAAAAATATAAGAAAAATTGCGGCAGGAATGGCAGCAGCCTGCGCGGTCGCAGTGGGAGTGGCGGGATTTTCTAATTCTGCACTGGCAGACAGCATCTACAGCAACACAATCGGAAAACTGATTGGCGCAACACAGGGAGATAAAGATGAAAAGGAACTTTCGGATATCTATTCTACCATTGGAAAAGAGTCCACGGAATTGGTTTCGGATGATCAGTGTGTGCTGGAAACAGACCGGAGTGGAGTAAAGATAAGCGTTTCGGATGTGTATTGCGATGGCTACCTGCTTTACTACACAACCACCCTTAGCACAGACAATGCAGAACTGAATGAATCAGACTGGATTATGGGACCGCAGAGTGATAAGGTGATGGAAAATGTTTCTATCAATGAAACCCTGATTCAGTCGGCAATCGGGCAGCCTTTTGAAAAGGCAGAGGACGGAAGCTATGTGAAGATGGAACAAATTGATTTATCAACATTGACTGATGAAAATGATAATCCGATTGATATTTCGGACTTGAAAGATTTTACCGTAACCTGGAGCATAGACACATTAGAAGGCTATCTTTCCGATGCATGGGATGAAAATGGAGAATATCAGACCACCACAAAAGTAAGCGGAGACTGGCAGCTCTCCTTCCCGGTGCATGTGGATACTTCCAAGAATGAGACCATCGCAGTAAATAAAGAAGATAATGGTGTTGCAGTAAATCAGGTGATCAAAACCGGTGCCGTCTTGATCGTTGACATGCAGCTCCCGGATATTACCGGCGCACCGTACAATGACCCATATAATGACCCGGATATATTTATTACCGACGAAGCAGGCAATGCAATGTGGTGGTTAGGCGGCCGGTTTACCCCAAATGAGGATGGAAGCCAGAGTGAACGGATTATGCTGCTTTATAATGGAGAGAGTACAATCCATATATCCGTAACCAACAAAAATGGTGCAGGTGAAAGTATTGCAGAACTGGATGTGGACTTAAAATAAAACCGGAATCAATAAAATAGATAATGAAATATGTAATAGAATAGAAAAATAAAGAAAAAAGGGTAAAGAAAAAAGCAGCTATGGGATGCAAAGAAAAAGCATTTCATGGCTGCTTTTTCTGATATTAGACAGCTATAAAAAAACGCAGATGGCAGGCTGCATCACTGCGAGAATGAAAATTATTCCCCAATATTGAAAAATATATGCATATTGTGCGAAAATAATGCTTGACTTTAGAAAACTACTTGTGGTATCATATACGTTGCACTATTGTGGTGAGGTGGCTTTACTATATCCTTTTTTAGGAAATGAAGCCCAAAGAATATAATTTGCTGAAATTTAGTGGATTGAGAATAAAAAACGAGAGGTGAAACGTCAATGGAGAAAAACAGAATACGTCCGGTGAAGGCTGGAAAAGGCATACGTATGAGTTACTCAAGACAAAAAGAGGTATTGGAAATGCCAAACCTGATTGAGGTCCAGAAGGATTCTTATCAGTGGTTCTTAGACGAGGGCCTGAAAGAAGTGTTTGCAGATATCTCTCCGATTGAGGATTATAGCGGACATCTTAGCTTGGAATTTGTGGATTTCACATTATGTGAGGATGATGTGAAGTATACAATTCCGGAGTGTAAACAGAGAGACGCAACTTATGCAGCTCCTTTGAAGGTAAAAGTCAGACTGTATAACAAAGAAACAGATGAAATTAATGAACATGAGATTTTTATGGGCGATTTACCTCTCATGACAGAGACCGGAACCTTCGTTATCAATGGAGCAGAGCGTGTTATCGTAAGCCAGTTGGTTCGTTCCCCTGGTATTTACTATGGCATTGCGCATGATAAAGTAGGTAAGGAACTCTATTCCTGTACCGTAATCCCGAACCGTGGAGCATGGTTAGAGTATGAAACAGACTCTAATGATATTTTCTATGTACGTGTTGACCGTACCAGAAAAGTGCCAATCACAGTATTACTGCGTGCATTAGGACTGGGAACCAACCAGGAAATTATAGATTTATTTGGCGAAGAGCCAAAGATTTTAGCATCTTTTGGAAAAGACGTTGCTACAAGCTACGAGGAAGGTCTTCTGGAATTATATAAGAAGATCCGTCCGGGCGAGCCTCTTTCTGTTGACAGTGCAGAGAGTCTGATTACTGCAATGTTCTTCGACCCAAGACGTTATGACCTGGCAAAAGTAGGTCGTTATAAATTTAACAAGAAGCTGGCATTTAAGAACCGTTTACGTGGGAAAGTACTGGCTGAAGATGTTGTTCTTGAGACTACCGGAGAGGTAATCGAAAAAGGAACAGAGCTGACCAGAGAGCTTGCAGAAGAGATTCAGAACGCAGCTGTTCCGGCAGTATATATTGCTACAGAAGAAAGAAATGAAAAAGTTCTTTCCAATATGATGGTAGACCTCACTACCTATGTAGACGTAGTACCGAAGGAAGTTGGTATTACTGAGCTGGTATATTATCCGGCATTAAAGAAAATCCTGGATGAAAATGAATCCTTGGAAGATATCAAGGAAGCAATTCGTAAAAACGTATCTGAACTGGTTCCGAAGCATATTACCAAGGAAGATATTTTTGCATCCGTTAACTACAATATGCACTTGGAGTGGGGCATTGGAAATGACGATGATATCGACCACTTAGGTAACCGTCGTATCCGTGCCGTAGGTGAGTTATTACAGAACCAGTACAGAATCGGACTTTCCAGAATGGAACGTGTGGTTCGTGAGCGTATGACCACCCAGGATCAGGAAGGAATTTCTCCACAGAGCCTGATTAATATCAAACCGGTAACCGCAGCAGTGAAAGAGTTCTTCGGATCTTCCCAGCTGTCACAGTTCATGGATCAGAACAACCCGCTGGGTGAGCTGACACATAAGAGACGTTTATCCGCATTAGGACCAGGTGGTTTATCCAGAGACCGTGCTGGATTCGAGGTTCGAGACGTACACTACTCCCATTACGGAAGAATGTGCCCTATTGAGACTCCTGAAGGACCGAACATCGGACTTATCAACTCACTGGCATGTTATGCAAGAATTAACGAATATGGTTTCATTGAGGCACCATATCGTAAGATTGATAAAACAGATCCTAAGAATCCGCGTGTTACAGAAGATGTTGTATACATGACCGCAGATGAAGAGGATAATTACCATGTAGCACAGGCGAATGAAAAACTGGATGAAGAAGGACATTTCGTAAGAAATTCCGTTTCCGGCCGTTACTTAGATGAGACACAGGAATATGACAAGCAGATGTTTGATTATATGGATGTATCTCCTAAGATGGTATTCTCTGTTGCTACCGCATTGATTCCGTTCTTGCAGAACGATGATGCGAACCGTGCGCTGATGGGATCTAACATGCAGCGTCAGGCAGTACCTCTTCTTACCACAGAAGCTCCTGTAGTAGGAACCGGTATGGAAACCAAGACTGCAGTAGACTCCGGTGTATGTGTAGTTGCAAAGAAATCCGGTACTATTGAGAAATCTGAGTCAAACCAGATTACCATGAAGAATGATGATGGAACAAGAGACGTATACAAACTGACCAAGTTCTCACGAAGTAACCAGTCCAACTGCTACAACCAGAGACCAATTGTGTTCAAAGGTGATCATGTAGAAGCTGGCGAAGTAATTGCTGACGGACCATCTACTGCTAATGGTGAGCTTGCTCTTGGAAAGAACCCGTTAATCGGATTCATGACATGGGAAGGTTACAACTACGAGGACGCTGTTCTTCTGAGTGAAAGATTAGTACAGGATGATGTTTATACATCTGTTCATATTGAAGAGTACGAAGCAGAAGCCCGTGATACCAAATTAGGACCGGAAGAAATTACAAGAGACGTTCCAGGTGTCGGCGATGATGCATTGAAAGACCTTGACGAAAGAGGAATCATACGTATCGGTGCAGAAGTTCGTGCCGGTGATATTCTGGTAGGTAAGGTTACTCCAAAGGGAGAGACAGAGCTTACCGCAGAAGAAAGACTGTTACGTGCCATCTTCGGTGAGAAAGCAAGAGAAGTAAGAGACACTTCCCTGAAAGTACCACATGGTGAATATGGTATCATTGTAGAGGCGAAAGTATTTACAAGAGAAAATGGTGACGAATTATCCCCTGGTGTAAATCAGGCAGTTCGTATTTACATTGCACAGAAGAGAAAAATCTCCGTTGGAGATAAGATGGCTGGACGTCATGGTAACAAGGGTGTCGTTTCCCGTGTACTTCCGGTAGAAGATATGCCATTCCTGCCGAACGGCCGTCCGCTGGATATTGTATTGAACCCATTGGGTGTACCTTCCCGTATGAATATCGGTCAGGTCCTGGAGATTCACTTAAGTCTTGCAGCGAAAGCACTTGGATTTAACATTGAGACTCCTGTATTTGACGGTGCACGAGAGATTGATATTCAGGATACCCTGGAACTGGCAAATGATTATGTCAACTCCACCTGGGAAGAATTTGAAGCAAAATATAAAGATACATTGCGTGAAGATGTAATGCAGTATCTTTCCGATAACAGAGACCACAGAGAATTATGGAAGGGCGTTCCGATTTCCCGTGACGGAAAGGTTCAGCTTCGTGACGGACGTACCGGAGAAGAATTTGACTCACCGGTTACCATTGGCCACATGCATTACCTGAAACTGCATCATCTGGTAGATGATAAGATTCATGCACGTTCTACCGGTCCTTACTCCTTAGTAACACAGCAGCCTCTGGGTGGTAAAGCTCAGTTTGGTGGACAGCGTTTCGGAGAGATGGAGGTTTGGGCACTGGAAGCTTATGGTGCATCTTACACATTACAGGAGATTCTGACTGTGAAGTCCGACGACGTGGTTGGCCGTGTGAAGACATACGAAGCAATCATTAAGGGTGACAATATCCCTGAACCGGGAATCCCAGAATCCTTCAAGGTACTTCTCAAAGAACTTCAGTCCCTTGGTCTTGATGTCAGAGTATTAGACGAAGACCGTAACGAAGTTGAACTGATGGAGACCAGCGAATATGGTAACACAGATTTGAATTCCATTATCTCAGGCGATAAAGATTTCGCGTTTGAAGACAGCGAGTCCTTCGGAAAGATGGGCTTTACCAAACAGGAATTTGATTCTGAGAGTGGAGAACTCAACAACGTAGAAGAAGAGGAAGAGGATGATGACGCAGGCTTCGATTTTGACGATGCTGCCGATGAAGTTCTTGACGAAGAATAAATAGGAAGGGAGTGTCATTAATGCCAGGAACAGTAAAACAGGAAACTTACCAGCCGATACAGTTTGATGCAATTCAGATTGGTCTGGCATCACCTGAGAAAATCAGAGAGTGGTCCAGAGGAGAAGTTAAGAAACCTGAGACCATTAACTATAGAACTTTGAAACCGGAAAAAGACGGATTATTCTGTGAGAAGATTTTTGGACCGAGCAAAGACTGGGAATGTCATTGTGGTAAGTACAAAAAGATTCGTTATAAAGGTGTTGTCTGCGACCGCTGTGGTGTTGAAATCACCAAAGCCAGCGTTCGTAGAGAGCGTATGGGACATATCGAGCTTGCAGCTCCGGTATCCCATATCTGGTACTTCAAAGGAATTCCATCCCGTATGGGATTAATCTTAGATCTTTCTCCAAGAACATTGGAGAAGGTTCTGTACTTTGCTTCCTATATCGTACTGGATGCAGGTTCTACAGATTTATCTGTAAAGCAGGTATTATCCGAGCAGGAATATCAGGATGCAAGGGAAAAATATGGCAGCTCTTTCCGTGTTGGAATGGGTGCAGAAGCCATTCTTGAGTTATTACAGGCAATTGACCTGGAGAAAGATGCAGCAGAGCTGAAAGCAGAATTAAAAGATGCTACCGGCCAGAAACGTGCAAGAATCATCAAGAGACTGGAAGTGGTAGAATCCTTCCGTGAATCCGGAAATAAACCGGAGTGGATGATTATGACCGTTATCCCGGTTATTCCACCAGACTTACGTCCTATGGTACAGCTGGATGGTGGACGTTTTGCAACATCTGATTTAAATGATTTATATCGTAGAATTATCAATAGAAACAACCGTCTGAGAAGATTGTTAGAGTTAGGTGCACCTGATATCATCGTTCGTAACGAGAAGAGAATGCTGCAGGAAGCAGTAGATGCCCTGATTGACAACGGTAGAAGAGGAAGACCGGTAACCGGACCTGGTAACCGTGCTCTGAAATCTCTGTCCGATATGCTGAAAGGTAAATCTGGACGTTTCCGTCAGAACCTTCTTGGAAAACGTGTAGACTACTCTGGACGTTCCGTTATCGTCGTAGGACCGGAACTTAAGATTTATCAGTGTGGTCTGCCAAAAGAAATGGCAATCGAGCTGTTTAAACCGTTTGTTATGAAAGAGCTGGTTGCAAACGGAACTGCACACAATATTAAGAGTGCAAAGAAGATGGTTGAAAGATTACAGCCGGAAGTCTGGGATGTCTTAGAAGACGTCATCAAAGAGCATCCGGTTATGCTGAATCGTGCTCCTACACTGCACAGACTCGGTATTCAGGCATTTGAGCCAATCCTGGTAGAAGGTAAAGCAATTAAGCTTCACCCATTGGTATGTACCGCATACAACGCCGACTTCGACGGAGACCAGATGGCTGCCCATTTACCACTGTCACAGGAAGCACAGGCAGAATGCCGTTTTATGCTGCTTTCACCGAACAACCTGTTAAAACCTTCTGATGGAGGCCCTGTAGCCGTTCCTTCACAGGATATGGTTCTTGGTATCTACTATCTGACACAGGAAAGACCAGGTTCCTTAGGAGAAGGTGGATACTATAAGAGCGTAAACGAAGCAATTCTGGCATATGAGAATCAGGCACTTACACTGCATTCCAGAATCCATGTGCGTGTTCATAAGACAATGCCGGATGGAACTGTTAAGACTGGTGTCGTTGAGTCAACACTGGGAAGATTTATCTTCAATGAAATCATTCCTCAGGATTTAGGTTTCGTAGACAGAAGCAAGCCTGAAAATGAACTGGTACTGGAAATCGATTTCCATGTAGCAAAGAAACAGTTAAAACAGATTCTGGAAAAAGTTATTAATACACACGGAGCAACCAAGACCGCTGAGGTATTAGACGATATTAAGTCCATGGGTTACAAGTACTCTACAAGAGCAGCTATGACCGTATCTATTTCAGATATGACGGTACCGCCTCAGAAACCGGAAATGATTGCAAAGGCTCAGGATACGGTAGACCGCATTTCAAGACAGTACAAACGTGGTCTTATTACAGAGGAAGAGCGTTACAAAGAAGTTGTTGAAACATGGAAAGAGACTGATGATGAGCTGACAGAAGCACTGCTTTCCGGTCTGGACAAATACAATAACATCTTCATGATGGCTGATTCCGGAGCCCGTGGTTCTGATAAACAGATTAAACAGTTAGCAGGTATGCGTGGTTTGATGGCGGATACAACCGGTAGAACAATCGAGCTGCCTATCAAATCAAACTTCCGTGAAGGTCTTGAAGTATTGGAGTACTTCATGTCTGCGCATGGAGCACGAAAAGGTATGTCCGATACTGCGTTACGTACCGCCGATTCCGGTTACTTAACCAGACGTCTGGTAGACGTATCACAGGATCTGATTGTCCGTGAATCTGATTGCTGTGCAGGCACAGGAAGAGAGATTCCTGGTATGTATGTCAAAGCATTCATGGATGGAAAAGAAGAAATCGAAAGTCTCGAAGAGCGTATTACAGGAAGATTCTCCTGTGAGACAATTTGCGATAAAGATGGTAATGTGCTTGTAAAAGCAAACCATATGATTACACCAAAACGTGCTGCAGCAATTATGAGCAAGGGTGTAGATGAGAATGGAGAGCCATTAACCAAGGTTAAAATCCGTACCATTCTTACCTGCCGTTCCCACATCGGAGTTTGTGCAAAATGTTATGGAAGCAATATGGCTACCGGTCAGGCAGTACAGGTTGGTGAAGCAGTTGGTATTATCGCAGCTCAGTCTATCGGAGAACCTGGTACACAGCTTACCATGAGAACATTCCACAACGGTGGTGTTGCCGGTGACGATATTACACAGGGTCTTCCTCGTGTCGAGGAGCTGTTTGAGGCAAGAAAGCCTAAGGGACTTGCAATTATCACAGAATTTGGTGGTGTTGCAACCATTAAAGATACCAAGAAGAAACGTGAGATCATTGTAACAAACAATGAAACAGGTGAGACTAAGACTTATCTGATTCCTTACGGTTCCAGAATTAAGATTATGGATGGCGCAGTATTAGAGGCTGGTGATGAACTGACCGAAGGTTCTGTAAATCCACACGATATCCTTAAGATTAAGGGCGTACGTGCCGTACAGGATTACCTGATTCAGGAAGTACAGCGTGTATACCGTCTGCAGGGTGTTGAGATTAATGATAAACATATCGAGGTTATCGTTCGTCAGATGTTAAAGAAGATTCGTATTGAAAATAACGGAGATTCTGAGTTCCTGCCAGGAACATTAGTAGATAATCTGGATTACGAAGAGATGAATGAGCAGTTAGAGGAAGAAGGCAAAGAGCCGGCAGAAGGTAAACAGGTATTACTTGGTATTACCAAAGCATCTTTGGCAACCAACTCCTTCTTATCAGCAGCATCCTTCCAGGAGACAACTAAGGTTCTGACAGAAGCAGCTATCAAGGGCAAGATTGACCCATTGATTGGTCTGAAAGAGAACGTAATTATCGGTAAGCTGATTCCGGCTGGTACTGGTATGAAGCGTTATCGTAACATCAAACTGAACACAGATGTAAACGAAGAGGAAGAACTCTCCTTTGATGATTTTGACGGATTCGATGAAGCACCTGTGACAGATGAAATCGAAGAGACAGAAGCAAAAGAAGAAGTAACTGCTTCTACAGAAGAATAAGAGTCAGTTCTGTGAACTGGCAGAGCTAATGGAAGGGAAGCTCTGGCTTAATAGGCCGGAGTTTCCCTTTCTGACATATATAAGAATAGATTCACCGGATGAAGATATAAAATTGGATAGATTGAACAAAAATAAAAAATACATTTTGTGTATAATTTCATGAAGAGAGATGTTGACGAAATCACTAACATTATGTATAATGACAACGTAAGACAAAGAAAGATGGGTTGTGAAAAGTGCATATGACAACGAAAGACAATAAGAAGAAATCAAGTAATGTAACAATAGTGGATGTGGCGGATATGTGTGGAGTTTCCGTAAAAACAGTATCAAGAGTTGTAAATCAGGACTCTAATGTATCGGAGCGCACCCGAAAAAAAGTATTAGATGCAATTAAGGAAACGGGATATCAGGTAAATATGTTTGCCCGGGGATTGAAAGGACAGAAAACCAATATAATCATGATATTTACCGACCGGCATGGAGAAGAACATTTGAGCAACTGGCATACTTTGATGCTGAAATACCTTTTCCGCTATGCAAAAGAAAGTGGAATGAAGGTTGTGATGTCACCATCTAACAGTACAAGGTGTATTGATGATGATACAGACGGATTTACTCTGCTGGCAAATGGAATGGCAGATGGCGCAATCCTGCTGGAAAATGTACACAGTGACCCGAGGGCAGTATATTTCCGGGAACACAATATTCCGTATGTAATGTTTGGAGAACCGGATGATGATGAGACCTACGCCGTCAGTCTGGATAACTATCAGGTAGGATATAAAGGCGGTGAATATCTGACTGGCTGCAGATACCGCAATATAGCATTTTTGGTCGGAGAAGCAAAGTTCTTATCTACACAGAACCGTATAAAAGGATTTGAAGATTCCGTAAAAGGAAAAGAGGGAAAATACAGAGTTTATTCTGGTGTAAATTCCATACAGCTTGCGTATGAAAAAGCCAATGAATTGCTGGCAGAGGGAAATGTGGACGCTTTCTTCATATCAGGAGATGAAAGAGCACTCGGTGTTTATCAGGCAATACATGAACATGGGCTGAGGATTCCAGAAGATGTTGCGGTATTAGGTGTAGACAATATTCCGATTGGAAAATATTATTATCCAAGAATATCAACAATTGATCAGAACTTTGAACAATTGGCAAAAGAGTGTATTGACCGGCTGGTAAAATTAATTAGAGGTGAAAAAATAGAAGGTGGAAAAGTGATAGAGTTCCAGCCTGAAGTATTAGAAAGGGAGTCAACATAATGAAAGGCCGGAGAAAAATCTCCGGCACACACAATATATTTTTTTACCACAAAATGACAACGTTGTCAACAAATAACAAAATTGTTCAATAACCTGATACATAGGAGAAAATTATGCGACAGGAACTGGAAAAAGAATTAAGAGAATTATATAGACAGATATATGGAGAAAAGGAAGCAGAACAGCTGTTGAAGGATGTGGATGAATTGATAAAAAATAGTCCGCAGAAGAATACAAAGCAATGGCTTACACAGAAAGACGCAGTTCTGATTACTTATGGTGATTCTATCATAGATAAAGAAGAAGCGGGACTTAAAGCATTAAATGATTTTTTGAAAAAGCATGTAGCGGATGCTATCAGTATAGTACATATTCTGCCGATGTTTCCCTATACATCAGATGATGGCTTTTCGGTGAGCGATTACAGAAAAGTAAATCCGGCACTGGGTGACTGGGAAGATGTAAACAGACTTGGTGAATCGTATGATTTAATGTTTGATGCAGTAATTAATCACTGTTCAAAATCAAATGAATGGTTTCAAAAATGTTTAAAAGGAGAAAAACCATATAAAGACTTTTTTATAGAAGCAGATCCAAAAGCTGATTACAGCAAAGTGACCAGACCAAGAGCACTTCCTTTGCTGACAGAATTTGACACTAAGGAAGGGAAAAAGAGCTATTGGACAACGTTTAGCACAGATCAGATTGACTTAAATTATCAGAGTATTGATTTATACAAAGAAATCTTATCTATTCTTTTGTACTATACACAGAATGGTGCAAGAATGATTCGGCTGGATGCAATTGGTTTTTTGTGGAAAGAACTTGGAACAACATGTATGCATCTGCCACAGACACATAAGGTGGTGCAGAGTTTCCGCAAAATTTTAGATGAAGCAGCACCGGGAACATTGATTATTACGGAGACAAATGTGCCTCATAAAGAAAATATCAGTTATTTTGGTGAGGGCGAAAAAGAAGCACATATGGTATACCAGTTTCCACTGCCACCATTGGTTATGTTTTCGATTCTTACAGGGAACTCTGAAAAATTAATAGAATGGGCAAAAAATTTATCGGAACCACCGGTGGGATGCACTTATTTTAATTTCTTGAGTTCCCATGATGGAATTGGTGTCCGTCCGGTAGAGGGAATATTAACGAAGGAAGAAATTCAGCTTATGGTTGATGCAACTCTTCGGAATGGCGGAGAAGTCTCTTATAAAGATAATGGAGACGGAACAAAAAGTCCATATGAATTAAATATCAATTATCAGGATGCACTTGCCTCCCCGGAAGATTCGGATGAGATCAGAATAAAAAGATTTCTTGCAGCAGAAACAATTTTACTTAGTATGCAGGGACTTCCTGCAATTTATATTCATAGTCTTCTGGGTTCCAGAAATGATTATTATGATAAGGCAGTATCTGGAATTTACAGAAGAATAAACCGGGAACAGCTGGACGT
The DNA here is from genome assembly GCF_003461125.1 of Roseburia sp. AF22-2LB. Classification (NCBI taxonomy): domain Bacteria; kingdom Bacillati; phylum Bacillota; class Clostridia; order Lachnospirales; family Lachnospiraceae; genus Roseburia; species Roseburia sp. AF22-2LB. Next base: position 65,376 of record NZ_QTWM01000001.1, read on the forward strand.
AAGCAGGCTGGAGAGACAGCTTACAGAAGAAACAAACCGGAAGAAAATATTCGAAGAACTAATCCGGAGAATTAATATCCGGAAAGAACATCCGGCATTTGCGCCGGAGGCAAAACAGGAAGTAATCCAGACTTCTTCCAAGGTCTTTCACATCAGAAGATTTACGGAGGAAGAACGGCTTACCATATATATTAATATTTCAGAGGAAGTGTGGCAGAGTGGTGAGAATGAAGTGAGTGGAAAAAATCTTCTGACCGGTAAGGAGATAAAAGGAACACTTGTACTTTCTGGCTATGAAGCAGCATGGATTCTGGAAAATAACTCACACAATAAAGGAAAAGGAGAAGGAATATGAAGAAGAAAATTTTAAGCATGATGTTAGTAGCAGCAATGACCGTTGGAACATTGGCTGGCTGCGGCAGCAATTCAGGAAATGGAAATTCTGAAAAAGGAACAGATACGACAGCAGATGCAGGAGAAGAGGTTACTATCCAGTTTATGCATATGCAGGTAGAGCAGGAAAGACAGGATGTAATTGCAAAACTGATTGAAGAGTTTGAAGCAGAGAATCCTGGAATTAAAGTAGAACAGATGCCTACAAATGAGGATGATTATGATACAAAAATCACATCCCTTGGTGGAACCGGTGTACTTCCGGCAGTTATGGAATTCTCACAGGATCAGGCAAAGACAAGTGTAACGAATGATTTTATTGATTTGGAAGCAAATAAAGAGGTTATTGACGGAAAAGGTGAAGATGCTTTCTTTGATGGAGCATTAAACGTAATTAAAACAGAAGATGGAAATGACTATGTTGGAGTTCCTGTTTCCGGATGGGTACAGGGAATCTGGTGTAATACAGCAATGTTAAAGGAAAAAGGATTTGATGTACCTCAGAACTGGGATGATGTATTAGAAATTGCAAAAGCATTTTATAATCCGGACAACAAACAGTACGGAATTGCATTACCTACATCAGAATCTGCATTTAGTGAACAGGTATTTTCACAGTTCGCAATTTCCAATGGAGCAAATGTATTTGATGCAGATGGAAATGTAACCATTGATACACCGGAAATGAAAGAAGCATTAGATTTCTATAAAGAGCTTTCATCTTATTCTATGCCGGGTTCTACTGAAGTTGCAGATGTAAAAGATGCATTTATAAATCAGAATGCACCATTATGCCTGTATTCTACTTATATTTTAAGTGCTGTTCAGGAAGCAGGTTTCCTGGATGATGTAGAACTGGCATTACCAAATAAGACACAGCAGGCAGCATATGGTTGTGTTATCGTATTATCCATTGCTTCCGGATTAAGTGATGCAGAGAAAGCAGCAGCAGAGAAATTTGTATCCTTTATGCTGGAAAAAGAAAACAATGAATCCTGGCTTCTGATGGCTCCTGGCGGAATCCAGCCGGTATTAAGTGAAGTAGCAGAAGATGCAGCATACAAAGAGAACGAAGCAATTGTCCCACTGGCACATCTCTTAGATGAAGTTGGAGTAGCATTTGATAATCTTCAGTTATTTGGATGTGTAGATGGTAAAAATTACATGGTAATGGGTGATGTTACCAACAAAGGAATTTTAAGCAAGATGATTAATAACGTAGTAGTACAGGGAAGTGACTCTCAGACAGAGCTGACAAATGCTCAGGCAGAAGTTGAAACAATGCTGAAATAAGAAGAAAGACATGGAAGGGGCACAGGTTATTATGTGCCCCGGAAATGTCAACACTTTCCCGATAAATGAGGTAGAAAAGATGAGGAAAAGAAGAGCATTAAGCGATACAAAATTTGCATATCTGCTGTTAGCCCCAAGTTTGATTCTGCTGGCAGCATTAATTGGCTATCCAATGCTTTATAACATTTATATCAGTGTTCTGGACGTTCCGGTAAACCCACGTAAGCCTTCTGTATTTGTGGGATTAGATAATTATATATCTGTATTAACGGATCCATCCTTTTATCACAGTGTAATTACAACACTTGTGTTTACATTTGTAGTAGTTGTACTTAGTACGGTAGTTGGACTTGCAATGGCGTGCTTTTTGAACCGTAAATTTGTAGGTAAAAAACTGGTAAATTCTTTAATAATATTGTCTTATGTAATTCCGTCGGTGTGTCTGATTTTTGCCTGGCGTTATATGTTCAATAATATTTATGGAATTATAAATTATATTGTGGTGGATGTGTTACATCTTGCAAAAGAGGTGCCGCTTTGGTTTGACCAGCCGGTCAGTGCTTTTATACTGGCTGCACTGTTTTGTATCTGGCGCTTCTTCTCATATGCATATCTTTCTTTTACTGCAATTCTTCAGACCATTGATAAATCATTGTATGAAGCAGCAGATATAGATGGAGCAACAGCATGGCAGAAGTTTAAGGTGGTAACATACCCGGCATTAAAATCAACAATGGTTACCGTAGTAAGCCTGCGTATCATCTGGGTTTTCTATATTTATGCAGAAGTATATCTGTTGACGAAACAGGTAGATGTTATCGGTGTATATCTGTATGACATGGCATTTGCAACACATGATTTTGGAAAGGCAGCTGCAATATCATTACTGTTGTTTGTACTGATATTTGCATGTGTAATAATGGTTAGAAAGGTGGTGCTCCGCAGTGAGAAAGAGGAATAGGAATGCGAGAAAAATTCGTAAGAATATCGTCTTTTATGTAATACTCATTGCAGTTCTGGCGGTATTAGTATTTCCAATGATTATGATGCTGAGCATCTCTCTGAAAGAAACTTCAGAGACAATTGGATATCCACCGACAATAATACCAAGAAGTTTTACATTAAAGCATTTTGCAGACATATTTAATGAGAGTATTTTTCCGTTTATGAAGTATTTTAAAAACAGTATGTACATAGCGTTGATTACATCAGTGCTGGTAGTGTTCCTTGGAATCTTAGGAGGCTATGCACTGGCAAGACTTCGCTTTAAAGGGAAAAATGTAATGACAGAAATGTTTTTCTTTGTATATATGTTTTCCGGAATTTTATTGATTGTACCATTATATAAGATGCTTGCATCTATCGGATTACGAAATACAAGGGAAGCGGTAATTATCTGTATGATTATCCAGACATTGCCGACAGCTATTTACATGACACGAAGTTATTTTGAAACTGTGCCATATGAGCTGGAAGAGGCAGGAAGGGTAGATGGTTTGTCGCGAATGGGCATTATTTTCCGCATTATGACACCGTTATCCATTCCGGGTCTGATTTCCGTATTTGTATATGCGTTTATGATTGCATGGAATGATGTATTATTTGCATCCATATTCTTAGATTCACCGGATAAATTGACGATTACAATCGGATTGAATTCACTGTTTAATACACCGGATTATATCTGGGGCAGAATGATGGCAGCATCGCTTGTAACTTCACTGCCGATTGTAATTATGTATGCATTTAGTCAGAACCTCATAAAGAGCGGCGCAACCGAAGGCGGCGTGAAAGGTTAATATAGGAAAAGGAGAATATTAATATGAAAAAATTAGTCGCAACAGCCCCAAGAGAGGCAAAACTGGTAGAGTATGAAGACAGACCAATCGCATCAGACGAAGTAAAGGTAAAGGTTGAGTTTGCAGCCCCAAAGCATGGAACAGAGCTGGCAGATTTTCGTGGAACCACTCCTTTTATTGATGGAAAATTTGATGATGAGTGGAGAATGTTTGTACAAAGAGATAAAGAGGAACCTAGAGGAATTGTCTTTGGGGATTTACCACTTGGAAATATGTTTGTTGGAACCATTATCGAAGCAGGAGCAGATGTTACTGAATATAAAGTAGGTGACAGAGTATGTTCTTATGGACAGATTAAGGAGACCCAGATTGTAAAAGCAGTCAATAATTATAAGCTCCGTAAAATGAAACCGACAGATTCTGCAGCAAATGCAGTATGCTATGACCCTGCTCAGTTTGCTTTGGCATCGGTCCGTGATGCGGAAGTAAGACCGGGAGACTGTGTAGCAGTTATTGGTCTTGGCGCCATTGGTCTGATTGCATTACAGCTTGCAGTAAAAGCTGGTGCAGCAGTTGTAATTGGTGTAGACCCGATTGAACATCGTAGAGAAGTAGCAAAGAAAATGGGCGCTCATTTCACCTTTGATCCGACACAGTGTGATGTTGGTTATGAAATTAAAAAAGCAACCGGAAAAATGGGTGCAGATGGAATTATTGAAACCAGTGGAAGCATGCAGGCATTACAGTCCGCATTAAAAGGAGTTGCATACAATGGAACCATTGCCTATGCAGCATTTGCAAAACCATTTCCGGCAGGTCTCTGGTTAGGACAGGAAGGTCATTTTAATCAGGCAAAAATTGTATTTTCCAGAGCCTGCTCAGAGCCATTGCCAGAATATCCAAGATGGACAAGAAAGAGAATTGAAGATGTGGTATGGAATATGCTGATGAATGGATATTTAGATTGCCGTGATATTGTATATCCGATTATTTCATTTGAAGAAAGTGCAGAAGGATTCTGCAGATATGTAGACAGAGAACCGGATAAGAGCATCAAGCTTGGTGTAACATTTAAATAACAAAGGGCTTTATTGAAAAGGAGGAACAGAATATGTTACTTGGAACACAGGATAGAGACTTTTTTCCAGAAGATTTAGTTGGGAAACTTACATTTGCAAAAGAAATGGGATTCGAATGCTTTGAAATCGATGGAAAAGTTCTGATGGAACAGAAGGATGAATTAAAAGAGGCAATCAAAGAGTCAGGACTTCCGGTATCTTCTGCATGCGGTGGATATCGTGGCTGGATTGGTGACTTTATAGAAGAGCGTCGTCTCAATGGAATTGCAGATTTGAAAGTTATTTTAAAGAATATTGCAGAAGTAGGTGGAACAGGCGTTGTTGTTCCGGCAGCATGGGGTATGTTTACCTATCGTCTGCCACCTATGGTTTCACCAAGAAGTCATGAAGGTGATGTAAAAGCCATCCAGGATTCCCTGAAAGAACTGGATCCGGTAGCCGGAGAATATGGTGTGAAAATTTATCTTGAACCGTTAAACCGTTACCAGGATCATATGTTAAATACGACCAAAGACGGTGTAGACATGATTGACATGGGACATTTCAAAAATGTCCAGATTACAGCAGATTTTTATCATATGTCCATTGAAGAGGATGATATTTCTGAGACCTTAAGAAAATACAAAGATTATATCGGTCATGTACATATTGCAGAAAATCATCGTTATCAGCCGGGTACCGGTTCTATTGATTTTAAACGTCATATGCAGACATTAAAAGAAATCGGATTTGATGGTGCTGTAGTAAATGAAGGAAGAATCCGTGGAGAGAATCCACTGGAAGCATATCAGAAATCAGTAACTTATATGAAACAGTTTATTTAAAGACAGATATACATGACAGAAGGGAAGAAAGAGAATGGAAGAAAAGAAAGTAATTCGAGCCGCAATTATAGGATCAGGTCAGATTGCAAGAACTTCCCATATTCCGGCATACCGTTCAATGGAAAATGTGGAAATCGTGGCAGTAAGTGATGCAAATGAGGCAGCTGCACAAAGGCTTGCAGAGGATTTTGATATTCCTGCATATTATCAGGACAGCACCAGAATGCTTCGGGAAGTAAAATCGGATGTAGTGAGCATTTGTGTTCCAAATAAATTTCACTATCCACTGACAATAGAAGCTTTAAATGCCGGCTGTCATGTATTTTGTGAGAAACCTCCTGCAATGAACCCAAAGGAAGCTTTGGAAATGTGCCAGCTTGCAGAAAAGAATGGATTGCTTCTTACCTACGATTTTCATTTCCGGCAAGGAAGAAATACAGCAATTGCCAAAGAGAAAATTGATAAAGGTGACTTGGGAACAGTGTATTATACCAAAGCTTCCTGGGTGCGCAGAAGAGGAATCCCGGGATGGGGATGTTTTACCAATCGTGAAATGCAGGGCGGTGGGCCGCTCATTGATATTGGAGCCCATATGTTAGATCTTGCATGTTATCTTCTGGATTATCCGGAAATAGCATATGTGTGTGCAGGCAGCTTTGACAAAATCGGAAAGACTGGAAGAAAAGGAATTATGGGAGAATGGAATCCGGATAAATATAGTGTGGAAGACAGTTTGTTTGGATTCATCAGTTTTACTGACGGAAGAGTTATGCAGCTGGAGACAGCTTTTGCATTAAATATAAAAGAAAAGGATAAGCGGAATGTTGAACTTTGTGGAGAAAAGAGTGGACTATCACTTTTTCCACTGGAGATTTATCAGGGTGCAGAAATGAGCAATACAGCATTTCCGTTTATTGAAGATATGGAACTTCATACAAAGGCTTTATATAATTTTATAAAGGCGGTAAGAGGTGAAGAAAAATTGCTGGTAACAGCAGAACAAGGCTATTATGTGCAGAGATTAATCGATGCATTGTATCGTTCAGCGGAGAGTGGAGAACCTGTCATGCTGGAAGAATAGGAGTGGAGTATGTTCTATTATCAACCAATCAAAAATAAAGAGGGGCTTTGGCTGGCGGAAGAGCATTATAACAGACGTTACATAGCAAAAACAGAATCAGTATTTGCACAGAGCAATGGTCACTTTGGAGTCAGGGCAATGCTGGAGTTGAGAGGCATTGATGCAACTCCCGGTATGTTTGTGAGCGGATTATACCAGAAAGCACAGGATGGTGAAGTAACAGAACTTGTGAACTGTCCTGATGTGGTAGAATTAGGCATGTATATACAGGGAGAGTCAGTGAACCTTGACAATGTCCGGGTAGAGGAATTTCAAAGAAAATTAAATCTTTATACCGGGGAACTGTGGATAAATATTCTGTTCCGGACACAAAACGGACTACGTTTTCTACTCCGGTCAAAACGTTTTGCAGCAGATTTTGAAAAAACCCTGTTTTACCATAAGACAGAAGTAACATTGCTGGATGGAAATAAGACAACAGTTACATTTGAATATGGAATTAATGGACAGATAACCAATTCCGGAACTTCTCATTTTCAAAAAACAGAATGCAGAGTCTATGGAAAAGAGATTATGGCATATCATGGCGCACTGCAGGATGATGGACTGGAAATACTGACAGGAACCTGTTTTGAAAAAAATCAGGAACAGCAGGACTGCTCCTATCATTTAAAGAGACGCAGTATCTACGCCAAAAACAGCATCTTAATGGAAAAGGGAGATGCGATAACTCTGTTTCGAATTTCTCATATACAGGAAGATTCCGCAGAATGTAAAGATGTTCTGGAAGAAAAATTAGAAAAAATACAGCAGCAGTTAAAGCGTGGATATGAGCAGGCAATAGCAAACCAGAAAAAAAGTATGGAAGGGTTCTGCCAAAGAGCTGCAATTGAAATTGATGGAGCCAGTCTGCAGGAAAAGGCAGGAATTGCATTTGCACAGTATCAGATGTATGGCATGGATCCGGCTTATACCAACCGGTATAGCATAGGGGCAAAAGGGTTAACCGGTGAAGGTTATAAAGGACATGTATTCTGGGATACAGAATTGTTCATCCTGCCATTTTTTGTCGCTGAGTTTCCGGAGGCGGCAAGAAAGTTATTGGAGTACCGCTATAGAGGAAAAGCCGGTGCAAAAAGAAAAGCAGAAGATTATGGCTTTCAGGGATTTATGTATCCCTGGGAATGTGCAAAGGATGGCTTTGAAGAAACACCGCTTTATGCAGCGTTAAATATACATACCGGTAAGGCAAATAAAGTATGGTCGGGTATCAAAGAGCATCATGTAACCGCAGATATTGCATTTGCAATAAGCCGTTATTATTATTGGAGTAATGACAGGGAGTTTTTGAATCAGTATGGAACAGAAATACTTTGTGAAACAGCAAATTTCTGGGTGTCCAGAGCAGAAGAACGGAATGAAAGACTGGAAATTCTCAATATCATCGGACCGGATGAATATAATGAGCATATTGATAATAATGCTTATACCAATTATATGGCGGCATATAATGTAAAACTTGCCCTGAAAGCATCCAAGGAAACATTGGATAGTCCATATGTTAAAAAGATGAAGGAAAATGGAACCCTGAAAGTCATGCAGGAAAAGTGGCAGTATTTTCTGGAACACATTTACCTTCCAAAGCCGGATAAAAATGGAATTATTCCGCAAGATGATGCATTTCTTGGCAAAGAAGAATTAAAGGATATTGAAAAATACAGACAATCACCTGTGAAACAATCCGTTTTGCTGGATTATTCCAGAGATGAAGTGGTAGATATGCAGGTATTGAAACAGGCAGATTTAGTAATGCTGTTTACACTTTTTCCGGGACTGTTTCCAGCAGATGTTGTAAAGAAAAATGTTCTGTTTTATGAAAAAAGGACTTTGCATGATTCCTCCTTAAGTTATTGCGCCCATGCACAGATTTGCGCAGAAATAGGGGAGATGGAGATGGCAGAAAGATTTTTTGCCAAGGCATTGGAAACGGATTTATGCGACAACCCGCAGGATTCTGTAGATGGTATTCATGCAGCATCCTTAGGCGGAATCTGGAAATGTGTTATTGCAGGATTTGCAGGAGTATCCTGTGATGAAGATGGTATTATATTAGCTCCACATCTTTTGGGACACTGGAATTCCATAAAATTTTCTGTTATGGTGCAAGGACAAAAAATGGACTGCTTTATGGATAAAGAAAATATTTCGCTCCATTTATGTAACAGCGGAAAAAGCAAGGAACCGGTAACCATAAAAGTCCAGGGAAAAAAATATATTCTGAAAGATGACCTGCATTTGAAATATGGAAAGGAATAAGGATATGAAGGCAATCATATTTGATCTGGATGGAGTATTGGTGCATACAGACCAGTATCATTATCAGGCATGGAAAAGTCTTGCAGATGAATTAAATCTTCCGTTTGATGAAAAGAAAAATGACAGACTGCGTGGAATCAGCCGTATGGAGAGTCTTGAGATTGTATTAGAAGACTCAGATAAGACTTACACCAATGAAGAGAAGGAGCATATGGCAGAAAAGAAAAATGAAATATACCGCCGGTTATTATCACAGATGACTCCACAGGATGTGAAAGCTGAAGTAAGGGAAGCGTTATCACGGTTAAAAAGTATGGGTTATCTTCTTGCGGTCGGTTCCTCCAGCAAAAATGCAAAATATATTCTGGAGAGAACGGCATTGACGGGATATTTTGATGCAATTTCAGACGGAAATGGATTACAGCATTCCAAACCGAATCCGGAAGTTTTTTTGAAGGCAGCAGATATGCTGTTGGTGAGACCGGAACTCTGTTATGTGGTAGAAGATGCAGAGGCTGGTATACAGGCAGCAAAAGCAGCCGGAATGGTGGCAATTGCCATAGGCAGTGCTGCGAAATGTAATATTTCAGACTTTTCAATTCATGATTTTTGTGACATACTTCAGGTAGTAGAATAAGCAAATGAGGAAAATCCAATGAAAGTAATCGTAGCAATAGATTCATTAAAAGGCAGTTTAAGTTCCTTAGAGGCGGGAAAAGCAGTGGAAGATGGTATTAAAAAAGCAATACCAACAGCAGAAGTTATGATAAAGCCGGTTGCAGATGGTGGAGAAGGAACAGTAACAGCCCTGACCACTGGATTGCAGGGCAGTCTGGAAAAGGTAGCGGTAACAGGTCCCCTTGGACAGAAGGTCGAGGCAGCGTATGGTATCCTGCCGGATAAAACAGCAGTCATTGAAATGGCAGAAGCCGCCGGACTGCCACTGGTGCCGGTGGATAAACGAAATCCAATGGAAACCACTACTTATGGTGTGGGGGAACTGATAAGCCATGCCATGGACAGAGGCTGCCGTAAGTTTATCGTTGGAATTGGCGGCAGTGCCACCAATGATGGCGGTGCCGGAATGCTGCAGGCATTAGGCTGTCATTTTTATAAAAAAGATGGAATCGAAATAGGATTTGGAGCAAAAGAACTGAAAGACCTGGAAACGATAGATACGGAGGCGTTGGATAAGAGGCTGAAAGAATGTACCTTTGAAATAGCCTGTGATGTGACAAATCCATTATGTGGCACAACAGGTGCCAGCGCTGTGTTTGCACCACAGAAGGGTGCAGATGAAGCAATGCTGGTAAAACTGGATGAGGCGTTATCTCATTTTGCTGATGTATCAGAAAAGGCTTTAGGAGTAGACAACCGGAACATGCCGGGAGCCGGAGCAGCAGGCGGACTGGGCTTCGCATTTGCATCTTATCTGGGCGGGGATTTACGTCCGGGCGTAGAGATAGTATTAGATGCGGTATTGCCGGAGAAAGAATTAAGTGAAGCTGATATCGTAGTGACCGGAGAAGGAAGATTTGACGGACAGACTGCTATGGGAAAAGCGCCGGTTGGAATTGCAAAGCGGGCAAAAGAAAAGGGCTGCATGGTACTGGTATTTGCCGGAAGCATTGAACCGCAGGGCGTCCGGAAAGTGCAGGATGAAATGCAGCTTATCGATGGAGCATTTCCAATTTTGCCGGGTGTGATGACATTGGAAGAAGCCATGCAGAAGACTGTGGCATATGAGAATATGAGCTATACGGCAGAGCAGGTATTCCGGGTGATTGGAAATTGTCAGAAGTGACGAAATTTTCCGGTATAATTTGGCAAATATTACGGCTTGTAATTGCTGGATTTGCATGGTACCATAAATATATCAATTGAGAACAAGATTGTAACTCCTTGGAGGCATTACTTGTACAGCTTTTCGTTGTATGGTGCCAAAGAGGAGCTTTTTTGTTGCAGCAAATGGAAATTTCCGAGAGGATTGTTATCCTGGAAACAGGAGCATTACCCAAAGGACATAGTAAAGCGCGTGCTATGTGTTTTGGGTATTTTTTGTTAAAAATGATTGTTATAAAACGAGGCAGCAGAAAGGAGAGTGTTTCATATGCAGAGTAAATTTGAAAAAATAGCGGAAGAAATACTGGAAAGAATAGGGGGAGCAGCAAATATAAGTAATTGCACACATTGTATGACCAGACTGCGGTTTACATTAAAAGATACCAGCCTGGTGAAAGCAGAGGAAATAGAGGCATTACAGGGAGTACTGGGCATAAAAAATGCAGGAGGACAATTTCAGGTAATCATTGGAAAAGATGTGAATGATGTCTATGACTGTGTCTGCAAAATTGCAAATATCAAAACTACAGAATTAGATATTACAGATGGAGAAGAGGCTGGAGAAAAGAAAAAAATCGGACAGCAGATATTAGATTATATCAGCAATGCATTCATACCATTGGTTCCGGCACTGGTTGGTTCCGGTATGTTAAAGGGATTCCTGTCCTTGCTTACTTATTTAGGCTGGCTGGATGCAACCAGCGCAACGTATGCTGTATTGTCAGCAGCAGGAAATGCAGTATTTTATTTTATACCACTTTTAATTGCATATAATACAGCAAAATATTTAAAAGCAAATATTGTTGTTGCAATGGTTATCATGGGAGCGTTGATGGAACCGAATTTTACGGCACTGGCAGGAGCAGAAGACCCATTAACATTATTTGGACTGCCGCTAACGGTAATAACATATTCTTCCATGATTATACCAGCATTAATTATAGTACCTATACAGGCTCAGCTGGAAAAATTACTGAAGAGGTTTATTCCCAAATCAATCCAGTTATTATTTGTGCCACTGATTACCATTTTTGTTATGGTGGTATTGAGTGTATTGGTAATTGGCCCGGCATCCAGTGAATTGTCCAATCTGATTGGAAAGGCAAGCAACTGGCTGAATGATACCAATGCAGTTTTATTTGGAATTCTGGTAGGTGGAACTGTTGGATATCTGACTATTCTTGGTGTACATATGGCACTGGTACCTATTGTTATGTTGAATTTTACAAATATGGGAGCTGACCCGGTATTGGCATTTATGAGTGCAACCTGTTATGCACAGATTGGAGTGGCATTTGCTATCTGGTTCAGAAGCAAAGACAAGGAAGTAAAATCTCTTGCAGGAGCAAGCGGAATTACCGCATTACTTGCCGGAGTGACAGAGCCGATTCTCTTTGGCGTATGTATGAAATATAAACGTTCTTATGCAGTGATTGGTATTGCCGGAGCCCTGGGCGGTATGATAATGGGAATTTTCGGATGTAAGGCAATGGGATTTGTCAATGCAGGAATTTTAGGATTATCCGGATATTTTTCAGATACATTTGGATTCTATTTACTGGCAGCAGCAGTAAGTATGGTCGCAGGATTTATTTTGATGGCAGTGTTTGGATTTGGTAAAGGAGAGAGAAAGGATGCAGCAAGATAAAGGAAGCTTTCCAGATGATTTTCTGTGGGGTGGTGCTGTTTCAGCGTGTCAGACAGAAGGCAGCTGGAATGTAAATGGAAAAGGAGCCAGCATAGCAGACTGTATGGCATTGGGAGATAAGGAGGAGGGGAGAAAATGCTTCCCCTCCTTAGATAAAAAATATATTTATCCATCTCATTATGGAAATCATTTTTATGAGCATTATGAAGAAGATATCAAATTATTTGCAGAAGCAGGATTTCGATGTTTCCGGATGTCTGTTGCGTGGACAAGAATATTCCCAACGGGAGAGGAAGAAACTCCGAATCAGGCAGGCTTAGACTACTATAGAAGCGTGTTTGAAACCTGCAGAAAATATAAGATGGAGCCGATAGTTACAATTCTGCATTATGATCTGCCATTGGCACTTGCAATGAAATATGAAGGCTGGAGTAATCCAAAGCTGATTCCGCTATATGAAAAATATGCAAAAACCATAATCGATGAATATGCAGATCTGGTGGTTTACTGGATTCCTTTTAATGAGATAAACGGCCTGACACTGCCGCTTGGAACAGTATTTGGCGGTGGAATAATTGAAAAAGAAGGATGCAATATTTTGCCGGAACAGGATGACATGGAAAGAAGATATCGGTGTTTGCATCACCAGTTTCTTGCGGCAGCATGGGTAAGTGCATATGCCCATGAAAAATATCCACATATCAGGGTTGGTACAATGATTGCCTATTACTGTACCTATCCTTATTCCTGCAGACCGGAGGATGTAAGAATGGCACAGGAGCATCATAAGATTCACAATCTCTTTTGCCTGGATGTGCGGTTAAAAGGAAAGTATCCATGGTATATGAAAAAATTTTTCCGGGAAAATAAGATTTCGATAACATGCAGTAAAGAAGAGAAAGAACTTTTGCAGAAAGGAACAGCCGATTTTTGTGGATTCAGCTATTATTTTTCGAACTGTATCAGTGGACAGCAGGGATTGGAGTCCTCCATGGGAAACCTGATGGTAGGAGTGAAGAATCCATATTTAAAACAAAGTGAGTGGGGCTGGCAGATTGATGCAGAGGGACTTCGGATTGCTTTGAATGAATTGTATGGAAGGTATGAAGTCCCGCTTATGGTATTGGAAAATGGTCTGGGAGCACGAGACCATATAGAAAATGGAAAAATTCAGGATACCTACCGCATTGCCTATTTAAAGGAACATATAAATGCCGTAAAAGAAGCACTGGAAGATGGTGCGGATGTGAAGGCTTATACGGCGTGGGGATGTATAGATTTAGTAGGTGTGAGTACAGGTGAAATGGATAAACGCTATGGAATTATTTATGTAGACTTTGATAACAAAGGAAATGGAAGTGGAAAGAGAATTCCAAAAGAATCTTATTACTGGTACCGTCAGGTTATAGAAAGCGGGGGGAAAGAGAGTTTATCATATGAGAGAAAGAGATAAAATAAAGCAACAGTTTGAATATTTTGTCCAGGGTCTGGAAAAGAATGATGCGAAGTTCTGGGAGGTGGTCATTGCCAAAGATTGCAGAATGCAGTCGGAAACGGTTGGAGATGCGGAGGGATTTGATGCAGTCAAAGAGAAATTGGTCTGGAGAGGACCAAAGCTGGATTTCAGCCGGTACCGGATTTACAATACATGTATTTTTCAGGAAAAGGATCAGGCGGTGCAGTCGGCATATGTGATTGCAACAGTGGGAGTGAAGGAAGATTATTATTTACACTGGTTTACATTTGGCGGACACTATCTGATAAACTGGATAAAGGAAGATGCGATATGGAAAATGAGTAGTCTGAAATACTGCCATGATATGGAATGCGGAAATACATCCTTTGTCCGTGGATGGTGGAAGTTAATTGATTATGATATCTGGACCGGCTATAAAAAACATCCTGTTATTTCAAAAGAGGAAGCACCATGGCGGGTAATGGACAATGGGGAAGACTGGACAGAGGAAGAAAAGATTGCAGATCTGTTCTGCCGGTATGCATGGGGGATTGATGAGGATGACTTTGAGATTACAGCATCGGTTATGACAGAGACGATTCAGTCGAATATACCGGGAAACTCCTTTGAAGAAAAAAAGGAACTGCTCACTATGCTGCAGGGAAAGCGGAAAAAGGAAAACAGTATGTCGCATGTGGGAAAGATTGTGTCGATAAAGCAAACCGGCAATGAAGCAGAAATGGTGGTATGGCGGTATGAACCGCACAGAATCGGCACAAAATTTACCCATGCTGGTAATATTGATACTATGTTTTATTCGGTAGACTACCTGTGGCACCTGAAAAAAGAGGATGGCAGGTGGTTGGTAACAGGAATCGATTATAATATTGGTGTATTTGGTGAAAAAGATGATGGAAGATACTATCAGTAACGTAGTATAATAGAGAAAACTCATGTGGAGGAAAAAGCGATGCTTGCAATTAAGAAAATCAATAATAATGTAGCAGTATGTAAAGATGGGAATGGTTGTGAATTAATTGCTTTTGGAAAGGGAATTGGATTTCCACAGATGCCATATGAGATAAAACTGGAAAATATAGACAGGACATTTTACAATATCAGCGCACAGTACATGGGACTGATGAATGAACTGCCGATGGATATCATAGAATTTACAATGAAAATACTGCCGGTGGTACAGAGCAAGCTGGATTATGATTTAAATCCAAATCTTGTGCTGACACTGGCGGACCATCTGGCATTTGCAATGGAGCGGGAGAGGAAGAAAATTTATATTGAGATGCCGCTTATTTATGACATGGAGCAGCAGTATCCCATGGAAATGAAATTGAGCCGGTATATTGTGGCACAAATGGACAAAGTATTTCATGTGAAATTAAAAAGAAATGAATTATCAGGAATTGCCATGTCTATCATAAGTGCAAAGATTACATCCGAGCAGAAGACAAATGGAACGGATAAGATTGACTTCGAAGGCGTATTGAAGGATATCGGCCGGATTATAGAAAAGGAGCTTCATATCGTGGTAAATAAAGAATCCTTTGATTATGCCAGATTTGCAACTCATATAAAATATCTTTTGGACCGGATTTGCAGCAAACAATATATTGATACGGATAATATCACACTGTATCAGAATCTCAGGGAAGAGTTTGCGGATATTTCCAGATGTGTGGACTGTATTATAGAATATCTGAATCAGAAATTAGATTGTGAAGTAACAGAAGAGGAAAAAATGTATCTGATTCTGCATGTAAACCGGATTTGCAGTAAGGAAAAATGTGCAGAAGAAACAGAGGATGGGAAAGGAAATAGATAATGTTTTTTAAGAAAAAAGAAAGTGGAGAAGAAATATTTGCTCCGATGAATGGAAAATATATCGAACAGGCACAGATTCCGGATGCAATATTTGCAGAAGGAATGCTGGGAACAGGATGTGGTATCTGCCCGGAAGATGGCACCGTTTATGCACCGGCAGATGGTAAAATCGTTTCTGTGGCAGAAACTGGACATGCCATTGGAATAGAGACACCAAAGGGTGCAGAACTGCTGATTCATATAGGTATGGATACAGTGGAACTGAATGGACAGGGCTTTGAAGTATTTGCAAAAGAAGGGGACAAGGTAACAAAGGGACAGAAACTTATAAGCTGTGATCTGGAATTTGTGAAATTAAAAGGATTTTCTACAGTTACCGCATTGGTTGTCACCAATGCTGCTGAATTTAATGAAATTCATTTTGAAACAGGAAAAACATTTCCTGCCACAGCTTTGCTGGGCGAAGTAAGAAAATAATTTCAGGCGAGTTCCTTATATCCTAATTCATACAGTAAATCATTTACATCTGAGAGTGCACAGTTCCGCTGCAGGGAAAAGATAATCGCGCTGTCCCGTTCTATACGGGCATAGAGAATGGGATATCCGGTGGCTTTTAAAAGATTCTGTACTTCCGTAAAGGATAAATGCATGGCAAAGCAGAGAGCAAGCACTTTGTCTCTGGAAGGACGCTTGCGTCCATCAAAAATCTGATAACAGTAGTTACGGTCAAGACCGCTTTTCCGAATGAGAGAAGGCAGGTCTTGATTTTTTGTATGAATCAGCTGATTGAGATAATCGGAAACAGAGACCTGTACCAGCTCTGGTTCTTCTTGCTCGGTATAATCGGAGAAGGAAGGCGTATTTTTTAAAATATCTAAAAGTTCCTGCGTTGATTTTTTCATTTGGCGAATCCACCCATTTCTGCTATAGTGATATTGATTATCATAGAATGTAGAAGATAAAAATGCAAGAGAAAAAGGGAGTCTGACAGCAATGAGCGAAAAATTATACCAGGAGTTTCAAAGAAAACAGCAGGTGCCATTGACGATATTGGGAGGTAAGATGCCTTATCAGACGCAGCTGGTGCAGGACACTTCCACGGGAAGGATTCTGGTTCAAAAAATTATAAAGAAAGAAAATATTCCCATTTATTGTAAATTACAGAACCTGCAAAGTCCACATCTTGTAAGAATCATAAGCTGCAAAGAGCAGCAGGATGTGGGCGTGATATTAGAAGAATATATCAGCGGAGAAACACTGGATGAAAAATTGCGGCGATATGGGACAATGCCGCCGGAACTTGTCGGAAATTATGCACAGCAGCTGTTGGAGGTGCTGGAGCAGATTCATGCACAGGGAATTGTACATCGGGATATTTCACCGAAAAATATATTGATTTCCACAGATGGAGTTGTAAAATTACTGGATTTTGACATTTCTCGGCAATGGAAAATGAACCGGAATGCAGACACAACGATTCTTGGAACGGTTGGCTTTGCATCTCCGGAACAGTATGGTTTCCTTCAGACAGATGCAACGGCAGATATTTATGCAGTGGGTGTCCTGATGAATGTGATGTTAGAGGGCGTGCTGCCGAATGTACGGCTGACAGGGAAAAAACCATTCCAGGGTATCATAAAAAAGTGCATAGAGATTGACCCACAGAACCGCTACCAGAGTGTCAGTGAACTCAGGCTGGCATTTAAACCGGAGAGACAAATGCCCCAGGGGAAGCAGACGATTCTTCCGGGCTTCCGGACCGGAGTTGTCTGGAAAGAGATACTGGCAGTTTTTATTTATCTGTTTCTGATTATAGGCAGTATACAGTTTATGATGATGTATGGTAAAACGCCGGCCGCTTTTGGACTGGAAGCAATTGCGGTACTTATCTATGCATGGCTGTCCTGCGCGGTGGGATTCAATTTCCTGCTGTGGGATACCAAAGTTCCGGGAATCCGTTCGCTTCAGAAACCGGTACGGATAATCATCCGGATTATCCTGGCACTTATCCTTTTCTATTTTGGAATGCTACTGGAAAATTATGTAAAATTTACGCTGCTTGGGCTGACATCACAATAGAAATTGCCTGGCAGGAAGAGACAGGAAAATGATTGACATAAAAACGATTTAAAAATGTATGCCGTCAGCATACCACAAAACCTTCCGACTCATATATGATTGTCTCATACATAAGATTTATGAAAACGGGAGGCATAAGATGGAAAAAGTAAAGAAACCAATTTATAAGAAATGGTGGTTCTGGGTAATTATCGTTGTAGTCGTATTTGCAATTGCAGCAGGCGGTGGAAGCAGCAAGAAGGATTCGGATAAGAATTCTGTTACAGACACAGAACAGGCAGAGAGCGGCAAGAGCAAAGATACTGATAAAGATGCTGGGAAGGAAGATGCTCCGGAAGAAGATTTATCACAAATCGAGACGGACTATACGCTTGGAGCAGGACATTACACAGCAGGTGTTGACCTTCCTGTTGGTAAGTGCAATCTGACAGCAGTAAGCGGAAATGGAAATGTCAGCAGCAGTAATATGTTTAATGGCGGCATCAATGCAATGTTTGGCGTGGATGATGGGAACGGACTTTATGAATCCTCTTTTAACGGATTGAAAATGAAGGAAAACGTGGAACTTAAGATTTCAGGAGATGTAGTAGTACAGGTCAGCTATACAGAAGTAACCGGAGGCATGAGTGGAAGAGAATATGATGAATCAGCGGCAGTGGAATTAGGCAGTGGCAATTATACGGCAGGCACAGATTTCCCGGCAGGAACTTATACCGTAACAGCTGTGGATGGAACCGGAAACGTCAGCACATCAAATTTATATGATGGTGGAATGAATGAGATGTTTGGAGTAGACGATGGAAATGGTCTTTATACACCAGAAGTGAAAAATGTGGAACTGAGTGATGGCGTGGAATTGAAGGTAAGCGGAGTAAACATTCGCCTGGTGCCAGTGAAAGAATAGTTTGGATTTCAGAAAGCAGAACAGAAAAATATAATAAAAAACAGAATAGAAAAGCACGACAGAAATTGTCTTTGATAAAGAACAAGGCTGTTGTGCTTTTCCCGTTTCACAGGAAATACTACGAGAACTGGAATTCGTCTCTTGAGAAAAATCATAAGGGGTTATACAATAGGAGAAAGTTATAAAAGGTTATAAAAGAATTAAAAAGTTATAAAGAGTTATAAAAGGAGTACACAAAATGACAATCCGTACCGCGCAGATGGAAGATATTGATGCAATTACAGCCGTGGAGACAGAATGTTTTCCACCGGCAGAAGCAGCAACGAGGGAAGAATTCGCAGAACGTTTAAAATATTATAAAGACCATTTCTGGCTGATGTTCGATGGGGGACATCTGGTGGCATTTGTTGATGGCATGGTGACCAGTCAGAAAGACCTTACGGATGAAATGTATGAAAAAGCAGAACTGCATGAGGAGCAGGGGGACTGGCAGATGATTTTCGGCGTGAATACCATTCCGGCATACCGAAGACGTGGTCTGGCAGAGCAGCTATTAAAAAGAGCTATTGCAGATGCAAAAGCCCAGGGAAAAAAAGGACTGGTGCTGACCTGCAAGGATAAGCTGATACATTACTATGCGAAATTTGGATTTGAAAATGAAGGCGTATCAGAGTCTGCCCATGGAGACGCGGTGTGGAACCAGATGCGTCTGACTTTTCAGAAATAAGATAAACAGGAATCAGAGGATATAGAAATTGAAATATCAAAAAGTGATAGAGGGAAAATTTGTAGACCGTCCCAACCGTTTTATTGCGCATGTTAAAATTGATGGAGAACTTCAGACGGTGCATGTAAAAAATACCGGGCGCTGCAGGGAACTGCTGCTTCCGGATGCAGCAGTCTATCTGGAAGTGGCAGACAATCCAAAACGAAAGACAGCATATGATCTGATTGCTGTATATAAAGAAAATTTCGGGCTTATTAATATAGATAGTCAGGCGCCTAACAAGGTGGCAAAAGAATGGCTTGAGACACAATCGTTTGATTTGATCAGACCGGAATATAAATATGGAAATTCCAGGATAGATTTTTATATGAAAAAAGGACAGCAGGAATATTTAATGGAAGTAAAGGGCTGTACTTTGGAACGTGATGGCATTGGTTATTTCCCGGATGCACCGACGGAACGTGGCGTGAAACATTTGCGGGAGCTGGCAGAAGCAAGGAAGGCTGGCTATGAATGTATATTGGCATTTGTAATTCAGATGGAAGGTGTGGAAGAAGTGCGGGCAAATGTAATGACCCATCCTGAGTTTGGAAAAGCATTGGAAGAGGCAGGCGCAGCAGGCGTAAAGATATGGTTTCTTATGTGTAAAGTAGAAAAGGACGGCCTCAGCGTGAAAGACTGGGCTCAGCGTGCAGAAACAGCGGAAACACGATTGCATTCAAATGGTTAATTGCCAAAGGAAGAATAATTAAGGAGAATACAGCGAATGGATTGCAAAGAAGTAAGAGTTGATATGAGGATACCAAATCCAAAAGACCGGGAAGAAAATGTAAGGGCGGCGCAGATTATGTTTCAAATGAACCATACGATGCCTTTTACGGAAGAATATCAGACGCTTTTAAAAGAATTGTTTGGAGAGAACCTTGGAGAGGGAAGCTACGTTGCAGCACCAATCAGTGGTGCCTGTGTCAGTACCATGAAAATTGGAAAAAATGTTTATATTAATTCTGGGCTGCTGGCAATGGCACGTGGTGGAATCGCCATAGAGGATGGCGTGCAGATTGCAGCTAATGTCCAGCTGATTTCGAATAATCATGATCCTTATGATTTGTCGATACTGACCTGCAAGCCGGTGCTAATTAAAAAAGCCGCATGGATTGGCGCGGGCGCAAGCATCCTGCCGGGGGTAAGCATTGGAAAACATGCCATCGTCGGGGCAGCATCAGTAGTGACAAAAGATGTGCCGGACTATGCAGTCGCAGTCGGAAATCCGGCAAGGGTAATAAAGTATCTGGATGCCAGCCGTTTCGAAGAGATATAAGGAATAGATTTTATGGGATGGCAGGCAATATATAGCCAGGAAAAGAGTGCTGCGATTCAATATTGTAATGGTGGGTTCCCATCGCAACCGGGCTACATAGTCGGGAAAAGGGTACTACGCTTCGATGACATTTTTTACTGAGAAGCAGCATAATTAGGAGGAAGAATGATAGCTGAAAAATAGTTGGTTAACAGAAATATCATACTAACGCTAATAATATAGAAGAAATGGTATGAAAAATGAGGGAAAATCTCTTGAAAAGTAAGCTATAAAGCAGAAAAATCATACTTAAAAGAAGATAAAGACAGATTTAGTATGAGAAAAGTAAGAAAAGTTGCGGAAAAATCATACTAAAAGGAATATGTTGCTGCATTTAGTGTGAAAAGATGCCACTTCAATTCCGCTGCGCTCCATCTCAGTCGTGGCTGTCGCCACATGAACGGAAAGATTCAGGCATAAGAACGAGAACCGCAACTTCGATTCCGCTAACGCTCCATCTCAGTCGTGGCTGTCGCCACATCAAAAAGAAAGCTTTCAGCCGTTATCAAATAAATTTGAACAGCTGAAAGCCTTCTTTTTTTCTCTGGCTCGTAGCTTGCACGAAAAATTTGCTTGACAAGTGGCGAATCGGCTTATATACTGAATTAGTGTGCATACAAATGCACATTTATCAAATAATAGCACAGGAGGTGAAAATAATGCCAACATTTAACCAGTTAGTAAGAAAAGGACGTCAGACATCTGTTAAGAAGTCTACTGCACCTGCACTTCAGAAGGGCTACAATTCTTTAAAGAAGAAAGCAACTGATACTTCTGCTCCTCAGAAGAGAGGTGTTTGTACCGCTGTTAAGACAGCTACACCTAAAAAACCTAACTCAGCTCTTAGAAAGATCGCCAGAGTACGTCTTTCCAACGGAATCGAAGTAACAAGCTACATTCCAGGAGAGGGACACAACTTACAGGAACATAGCGTTGTTCTTATCCGTGGTGGTCGTGTTAAGGACTTACCAGGTACAAGATACCATATTATCCGTGGAACTCTTGATACAGCAGGAGTCGCTAACAGAAAACAGGCTCGTTCCAAATACGGCGCTAAGAGACCAAAAGACGCTAAATAAGCTTAGCGCACACCAATAGTATCACAAACAGAGCTAAAGGTAAGTGTTGGAATTATTGTCACATACGATATATTTCCGCACGAACACATTTTAGAGAGACACATGTGAGTACCGTTGAATTAATCGAAACAAATACTACATGACAGGCACAATGACCTGTGATGCAAAACATGATTAAGGAGGGAAGTAACGTGCCACGTAAAGGACATACTCAGAAAAGAGACGTATTAGCAGATCCGATGTACAATAACAAAGTGGTTACCAAGCTTATCAACAACATTATGTTAGATGGTAAGAAAGGTATTGCACAGAAGATTGTATACGGTGCATTTGACAGAGTTGCAGAGAAGACTGAGAGACCAGCTCTTGAAGTATTCGAGGAAGCTATGAACAACGTTATGCCAGTACTTGAGGTAAAGGCTAGACGTATCGGTGGAGCAACTTACCAGGTACCTATCGAAGTTAGACCGGACCGTCGTCAGGCTCTGGCGCTTCGTTGGCTTACACTGTTTTCACGCAAGAGAGGCGAGAAGACAATGGAAGAAAGACTGGCAAATGAGATCATGGATGCAGCAAACAATACTGGTGCATCTGTAAAGAAAAAAGAAGATATGCACAAGATGGCAGAAGCAAACAAAGCTTTCGCACACTATCGTTTCTAATCAGAACGAGAGCATATTTTTTCGGTTAAGAAAATTAGGAGGAAAAAACCTTGGCTGGAAGAGAATATCCGTTAGAGAGAACCAGAAACATTGGTATTATGGCGCACATCGATGCTGGTAAAACAACATTGACAGAGCGTATCCTTTATTATACCGGTGTTAACTATAAGATTGGTGATACTCATGAAGGTACTGCTACCATGGACTGGATGGAGCAGGAGCAGGAAAGAGGTATTACCATTACTTCAGCCGCTACGACATGTCACTGGACTTTGGAAGAGTTTACAAAGCCGAAGAAAGGTGCTTTAGAGCATCGTATCAATATCATTGATACTCCTGGACACGTAGACTTTACGGTTGAGGTTGAGCGTTCACTTCGTGTACTGGACGGCGCTGTCGGCGTGTTCTGTGCAAAAGGTGGAGTAGAGCCTCAGTCAGAAAATGTATGGCGTCAGGCTGACACATACAACGTACCTAGAATGGCATTCATTAACAAAATGGATATCTTAGGTGCAAACTTCTACGGAGCTGTTGATCAGATTCGTACAAGATTAGGTAAAAATGCAATTGTTCTTCAGTTACCAATTGGTAAGGAAGATGATTTTAAGGGAATTATTGATTTGTTTGAGATGAAAGCTTACATCTACAATGATGATAAGGGAGATGATATCTCTGTAACAGACATCCCGGATGATATGAAAGACGACGCAGAATTATATCATACCGAACTGGTTGAGAAAATCTGCGAGTTAGATGATGACCTTATGATGCAGTATTTAGAGGGAGAAGAGCCATCTGTTGATGATATGAAGGCTGCCCTCAGAAAAGGTACCTGCGAGTGTACAGCAGTTCCGGTATGTTGTGGTTCTGCTTACCGTAACAAGGGTGTTCAGAAATTATTGGATGCTATCGTAGAATATATGCCAGCTCCAACAGACATCCCAGCTATTAAGGGTGTTGACCTTGAAGGAAATGAAGTAGAGAGACATTCATCTGATGATGAACCATTCTCCGCTCTTGCATTCAAGATTATGACTGACCCATTCGTAGGAAAACTTGCATTCTTCCGTGTTTACTCTGGTGTAATGAACTCCGGATCTTACGTACTGAATGCAACAAAAGATAAAAAAGAACGTGTAGGCCGTATCCTTCAGATGCATGCAAACAAGAGAGCAGAGCTTGAAAAAGTTTACTCTGGAGATATTGCAGCAGCCGTTGGATTTAAGTTTACAACTACTGGTGATACCATCTGTGATGAACAGCATCCGGTTATCTTAGAGTCCATGGAATTCCCAGAGCCAGTTATCGAGCTTGCTATCGAGCCTAAGACAAAAGCTGGACAGGGTAAGATGGGTGAAGCTCTTGCAAAACTTGCAGAAGAAGATCCTACTTTCCGTGCTCATACAAATACAGAAACAGGACAGACCATCATCGCTGGTATGGGTGAGCTCCATCTGGAAATCATTGTTGACCGTCTGCTTCGTGAATTCCATGTAGAAGCAAACGTAGGTGCTCCACAGGTTGCTTACAAAGAGACATTTACAAAGCCAGTTGATCAGGAATACAAATATGCAAAACAGTCTGGTGGACGTGGACAGTACGGACACTGTAAAGTTAAATTCGAGCCGATGGATGCCAACGGAGATGAACTCTTCAAGTTTGATTCTGCAGTTGTTGGTGGTGCTATTCCTAAGGAATACATCCCTGCAGTAGGCGAAGGTATCGAAGAAGCTACCAAAGCTGGTATCCTTGCAGGATTCCCAGTAGTAGGTGTTCATGCTACCGTATATGATGGATCTTACCATGAGGTCGATTCATCTGAGATGGCATTCCACATTGCCGGATCCATGGCTTTCAAAGAGGCTATGGCAAAAGCAGCTCCTGTAATTCTTGAGCCAATCATGAAAGTTGAAGTTACTATGCCGGAAGAGTACATGGGAGATGTTATTGGTGACATTAACTCTCGTCGTGGACGTATCGAAGGTATGGATGACATCGGTGGTGGAAAAATGGTTAAAGCATATGTTCCACTTGCTGAGATGTTTGGATACTCAACAGACTTACGTTCCAGAACTCAGGGACGTGGTAACTACTCAATGTTCTTCGAGAAATATGAGCAGGTTCCGAAGTCTGTACAGGACAAGATTGTTGCATCTAAAGCAAAATAATAAAAATGCTTGAAAAACTCGCAAGTTTTTTATATAATCAGAAATAGCCGAGTGACTTATTAAAATGTAAAAATAAGCGCCCAGAAAGGGCATAAAATTAAGGAGGACGTTTTAAAATGGCAAAAGCTAAGTTTGAAAGAACCAAACCACATTGTAATATCGGAACCATTGGTCACGTAGACCATGGTAAAACAACTTTAACAGCAGCTATTACAGCAGTTTTAGCAGCAAGAGTTGCAGGTAATACAGCTACAGATTTCGCTAACATCGATAAAGCTCCAGAAGAGAGAGAAAGAGGTATCACTATCTCTACAGCTCACGTTGAGTATGAAACAGAGAAGAGACATTACGCACACGTTGACTGTCCTGGACATGCTGACTACGTAAAGAACATGATTACCGGAGCAGCTCAGATGGACGGCGCTATCCTTGTTGTTGCTGCAACTGATGGTGTTATGGCTCAGACAAAGGAGCACATCCTTCTGTCTCGTCAGGTAGGTGTACCTTACATCGTTGTTTTCTTAAACAAATGTGATATGGTAGACGACCCAGAGTTAATCGAGTTAGTAGAAATGGAAGTTACAGAGCAGTTAGAGGAATATGGTTTTGAAGGCTGCCCAATCATCCAGGGTTCTGCTCTTAAAGCTCTTGAAGATCCTAACGGACCATGGGGCGACAAGATCATGGAATTAATGGATACTGTAGATAGCTATATCCCAGATCCACAGCGTGATACAGATAAACCTTTCTTAATGCCAGTTGAGGACGTATTCACAATCACAGGTCGTGGTACTGTTGCAACAGGTAGAGTAGAAAGAGGAACATTACATCTGAATGACGAACTTGAAATCCTTGGTGTTAAGGAAGATGTTCAGAAGACAGTTGTAACTGGTATCGAAATGTTCCGTAAACAGTTAGACGAGGCTCAGGCTGGTGATAACATCGGTGCACTTCTTCGTGGTGTTAACCGTGACCAGATCGTTCGTGGACAGGTTCTTGCTAAACCAGGTACTGTTACTTGCCACAGAAAATTTACAGCTCAGGTTTACGTTTTAACAAAAGATGAAGGTGGACGTCATACACCTTTCTTCAATAACTACAGACCGCAGTTCTACTTCAGAACAACTGACGTAACTGGTGTTTGTGAATTACCAGCAGGTACAGAGATGTGCATGCCTGGTGATAACGTAGAAATGACTATCGAACTGATCCATCCAGTAGCTATGGAGCAGGGTCTTACTTTCGCTATTCGTGAAGGTGGACGTACTGTAGGTTCAGGACGTGTTGCTACAGTTATCGAGTAATCTTTGCTCTTGCAATGAATTGCTAAAATAAGTAAAATTAACCCGGAGAGTGTTCGCACTTCTCCGGGTTTTTTGCAACTTGCACACAACCAACAGAGGGAGACATTATGGTTACTTGTAGAGACGTCAATAATTTGGATCTGGATGGAGTAGAACTGCTGACAGGGGAAGTAGGACTGGACAGAGTGGTGTCCTGGACATATTTTGTGCAGACGAAGCCCTATGAAGAGCATATGAATCCTGGCAACTTCGCACTGATTGTAGTGGATTATCTGCGGTTTGACATCGAGAAGACCTTTGAAACAATGGTAGAATTGAATGCACTGGGAATTTCCGGGCTTGCAATATCGATTGTGGATGACCGGGAGAAGATTCCACAGAAAATGATAGACAAGGCGGTTGAATTGAAATTGCCACTGTTCTATGTCCGCTGGGAAGGCGCAACCTTCGTGGATATTGCACAGAGTATCGGGCAGCTGATACTGGAAACCAATATTACAAATAAGCGTACCGGGGACTATTTATATAATCTACTGTTTGGATATGAAGTAAATGATAAATATATTGAAAAAATATCCAGCCAGTTTGGACTGGCTTTCGACCGGGCGTACCGGGTTGGAATCATTGTAATTGACCGGAAATATGGAATTAACCTGGAGCAGGATGAGCATACTTATCTCTATTATACGGACTGTCTGAACCGGGAAGTAATGCATATGGAAAATCGTCCGATGTATATGCGTTTCTTAAATAAATTTGTGCTGCTGTTTGAGGCAACGGAGGATAAGGAGACAGAACGGCAGATTGAACAATTGCTAAAGAAGCTGGACAGCCGCCCGCAGTTTGCCGGGCTGATACACAGTACCTGTATTTTAGGCGCAGCTTATACGGATCCGTCTGAATTTGGCAAGAGCTATCAGGAAGCAAAAAATCTGATTCCAAAGAAAGATTATCTGCCGAATCCTACTAATAAAAAAGTGCTTAGTGCCAGTTCCATGGGCATTTATAAATATATGTTTAACAATGGAAATCAGCAGGAGATACTGGACTACTGCAATGACAAATTAAAGAAGCTTGAGATGTATGACCAGACCAATGGGGCATTTCTGGTGGAGACACTGCTGACATATTATATGAGTGGATTTAATGTGGGAAAGACAGCAGAGGCTTTGTATATCCATCGGAATTCTCTGCAGTACCGCCTGAAGAAGATAGAAGAAATACTGGAGGTTGACCTGGAAGATTCCATGGAATATCTCGATATTGTAAACTGTATTCTGGTAAAAAGATTGATGTTTAATTAAGATGCTGTGCAAATTGCACAATCAAATTGTGCAATTTGAAAGTTGAAAAGAAGAAAAAGAAAGTATACTATACTGTCTATCAGCAAAGACGCTTTGAGAGAAAGAAATCTCAAGCGTCTTTTTTGATACTCTAGAGAAACAAAAAGTCGGCTTCACATTTGCATTTAAGGAGGAACATATTATGAATAAAAGAAAATTATTAGCATTGGTACTGACAGGAGTTATGGCAATATCTACATTGGCAGGATGTGGTTCATCAGATACAAAAACATCCGATACAGATGTGAAAACCTCAGAGACAGCAGAGACATCTGATAAGAATGTATTAAGAGTTGGAATGGAATGTGCATATGCACCATTTAACTGGACACAGGACAGTGATACAACACCGGATGGAAGCAAGGCGGTTCCGATTTATGGATCTGACTATTATGCATATGGATATGATGTGGCAGTAGCCCAGAAGCTTGCTGATGAGATGGGAATGGATTTAGAAGTTCATAAAGTAGAATGGTCTTCCATTGGAATCTCATTAGATGCAGGAGATTATGATGTAATCATTGCAGGAATGGGAAAAACAGCAGAAAGAGAAGCTTCTTATTCATTTACAGAACCATATTATTACAGAGATAACTGTATCGTAGTAAAAAAGGGAAGTGCTTATGAAAATGTAAAAGGACTTTCTGATCTGGCAGGAACCGGATGTAAAGTAACAACACAGTTAGGAACCGGCTGGGTACCTCTTTTGGATCAGATTGAAGGTGCAGAGCAGTCAGGAAATTATGAGACAACATCCGAATGCTTCATGGCAATATCCAATGGTGTTGCAGATGTATGTGTCGTAGATTTGCCAACCGCACAGTCAGCAGCACTTACCAATGATGACCTTGTGATTATCCAGTTAGATGAAGATGATTCTTTCACCGGTGATGATGAAATGGTAAATGTATGTATCGCTACCAGAAAAGATGATACCGCATTAAGAGATAAAATCCAGGATGCAATGGATGCCATTGGCTGGAATGATAAAGCCAAAATGGATGAGCTGATGGATACTGTTCTGACACAGCAGCCGGCAGCAAACTAGAAATATTTCCAGCGTGAGCTGAGTAACAGATAAAGTGAGGTAGAGAAATATGTTAATAGAAAATCCGAGTAATTCGTTAGAGTGGATGATATTTTTAGCCCAGAAATATGCAAGTATGTTTATCAAAGGAACCTGGCTTACGCTGGAAATTGCTGTAATCGGAACGCTGGTTGGTTTTGTGTTAGGTTATATTGTCGGACTTGTAAATGATGCAAAAATCAGCGAGGGTGATAATGTTTTCAAGAAGCTTCTGATGCGGCTTTTGAAAATCATTTTTACCGTATATGTGGAAATCTTCCGTGACACTCCAATGATTGTTCAGGCAATGATTGTATACTATGGAATAAAAATGCTGGGAGTAGAAATGACACCGGTATTTGCAGGTATTGTGGTAACGGTATTAAATACCGGAGCTTACATGGGTGAGACAGTACGTGCCGGAATCGGCTCCATTGATATGGGCCAGCGTGAAGGCGCATGGGCAATGGGAATGTCGCCATTTAAGACAATGTTGTATGTGGTATTGCCACAGGCATTTAAAAATATTATCCCGGAGATGGCAAATACTTTCCTGACAAACCTGAAGATGACATCCGTATTAAATGTAATTGCAGTACAGGAACTTTTCATGGCTGCAAAAACAGTCGGAGGAAATTATTACAAATACTTCGAGTCATACCTGGTAATTGCAGTGATTTACTTTGTATTGTGCTTTGTCTTTGATAAGATTTTCAAATTCATTGAAAAGAAAATGCAGGGCAAGACAGATTATGCACTGGCAATTGAGTATATGGATAATCAGTAGGAGGAACGGATATGGGAGAGACAGTAATTTCAATCAAGGATTTGAGCAAATCATTTGGGAATCATGAGGTTTTAAGAAAAATAGATATTGATATAGAAGCAGGAGAAATTATCTGTATAGTTGGTTCTTCCGGTTCCGGAAAGTCAACGCTGCTGCGGTGTATCAATAAACTGGAGCGGCAGACCTCTGGTAAAATCCTTTACCATGATAAGGAAGTCCGGAATGTACAGAAGGACATCAATGAATACCGCTCCAGGGTGGGAATGGTATTTCAGTCCTTTAACCTATTTAACAATATGACTGTATTGCAGAACTGCATGCTCTGCACCAGAAAGGTGCTTCATATTTCCAAAGAAGAGGCATTTAACCGGGCAATCACACATTTAAAGGATGTAGGAATGGCTCCTTATATCAATGCAAAACCATCACAGCTTTCCGGAGGACAGAAACAGAGGGTTGCCATTGCAAGGTCTCTTTGCATGAATCCGGAAGTACTTCTTTTCGATGAGCCGACTTCTGCACTGGACCCGGAAATGGTAGGAGAAGTATTAAATGTTATGAAAGAGCTTGCCAAGACGGGACTTACAATGATTATTGTTACTCATGAGATGGCATTTGCAAGGGATGTGTCCACCAGAACCATTTTCATGGATTCCGGCTATGTGGCGGAGGATGCAGCTCCATCCGAACTGTTTACCAATCCGAAAAATCCGAGAACACGGGAATTCTTAAGTCGTTATTTAGCAGGTTAAAGGAGGACAGAAAATATGGAGAATTTTGTAATAACCTTTGCAAGAGGATTCGGAACAGGCGGAAAGGCGATTGCTTCCCAGCTGGCAAAGGAGTTAGGTATTCACTGTTATGAAAACCGAATCTTAACGCTGGCAAGCCAGCTCAGTGGACTGGATGAGAATATTTTTCAGGAAGTAAATGAAAAAATGAGGGAGACCAGTGGATTTTCCAGCTTTTTAAGAGGGCTGCCACGATCAAGACGTTACATTTCCAGAAATGAAAAATTCGTATCGGATGACAAGCTGTTTGAATATCAGAGTGAAATTATCAAAGATCTGGCAGAAAAAGAGTCCTGCGTTATTGTCGGAAAATGTGCCGACTATGTACTGAAGGGCAAGCCAAATGTGGTGAGTATCTATATTGAAGCACCGAGAGCATTCTGTGTGAACCGTACCATGGAAAATATGGGTGTGAGCGAAGAGGTCGCTAATGCAACCATAGAGCGGACGGATAAATTCCGGGCAGATTATTATGAATATTACACACACGGAAATTGCTGGACAAACCCGGTCAATTATGACATGACATTAAACAGTGAGCGGGTCGGCGTGCAGAACTGTGTAAAAACCATTGAGCAGTACCTGATTATCAAAGGGCTGATTACACCGGATATGATACATCCGGCAGGAGAATTAAAATAAGAGTTTTTGAGAAGGGTTCGAAATGAAAGTTTGAAATGAAAAGTTCACAATAAGAACAGAGTTGAAAAAATAGAAAAAGACAGAGAAAAGCAGGAACACCGAAACTGGAACGGAGCTCCTGCTTTTTTGCGGCAATAAGAAAATGCTGGTGGCAGCTTCTGCAGGGATTGTTTTATTGCGAACAAATTGGATTTTATATATAATGAAGTAAAACAACTCGGGAGAAAAATTGATGGAAGCAGGAATGATTACAACAGTGCTTTTGGTGGCATGTGCAACTATATGTATTGGCGTTGGCATCTTTTATTTTTTTATTAATAATACGAAAAACAAGGGGCGGATTTGTATCCTGCTTCTGGGAATAGGAGGAGGAATCTGGGCACTGGGTTCAGCATTGTATGGAAATTGTACAGATGACAGATTGGCACAGAATTTCTTTTGCATGACAATTGTGGGCTTTAATTTATATGTCATTGCGATTGTAATTTATGTGGCGTGTCTGACTGGTGTAAAAATAAAGGGATATGGTCTGATGGTTGGATTAGGAATACTGACATCTCTGGTGGATGGTGTTTCTTTTGGAAGTATGCGGATCCGCCATTTTTACAGGGTCAATGGAAGAACCTGCTTTACCACAGAATTTCATGGCAGCGTGTTTTATCACTGGATGTATATTATGCTTTGCTTTTTGTGCTGCATCTATATTGTACTATATTGGTCGAAGAAAATTATGCGTAAAAGTCAGAGAAAATATGTGGCATATATCATTCTGGGAAATACAATTATGCTTCTTTCGGCAATTCCGGATACGGTTCTGCCATTTTATGGAATTAAATCTTATCCCAGTTCGGTTTATGGCGTAACAGTTTCGTTTTTAATGACTGTATTTTTTAGTATCCGGTATGATACTTTTGGAATATCAAAATTAACAGTTTCAGATTATCTGTTTAATCAGATTGACTATGGTGTGATGGTATATGATTATCAGAGAACACATATTTTACATAATACAAATGCAGAAGTGTTGTTTGGTGCAGATGTGGAACAGCCTTTTGAAGAACTGGTAGCCTGCGAGGGCAAAAAGGAAGAATTTGCAGAACAGCTTTATCAGGGAAAATTAGAGCACTGCAAGGTGAAATGCCTGCAGGGCAATCAGATTTTATCGGTAACGTCTTCGATGGTCTGCGATGAATATGGCGAGATGCAGAACACTATCGTAACACTGGTGGATATTACTTACGAAGAAGAACTTTTAGAGCGGCTCCGGGTGTCAGACCGGGCGAAGACCGATTTCCTTACGAATATGTCTCATGAAATCCGTACGCCAATCAACGGTATTATGGGAATGAACAGCCTCCTGCTCCGGCAGATTGATACACTGCCAAGAGAGAAGATTGCAGAGTATGCAGGAAATATGCAGCGGGCCAGCAGAACTCTGCTTGCCATTGTAAATGACATTTTGGACATTTCCAAAATTGAATCCGGAAAGATGGAGCTGCTTTGCGAGGGTTATGAGCTGGCATCCCTCATCAATGACTGCTATACGATAGTTGCCTCTAACTGCAAGAAAAAGAATCTGAATCTGTATATGGAAATTGATGAGAATCTTCCATCCATTTTATATGGAGATGATGTCCGTATCCGCCAGATAGTAAATAATTTTCTGTCTAATGCGGTAAAATATACCAAGCGTGGTCATGTAATTTTAAAAATTTCTTATAGCAGGATAGATGAGGAAAATATTAATCTGCGTATCGATGTAAAGGACAGTGGAATTGGAATCCGGAAGAAGGATATGGAGAATCTTTTCCAGAATTTTACCCGGCTGGAGGAACATAAGAACCGGAATATTCAGGGAACCGGACTGGGATTGAGCCTGACGAAACGTCTGGTAGATATGATGCACGGAGAAGTGCAGGTAGAAAGCCAGTATGGAGAAGGCTCAACGTTTACCGCAATCATACCGCAGAAGGTCATCTGTGAAGATGACATTGGCGATATGAAACAGATTTTCGAAAACTATGAGCTTTCTGTCGGTGCTATGATGCCGGTACCTCAGTTTTCCGGTGTGCATATCCTTGTGGTAGACGATATGGAAATGAACCGCATTGTGGCAAAAGAGATGCTGCTGCAGACAGGTGCAATCGTGGATGTGGCAGGCAGTGGAGAAGAAGGGCTGACTCTGATGAAAGAGCAGCACTATGATCTTATTTTCATGGATCAGATGATGCCGGATATGGATGGCATTGCCACATTTGAGGAAATGAAGCGAATGAATCATCAGAATAAAACTACACCGGTAATTGCCATGACAGCTAATGCGGTAAAAGGAGCAAAGGAAATGTATCTGCAGCATGGATTTGCCGATTATATTTCCAAACCGATTTTTGAAGAGAAGATGTGGAAGATACTGGAACGTTTTCTGGCAGACAAGCAGACAGAGGCAGTGGAAAAGAAAAATTCTGACGGTGGAGCAGAAGAAAATAAGAAATCATTGCAGGAGCGTTTTCCATACCTTGACACCGAGCAGGGAATGTCCATATGCATGGAAGACGAAGATTTTTATCTTAAGATATTAAAAGTTTATCTGAAAGATGAGATGGTGGATATTCTGCAGCAGGATTATGAGGCAGGGGCCTGGGCACAGTATCAGATTCATGTGCATGGACTGAAAAATGTGTCTGCGAATATCGGAGCCATGGAGTTGTCTGAGCAGTTTAAGGGATTAGAGTATGCCATCAAGAATCATGACATTCCGGATACGGATTATATCCGAAGTCATCACGATAAAGTAATGGAGGCATACCAGGAGCTCTTGCGGCGGCTGGAGCGGGATGTCTGAGAAGGAGGAAGACAAACATGGTAAAAATCGACTTAATTACCGGCTTTTTAGGTTCCGGTAAAACAACATTTATAAGAAAATATGCCCAGTATCTGATGAAACAGGGCATGAATATTGGAATCTTGGAGAATGACTATGGCGCAGTAAATGTGGACATGATGCTGCTGCAGGATTTGATGGGAGATAACTGTGAGTTGGAAATGGTAGCCGGAGGCTGTGATAAGGACTGCCACAGAAGACGTTTTAAGACAAAGCTAATCGCCATGGGCATGTGCGGATATGACAGGGTGCTGGTGGAGCCATCCGGAATTTTTGATGTGGACGAATTCTTTGATGCATTGCGGGAAGAACCGCTGGATCAGTGGTATGAGATTGGAAATGTAATTGCAATCGTAGATGCCAAGCTGGAAAAAGAGCTGTCCGATGAGGCAGGTTTTATTCTGGCATCAGAGGTGGCAGATGCAGGCTGCATTCTATTAAGCCATGCTGATGAAGCTACAGCAGAAGAAATGGATGCAACGGTTGCACACATCAACGAAGCCTTGGAGAAGATTCACTGTAAGAGAAGACTGGGAAAAGAGATTCTGCGTAAGAGTACACCGCAGCTTACTTCGGAAGATTTGCATCGGATTATGAGCAGTGGCTATGTGATGGAAAATTATGAGAAAATGGACCTGGAGGAACACTCCGGTTTCGAGTCCCAGTATTTTATGAATGTACCTATGACGGCAGAAAAAATGCAGAAGGTCGCAAAAGAAATCTTAGAAGACAGCTCCTGCGGAGCAGTATTTCGGATTAAGGGATTTATAAAAGCAGAAGATAATTCCTGGATACAACTCAATGCTACCCACAACGGAGTGCGGATGGAACCGATTCAGGAAGGTCAGGAAGTCATTATTGTAATCGGAGAGCATTTGCGTCGGGAAAGAATTGATGCATATATCGGAGTAGAGAGTGTATAAAGACAAAACGATACTATAGTGTACGAATGAATAATACAAATGTACAATATAATACACAAAAACATACAATATATTCTATTAATTCTCATGAACAGACTGAAAAAAGCAGAAAAAACAGGAAAATGCAACTTTTTGTAAAAAAATATTGACAGAGCAAAAAAGACGTGATATTGTATAACTGTTCAAAATAATAGAAAAACAAAAGTGAAGGCGCTTACCAATCGGTAAGTGCCTTTTTTTACTTTACAGGAAATTGTTTTCCTGTAAAGTAAAAAACGCTCTGCGAGGATGCGCACTGCGGCGTATAAGGTAGATGTCGCAAGCGACCGACGCAGGCGCGAGAATGTGCCGAGGCACATTCTTTGTTCCGTCGATTGAACAAAACAAACCGGTTTAAAGAGAAAACAAAAAAGAGTAAAGAATATGTCAAGGAGGATTCAATTATGAAATTAAAAGACACAGGATTAAGCGTACAGGACATTAAAGATAAAGTAAATAAATATATGATTGAAACATATGAGCGTTTTGATTTTCTGGCTGAGACAGCAGAGGGCATGTACCTCTATGATGAGAAAGGAACACCATATCTTGACTTCTATGCAGGAATCGCTGTTAACAATGCAGGAAACCGTAACCCGAAGGTAGTAGCAGCAGTCAAAGATCAGGTAGATGATATCATGCATACCTTCAACTATCCATATACCATTCCACAGGCACTGTTAGCAGAAAAAGTTTGTAAGACCATTGGCATGGATAAAATTTTCTATCAGAACTCCGGAACAGAAGCAAACGAAGCAATGATTAAAATGGCTCGTAAATATGGAATTGAAAAATACGGTCCAAATAAATATCATATCGTAACTGCTAAAATGGGATTCCACGGAAGAACATTTGGAGCAATGTCAGCAACCGGTCAGCCGGGAAATGGCTGCCAGGTAGGATTCGGACCAATGACTTATGGATTCTCTTATGCACCATACAACGATTTGGAAGCATTTAAAAATGCATGCACAGAGAATACCATTGCAATTATGATTGAACCGGTACAGGGTGAAGGCGGAGTACATCCGGCAACCATGGAATTCATGAAAGGCTTAAGAGAGTTCTGTGATGAGAAAGGAATGCTCTTATTATTAGATGAGGTACAGACCGGATGGTGCAGAACCGGAGCAGTAATGTCTTATATGAATTATGGCGTAAAACCGGATATCGTATCTATGGCAAAAGGTCTTGGCGGCGGAATGCCAATCGGTGCAATCTGTGCAACGGAAGAGGTCGCCAAAGCATTTACTCCTGGTTCCCATGGAACAACCTTTGGTGGACATCCAATCAGCTGTGCAGCAGCTTTAGCTGAGGTAGGAGAGCTCTTAGACAATGACTTAGCCGGAAATGCAAAGAAGATGGGAGATTATTTCTCAGCAAAATTAGAAAAATTACCACATGTCAAAGAAGTAAGACATCAGGGCTTATTAGTTGGTGTAGAATTTGATGATACCATTTCCGGTGTAGATGTAAAACATGGCTGCTTAGACAGAAAGCTTCTGATTACAGCTATCGGTGCACATGTCATTCGTATGGTGCCGCCACTTATCGTATCCGCAGAAGAATGCGACAAGGCATATGCAATCATTGAAGAAACGGTAAAATCATTGGAAAAGTAAGAAATTTAGGAATCCGTGTCCTTCAAACCGGGCACCGGAAGAATAACAGAAAGATAAAAATAAGAAATAGAAAAGACGAGGATGTCACAGAAAATAAGTGCGCCCTCGTCTTTTTTATGCAGATAGTTGTCAGACATCCATACGAAGCTGCCAGTGGCAGGTTCGTATGGATGAGAAAAAACGCATGTATATACATTAAGGAAGGGAAGCAAAATGGAACATCTTGTTATTACAATAGGATGCGAATATGGCGCAAAAGGAAATCAGATTGGGAGAAAGGTTGCACAGGATTTGGGCATCAAGTTTTATGACCGTGAAACGGTAGATGAGATTATCAAAGAAGTAGGAATTCCCAAAGATATTATGGAAAAGGTAGAAGAAGGAGTGACCATTGCCGGTAAAGGAGCAGAAGGTGATGTCAGGGGTTCTTTCTCCAAATACGCTGATTTGACAGAACGTGCAATTCACGTCCAGAAAACAATTATTCGAAAACTCGCAGCAAGAGAGTCCTGTGTGATTATAGGACGTTCTGCTGATTATATTTTAAAAGAACAGAAACCAATATTACGCATTTTCATTTATGCACCGGACGAAATCCGGATAAAGAATGTAATGGAAAGCCACAATCTTTCGGCAGATGATGCAAAATTGCTGATTGTGGAAAAAGATAAACGTTATCACAAAAGACATATGGCACTGACCGGAAGCAATCGTGGAGACAGACATAACAGGGATATGCTGATTAACAGCGATTTGCTGGGTGTGGATGGAACTGCACAGTTGATTGAAGAAGTAGCCGGAAAAGTATTTCAGGAATAGGAGGTAGTAAATATGGAACAGAAGAAAACAGAATTCAATAAAGTATTTAATGCCTGGGATATTCTTGTCATTGCATTTGGTGCCATGATTGGATGGGGCTGGGTCGTATCCTCCGGTGGCTGGATTCAGAAAGGCGGAGTTCTTGGAGCAGCTATCGGATTTGTTCTTGGTGGAATCATGATATTCTTTGTGGGATTGACTTATGCAGAACTTACAGCAGCCATGCCACAGTGCGGTGGTGAGCATGTGTTCAGTTACCGTGCAATGGGCTCAAATGGTTCCTTTATCTGTACATGGGCAATCGTCCTGGGATATGTCGGAGTTACCTGCTTTGAAGCATGTGCATTTCCAACGATTCTGACTTATCTCTGGCCGGGATTTTTAAAGGGATATCTTTATACGGTAGCTGGATTTGATATCTATGCTTCCTGGCTGATTGTAGCAATTATCGTTGCATTTTTAATTATGATAATAAACATTTTTGGAGCCAAAACAGCAGCTATTTTACAGACCATTCTTACTATTATCATTGGTGGAGCAGGAATTTTATTGATTGTTGCATCCGTCATCAACGGAAGTGTGGATAATCTTAACGGACAGATGTTTGCCGGCACATCAACCGGAGGTGGAATCAAGGCAGTACTCAGTGTTGCGGTGTTATCTCCATTTTATTTTATCGGATTTGATGTTATCCCACAGGCGGCAGAGGAAATCAATGTTCCACCGAAGAAAATTGGAAAAATGCTGATATTATCTGTTGTACTGG
Organism: Roseburia sp. AF22-2LB; assembly: GCF_003461125.1. Classification (NCBI taxonomy): domain Bacteria; kingdom Bacillati; phylum Bacillota; class Clostridia; order Lachnospirales; family Lachnospiraceae; genus Roseburia; species Roseburia sp. AF22-2LB. Next base: position 102,908 of record NZ_QTWM01000001.1, read on the forward strand.
CAGTACTGTTTTACTCGCTGGTTATCATTGCAGTAGGTCTGGTATTAAAGCCGGATGCCATTGCAGCATCACAGACAGGAACCGGTCTTGTAACCGCAGATGCCATGGCGGTAGCGTTCAAAACATCGGTTATGGCAAAAGTAATTATTGTTGGTGGAATGTGCGGAATCATTACTTCCTGGAACTCCTTTATGATTGGTGGTTCCCGTGCTTTATATTCCATGGCAGAATCCTATATGATTCCAAGAACTTTTGCAAAACTTCATCCAAAGCATAAGACCCCGTTAAATGCATTAATCCTGATGGGAATTCTTACGATGTTAGCACCGTTTGCGGGACGTGTCATGATGGTATGGATTTGTGATGCAGGTAACTTTGGATGCTGTCTTGCCTATTGTATGGTATCCATTTCATTTCTGATTTTAAGAAAGAAAGAACCGGATATGCCTCGTCCGTATAAAGTGCCTGGTTATAAATTTGTGGGTGTAATGGCAGTTTTAATGTCAGGATTTATGGTATGCATGTACTGCATTCCGGGAACCGGCGGCAGCCTGATTCTTCCGGAGTGGTTGATGGTTGGAGCCTGGAGCTTGCTTGGAGTTGTATTCTTTGTAATCTGTAAAAAGAAATACAAAGAGTCCTTTGGCAGTCTGGTACAGCTTATTTCAGATGAAGATGCAGCAACATTGATGCCGGAGGCAGATGATGTGGAGCTGGATCAGGTAATCGATGTGGCAATCGACCGTGTATTGGCGCGGCTGGCAGGATAATGGAATGTATAGAGTAAAGAAAGCAGAATATAGAAAAGTCGAGTAGTAAGTTCTGAAAATACCGACAGAAAATGAGAGGAAAAGCTATGAACGAATTTAATTTTTCAGTACCACAGAATATTATTGTAGGAAGAGGCTCTATGGCAAAACTTCCGGAAGTTGCAAAAAGAATGGGTGGAAAGCATGCGTTTATCATATCCGGACCGCATCTTAAGAAGATGGGACTGGTGGAGAAAGCTGCAGAATCTTTAAGAGCCGAAGGAATTTTGGTGGATGACTTTACGGATATCGAAGGAAATCCTTCCGTTACAACCGTGGAAGCAGCGACAGAAGCATTTCAGGCTTCCGGGGCAGACTTTATCGTAGCTTTTGGCGGCGGTTCTCCGATGGATGTAGCAAAAGCAGTCGGTGTAGTAGCAAAATACGGTGGAAGCATTACCGAATATGAAGGGGCACATAAAGTGCCGGGCAAAATTATTCCATTGGTGGCATTACCGACTACAGCAGGAACCGGTTCTGAGGTAACAGCTTTTTCTGTAATTACCGACCACAGCAGAGACTATAAACTGACGGTATTTTCTTATGAACTGCTGCCGGCATATGCTATTCTGGACGCAGACCTGATTACAACGGCACCAGCCAGTGTGGCGGCAGCCTGCGGAATTGATGCATTTATCCATGCAGAAGAGGCGTATATTTCAACTGCGGCTTCTCCGTTTTCTGACGCCATGGCAGAAAAAGCAATGGAGCTCATCGGAGAAAATATCCGGAGATTTGTGGCAAACCGCACCGATGTGAAGGCGGCAGAGGCAATGATGGTAGGCTCACTGTTTGCTGGAATTGCATTTTCTTTTGCAAGACTTGGAAATGTACATGCCATGAGCCATCCGGTCAGTGCATTTTTTGATGTGCCACACGGAGTTGCCAATGCTGTATTGCTTCCGGTAGTAGCGGAGTATAATGCCTTAGCTGACCATGGAAGGTATTATAAAATTTATAACTACATCAGTGAAATTCCGGCCTATGAAGATGAATTTGAACCGATGATGTTAGTGGATGCCATCCGTTCCTTATGCAAAGCTATCGGAATTCCGGCAAATCTTACGGAAGCCATCAATCAGGCAGGCAAAACAGGAAGCATCAGCCGGGAGACCATCGAAGAGAAAATAGAAGCAATGGCAGCAGATGCCATGAAGAGCGGCAATATTGCAGTGAACCCACGGTCATCCCGTCAGTGTGATATAGAAATGTTATACCGCAAGGCACTGTAAAACAGATATCTTTATCAAAAACATCGGTTAATATCATAAAAATTTGATGCGAAAAGTTTGATGTAAAAAATTTGAAGTGAAAGTTTCAAATGGAAAGAGAGGAAAATGCATGGATTACCTGTCACACAATGTATCGGAAAATTTAAAGAGACTGCGACAGTCCAAGGGAATGAGTCTTGATCAGGTGGCAGAGCAGACCGGTGTAAGTAAGAGTATGCTGGCACAGATTGAAAAGGGAACGGCAAATCCATCATTAGGTGTGCTTGGAAAGATTACAAGCGGACTGCGGATTGAATTTCAGACTTTAATTGAAGCTCCCCGTGTGGATTTCTGTCTGGTGAAGCCGGAAGAAATGATTCCAACCAAGGAACTGGAGGGACAGTATAAGGTTTTTACCTGCTTTCCATTTGAGGACTCCCAGTCCGTAGAAATCTACCGGATTGACGTAGAGCCGGGCGGTGTATACACCAGTGGAAGCCACGGCGAGCGGACGAGAGAATATATTACGGTAATTGACGGCGCGCTGACCATAGAATGCCATGACCACAGCCAGAAGGTGGAAAAGAGCCAGGTCTACAAATTTGAAACAGACCAGCCGCACATTTACCGGAATGAAGGAAGTGAGCGGGCAAGCTGTATGTGCTTTTTCTTAGACTATACAAATATTCGATAAATATAGCAGGCAATTGCGAAAGAGAGATAGATTTTGCACGGAAAATATTACGTTGATTCACAGAGGATTATCTTTATCCGATATGAAATGCCAACAGTTCTTAGAATGCGGGGGTTTCTTGCTTGTAAACTGTCTTTCCGCTTGCTTTGTCAGAATCGCTGCACTGTCCGTCGAGAGCAGATGCCACATAAAGCCTGCAAGGGGCACTGAGAATTTCGATATAATTATAATTTCATCTGGCAACCGGCACAAATTCACATCCATGTTCAATTGCACCTCGCTGGTACATCCCTGTACCAGCGTTGCCTGTTGCCAGACGAAATTCCCAGTGCCCCTAACAGCCCTTATCAGGCATCTGTACTTCGACGAACCGTGCAGTTATTCTGACAAACATTGGAAAGACTGTTTTTATAACAAAAAGAACCCCCCGCATTTTAGAACTGTGGTATTTCGTAGCGAAAGAAAATCCACTGCGAATCAACGTAATATTATTGTGGCAACTCTTCTTAATCCCTCATTCACAATTGCCTGGAATATTTATGGAAGAAATAGAATAAAGAATATATATTTTACAAAGATTATATAAATATCAGACAAAGCAAAACTTGACTTGATTCATTCCGAGGATTAGAATGGAAAAAGAGAATGAATCAGGAGGTGAAATGCATGGACAGTTGCGATAGTACTGGGCGAAGTAGTATCTGCGGTAGCAGACAGAAGATGATTTTGGCGCAATTGGCCATGGATTTCTGATAAGAATCCAGACAGGACAATTGCTCTTTTTACGCTGGAAATGCGCTGTGTGTTTCCTGTAATTGTGAGGGTATCATCTGTGCTGCTGCTGCAGGAAAATGATGTAAGGAGGCAGAAGCAGTGGACGAGAAAATAAAAGAGCAGAATTATGTAGAAGAGTTAATAGAGATAATCCGTAGTACGAAGAGCAATGAGGAACTGCGGGATAAATTATCCGATTATCATGAAAATGATATTGCGGATGCATTTGTGCGTCTGGATGAAGAAGAACGAAAGAGATTATACCCAATCCTGGGAGCGGAACAGGTTGCGGAAATCTTTACTTATATTGATGACCCGGATCTATATCTGAATGAATTGGATCTGGATAAAGCGGCACGGGTTATTTCCTACATGGACTCCGATGATGCGGTAGATGTCTTAGACGAACTGGATGATTCCAAGCAGGCACAGCTGGTAGAATTGCTGGATGAAGAATCCAGTCATGATATTAAGATGATTCAGTCCTATGAGGATGATGAAATTGGTAGCAAGATGACCACGAACTTTATCGTGATTAAAAATGACCTTACCATCCGGCAGGCCATGCGGGAGCTGATTCGTCAGGCGGGAGAAAATGATAACATTTTGACCGTTTATGTTACTGATGAAGCTGGCAAATTCTATGGAGCCATCGATTTAAAGGACTTAATCATTGCCCGTGAAAATAATGCACTGGAAGATATCATCAGCACATCCTATCCGTATTTGCGTGATCATGAACAGATTAGTGAATGTATTGAGCGAATGAAGGACTATGCAGAGGACTCCATTCCGGTACTGGATGAAAATGATGAAATCTTAGGTGTTATCACATCTCAGGATATCGTAGAAGTTGTGGATGATGAGATGGGTGATGACTACGCAAAGTTAGCAGGTCTGACCGCCGAAGAAGATTTACAGGAAACGCTGGTAGAGAGTATGAAGAAACGTCTGCCATGGCTGATTATCTTACTGGTACTTGGCATGGGCGTATCTTCCGTAGTGGGGATTTTTGAGACCGTTGTAGCCGTAATTCCAATTGTCATGTGTTTCCAGTCGCTGATACTTGACATGGCAGGAAATGTCGGAACACAGTCGCTGGCTGTAACCATTCGTGTACTGGTAGATGAAAATCTTACATCAAAACAGAAGCGTCATCTGGTAGGAAAAGAAATGCGTGTTGGGTTTATGAACGGGCTTTTTCTGGGGATACTGGCATTTTCCTTTATCGGATTATATGTCTGGTTGTTAAAGAATAATCCGGTAAGTCATGCATTTATTATTTCAGGATGCGTGGGTCTTGCACTGATGATAGCAATGGTAATATCAAGCCTTGTGGGAACCTTGATTCCAATGCTTTTTCATAAGATTAAGATTGATCCGGCAGTGGCATCCGGTCCATTGATTACCACAATTAATGACCTGGTAGCAGTAGTAACCTATTATGGATTAGTCTGGCTGCTGTTGATAGATATATTGCATTTTGCATAGCATAAAATCATAGGATGATGAGGAAATAAAGGATGAATAAAATCCAGAATATAAAAGTCCTTTTTTGGGATATTGATAATACACTGCTTGATTTTGATGCCGGAGCAGAAGATTCCATGAAACAGGCATTTGCGGATTTTGGACTGGAATTCAAACCGGAAATGTTTGGTGTTTTTCAGAAAGAAAATCATATCCTCTGGGACAAAATTGAAAAGGGTGAATTATCAAGGGAAGACCTTCCCTATGTCCGCTGGCAGATTATATTAAAACGGCTGGGATTAAAAGCTGATGGTGTGGCAATGGATCATGTGTTCCGAAGCTATCTTCATAATAGTGCAGTGCCGGTGAGCGGTGCATTGGAAACATTGGAAGCTTTAGCAGGAAAATACATATTCTGTGCAGCAAGCAACGGACCGTATGAGCAGCAGCTAAACCGCCTGGAACGAGGCGGCATGCGTAAATATTTTACACATTGCTTTGTTTCGGAAAAGGTTGGCGTAGAGAAACCGAGCCTTCGTTTTTTTGAAAAATGTATGGAAGAATTGCCTGGAATTGAACCGGAAGAATGTCTGATGATAGGTGATTCCCTGACAGCAGATATTGCAGGAGGGCATGCTGCAGGACTTAAAACCTGTTGGTATCATCCGGAAGATGCCATAACCAATGAAAAATTAAGAGAGTTAGAGCAGCAGGCAGATTACAGAGTAGAAAAATTGGTGGATTTGACAAAAAAATTATAGCTTGGATGGGAGAGATTAACAGGAGAAAAATGGAAGACAGGAAAGAAATTATAAAAATCAAAGAACCCATATCAACTGCAAATAAGTTTCACTCTTCGGAGCTTTTTTATATTGAAGAGGCAAAATTACCGTTCTCAGCAGGAATTTATACTTTAGCGGGGTGTGCGATGCACTGGCATCATTCATGGGAAATTTTGTGCCAGTTAGAGGGTGAAGCATATGTAAGATTTGGTGGGGAGAAGATTATTTCAAGACCAGGCGACATCACGGTCATTTCTGGGGAAGAACCACATGAAACGGAAAAAATTACAAAGCGACATAAAATATTGTTGTTACAGTTTCAAATGGAACCTGTTTTACCCTATTTTTCTGTGGCAAAGGAATATCAACACATTCCAAGTATATTATTAGATCCGTTTCGAAAAGTTGGACATTTTAATTTGAGAAGTAAAAAAGTAGAATCCATTATGTGGAAAATAGAGGGAGAATATAAAAAGAAGATTTTGGGATATGAGATTCGGATACCTGCGTATATTATGGAACTAATGGTATACTTTATGCGAAATGATTATATTTGTGCCAGAAGACCTGCGACAGAAGTTATGATAGCCTTGGAAAAAATCAGACCTGCGTTGTCTTACATAGAAGAAAATTATCAAAATCATATAGAGTTACAAAATGTAGCAGAATTGTGTTGCATGAGTATGTATACATTTTGCAGAGTGTTTAAACAGGCAACAGATTATACATTTGTAGAGTATTTAAATCATATCCGATTAAAATCTGCAGAAAAATTATTGCTTTCCACAAAACTCCCCATCAGTGAAGTGGCATATGAATCTGGTTTCTCAGGATTGAGCTATTTTAACCGGAAGTTTAAGGAAGTATATTCTATGGGACCAAGCAGATACCGTAAAATAAGTGGAAATGAAGAATTAAACTGTGAGGGTTATCATCATTCCAGAATTTAAAATATAGTAGTATATAAAGGAGACGAAATATACAAAATGTGATTAGTATATTTCGTCTTTTTTTATTAAAAATGTCTCGCGCAAAATAGTGCAAAAATAAAGCAAGAATGAAATTGAATCATGAATATAAAATCGTTATATTAAAACTACAAAAAGCAAGGAGAATAAAGTAAAAGGCGCCAGGGGAGAAGAACAAAAAAGTATTAGTGTAAAAGGAGGAAAAAGAATGAAGAGATTAGTTGCAGTACTGTTGTGTATGACAATGGCAGTATCAATTACAGCTTGTGGTAACTCTGAAACAGAAAATAACAAAGTAGCAGGAACAGAAGCCGGAGATAAACCGGAAAGCATTAGCGTTATTTGTACAACCGACGAAGAAGGACTTTATGAGTATGCTGGAAAGAAGTACGAAGAAATGTATGGTGTAAAAGTAAATCTGATTTGTCAGTCCTATGATAGTACACACGAAAAAATTACTACAACATGGACCGGTGGAGGCAATGCGGATGTTTGCTATGTAGATATTCCATGGGTTGCAGAATTTGAAAGTAAGGGAGTAACCATAGACTTGAGTGAATATATGGATGAAGATGTAAAAAACAGTTTGATTGAGAGTTCGTTAAATCAGATGATTTATAATGGAAAAACAGAAGCAATTCCGTTTGCGAATGGTGGAAAATGGATGTTTTATAATAAGCAGATGTTAGCGGATGCTGGATATGAGGAGCCACCAAAAACATGGGATGAATTAAAAGAAATGTCTCAGGATATGATGGATAAAGGCATTTGCAAGTATGGTATTGCGTGGGGAGCATCCCAGGCAGAAGGTTTGATTTGTGATTTGACAACCATGATTTACAGTTTTGGCGGAACATGGCAGAAAGAAGATGGCTCATTTGACATCAACAGTGAAAGTGCAAATAATGCAGTACAGTTTATGTATGATTCGATGCAGGATGGATGGGCAGATCCAGCATCAATTACCTACACGGACAGAGATTGCCTGGATCCGTTCATGGCAGGAGATACAGCATTTGTTATGAATTGGGCTTATGTGTATGGATATGCAAATAATCCAGAGAATTCTACTGTTGCAGGAAATGTAGATGTATGTTTAATGCCTGGAACTGATAAAGCAGAAAGTGCTTCAGTAACTGGTGGCGGTGGCTTCGGAGTATTATCTACCTCAAAATATCCGGAGTATGCATATAAATATATTGAGTTATTTACTAGTGAGGATATTCAGAAATATGCATATGAGAATTATAATGTACTGCCGACAATTGATGCATTATATAAAGATGAGAATCTGGTGACTGAACATGAAGAGCTGGCTAAGTTTTATCCGCAGTTTGCAACAGCTCATCCAAGACCTCAGCTTGCTGATTATAGTGAGTGGTCTAATACAGTACAACCATTATTTTCGGCAGCACTGTCAGGTTCAACTTCAATAGAGGATGCACTAAATCAGGCAGAAGAAGTATCAGAAAGTTTTGTGAATTAAATAGAGAATGGCAGGTAGGTAAACTGCCTGCCATTTTTAATATGAGGGTAAGAATATGAAGAGGAAGAATAAATCAAGTATATCACAAGCAAGAACTGCTTATGGAATGATTACTCCTGCCATGCTGATTATCATGGGATTAGGATTATTTCCTGTTTTGTTTACATTGTGGTTCAGCTTAAATGATGTAAATCCAGGTAGTCTTGCAACGAAATTTGTTGGATTAAAGAATTATGCAGAAGTTATGAGTACCCATGCATTTTGGAATTCTTTAAAAATTACTTTATATTTTTCAGTTGTATCAGTGATAATTCAGATTATATTGGGAACACTTACAGCATTATTGCTGAATCAAAATTTTAAGGGAAGAGGCTTTGTGCGTGGAATTATTCTGATTCCATGGGCAGTGCCAACGATTGTAAATGCAAATTTGTGGAAATGGATTTTTAATGCGAACGCAGGAATTTTGAATAAAGTATTATTAAAATTACATTTGATAGATGAAAATATAGTCTGGCTTGGAAGTGGTAAGCTTGCAATTAATATGATTATATTATCAGATACATGGAAGATGCTTCCACTTGTTATCATTATGCTGCTTGCAGGACTCCAGACCGTGTCTAATGATGCAAAGGAGGCATCAATTATAGACGGGGCAAATGCATGGCAGAGATTTAAAGTAGTGTATTTTCCTGCATTAAGGCCAATGTATATAGTGGTTCTTGTTTTGCGTACAATTCAGACGATTCGAGTTTTTGATATTGTATATTCGTTGACGTCAGGTGGACCAAATGACAGTACACAGGTAGTAAGCTTTTATGCGTATCATGAAATCTTTGATTACTTACATTATGGTAAAGGTTCGGCAATATGCGTAATTATAGCAGTTGTTATATTGTTATTGAGCCTTCTTTACCTGAAAGCAGGAAAAACGGAGGATTAAGATATGAATCGAACGGTAAAGAGAAGAATAGGAAGGATATTATTATATTTGGCAGTGATATTATTGGTTCTTTGGACGCTATTGCCAATTATCTGGATGTTTATATCCAGTATCATATCAGAAAATGAATTGTTAAGTAGTGACAAAATACTGCCTACATCAATTACCTGGGAACGATACAAAATGTTATTGTTGGATAAAAATCCAACAAAACAAGTTGAAGTATTCCGAATGGCAATAAAAAACAGTTGCATTGTTGCGGGTACAACAACAGTAATTAGTCTTGTATTAGGTGCAGTGGCATCCTATGCGTTTGCAAGATTACGCTTTCGAATGAAAAAACCAATGTTATTTGGAGTAATGTTTTTTCAGCTGCTACCACCAATTGCATTGGTAATACCGTATTATATCATGATTAGCCGGATGGGGCTGCTGGATCATTTGGGAACATTAATATTAATTAATACAAATGCAGTTCTTGCCTATGTAATCTGGGTCTTGAACGGATATTTTAAATCGGTTCCATTTGAACTTGAAGAAGCAGGACGGGTAGATGGTTGTAGTTGGAATCAGGTGTTTTGGAAAATTATTATGCCGACAGCATTACCGGGGTATGTTGCAGTAGGTGTTCTTGCATTCCTTATGGCATGGGATGAATTTCTGTACGCATTAATTTTTACTACATCAAAAACTTCGAAGACATTAACGGTTGCGGTATCAGAGTTTGGAACAAAGTATGGAATTGATTATGGAATGATGATGACTGCAGGATTGCTGGCTACAGTTGTACCAATGGTATTAGCACTAATTTTCCAAAGATATATTGTAGGAGGATTAACGGCAGGAGCGGTTAAGGGTTAAGAAAAAGGAGTAAAGAATGGAACACGGATTTAAGTGGAATTTTATTGACAAAAAAGGGACTTTTGTTTGTGAAAATGCCCGGGAAGTAAATCAATTATATTTTCCTATATGCAATGAGGCTGGAATGAAAGCATCGGTGACACCCTGCTTAAATGGAGATGCCAAAAAGAATCAAAATGAATTTTTGTATCTGCCAGTTTCAGTAGAGGACTTACATAATAATCGTTCTGGAAGAAATTTCTGGGTTTATACAAAAGAGCAGGGAGCATTTTCTGTGGTGGGAAATTCTGCAAGACAGAGAGCGGAGCATTGCTTTAAAGATGAAGAAAAATGGAATAAAATAGAGTGCGGTTTGCTATATCACAGCTTGTATTATGCAATCCCTGAATTGAAATTAAACTGTATTTTTACAACGTTTTGTCCGGCAAATGAGGATGTAGTAGAAATTAACAGGGTTATTCTGGAAAATTACGGGTCAGAAATTCTGGAATTTGTGCCAACAGCGGCATTCCCTATTTTTGGACGATCGGCAGATAATTTAAGAGATCATAGACATGCAACATCACTGATGCAGAGGATAACATTGGAAGAAAACGGGATTGTTGTAAAGCCAACGATACACCATGATGAAAGAGGTCATGAACCGAATGATACAAGTTATTTTGTATATGGATCAGATGAAAGCGGGCAGGCAGCAGTAGAAATGTTCCCTACAGTAGAGGAGTTTATTGGAAAGGGAGGAACATTGGACTGGCCTGGAACAGTAGTAGAAAATAGTATACCAGAACATGATATGACATATCGGAAAGATGGTATGGAATGCATTGGCGCAATGCGTTTTGCAAAGGTACGGTTAGCACCAGGCGAAAAAAAAGAATATATTATCTGCGCTGGAATTACTGAAAAAGAAAATTTTAACAAGGAGTTTGAAAAGTATAACAGTAAAGAAAAGGTTGAAGCTGCGTGGAAACAAAATGAAGAGCATTGGAATGGAGAAGCTGACAAGATAAAATTTCAAGGCAATTCAGATAAGTTTGATGGCTGGTTAAGGTGGGTAAGTATACAGCCTGTTTTAAGAAAAATATATGGTTGTTCATTTCTTCCATATCATGATTATGGAAGAGGTGGTCGCGGGTGGAGAGATTTGTGGCAGGATTATCTGACATTATTATTACAAAATCCAATGCGGGTTCGAAGTGTTTTTGTTCATAACATGAAAGGTGTCAGACTGGATGGAAGTAATGCAACTATTATTTTGGACGGTGAGGGCAATTTTCAGGCAGACAGAAACAAAATATCCAGAGTTTGGATGGATCATGGTGTCTGGCCATTATTTACATTGTTGTTATATATGAATCAAACTGGAGATATTTCTATTTTAGATGAAGAAGTGTCTTACTGGAAAGATGCACAAATTGAAAGAGCGAAAAGGATTGACACAAATTGGAAAAAAGAAGATGGAAATAGTCAAAAGACAAAGGATGGTGAATGTTATACCGGAACAATATTAGAGCATTTACTTTTAGAAAATTTAATTTGCAGCTTAAATATTGGAGAACACGGGAATATAAAGCTTGAAGATGGAGATTGGAATGATCAGTTGGATATGGCTCCGGATAAAGGGGAAACAATACCATTTACGGCTTTTTATGGAAAAAATATATGTGATATAGCAGATTTACTTGAGATTCAAATAGAGAAAGAAGACCGAAAAACGATTTCTGTATTTGAAGAAATGGAAATACTGCTTGAGGGATTAAAGGAAAAGGAACCCCAAAAAGAAGTGGAAGTATTAAAGAAATATTATGAACACATAAGATTTGGAATAAGCGGAAAAAAGAAAAAAATACCGGTTTTAGAATTAAAAGATATGTTGCGCTGGAAAGGAAAACAATTATTACAGCAGGTCCGAGAAAATGAATGGATTGAATTATCATCAAAAGAAGGCTTTTTTAATGGTTATTATAATAATAATGGAAATGCAGTTGATGGAATTCTTGGAGATGGAAAATTGCGATTTGGATTGACAGCCCAGACCTTTTCTATTATGTCAGGGGCGGCGACGGATGAACAGGTTCAAAAAACAATACATGCTGTAAATAATTATCTTCCGGATAAAAATACCGGAGGAATCAGGCTGACGTTACCATTGGGAGATAATACCTGGAATTTTGGAAGAGGATTTGCACTTATTTATGGAGAAAAAGAAAATGGTGGCATGTTTAGCCATATGACAACTATGTATGCTTATGCGTTATATAGCAGAGGGTATGTAAGGGAAGGTTATCAGATTATAAAATCTATTTATGAACTTTCTACAAATACACAAATAGCACAAATATATCCTGGTGTGCCGGAGTATATCAGTAGCAGAGGAAGGGGAATGTATTCTTATGTTACTGGTGCAGGAAGCTGGACAATTTTTCTGATGCTGACACAGGTATATGGTGTGAGGGGAAAGCTTGGAGACTTATTAATTGAACCAAAACTAGTAAAGGAGCAGTATGATTCCGGTGAAGTTTTAACAGTAGACACATTATTTGCGGAAAAAGAAGTATGTGTTTCTTTTTATAACAGAAAATATTTGGATTATGGAGAATATCAGTTGGGAGAACTTAGCATAAATGGAGAAGTATGGAAGAATCAGATAAATAGTACCTCTGTTGTGCTACATCAGGCTGAACTGGAAGAAAAGCTTATAGCAGGTAGGAAAAATCAAATTTGTATCGAATTAGTGGAAAGGAAGGGATGATGTGATGGAACTTAAATTTCCGGTAGGATTAGAAAAAAATGAAGTTTTAATAGAAAGGGACGGAATAAAAATAGAAGTACCGTGGCCGGTTCAGATTCAGATTTTAAAGGAAAGAAATAAGAAAGCAAAGTATGATGTTATAAGAAGTGAAAAAAACATTCATATTGCAGAAGCAGACGTAGAAGTAAATAAAGAAAATAGATTTCATATTATTGATATGTGGGAACAAAATACAAATAATATAAAACTGAGTAGAAAGGTGGCCTGTATTTCAGCAGAAAAAGAGACTGCTATCCGGATATCTACGGAATTCCATTGTAAATCAAAACATGCAAAAAATTTTGACGATTATCAATTTGTAATACCGGGTGCTTTTTATAATAAGAATGATACAGACCAGAATGGACAGGATGATTATCTTGGAACTTTTGAGCAGGATTATAAGGATGATAGAAATCCAAATTTGTCAGTGACAGGATTTGCAAAAAATGACAAGCAATTTATTTCACTAATTCGGGCAGATATTCCAAAGGTGGATACTACAATAACCAGAAAACAGATAGCAGAAAGGCATTTTGTTCATAATACAGATATTGGATCCCTGGGAATTGCACCATCTGCAAATAGAATGGAAGAATTTTTGTTACGTTGTGATTATCCATTTTATGAGAGAAATTCATTTTGCTTAAATGTAGATGGATCAGAGTGGGCTGCATATCGAAAGATAAAACAGGGAGAAGAATTGGAAGTTTCATATATCCTGCAGTTTGGAGAAGCTGAAAATCTGACAGAAGCATCGTGGAAGACGAGCGTATTTCAGATGGAACGAATTCTTAATGATGATATCAGACATCCATTTAGTCTGGAAGAAACAATACCATACAGAAGAGACTTATTACACAATAGCTTTAGAGATTTTCCAGAAAAGAAAAATCATCCTTGTGGTTATGTGTGCCATTTCTCACCAAGAGAAAAATATGGAAATCAGAATGTACTGGAATATGGATTTTCTGGAAATCAGACTATGGTTTGCTATGAAATGCTTCGGGCTGCAGAAGAAACAGGAAAGGAAGAATATAGGGAACGGGCATTAAAAACAATACAATTTTTTGTGGAACACTGTATTGCAGAAAGTGGTTTGCCGAATGCAATGTACAGTGTAGAAAAAGAAGAATTTGTTTATTGGTGGACTGGCGTATTAATGCCATTTCAGTATTCGGAAAACAGGAAAGAATTAGAAAAATTTCTGGGGAATCAGGTCGTAGGTGCAATGATGGGAATTGCAGAAAAATTAAAAGGAACAAAAGGAAATTATTGCCGGACTATGACGGAGGCTATGTATTATTTAATGCTCTGTTTTCTGGAGGAAAAGGAAAATGGAACATTACATAAAGACTGGCTGGATGTAGTGGTTGCATTTTGTGATAAAATGATTGAAATTCAGAATACAGATGGCTCCTGGTATCGGGCATATACGATGGAAGGTACTCCAATGACATATCCGGAAGAATGGTTTGGAAGTAATGTGATAGAGCAGGGGTCAGGAACAATTTTTCCGGGAGAAGTATTAGCATTAGTACATGAATACACCGGTAATGAGAAATATAGAAGTGCATTGTGTAAAGCTGCTGATTTTATTATGGAACATTATGTAGAAGATGTTTTATATCTGGGAGGATTAAATGATACAACACATAAAAAGTCTGTAAAGATAGATGCTGTTGGAGTAATGTATAATATGCGGACATTGTTGTTGGCATATGAAACTACCAAAAAAGAACGATATTTGTATGGCGCAAAATCAGCAGCACAGATTCTTGCATCATGGACTTATCTTTGGGATATTCCGTTTGATGAAAATACACTTCTTGGAAAGAATGATTTTGGAACAACTGGCTGGGCAGGGTGTGATGTTATTCCGGGATGTAGCTATGTGGACGATGAATTTGTAGAATTCGTACCAGATTTAATGCGAATTGCAGAGTATAGCGGGAATAAAAAACTGGCTATATTGGGAAAAATTGTAACATTAGGAATGCAGCACGGTTTATCTATGCCACAAAGAATGTATGGATATACAATGCCTGGAATTCAGTGTGAAGGATTTCTGACATCCTTATGGCTTTCTGATACAGATGATTTGGAATTTTCGGGAGCTGTAGCAAAAAATAAAGGAGATGATAATGATACTTGTAATGGACTGATAAATGGTCAGGCACTTTACAATCTCGATTCATTAAAAAGAAGATATCACACATTAGAGTTTGATAAAATAATTGAGCAGATATTTGCCGAGTAAAGTTATAATGCCTCATAGACATTTTATGCGTCTATGAGGCATTTTCTATAGAAGTTGGTATCGTGCCGATTAGTATCAGCAGTGCTCCCGGAATTTCAAAAGGAGTCAGAGTTTCGTGCAAAAGCAGAACAGCAAAGATAACAACCGATAGTGTTTGACAGAATAAGCAGTGTTCATTACAATGTTTTTAGAAAAAAGAAATGGGGGAACAGAGATGTTGGAATGTGAAATTGAAATCGGAAAAGAAGAGCAGGATGCGCTGCTTGAAATCGCTTTGAATTCGAAGGAGTATCGAAAGAAAAGAAAAGTGGAAGCAATAAAATTTTCAATTCTGATTGTAGCTTGTATTTTGATTATAATATGGAGAGTAATAAATAACGATACAAGGCTTGTTGTACTTTGCTCACTCCTGGCTGCATATAGTCTTTTTATGATATGCGGAGGAAGCAAGCTGATGCAGAAGACGGTATTAAAGAAATCTGTTACAGCAATGGATAAAGAACTAAAATCCGGTTATCGGAAGTATACTTTCAGTGAAGATGGAATTCTTTTAAAATCAGAAGTTTCAGAAGGAAATACTGCATGGACACTTTATAAGGATTGGGAAATCTATGGAAATTACATCTGCATCAGGAATCTGTCGAATGAAAATGTTCTTGTAAAACAGGATAAATTGTCGGCAGAAGAGAGGACATGGCTGATTGATTTACTGACCCGTCATCTGGGAAAAGCAGTAAATGAGAAATGAATGGAAAGAAAATAAATAAAAAATAGACGAAAAGAAAATGGGGGAACAGAGATGTTAGAATATGAAATTGAAATCGGAAAAGAAGAGCAGGATGCGCTGCTTGAAATAACTTTGCAATCGGATGTATACCGGAAGAGGAGAAAAGTGGTAACGATTACTTCTGTGATTATGTGCATAATCTGTCTGCCGTTCGGAATGTTAAGCTTTATGCTTGGCAGGGCAGAAATGGGTTCACTTTTTATGATTCTTTGGGCAGCTTTTCTATATTTTGCATGCGGCGGGAAAAAGGTACAGCAGAGAGCAAGACTTAAGAGATTTTATGCAAATGCACAGAAGGCACTGGTAAGTGGCCACCGCAAGTATATTTTCAGTGAAGAAAGCATCAGCATAAAATCAGAAATAGCAGAGGGTGTGAATCTGTGGACTGCCTATAAGGACTGGGGATTCTATGAAAATTATATTTATATCAGAAATCTGTCCAATCAGGTGATTCTGGTAAGGCAGAGCGAGCTGTCAGCAGAAGGCCATGCATGGCTGGTGGATTTGCTGACCCGTCATCTGGGCGCAGCGCTGGCTTAGAGGAAGCAGAATGAAATGGTGGAACGGAATCTTACTACAGGAAGTGTATTTAAAAATGTAATTATATTTTCGCTGCCATACCTTTTATCTTATTTTTTACAGACATTGTATGGAATGGCAGATTTATTTATCATCGGGCAGTTTGAAGGAGTTGCCAGCACTACGGCGGTATCCATTGGCTCACAGGTCATGCATATGATAACAGTTATGCTGGTGGGACTTGCCATGGGAACAACGGTCAGCATCGGACAGGCGATTGGAAGCAAAGATAAGAAACGGGTGGCAGAAGGAATTGGAAACACGGTAATCCTATTTATGGGAGTTGCCCTTGTGCTGATGACGGTGCTGCTCTTGCTGACAAAACCAATTGTAACAGTAATGTCTACACCGCAGGAAGCAATAATGGGAACGATATCCTATCTTACCATCTGCTTTATCGGGATTCCTTTTATTACAGCATATAATATTATCAGTGCAATTTTCCGTGGTATGGGTGACAGCAAGAGTCCGATGTACTTTATTGCCATTGCATGTGCGGCAAATATTGTCTTGGATTATGTATTTATCGGCGGCCTGCATCTTGGACCGGCAGGTGCAGCTCTTGGAACTACCTGCGCTCAGGTCATCAGTGTAATGATTTCCCTCGTTATGATTATAAGACAGCGGGAGAAATTTTCTCTTAGCAGAAAAGATTTCAGACCGAATCGAAATGTAATGGGACAGATTTTAAAAATCGGTATTCCCATTGCATTGCAGGACGGTTTCATTCAGGTGGCATTTATGATTATCACCATCATTGCGAACCAGCGTGGATTAAATGATGCAGCAGCTGTGGGAATCGTGGAAAAGATAATAAGTTTCCTGTTCCTGATTCCGTCCTCCATGTTATCAACAGTATCTGCACTTGGTGCACAGAATATCGGAGCGGGAAAGAGGCAGCGTGCCAATGAAACACTGCGCTATGCTGTGATGATTACAGTGGGATTCGGAATTATAGTAGGAATCTTTATGCAGTTTTTCGCCAGTCCGGTGGTGGCGTTATTTACAGATGCATCGGATGCATCGGGAGCGGAAGTGGTACGTCTGGGAGGTCAATACTTAAGGGGATATGTCTGGGATTGCATGTTCGCAGGAATTCATTTCAGCTTCAGCGGATATTTCTGTGCCTGCGGCAAATCCGGCATCTCATTTTTACATAATATCATTGCAATTACACTGGTAAGAATTCCGGGCGTTTATCTGACTTCGACTTTATTCCCGGATACCTTATTCCCAATGGGACTGGCAACGGCAGCAGGCTCCCTGCTTTCCGCAATCATCTGTGTTGTTGCATTTACAATCTTAAACCGGAAGGAAAAATCATGAAGCCGTTAATTTTGTTTGCACTGCCAGTACTGTTTGGTTGCAGCTATCAGCCAAAAATGAAAAAAGATTGATTTTGGCTAATAAAAACACCAGTGATTTAAAAATGTAAATACGAGGAAGGCTTGCATAATTCCTCCTGTTTTCCACATACTACCCATACAGCACAAAAATGGAAAGTATGTAGGAAACAGGAGGAATTTTTAATGAAAGCAACAGGAATTGTACGTAGAATAGATGATTTGGGGAGAGTTGTAGTGCCAAAGGAAATCCGCAGGACACTGCGAATCCGGGAAGGTGACCCGCTGGAAATTTTTACAGACCGGGAAGGTGAGATTATTCTTAAGAAATATTCACCGATTGGAGAACTGAGCCAGTTTGCCGGACAGTATGCGGAGAGCCTTGCGCAGAGCACCGGGCATCTGGTATGTATTACCGACAGGGACCATGTGATTGCGGCTGCAGGAAACGGAAAGAAGGAATTCGAAGGAAAACCAATCAGCAGGCAGTTAGAGGAACTGATCGAAGACCGGAAAAATATTCTTGCACAGCAGGGAGACAGCAAATTTGTACGAATTACCTTAGATGATACCGGGAACTATCATGACCAGGCAATCAGCACGATTATCTGTGAAGGAGATGCCATCGGAGCAGTTGTTTTATATGAGAAAAATGAAACTGCAAAAATGGGAGAAACCGAAAGCAAGCTTGCTATTACAGCGGCGGGATTTTTAGGAAGACAAATGGAACAGTAGCCTTGTAACTTTTTATGGAACAGTGTAAAATAGAGCAATATGGAGGAATCCCATGTCCCATAAAGAGAAGAAAAAAAGGAAAAAGAAATACCGTGGTTTCTGGCTTTTTGTAAAGCTGCAGATAGTTCTGATACTTCTGGTAATCGGCGGGCTGGCGTATTACTATTTTGGCGGGTATGCCAGTCAGGTCAGTGCCATGCATGAAGAGGCAGTCCGGTTTGTAAAAGAGTCGACGAAGGACACATTCCGGGCGGAGCAGACCAGCCAGGTTTATGATGTGAATGGAACGAGAATCATGTCGCTTCGTGGTACCAAGGATGTATGCTATCTGACGAGTGATGAGATACCGGAAGAAGTCAAAGAAGCCATGGTCAGTATAGAAGATAAAAAATTTTACAGTCATGGCGGAATTGATTTTAAGGCAATTATCCGTGCAGTCTGGGCGATGGTGCGTAATGGAGAAGTAACCCAGGGCGGAAGTACCATTACGCAGCAGCTTGCAAGAACCATTTTCCTAAATAATGACAGAACGTGGCAGCGAAAAATGGAAGAAATATTCATTGCCACAGAGCTGGAAAAGAAATATACCAAGGATGAAATCTTAGAGTTTTATCTTAACAATATTTATTTTGGAAATGGATATTATGGCATTCAGGCGGCGAGCCGGGGATATTTTGATACAGATGTTTCATTTTTGTCATTGTCCCAGATGGCATATCTTTGTGCGATACCGAATAATCCGACGATGTATAATCCTTATAAGAACCCGGATAATACGTTAGGAAGACGTGACCGCATTTTAAAAAACATGTATGAAGATGGCAAAATCAGCCGCAGGGAATATAAGGATGCCAGACAGGAAACGATTGTACTCAGCACAGCAGAGCCAACAAAGCGTTATGATGCGGTAGAGACCTATGCCTGCTATTGTGCAACACGGGCATTGATGGAGCAGCAGGGCTTTGAATTCCGGACAGATTTTTCTTCGGAGGAAGATCGAAAGACCTATGAAGATGCCTATCAGGAGCAGTATAAAACCTGCGAACAGTCTCTTTATACAGGAGGCTATAGAATCTATACTTCCATTGATTTAAATATGGAAGAGCAGCTTCAGAATGCAGTGGATGAGAAGCTGCAGGATTTTACCGATGTCAATGAAGAGGGCATTTATACATTGCAGAGTGCGGCAGTATGCATTGACAATGAGACCGGTTTTGTAAAGGCAATTGTAGGCGGCAGAAGTCAGGAATATGACGGGCATATGCTAAACCGCGCCTATCAGAGTTACCGGCAGCCGGGCAGTGCCATCAAACCGTTGATTGTATACACACCGGCGTTGGAGCGGGGCTATACCCCGGATACTGTGGTGGAAGATGCACCGATTGAGGATGGACCGGAAAATGCCAGTGGCAGGTATCTTGGCAGCGTAACCTTGCGTTATGCAGTAGAAAATTCCATTAATACAGTGGCGTGGAATCTTTTGGAAGAGATGACTCCCGTTACAGGAATTTCCTATCTGAAGGAGATGAATTTCGCAAAGCTGTCCCCGGAGGATGAAAGACCGGCGGCATCCCTGGGTGGATTTACCAATGGAGTCTCTCCGGTAGAAATGGCGGCGGCTTATGCCACCATAGAAAATGATGGAAAATACCGGGAGCCTACCTGCATTGTAGAGATACAGGATGCAGACGGAAACGCTATCTATCAGAAAATTGTCGATGAAAAGCAGGTTTATAAAACCAATGCAGCCCGTTGGATGACCAATATATTAGAGGGTGTTCTGACACAAGGAACAGCAAAGGGACTGGCATTGTCCGAGACTGCCAGTGCAGCGAAAACAGGAACCACCAATTCCAATAAGGATGGCTGGTTTGTAGGCTATACAAAGTATTACACCACCAGCGTCTGGGTTGGATATGATATTCCGGCAGAACTTCCAGGACTGACAGGAGCCAGCTATCCGGGAGAAATCTGGTATGATTATATGGAAAATTTACATAAAGAATTACCGTATGCAGATTTTGTGGCACCTCTTGGCACAGGCAATGATGCTGATGCTGAGAGTGGCACAGATGTGACAGAGGGTAATACAGCAGAGAATGACACTACAGGAGATAATACAGCTCCGGCAGAGGAAGAAAGGCGATAATATGGAAAAGAAAGCTGATTTAAAGACAATGACCTGGAAACAGCGGATCGGATTTGTCTGGGACTATTACAGGCTTGTAATACTGGCAGTAGTTGCAGTGATTATTTTGATTGGTATGACGGTACATCATTATATGACCACAAAGGAAGATATTTCCCAGATTGTATTGGTAAATGCAAAGAGTATGCCGGCAGATGAAGAACCGGATTTCTCAGAATTCATGGAGCAATATGGATATGATCCAGCAGCCCGGGAGGTTGTGGTAAATGATGCATATTATGTGGATTTAACCAGCACAGATACCAGTAATCTCTATTCCTATCAGTCCCTGCAGACAGTGATTGCAGGCGGTGGAGTAGATGTTTTGGGCGCCGATGAAATGGTCTTTGAAAATCTTGCCCAGTCCGGTGCCATAGCAGATTTGACACAGTATTTTTCCAAAGACGAGCTGGAACAGTTAAAGGATTATATCTTCTATGTAGAGGATAAGGACACCGGAGATACTTTTGCAGCAGGCATCCGTCTTGGAGCCGGAAGCTGGCCGGTTGAACACGGTTATTATGAAAAGGAATGTATTCTTGGTATTGCCCTTGGCTCCGAACATAAGGTAGCAGCGGAGCAGATGTTCCGTTATTTGCTGGAAAAATCCAATTTAGACTAAAGAAAGCGCAAGATATAGACGATATAAAAATGAGAAATGGTATATTGTGTATATCTTGCGGAAAAATCTTGCGAAAGATGACAAAATGACCTATAATAAAACTACCTGGACCATGAGAAGATAAGGCAGATGAATCATAAATTATGGATGAAAAGATTTATAAAATAGGCGATTATGAATTCGAAACCTTAAGGGAATACAGGCAGGCGCAGGAAGATTTAAAGAAAATCAAGTATATTACCGATGAACTGGATATTTATGATCCGGAAGTAGCAATCCGGTTGTATACCATGATGCGCACGAAGAAAATCCGTTTTAAAAGTGAAATCGGAAAATCGTTCTTCTGGTGCATTTCAGATATTGTTGCGGATAGTTCGCAGAACATGATAGAAGAAAAAATTGCCAAGGAAGAAGCGGAAGCAGAAGCAAAGCTGCCATTTCATTTTACCTGGCAGAAGGTGGTCGGCATCGTATGCATCATTGTTGCGACAGCCTGTATCGGATATTATGCGATTTCGGAATATGCGGATTATAAAGCTGCTAACAGGCTTAAGGATTTACAGAATAAGAAACAGAATAATGTAGTAGAGCACCTTGTAACAGGAACGGAGCAGATGAATCCGGAAATCACAGAAGATGCAACTGAAACAGGAGAGACAACAGAGCAGCCACTGATTATGTTAGAGGATTATGTTTCCCTGTATGCGGAAAATCCAGAATTAATCGGATGGTTACATATTCCGGATACGGATATTGATTATCCGGTCATGCAGTCTTTACAGGAAGAACCGGATTATTATCTGAAACATGATTTTGATAAAAATGACGACCTGAATGGCACCCTTTTTATCGATGCCAGAAATGATTACATAAACAGGGATACCAATATCATCATTTACGGACATAATATGAAAAGCGGAATGATGTTTGGCGAATTAAAGAAATATCTGGACGAAGATTTTTACAATGCCCATAAGACGATAGAGTTTAATACTCTTTATGAAAGAGGAGTCTATGAGGTCATTGAAGTGGGATTATCAGAGGTTCAGTATCAGGATGAAAATGTATTCCGGTATTATAATTTTCTGAATGCAGATTCCGAAGAAGAATATCAGGAATATTTAAATAATGTGGCACAGCTTTCTGTATATGGCACAGAGATAGACAGTGCTTATGGAGACCAGCTGCTGACTCTTTCTACCTGCAATAATTACACACAGGACGGAAGAATGTTTATACTGGCAAAGCGTGTGCAGTAAGTAGATAAGAAGTATAATGTATCAAGCAGATAAAGCTAGGAGAGATGAGAGATGCAGATATTGAAAAAAGGATTTTCTATTTTTACAGCAGTATGTTTGCTGCTGGCAGTGATGCCGGGACAGACCGTCCGGGCAGACGAGACAACAGATGAAAATGGATTTACAGTAGATGACAGTGGAACACTGGTTGCCTACAGCGGAGCCGGTGGAGCAATTACAATTCCAGAGTCGGTATCTACAATTGCAAGTGGTGTATTTGCATCAAATGCATCCATTACAAGTGTAACGATTCCATCTTATGTGACTGGAATGGGAACCGCAGTTTTCTATAACTGTACAAGTCTTGGTTCTGTCAGCATAGAAGGAGATATTGGTTCTATTCCGGCAGAGACATTTTATAACTGTACAAGCCTTACCAGTGTATCTATTGGAACTTCAATTTCATCCATTGGTTCCCAGGCATTTGCAGAGTGCAGTTCATTATCCCAGTTTACAATTCCGGAATCCGTAGGAAACATCGGGGATAAAGCATTTTATGATTGTACTTCTTTAACCGGAATTACAATTCCGGCTGGCGTTTCCAGCATCGGAAGCAACGTATTTACCGGCTGCAGCAGACTGGCATCCATCAGTGTTGCATCAGGAAATGGTACATATGCATCCAGTGATGGATGTCTATATAACAAAGCAATGACCAGGTTAATCCGTTGCCCGGAGGGAAAATCCGGTGCAAAAATTGCGACCAGTACTGCAACCATCGGAGCAGGTGCTTTTGCAAACTGCAAGTCGGTTACTTCACTGACAGTTCCGGATTCTGTTAATACTATTGAAACAGATGCGTTCAGCGGCAGCAGTATCAGTACAATTTTGATTCCGGCAAGTGTAACGTCAATCGGAAGCCAGAGCAGCTGGAGTCCATCCACAATTTCCGGTTATTCAGGAACACAGGCACAGGTATATGCAACCGGAAATGGAATCAGTTTCCAGAGCCTTGGAGGGGAGAATCCACAGCCGACTCCGGATAATGGAAATAATTCCAATAGCAATGGTTCAACAGATACTTCCAACAGCAACAACGGAAGTGGTTCCGCTACTACAGTAACCGGTGGCGGCACAGCAGTGACTGGCGGAAATGTGATTGGCGCAACCAAGAACAGCAATTCCGGTAAGACAGTAACTTCGGGCAGCCATGAGAAGGACAGCACACCGAAGACAGGTGACGGTATCAATCCGGTATTCTTCTTATGCATCGGAGTATTATTAGTAGGTGTTTACTTTGTAGTATCAAATCGTAAAAAAGCTGCATAAGTGATAAAAAATAAAAGAAGTAACTAACATAAGACAGTGAAAGAACAGAAAAGTTCCGACACTGTCTTTTTTGCTTTACAGGAAATTGCTTTCCTGTAAAGTAAAAAACGCTCCGCGAGGATGCACACTGCGGCGTATAAGGTAGATGTCGCAAGCGACCGCCGCAGGCGCGGGAATGTGCCAAGGCACATTCTTTATTCCTTGAGTAAAAATATAGTTGACAACAGAAATGCTTATGTATATACTTTGAGTTACAAATAATTTGATAATCAAAATATTTGTAACTCAAAGTATTATCAAAGAAAAGACAAAAAAGGAGAACAAAATAATGTTAGAGAAATTAGCAGAATTAATCAAAGAGCAGTTAAACTATGATGGAGAGGTAAAAGCAGAATCCAATTTCAAGGATGATTTAGGAGCAGATTCTTTAGACTTGTTTGAACTGGTTATGAGCATGGAAGAGGAATTCGGTGTAGAGATTCCGTCAGAAGATTTAGAGAAAATCGCAACTGTAGGAGATGTTATTGACTACTTAAAAGCAAAGGGCGTTGAGGAATAAAAGATGAAAACAAGAATCACAGAACTGTTAGGAATAGAAGAGCCTGTTATCCAGGGCGGAATGGCATGGGTTGCAGAATATCATCTGGCTGCTGCAGTATCTGAAGCAGGTGGACTTGGTATTATCGGTGCAGCCAGTGCTCCACCTGAAGTGGTTCGGGAGCAGATTCGCAAGGTGAAGGAACGCACCAGCAAACCATTTGGTGTGAATGTCATGTTGATGAATCCGAATGCACCGGAAGTGGCAAAGGTGGTAGTTGAGGAGCAGGTTCCGGTTGTCACAACAGGAGCCGGAAATCCAGCCAAATTCATGAGCCTCTGGAAAGAAGCAGGTGTTAAAGTAATTCCGGTAGTAGCAAGTGTAGCTATGGCAAAACTTATGGTCCGCGGTGGCGCAGATGCTGTTGTGGCAGAGGGAATGGAATCCGGTGGCCATATCGGTTCCACTACAACCATGGCATTGGTGCCACAGGTGGCAGATGCCATTGATGCACCGGTGATTGCAGCCGGAGGAATTGCAGATGGAAGAGGAATGGCTGCAGCATTTATGCTGGGTGCAGAAGCAGTTCAGATGGGAACAAGATTTGTGGCAGCTAAAGAATCTATCGTACATGCAAACTACAAAGAGAAGCTGATAAAATCCAAAGACATTGATTCTGAAATAACAGGTTCCAGTACCGGACATCCAATCCGTGTCATCCGTAATAAGATGAGTCGTGAGTATCTGAAGATGGAAAAAGAAGGCGCAACATTAGATGAATTAGAACAGCTTACCCTTGGTTCCCTCCGCAAAGCAGTGATGGACGGCGATGTGGTAAATGGAAGTCTGATGGCAGGTCAGATTGCCGGAATGATACAGGATGAATTGTCCTGTAAGGAAATTATTACTTCTATCGTATCAGAAGCAGAACGTCTGATGAATCGGAAATAAGGAGAAGAAAATGAGTAAGGTTGTATTCATGTTCCCTGGACAGGGAGCGCAGTATATTGGAATGGGCAAAGATTTCTATGATGCCTGTGAAGAGAGTAAAGCCGTATATGAGCTTGCTTCAAAAGTAACCGGACTTGATATTGCAAAGCTTTGTTTTGAAGAAAATGAAGAAATCAATATTACAGAGTATACACAGATTGCCATGCTGACCACAGAGGCAGCAATTTATGCAGCATTAAAGAAAGCTGGAAAAGAACCGGCAGCTTGTGCAGGATTAAGCCTTGGAGAATACGGTGCATTGATTGCATCCGGTGTCATGAGTATGGAAGATGCATTCCGTGTCATTCGTGCAAGAGGAATCTTTATGCAGGAAGCAGTACCAACCGGCGGAGCAATGGCAGCCGTTTTAGGACTGGATGCGAAGGCAATTGAAGAAGTATGCAGCAATACCGAAGGAATTGTATCTATAGCAAATTATAACTGTCCGGGACAGATTGTAATTACCGGAGAAGAAGCGGCAGTAGAAAAAGCTGGTGCAGCATTGAAGGAAGCTGGAGCAAAGCGTGTGGTTCCGTTAAAAGTAAGCGGACCGTTCCATTCCGCCATGTTGACCGGAGCCGGAGAAAAATTAGCAGAAGTATTGGAAAATACAAAGCTGCAGGAATTTAGCATTCCGTATGTAACCAATGTGACGGCAGATTACGTTACCACAACAGAACCGGTAAAAGAGCTGTTACAGAAGCAGGTATCTTCTTCTGTAAGATGGCAGCAGAGCATCGAGCGCCTGATCGCGGACGGTTATGATGAATTCGTAGAAATCGGACCGGGACATACTTTATCTGGATTTATGCGTAAAATCAACCGGGATGTCAAGACGATAAGCATTGAAAAACTGGAGGATTATAAAGCCTATGTTGGAGAATAAAGTAGCACTGGTAACCGGTGCAGCCAAAGGAATCGGCCGTGCCATTGCACTTCGTCTGGCAGAAGACAAAGCAACGGTAATTGTAAATTACAATGGCAGTAAAGAGCGGGCTGAAGAAGTAGTAAAAATGATTACCGATATAGGTGGCAGAGCAGAATCCTATCAGTGCAATGTGGCAGATGACGAGGCATGTCAGACCATGATCAGAGATATCATAAAGAAATACGGACATCTGGATATTCTTGTAAATAATGCAGGAATTACAAGAGATAATCTTGTGATGAAGATGAATGATGAAGAATTTGATGCAGTCTATGAGACAAACTTAAAGGGTGTATTCCATACCATTCATCATACATCCCGTTATTTCTTAAAACAGAAAAGTGGAAGGATAATCAATATATCATCTGTATCCGGAATTACCGGAAATGCCGGCCAGGCAAATTACTGTGCAGCCAAAGCAGGAGTCATTGGATTGACTAAGAGTGTTGCAAGAGAACTTTCCACCCGCGGTATTACTGCAAATGTAGTAGCACCGGGAATGATTGAGACCGATATGACAAAGGATTTGCCGGATACGGTAAAAGAACATATGCTTCATAACATTCCACTGGGAAGAATCGGAAAGCCGGAAGAAATTGCGGCAGCAGTTGCATTCTTAGCATCCAAAGAGGCAGGTTATATCACAGGACAGGTGCTTGCTGTAGATGGCGGAATGACTATGTAGATGCAGAAATAATACTGGCTGATGTAAAAGCTTAGAAAAAACAGCGGATGACGAATAACGTGAGATGGATTGTTTAGATAGAGAGGATAAGAACATGAATCGTAGAGTTGTAGTAACAGGATTGGGTGCGATTACACCAATTGGAAATAATGTGCCGGAATTCTGGTCTGCAGTAAAGCAGCAGAAGGTAGGTATTGGAGAGATTACACATTTTGATGCAACAGACTATAAATGTCATCTTGCAGCAGAAGTAAAGGATTTTGATGCAAAAGAATATATGGATTTCCGCTCTGCAAAGAGAATGGAAGCATTCTGCCAGTTTGCCGTAGCGGCAGCCGGAGAAGCACTGGAGGATTCCGGACTTTCCATGGAGGCAGAGAATGCATACCGTGTGGGTACTTCCATCAGTTCCGGAGTCGGAAGTTTACAGGCAATCGAAAGAGAGCATAGCAAATTAGTGGAAAAGGGTCCGGGAAGAGTAAATCCTTTATTTGTCCCGATGATGATTTCCAATATGGCAGCAGGAAATGTATCCATTCAGTTTGGATTAAAAGGAAAGAGCTTAAATATTAGTACCGCCTGTGCATCCGGAACGAATGCCATTGGTGAAGCCTTCCGTACCATCCAGTATGGTGATGCAGAAGTGATGGTGGCAGGTGGAACAGAAAGCTGCATTACTCCGCTTGGAATAGCAGGATTTACATCTTTAACCGCACTTACTTCTTCGGATGATCCAAAACATGCATCCATTCCGTTTGATAAAAACAGAAGTGGATTTGTTATGGGAGAAGGTGCCGCAATTGTAATTTTAGAAGAATTAGAGCATGCAAAGAAACGTGGAGCAAAGATTTATGCAGAAGTAACCGGATATGGATGTTCTTCGGATGCATACCATATTACATCTCCGGCAGAGGATGGTGCAGGCGCAGCAACCGCAATGATAAATGCAATGAAGGATGCCGGTGTAAATCCGGAGGAAATTACTTATATCAATGCCCATGGAACCAGCACCCATCATAATGACTTATTTGAGACAAGAGCAATCAAGCTGGCGTTTGGTGAGCATGCAAAGGATATCCGGATTAATTCCACCAAATCCATGATTGGACATCTTCTTGGAGCAGCAGGAGCCATCGAGTGCCTGACCTGTGTAAAGGAAATCGAAGAAGGTTACATTCATGCAACGGTAGGTTATGAGACACCGGATGAAGAACTGGATTTGAATTACTGCAAAGAGGCATATGAAGAAGAAGTGCCATATGCCATCAGCAATTCACTGGGCTTTGGCGGACATAATGCAAGTCTGCTTCTGAAAAAATATCAGGCATAAAGGAGAAGGGAACTATGTCAGTACTGACAACGAAAGAAATTATGGAAATCATCCCACATCGTCATCCGTTTCTTCTGATTGACACGATTGAAGAACTGGTGCCGGGACTTCGTGCAGTAGGAAAAAAATGTGTTACCTTTGATGAACCTTATTTTGCAGGACATTTTCCGGGAGAACCGGTAATGCCGGGTGTTTTAATTATAGAAGCACTGGCACAGACCGGTGC
This sequence comes from Roseburia sp. AF22-2LB, assembly GCF_003461125.1. Classification (NCBI taxonomy): domain Bacteria; kingdom Bacillati; phylum Bacillota; class Clostridia; order Lachnospirales; family Lachnospiraceae; genus Roseburia; species Roseburia sp. AF22-2LB. Next base: position 131,475 of record NZ_QTWM01000001.1, read on the forward strand.
GGTAGCAATGCTCTGTCAGGATGAATTCAAAGGAAAAACCGCATATTTTGCAGGAATCAGCAATGCAAAATTTAAGAAAAAGGTGGTCCCGGGGGATGTACTTGTTTTAGAAACAGAAATCATAAAAGTAAAGGGACCGATTGGAATTGGAAAGGCAACTGCAACAGTAGATGGAAAAATAGCTGCAACAGCAGAGTTGACATTTGCAATTGGAAGTGGTGAGTAAAGTGAGCAGATTACTGGATAAAATCAAGGAAAATAAAGCCGTAAAGGATGCCGCAGAAGGTATTTTACAGGAAGAAAAAAGGAAAGAGGAAGTACTATGTAAAGCCTGTGGCAAAATGGTAAATAAAGCAGAGGTAGTAAGAAACCGCTATGTCTGTTATGAGTGTGGAGCATATTTCCGCGTAAAAACCGGAAACCGCCTGAAAATGGTATTAGACCCACAGAGCTTTGAAGAATGGTTTGCCGAAGAGCATGGAACAAATCCACTGGATTTTCCGGGCTATGTCGATAAGCTGACGGCAGTCCGTGAGAAAACCGGATTAAAAGAAGCAGTTACCGTAGGAAAAGGTAAGATTTACGGAGAAGATGCGGTTATTGGTGTGTGTGATGCCAGATTTATGATGGGAAGCATGGGTCATGCCGTCGGAGAGAAAATTGCGGGAGCAGTAGAACGTGCTACGGAAGAAAAACTTCCGGTTATTCTTTTCTGCTGTTCCGGCGGAGCCAGAATGCAGGAGGGTATTGTATCCCTGATGCAGATGGCAAAGACAGCAGCAGCTTTAAAGAAACATTCCGATGCCGGACTTTTATATATTTCTGTATTAACTGACCCGACAACCGGAGGTGTAACAGCAAGCTTTGCTATGTTAGGTGATATTATTTTAGCAGAGCCTGGCGCACTGATTGGATTTGCCGGAGCAAGAGTAATTGAGCAGACCATCGGACAGAAACTGCCGGAGGGATTCCAGAGAGCAGAGTTCCAGTTAGAGCATGGTTTTGTGGATGCCATTGTAGAGCGGAAAGATTTAAAGAAACGTCTGTATGAAATCCTTCGTATGCATAAAGTAAGTGGATATGCCAAATTTGACCCGGCAACTGAAGTAGATGGAAGACCGACAGAGCTGATGCGGGAACGCGCTTACAATACAAAAGAAAAGAGTGCATGGGAAAAGGTTAAGATGGCACGTAAGGTAGACCGTCTGTCCGCAGAGGATTATATCAACAGTATCTTTACCAAATTCATAGAATTTCATGGAGACCGTTATTACAGGGATGACCCGGCAATTGTGGGCGGTATCGCATACCTTGACGGACAACCGGTTACGGTAATCGGAATCCAGAAGGGAAAGGACATGAAGGACTGCATGCGTCATAATTACGGAATGCCGTCTCCGGAAGGATACCGTAAAGCAATCCGCCTGATGAAGCAGGCAGAAAAATTCCATCGTCCGGTTATCACCTTTGTTAATACAGCCGGAGCATTCTGCGGTATGGAAGCAGAGGAAGGCGGACAGGGAGAAGCTATTGCAAGAAATCTTTATGAAATGTCAGGGTTGAAAGTTCCGGTTATTACCTTTATGATAGGAGAAGGCGGAAGCGGCGGTGCATTGGCACTGGCAGTTGGAAATGAAGTCTGCATGATGGAGAATGCAACTTATTCCGTACTTTCTCCGGAAGGCTTTGCATCTATTCTCTGGAAGGATGGCAAGCGTGCGAAAGAAGCAGCAGAAGTGATGAAGATAACAGCAAAGGATCTTTTAGAACTTGGCATTATCGAGAAAATTATACCGGAGTATGGTGGAGCAGATGATGAGGCATTGAGTTCCATTGCAGTTTATATGCATAAATGTATCCGCGAATTTTTAGAATCCTATGAAGGAAAAAGCGGAGAAGAGATTGCAAAAGCACGTTATGAACGTTTCCGTAAATTTTAAAGGAGCAGAGCATGAACATTCGAATATGTGGAACTGGAAGTGCGTTACCGGAAAGAAAAATTACCAATGACGATTTAAGTCAGATTATGGATACTTCCGACGAATGGATTTCCAGCAGAACAGGAATAAAAACAAGACACCTTGCAACGGAAGAGACAACAACATCTCTTGCCACAGAAGCTGCAAAAAAAGCACTTGCAGATGCAGACATGAAGCCGGAAGAAGTGGAACTTATTATTGCAGCGACGGTAACACCGGATCATCTTGTGCCGACACTTTCCTGTGAAGTGCAGCGGGAAATCGGAGCAGTGAATGCCGTAGCCTTTGACCTTGGTGCAGCATGTTCCGGATTCTTATTTGCATTGAGTACAGCACAGGCATATATTGCCAGTGGCAGATTTAAAAATGCACTCTTAATCGGAGCAGAAGTACTTTCTAAAATTATGGACTGGAATGACCGCAGTACCTGTGTCCTTTTTGGAGATGGCGCAGGAGCAGCTGTAGTCCGGGCAGACGAAGAAAATATCTGTCATGTGGTGCAGGGCTCAGATGGTGCGAAGGGACTGGTACTGGCATGTGAGAACCGTCCGGTCAATAATCCATATCATAAGATGGAAAGTCCTCTGGGTTATGTAAGCATGAATGGACAGGAGGTTTATAAATTTGCTGTCCGCACAGTTCCGGCAACCATTACAAAGGTGCTGGAAGAGGCAGATTTAAAGGCAGAGGAAATTTCGCTTTTCGTATTACATCAGGCAAACTTAAGAATTATTGAGGCGGTAGCAAAACGATTGAAACAGCCGATGGAAAAATTTCCGGTAAATTTGACGGAATGTGGCAATATTTCGGCAGCAAGTGTGCCGATTTTGCTTGATAATATCAACCGGCATGGTATGATACATAGAGGAGATAAAGTTGTACTGGCTGGTTTCGGCGGCGGACTCACATGGGGCGCAGCGGTACTGGTCTGGTAAAAGGAGATAAGAATGAATGCGGATAAAACCTTAAATGACATTCTGGTAAAGCTGTTTAATGATTTGATGGAAATTGAGGAAAAATGCTTAATCTCCGGAGAATTCATGAACATTTCCGGAAATGATATGCATATTATTGAAGCAATTGGTCTGGATGAACCAAAGCGGATGTCGGAAGTGGCGGCGAGGATGAATGTTACAACAGGAACCCTGACAAAAGCTGTTGAAGCACTGGAACAGAAAGGTTATGTAAATCGTTGCAGAAATGACAGGGATAAAAGGGTAGTCCGTGTATCACTCACCGATTCCGGAGTCCGGGCATATGAGCATCATGCACGTTTTCACAGCAATATGATACATGATATCAAGGAGAGCCTGAGTGACCAGGAGAGTGAGATTCTGATTGGAACACTGGGAAAACTGGTGAAGTTCTTCCAGAAGAAATATGAACCATATCTGAAAAATAAAAAATAGTATATTTATACAAAAAAAGAAGTGGAAAAGGGAAATAAAAAACTGTTTTCTACTTCTTTTTAATTACAAAAATGAATTTTCCTGGTACAAAACTTGCAAAAAAGAAGAAAAAGTACACAAAAGTATAAAGTTTTTGACACAAATATGAAAAAAACGTTGCGAAAAAATTCATTTCATACTAAAATAGTAGTGTTGATGTATATATAATACTCAAATTAATATGTAAAGGAGATATAATATGAGCTACGTTGATGAAGTATTAGAAAGAGTAAAAGCAAAAAACGCTTCTGAGCCAGAATTCCTTCAGGCAGTAGAAGAAGTACTGGAGTCTTTAAGACCGGTAATCGAAGCAAATGAGGAGAAATATCGTAAAGAAGCATTACTTGAGAGAATAACCGAGCCGGATAGACAGCTTAAATTCCGTGTACCTTGGGTAGATGACAAGGGACAGGTTCAGGTTAATACAGGATACAGAGTACAGTTCAACAATTCTATTGGACCGTACAAGGGAGGTCTTCGTCTCCATCCTTCCGTAAATATCGGAATCATCAAATTCTTAGGATTTGAGCAGGTATTTAAAAACTCTTTAACAGGACTTCCAATCGGCGGTGGTAAAGGTGGTTCTGACTTTGACCCTAAGGGAAAATCAGACCGTGAAGTAATGGCATTCTGCCAGAGCTTTATGACCGAGCTTTGCAAATATATTGGCGCTGACGTTGACGTTCCGGCAGGAGATATCGGAACAGGCGCAAGAGAAATCGGATACATGTTTGGACAGTATAAGAGAATCCGTGGAATGTACGAAGGTGTTCTGACAGGTAAGGGACTTACCTATGGTGGATCTTTAGCTCGTACAGAAGCTACCGGATATGGTCTTTTATACATTACAGAAGAATTAATGAAATGCCATGGTGAATCTATGGAAGGTAAGACAGTTGTTGTATCTGGTGCTGGTAACGTTGCAATCTACGCTATCCAGAAAGCACAGCAGATGGGTGCAAAAGTTGTTACCTGTTCTGATTCTACCGGATGGATTTATGATCCGGAAGGAATCGATGTTGCATTATTAAAAGAAGTAAAAGAAGTAAAACGTGCTCGTCTTACTGAGTATGCTGCTGCAAGAAAGAGTGCAGAATATCATGAAGGCCGTGGCGTATGGCAGATTAAATGTGATATCGCTCTTCCATGTGCTACACAGAACGAGCTCCTTATCGATGATGCAAAACAGTTAGTAGCAAACGGATGTAAAGCAGTTTGTGAAGGTGCTAACATGCCTACAACCTTAGATGCAACCAAATACTTACAGGATAACGGAGTATGGTTCATCTGTGGTAAAGCTTCTAACGCAGGTGGAGTTGCAACTTCTGCATTAGAGATGAGCCAGAACTCAGAGCGTTTAAGCTGGACATTCGAAGAAGTAGATGCTAAGTTAAAACAGATTATGGTAAATATCTATCATAATATTGATGATGCTGCAAAACGTTACAACATGGAAGGTAACTATGTAGCAGGAGCTAACATCGCAGGCTTCGAAAAAGTAGCTGATGCTATGCTCGCTCAGGGTGTCTGCTAATAATAAAAAGAAAGTCCCCGAAACCTTATGTTTCGGGGCTTTTTTTATTGTCAGAATTTTCACATAAAAGGAGTAAAAAGGTGGAAAAATAAGGTCGATGGTTACAAGTGGGTTACAAGTGGGTTGCAAGTGGGTTACACAAAAGAAATTGGTAATTTATTGACCTCGTTTACTAACTCAGGGATTGTTTTTTCGGTATATACGCTTTGAGTTACATCGCCGGAGCCGCCAGTCTTAAAAGCAGTTCCGGATTTATTAGAAACGGCATGTCCCATTATTATTTTTTTTGACGTTTCATTCATACAGACATTATCTGCCAAAGAAGCGAATGTATATCGACAATCGTGCGGAGCATGATTAAGATTGAGTTTTTTCATGACAGTGATCCAGTTACTTGCTGTATAAACTGCACGAGTATACATATTGCCGTATTTATTTGTGATAAGGTATGGACGCTGCTGTTTGAGACGATATTCTACCAAAGGAACAATTGCTTCGTGTATAGGTATAATACGATTGCGACCAGCTGCTGTTTTCATACCACCAATCATATACCGCTCATTAAGGTGAACATCTTCAGACTTAATTTCCAACAATTCTGCTGGGCGGAGCCCGGTATAAATATAAATTAAAATAATATCGACATTGTTGATGGACCACAAGGAATTCCAAAGAAGAGCAATCTCAGCATCCGTGAATCTTGTATGGACGGGAGTGTCTGAATCCGTGTATTCAAAGACGAGCCGTTGCGTAATATCGTTTTCCGTGTATTCATTGGCAATTGCATAGTTCCACATACCACGAACGATAGCACGCATATTTCCTATTGTAGAGCGGGATTTACTGTTGTGAGCAGTAATGCAGTCCTGGAGGTCTTGCGCCCGAATAGATATAATTTTTTTGGAATGAACTGGAGCGTACATTGAAAAAGCAATATCATAATTTTTCCAGGTAGCAGCTCCTGGCTTATTTTTTAATGAGCAACGATATTTTTTCCATTTCTCATACATTTCTGCAAAGGTTGGAATATCAGTATATTTTTGATGCTCAGAAACAACAGAACCATTGTTATATTCTGCGAGATAAGCAAGTGCACTGTCTCGTTTAGTGAAAAATTCCAGATATTTTCTTTTGCGCTTTATAGTTCCATCTGGTTGTTCTTCAAGATAAGAGACACGAACGGCATAGGGTTTACGCCGCTTGCCAGAGAGCTTAACAATTCCGCCATAGCCATTAGGTAATTTCATGATTAACACCTCCAAAATTGAAAAAAGTTATCTATTGATAAACATCACACAAAGAAACGGCAATAGTAAAACAAAGAACATAATTAGGAATATGAAGAAAAGTTTTTCTACAAGATTCACAAAGGTTTCATTATCAAAAAAAGGAATTAATTTCAATAGTGGAAGAATGAGCAAAAGGAATAATGCACAGATGTCAATGCGAACGAGTGCTTCAATAAATAATTGCAAATCAACCGAAAAAAACAAGGATACAATTAAAACAACATAGGCAATAAGAAAAATAACCCACACAAATTTTGAAAAATAAGAATCTCCTTCATTGAGGGGGTGTATTTTATTGTAAATATATATTGCCACAAAAAGAAATATATAGAAAAGACCTCCAAAAAGCCAATAACGAAAATAGGAATCAGATGTAGCGACAGCCACTGATTCATCATTACTATCTGATTCAGAATCATCGTAAGGACAAACACCATCAGGGTGCTGGTGCGCAGGGTAGCCATGATGATAATGATACTCGCCGGTAGAGCGGTTGTAGTGACCTCCAGAAGAATCTGTCCTTCCTGGATGAGCAAAAGCATTTAGTGAAAAGATAGAAATAAAAACTAAAAATGTAAAAAGAAAGACTCTTTTTTTCATAACCCAATACCTCGTATAAAAATAATATTAAGGAAATTATAGAAAATAAAATAAGAAAGGTCAAGATAAAATGAAATGGAATACATTACCAGTGGATGTGCAGCAGGCACAATGATAGAATATTTACATGGAAATACTAATCTGGCAAATCAGAAGGGAGAAACATATCACAATGCCAGAGTTGGCAGAACTGACGGGGATAGGAGAAAGCACCCTGTATGACTATGAGAGCGGAAGAACATCACCAACACTGAGAGCTTTAGAAAAAATAGCAAAAGCAATGGGGGTAAGAATCAGAGATTTGTATACAGAATAGAATTGTGCGAAAGATAGAAGAAATAAGCCAAATGTTTAGAATTTCTCCGGATATTCGGAATTCTTAAGCGAAACACTTTTCTGTGGGGAGAAGTAGTGGTAAACTCATAGCAGAAAGGGGGGCTGAGTTATGAAGCTGGAACAAATGAAAAAAGAGATAACAAAAATGATTATGAACTGCAATAGTCTTCATATGCTTAGAGCGGTTTATATATATGTGAAAAAAATGATTGGTTGAAAAAGCCGGGGCATTTGCCCCGGCTTTTTCAACAAGTATAAAGATAATAAAAGAACCAAGGGCCTGCGCATTACCCTTGGTTTTTTTATTATTTACTGGACAATTTATTAAGCAATCGTTCCAGGTCATTCCAGTCATCTTCTGTAAAAGCTGCCAATGCCGAAGCCAATCGGTGCTTAAACGAATCTTCACCGGAAAGCTGGATGTCCGCAAGCATTTCTGCAATCTGCTCATCCTTTGTCTTTTCAATGAACATTTCACCTTCACCAGTTCTGAGCCATTCTTCATTAACGTCAAATTCACGGCAAATTAGAGAAATTGCGGCGTCACTTGGGATACTGCGACCCATTTCATATGTGGCAACGGTATTACGTTTAACTTTAATTGCCTCAGCAAATTCCTGCTGGGTCAATCCAACCTCTTTCCGTATCTTCTTAATACGCTCATTCATAATATCACCTCCTTGACGCTATACTATCATAAGATGTTGAAAAAATCAACAAAAAAGAGTTGACAAAAGTTTGATACCGACATATAATAGTTTTACAATCAACAATAACAGAGAGGAAGTGAAAAACATGAGTGAAAAAGAAAAAAACGTAATGGAGCGCTTGGTGAAAGTCTTACCGGAATTATCAGACTTCGACAAGGGCTACATATTAGGAAAAGCAGAGCAGACAGCGGAGAAGAGACGGGAGGAGTCAAAAGAAGAATTGCCAGTAGCATAAGGAGAAAAATATGGAGTATCAGAAACCAGTGATGAGCATTGCAGAGCTTGGAGCCATGGGATTTTCTGTAAGGGATATGAAAAATGATGTTCATGTTCCGGGGCAGAAATTCGCATGGAAAACATCCGGCGGCGGTAAATGGATGATTGATGTACGAGAATATGAAAAATTCAGAAACAGGCGCCGGAGACGATAGGAGGACAAAATGGAAAGTGAAAAAAAAGAACATGAAAAGCTGGAACGTGTAACTGTAAAACAGGCAGCGGAAGAGCTGAACATGGACCATGAGACAGTGAAATATCTGATGAGAAAAGAAAGACTTCCAATCGGATATGCAGTATTAAGAGAAGGCTGTAAGAGGACAACATATTATATTTACCGGGATGCACTGGATGCCTATAAAAAGAATATGAAAATGCTGGGTGGTAAGAGATGAAAGACTTCTTTGAAATAGACAAAGAAGAACTGAAGAAAGCATATAGACTGGCATACAGTATTGAGAACATGGAAGGATGGGAAGCGGAGAATCGCCGGATAGAGTACATAGGTTCTACGGAAAAAGCTGGAAGAATCACGGATTACTACAGAGATTCCACTGGAATGTACTGGTATTGCAGCAGGCACCGAAGAAAGACCGGAGAGATAGTATCGATGGAGACATTCATATTTGGATCGGGCTTTCAGAAGCGAGAAAGAGAAAGGAAAAGAAAAAGATATGTTTTTTAAGAAGTGGAGAGAAAAGAAGAAAAAGGACAAGGAAATTACAGACAGACTTAATGAACTGATGGACAAGTACCGGAACGAATGCGTATGGTACATGATCATATCAGGGATGCCGGCGGAAGAGATTAAAAAGCAGGATGTCAGTGCTGACCATCTGATGGAGACCGCACTGAAAGAAGCAATTGGAGCAGTGCAGGAAATGAGTGAGGAGATAAGGAGAAAGAAAAAATGCGCTACAGAATCAGAGTGATCACATTAATGGCAATAGCGGTAGCAGTTTTCCTTTTCACCATGTGGATGACATCACCACAGGAAGTGTCCGGAGAAGTAAACAGCTTCACCGCAAAGACTATGAATGCCGTTGGAAATATGGAAGTTGCACCGGTGCAACCGCAGGAGCAGGAGAATCCGCTCGGTGAACCGTTCCTCATCCGCTGCACCTGCTACACATGGACTGGCAACCAGTGCCGGAATGGTAGCTGGCCGGTAGAGGGATTGTCCGTAGCCGGTAAGGAAGAATGGCTGGGAAAGGCAATCATCATGTATTCAGTCACAGAAGATGGCGGAATCGGTGACTTTATCGGATATTTCGATTTCACTGACACAGGGGATGGAATCGACCTGGATGGAGACGGAAGGGGCGAGACCATACGCAACGGGACAAGCATTGATGTATACAGAGATACACTGGAGGGCTGTTACAGATGGATAGAACGGTACGGAGATTATGTTTATATCCAGGTGGTGGATGCTGCCGGATAGATAAAAAAAGAGAACGTGTGGCGCACGTCCTCAAGTGGGCTGTAAGTAATTTGGCGAATTGCAAACTTCCCGCATGAACAATATACCATAAAAGCCGCAAAAATGCAAGGAAACAGGGCATTTCAGACCTGTTTTCGCAACTCGATTAGGAATATTAAAAATAAGGACAAAGGCTATGGCATATTGTGTTGATATTTATAACTTCCCAGGCTCCATTGAGTATGAGTATAAGTGGGAAGGAAATTACGGAGCCAAGGGAGAGAAGAGAGCCGCAAGAGAGAGACCTTCCCCCTGGCAGATAGAATTGCAGAATCAGATTAATAAGAAAAACAGAATACGAAGGACCATAAAGGCAAACTTCGTGGAAAATGACTTCTGGCTGACCTTCACATACCGGAAGGGAGAGAGGAAGGATATGCAGGGAGTAAAAGAAGACCTCAATAACGTTTTGCGGAAGCTGGCAAGACGTTACCGGAAGCTCGGAGCAGAACTGAAATGGATGAGAGTTATTGAAATCGGATCCAGAGGCGGAATACATATCCACATGATCATGAATCGAATCAGAGGAGCAGATACGGATGTCTTAATCAAGGAGTGCTGGCAGCATGGAAGGATATTCTTCTCAAACCTCTATGAAGAGGGTGGATTTGAACAGCTCGCCCAGTATATGGCGAAGGTGCCGGATGAGGAAGAGAGAAAGAAGAAAGGTCTCCCCCGGAAGCTGACCAAAGAGGAGTACAGCTATTCCACGAGCCGGAATTTAATCCGGCCAAAACCGGAGAGAAAGAGATACAGGCGGTGGACTATGAGAAAACTGCTGCTTTATGGACCAAAACCGACACCGGGATATTATATCGTCCCGGAGAGCATCCGGAGCGGCACAAACCGGTATACCGGGTATTCATACATGCGATATACCGAGGAAAAACTGGACAGGAGAATTTGAAGATGGAAGCAAGGATTTATTTAAGAACTTCATACCATGGACTCCGGAAAGCGGAAGGGTGTTACTGTGGCATCCTGGAAGCAGATACCAGTGAAGGAGAGAAGACACTGGAAGAGACCGGAAAAGACACCGGCACAGCCAATCAGATAGCCTTGCTGGGGCTGATAAAAGCCATGGAGCATATGAGAAGAGCGTCTGACCTTGAGATATTCACAGACAGTAAATATCTGGAATCCGGTGTGAATCGGTTCTTGGATAACTGGATAGCGGCAGACTTCAGGAAGCAGAATGGAGAGCCGGTGAAAAACAGTGTTTTATGGAAGCGGACGGCAGAGCTGCTTGCACCACACAATATAAATATTTGCTATGCGGAACACACCAAGTATTCCAATTGGCAGGACAGGAGAATGAAACATTATGAGCAAGAGCAGAAGAACAAAAGCGTGCACCTTTGACAAGGGCACAATCGCAAGAATCATTAGCAGAGACGGAGACACCTGTATATTCTGCGCCAGTGGCAGATGGCCGCTTGTAAAGAAGGACTTCGGGGCGCACATCCGGGATATAGCCCATGTGGTAAACCGAAGCCAGGGTGGTCTTGGAGTGGAACAGAACGGAGTCACCGCCTGCCGGAGCCACCATCAGTTACTTGACAATGGCAACAAGGGCTTAAGAGCTGAAATGCTTGAATTTGCAGAATGTTACCTGAAAGAGCAGTACCCGGGATGGGACCGGGAGAAGCTGGTATACAAGAAAGGAGTATGAAGATGCTGAAAAAATTAGTGAAAGAAAATAAGGACAGGGCTGTAGAAAAAAATGGAGCCTGCAGATTTTGCGGTCAGATAAAGCTCGTAGAGGCACTGGAGGAATTCAACGAGGATGAATTGAACGAACTGGCCACAGAGCAGTGCAATTGTTATGAAGCACAGAATTATATATCAAGGTTGTACCGGAAAGAAAAGGCAGATTTCAGAATTGAAGAGCTTTTCGGATCAGGAAATAAACCGGAGCTTACAGATGCAAGGATGCAGATGCTTCATCAGGCAGCAGGCTATGTGGTGGATGGAATAGCAGAAAAGGTAACTGTTGAGGTTACCGGTGAACTCAAGATGATGGTCAGCGAGACTAAAAAAGGAAACATTAAAATAAACCGCAAAACAACCGTCCAGAGGGCGGCAGAAGTCTAGACCTCCAAGATTAACTTACATATACACGAAGGAACTTATAAATCTGTCACAGCTGGGGCATGGAAACCGCATAAACACAGAATGCGGAGCGTTTTTGGAAGAGGTACAAAGACCACACATATACACCATGCTCCGGAGAAAGGAGAACGTGATGGGAAGACTGACAATTAAGGATGAACAAGGCAACTGGGCTTTGAAAGGTGTTAAATGGAATCAGCTCCATGTGGGCGAGACGATAACACAGCAGGTACAAGAGAAGATATATGGAGCATTGGCAAAACTGAAGGATTATGAAGATTCAGGGATGACTCCGGATGAGTGCTGGGATTGCTGTAATAGAGAAAAGGTTGTGAAGCAGTTGGAAAAGCTGAAAAGCCTTGTCCCAGTAAATAGGGTACTTGATGATATTGTAAATGATAAACCGAAGGAATTAGGAATGCTTATAGCCTATGAAAAAGCTATTGAGGTTGTAAAAGGCGGTGGAGTAGATGGCAATTAAACCGATTTTATTCAACACGGAAATGGTTCGGGCAATTCTGGACGGGCGGAAGACCTGCACAAGACGGCTTGTAAAATTCTTGCCGGGAGAGAATTCGCAATGGACTGGATATATCAAAGACGGATTGATGTTGTACAACGGAAGGAATGAGCCTTGCATCAGAAAGGTGCCGTATCAGCCTGGAGATATCATGTATGTCCGGGAAACATGGCAGTATTTATATGAATTGGACGGAAATGAGCAAATTATTGAAGGAACCGGAAAATATTATTATGCAGCAACAGATACAATTCCTTTTGATACATATGTCGATGCGAGTGGAGTGACACACGAGCGTGTACCGTGGCACCCGTCCATTCATATGCCGAAAGAAGCAGCACGTATCTGGCTTAAGGTTACAGGTGTGAGGATGGAACGGTTACAGGAGATGAAGCCGGTTGATGTGATAAAAGAGGGGGCTTATCCTGATTGTTGGGATTGTCTTAATACATACGGAGAAAGCGGTTTGCAGTGCTGTTATGGGACAGAAGAACAGTGCAGTCAATGTGATGAAGTGATGATGGAATGGGAAAAACTTTGGACCTCCACCATCAAGAAATCCGACATTGACCGCTACGGATGGGATGCATCACCGTGGGTTTGGGTTATCAAATTTGAACGGTGTGAGAAGCCGAAAGAAGTTTGAGTTAGGAGGCCATAGGTAATGACAAGAGAAGAAAAAGATGAACTTTTTAACAACTTAGATGAAACGATAATACAGCCGGAGGAACCAATGAACCTCGCAGAAATGAAAGCGTATGTGAAAGGCTTTGAAGATGCAAGAAACGCAATTTTTGATACTGTAGACAAGTTTTATCGTCTCAATAAGACGGATTAGAGCCGTAGATAGGAGTTGAGATATGCCTAAAGCAATTTTGGTTATGGATATGCCGGAATCGTGCAGTATGTGTAAATTCCTGTATGAGTTTCAAGGCATTAAGAAATGCCAGCTTATGAATGTACTCAATAATGGAGCATCAAGGCTGTCACAGAATACTTTTACTGAGAAACGGCATAAAAAGTGCCCGCTACGGGAACTACCAGAGAAAAAAGAAGAAGTACGAATATATCAGCAGGAAAAAGATAAAGTCAAGGAAAATCCTTTGGTATCACAGGTGAAAGCAGAATTGCGCAGTATAAGGAAGGAGCGATGTTAGGTATGGCTAAAGCAGTATTGATTATGGATGATATGCCGGATTATTGCAACGATTGCTACGCTATGTACATGAGTTTGAGTGGAATATTTTGCAGAGCAGCAGAAGAGAGCTTACCAGCAAAAGCAGAGAGACCAGATTGGTGTCCGCTTCGGGAACTGCCGGAGAAAGCAAATCATCCTGATTATTGTGATAATGGAAGATTTGATAAAGGCTGGAATGCCTGCTTAGATGAAATTTTAAAAGATGATGGTATGAGAAAGGAGATATGCCGAAATCATGTAGCGGAATAATTTGAATTTTATTTTTTTTAAAATCGCACATATTCTATGTGCCGAGAAAAATCAGAAGGAGGAAGTAAGTATTATGTTTGAAAAATTTGGCGAATTCAAAACCGTAGAAAAATTAAACAAAAAGGCAGCAGAGCTGAAAGCAGAGGGATTATATAAAAGCATTGTTGAAATTGCAACAGAAAACGGACTTGATGAAGAGGATGCAGAGGACTATGCAGCAGGTGAAACGGAGGTATTGGCAACACCATGTACCGCAGCACACGGAAGATTGAAAGCGGAATCAGAAGATTTAAAGATTGCCGGAGTGCTTATGGACTGGGTGGATGAAATACGTCAGGAGTGCCTTGAGAATGAAAAAGTATGCGCCGGAGTGATGAATCATTCACTTGCCGGATATATGGCTATTTTACTGGAAAAAGGATTTGAAGAAAAAGCGGTGGTAGACAAACGCATTGTGCAGCAGGCAAAGGAAGTGGCAAAAGTAGCAGACAACCATGAAATTTCAATCGGATTTCCTAATTTAGCGGAGCGAAAAGAGATAATCAGGACTTATTACGGAGGCACAAAATGAGATACGCATACAAGGGATTTAATAAAGACCTGACCTGCACGATGGGAAATGGAACATTCCAGTACAAGCCGGGGGTCTGGTACAAAGAAGAAAAAGCACACTGTGCCAGGGCAGGATTTCATGCGACAGATAATCCGCTTGATGTGCTGAATTACTACAGAAATGGGCGTTACTTCATTGTGGAGCTGTCAGGCAACATTGATGAAGATGGATACGACACAAGGATATCCGCTCCGGAAATACGACTTATCAAGGAGCTTACAAAGCTGGAACTGATAAGGGAAGGCGTCATATGGCTGGTAAATCATCCGGACATGAAGTCAGATTCTGTCGTGAGAAACAAAGGGATAGCATCAGACGGATATGTGATCGTGCGAGGGAGAAGCCCGGTGGCAGCAGGCAGAAAAGGAGACACTGTTTTTTTGATAAAAGAGGACAAAAGTGGCGAAATTACAGAATGCGCAGAGTATCCGATAGACGGAAAAAAGTACCTGCCGGACACCTATTATGATGTGAAAGGGAGGAAGGTACGGTGAAAAAGAATGAGTTGAATAAGCTGAGAAGACTTCCCGCCACACCAGCCATGACTGAATGGGCGAAGATGCCGGGAAAAAAAGTAAGAAGATACAGGGGTGGATTAAATAAAAAATGGTATGCCTATGTGTGCCGGTGCCAGAATCTTGGTAAATACTTAAAAATTGCAATATGCCGGTCAGATGATGTGAAAAAGGGAATCACAGAACCGAAATGGGATGTGTTTATTGACTTTAAAGACGGGGCTTATATCACAAGAGAAAGGCAGAAAGACGGCTCATACAAATGGCTGACAGCAAGGATAGATAACCTGGACAACGAAAACAGGTGGGAGTTGTATTACGATTCAGACGAAATGTATTACCTGAATCCGGCTGGAAAGGCAGAGATAAAGGCACTGCTTAAGACGGAAAAAAACGGGATAGAGGGGGCAATCGAATGGCAGAAAAAAATACAGTCGGACAAGGAAGAGAAAAAGGCAAAAAGGCTGATGGATGCGTGGGACGCAGCCATGAAGGATGTTCCAAAAAAACTGCCGGAAGGATTTGAAAAATTCTGGAAAACAGAAGCATTCAGCGACCATTATATTTTTTATAATGGAGCAGACGCAGAGACGGGTTACTGTACCGGATGCCTTTGCGAAGTCCCGATAAATAAAAAACCAAAGCATAATGAATGGGAAAAATGCCCGCATTGTGGAAAGGAGATAACCTATGTTTCCAGGAAGAAAAAAAGAAATCTTATCTGGTCCTATGGCACTGCCATCTTGCTGCAGAGATACCGTAATGGAATCGTGGAAAGAACATTCCAATGTACAAGGGCGGACACGGAAGCATCTTTCCATGTAGGAGAGACAGGCTTATCAATCCGTGAGACAAAAAGGATACTTTTCACAGATGAAGGGCTGGAGGAATACCGCTATGAGGACTTCAAACTGAAAGGAAAGTGCTGGAGAAGACAGGACAGAGTAAACATATATTATGGGAATTATGAAAAAATCTACAAGAGAAATCTATCTGCTCTGCTGAAAAATACAAACACGGCATATAACATTGCGGTCAAGCATGGCTATAAAGAAAATCCTATTTACTTCATGAAGAGGGAAAAAACCAACCCGCTGATTGAAAAAGCGTACAAGGCAGGGCTTTACGCAATGGGAACAGAGCTGATACGGAGCGAATACTGGTACAGAGAGTTAATAGACGAGGAGCAGACAGAACTTATAAAGGCACTGCAGCTTGACAAGGCAAGACTGAATCGCCTGAAAAAGATGAATGGAAAGAGATGTGAGCTTCTATGGCTTCAGGACGAGAAAAAGGCAAATACTGTATGGAGGGATGAAGATATTAAGACGCTTGCAGAAGCAGGAGCGGGCGGAGCAGACTGCAGTATCCTTCAATATGTCAGCGTGCAGCAGGCGGCTAATTACTTGAGAAAGCAGCAGGCGGTAAGAAAGAGAGCATTATCCGACATCTGGATGGACTGGGAGGATTACATAAACATGCTGGAAAAGAGAAAGACGGATATGACAAACGGTATGTTAATCCGGCCAAAGGACTTGACCGTGGCACATAATGAGCTGGTGCTCCAGGAAGATATGTTGAAGAAAGGCACAGAGATAGAGGAGAAGAAAAAGACCTTTAAGAAAGCGGAAAAGCTGATGCAGGAAGGAACATTGAAAAAGTATGAGTATCAGAATGATAAATACTGCATTGTTGCCCCAACCGGCATAAAAGACATCTATGTGGAGGGCATGGCATTAAAACACTGCATACACACTTGCGACATCTACTTCCAGCGCATTGACATCCGGGAAACATATCTGCTTTTCCTTAGAAAGACAGAAGCACCGGATACCCCATGGTATACATTGGAGGTAGAGCCGGGCGGCAATATCAGACAGAAGAAATCAGTATTAAATGAAGCCTATGCAGACCTTGAGGATGCAATGCCTTTCCTGAAAGAGTGGCAGCAGTGGGTAAAGAAAAACCTTTCAAAAGAGGATGCGGTGCTGGCTGATAAGAGTAATAAGGCAAGAAAAAAGAACTATGGACAGCTCAGAAAAGAGAAAAAGCTGATATGGCATGGAAGACTGCAGGGTACCATGCTGGTGGATGCATTAGAAAAAGATTTTATGGAGGTATGACATGGAAGAATTAAGGAATATAGAAAATTATGAGCAGTTCAAGCAGGCTCTGGACACGGAGCTGGCAAATCAGGCAGCAGGCTTCGTAAGAACCGGCTACCTGCTGAAAAAGGCAAGAGACACAGATATCCTTGCATCATCCGGATACAGTACAGTAGCTGAATTTGCAAAGGCAGAATATGGTCTTTCAAAAGATATTGTATCACGGTACATAGCCATTAATGACAGATACAGTGAGGGCGGTTATTCTGACCGCCTCCAGGATAAGTACGAAGGGTACGGCGTGGCAAAGCTCCAGGATATGCTCACCCTTCCAATTGAGGTAGTAGATCTCATATCGCCTGAAATGACAAGAAAAGAGATTGCAGAAGTCAAGGCAGAGGTCAAAGCAGAGGAAGCCATATCACCATTAGAAGTAGCCATTGAGGGCACAGATGAGCAGCAGGCGGATATGGAACTGTGCCAGAAAGCCATATACAAGTACGCAAAGGATAATCCGGAAAAGTTCAAAGAGCTGGTGAAGTGGACAAAGGATGGAGATTCAGAAGAGCTTGAGAGCATCCTGGCACCATCAGGAATTGCAGTATTGGCTTCCAGGCCACAGGGAATCGGAAAGGTATTCACATCCTTCAAAGGAGAAGGGCAGCCAGTGGATATTCTGGCAGTCAAAGACAATGAAAAACAGACCTTAAGCATGGATGAGTACGCAGCCAAGGTCAGAGAGGTATTTGTTCCGGTGGCAGATATGCCGGATGCATATGAAAAAACCTTCGGAGTTGCACCGGTGCAACCGGAAAACGTTCCTGAAAAGCCAGAAAACGTTCCTAAAAAGCCGGAAAACGTTGAAAAAACAGAATGCGAGGTGCTTTCCGGAGAAGTTGTGGACAATGAGCCGGAAGAAGTACAGGAAGAAAAAGCTACAGAGGAAGCTCCGGCGGCAGCAGGCTTAGATAAAAATGTATTAAGAGGTTATGCAGCGGCAGTAAGTTCCAGTATTAAGAAGCTGGACCGCCTCTGGGAAAACCGGGAATTGGAGAAGTGCTTGGAAGAATTAACAAACATACGCTGGAGAATAGAGCAGATACAGAAGAATGGAGGGAATGCAGAATGAAACCAGTAGAAAATGAAGAGTTAATTGAAGCAGACATAATAAGAGTATTTTTCCACAGCGAGAATGAAACCTTTAAATGCCTGGAATTAATGCCTACAGAGGAAGAGAAAGAGACATTAACTTTTGAAGATATTTATAATCTGGCCAAGAAGAACGGACTGGCAGAGGAGGATATGTACATTCTTATGATTGCAGAGAATCCGCTGAGCGGAAAAGTTTACAAGCACGGCAATTATAAACAAGGAAGTAATCTGCTCAGTAGCGTGCCGGCAGGAACGGATGAAGGAAAGAGCAGAAAGAAGAAAGGCGGCATATAAGAAGCCGGAGCTTAAGGTAGGAAGCATTGCCTGGGTAAATGCAAAAGCGAGAGAAGCAGGCATGACATACGGAGAGTATGTGGGAAGGAGTGGGATTTGATGGAAAACGAACGTATTAAAGTATCAAGTCTAGACATCATTGTGACAATGATGGATGAAAAGCCATATTACGAAATTAAGTACAAGGAAATCGGAGAGAGCTATCACCACATAGGATACAGTTCATATGAATTGAGCAACGTTTTAAAGTGGAAAAAGGAATGCTTTGAAATCGTGAGCGAAACACCGAGTGATGCGGAAAAACAGGGGTTATTACTGAAGTTGCCGTGCAGAATTGGCTCGGACGTATACATAGTTCCTAGTGAAACGAATTTTCGAATGAATATTTTTGAGGGGTTCCCTAAAAATAACAGAGTTTTTCACCAGAAAGTGGCTTTAATTACTTTTACAGAAAACGGATGGTATATGGAAGGAGATATAGACAGGGAATGCTGTACATGCCGAACGCTGCAAGAAAACAAGTATAAGAAGACATGGTTTTTATCAAGAGAGGAAGCCGAAGCCAAGCTGAAAGAAATGGAGGGTAGAGCACAATGAGAGAATTCATGAGAAGAGTTCCAATAAAAGCCGGAAAGAGGGGAAAAGATGATGAAAAAGACCTAGTAAGAGACATATTGAGAAAGTGGCCAAAACTGATAGCATGGCTTGAAGAAAAAGAATACTTTACAGCACCGGCTTCAAAGGATCATCACGGAGCGCATGAGGGCGGATTAATAGAGCATTCACTTCAAGTGGCATATGAACTTGAGAGAATAACCGTAAAGATGGGCTTAAGGTGGGAGAGATCGGAAAGCCATGGAATAATAGGGCTGCTACATGACGTATGCAAGCTGGATGATTATCATACTGTCTCAATTGGGGACGAGCCGGCCAAAACTGGAATTGAACGGAACAAAGAAAGACTGTACCCAGGACACGGAGACAAGAGCCTTATCATGCTGATGGGCTTAATAGACCTCACAGAAGAAGAGAAAATGTGTATCAGATATCACATGGGAGCGTTCACAGATAAGTCAGAATGGGAGTTTTACAGCCAGGCGGTGCGGAGATACCCGAATGTTCTTTGGACACATACAGCAGATATGATAGCTTCTCAGATAAAGGGCGTGTAAAAGTGTAGGAGGGAGAAGGCGGTAATGAATAAAACAAGTGACGCAAAAACGAAATGTCCGTTTTTTATAAGGGATTCAGCTACAAAGATAACATGTGAGGGCCCGGGAAAAACAGAATTGGCAATTGGATTTAAGTCGAAGGTAAGAAAAAGAACATATCAGAAGCAGAATTGCTACAAGTATAAATGCAAGTGTGAGATTAAGAGGATGATGGAAGAAAAGTATGATAATAGACCAGAATGTGACAATGGATAGAAAAGAACAGGAGGAAAAATGTGAAAAAGCAACGGAAAGAGATACGTCTAAAAAGGAAACGCCTGAAAGCAGAGTATAACGCTGCCTTGAGAGAAAACAGAAGATTAAACAATGAATTAAGCTTCAAAGCAATGGAATATGGCAGAAAAGAGATTAAAACATTAGCAGCTCGGGAAGTAATTCTACTACAGAACGTAATTGAAATGGGAGAAAATCGGATGGTAGAAATTGCAAAAAATATGCTAGCGCGTGAAATCTGCGAAAAACTCAAAGAAAATGGAGCAATCCAGTTTGAAAAAGACTATAGCCCTATACATAATGGATTTATTGTGGATGCAAGGGTGAAAATCGTTATGCCATAGACGTATTATAAAGCAATGAAAAAATATGAGCGTCAGCACATCTGTAAAGTATGCTGATGCTCATATTTTTTTACTTAAAATCTTCCATCATGAGAGGGAGCAGTTCTCCAGTTACTTGCAAAATGCACAAAAAATAAAAAGGAGACAGTTTCGGGGAGAAAAAGGATGCATCTCTTTATAAAATACAGGCAGAAATGGAGAAGGGAGGACCGTATGGGAGAAGTACATGAAGAAGCAGAAAATGATTACATGCTTGGCATGAAATATAAAGAAATAGCGGAAAAATATGGAATCAGCCTGAATACGGTCAAGTCCTGGAAGCAACGATACGGATGGGAAAGAGGCGGAGGAAAAAAGTGTGCACACAAAAGGCGAAAAAAAGTGTGCACACAAAAAAAGAATGCATATACAGAAGAAGAAAAAGATTCGCCAGAAGAGGAGAATGCAGTAGACAGAGATGAGCTTTTTTGCCAGTATTATGCAAAATCTTTCAATGCAGTAAGAAGCTATATGCGTGTTTATCACTGCTCTTATCAGTCGGCGGCCGTTTCGGCGCATAATAAGCTAAAAAATCCTAAAATCAAAGAACGTTTGGAAGAAATCCGGCGGGACAAGATGGAAAGGATGCTTCCAAAAGAAGAGGATGTTGCGGAACTGCAATCAAGGATTGCATTTGCTGACTTATCAGATGTTGTAAATATATCGGCATATGGAGTGAGTATTAAAAATCCGGATTTGATAGATTGGCAAACGGTAAAAGCTGTAAAGAATACAGCGCATGGAGTAGTCATTGAGCTGAAAGATTCTCAAAAAGCAATTGACTGGTTGGACAAGCATGGCTTTAAAGGTGAAGACGATGGAGAGAACAATGAAGGAGTAGTATTCCTGCCACCAGTAAAGGAGGTGGATGAAGATGAGTGCTTCGTGGATGCCACAGCCGAAGCAGAAGATATTCATGGAAAGACCGGAGTATGAGGTCTTATTTGGAGGAGCAGCAGGCGGTGGAAAGTCAGATTCAATGTTAGCGGAAGCGTTAAGACAGATAAACATACCAAATTACAGAGGAATCATATTCCGAGACACAGTACCGCAGCTTGAAGGATTAATTACACGATCCTATGACTTGTACGGCAATTTGAAGGGGCAGCGTCCCAAATTTAATGAAAATAAAAAGCGCTGGCTGTTTGAGTCCGGCGCAAAGATATTTTTCGGATACATGCAAAGAGACTCTGACCGCTTCAACTATCAAGGAAAAGCATACGATTTTATTGGATTTGATGAATTAACACATTTTTCACTGACGCAGTATCAGTATATGATGTCTCGTAACAGACCAATGGGACCTGGTACAAGGGTATACATGAGAGCGACAGCGAATCCGGATGGAAAAGGGATGGCATGGGTTAAGCAGAGATTTGTAACGCCTGCACCGCCAAATACAAGGATTGTGGAAAGGTACAGCGTGCTTAATCCGCAGGGTGAGAAGATACAGCTTTCACGAGACAGGATATACATACCGGCCACAGTATTTGATAATAAAAAACTGTTAGAGAATGACCCGGATTATTTAGCGAACCTGGCGGCATTGCCAGAGGCAGAAAGAAATGCCCTGATGTATGGCTCATGGGACAGCTTTAGCGGACAGGTTTTTACAGAATTCAGAGATGATCCAAATCATTATAAAGACAGAATGTGGACGCATGTGATTGAGCCATTTCAAATACCGGACCACTGGAAGATATACCGGGGGTTCGACTTCGGATATGCAAAGCCGTATTCAGTTGGATGGTATGCAGTAGATACAAAGGGAAAGATATACCGGATAGCAGAGCTGTACGGTTGGAATGGAATTGCTAATCAGGGATTAAAAGAGCATCCCGTAGAACAGGCAAGAAAGATTCGAGAAGTCGAAGAAAATAATCCGTTGCTGAAAGGTAAGAGAATCACAGGTGTAGCGGATCCGGCTATATTTGATGAGTCAAGAGGAGAATCCGTTGCCAGAATGATGGAGAGAAGCCCTAATTTTGTATACTTCCATGGCGGAGACCATGTCAGACTGCCGGGAAAGATGCAGTATCACTATAGGTTTGCCTTCGATGAAATGGGAGATTGTATGTTTCAAATTTTTAACACATGCAGAAACTTCATCAGAACAATCCCAAACCTTACATATAGTGAGACAATTCCGGAAGATATTGACACAACAGAAGAAGACCACATCTATGATGAATGCAGATATGTGCTTATGGAGCACCCAATTGCTCCGAGAGGAAATGTATTACAAAAAAAACCGGCATTCGACCCACTAGATATGTTCAAAGAGCAAAAAGGAAGCCAAGGAGTACAGATATTAAATATTTAGGAGGATGAGAGATGGCTTATAAAAAAGGAAAAATAACAGAAGTTGCACCGGTGCAACAGGAAAAAGAACAGCAGGACACATTAATTCAGACGGAATCAGAAGAAAAAGAGATGCAGGAAGAGCAGACGGTAGATGCTATCACGGATGATGATGTGAAAGAAGCAGCAGAAGTATTGAGAAAATATCATGCCGGAAAAAAGAACCTTGAAAATACAATTGTGGAAAACGAGGAATGGTGGAGGTTAAGGCATTGGGATTATGCAAGAAAAGAACAGGAAGAGGAAGCAGAAAAAAGAATAGAACCACGGTCTGCATGGCTTTTCAACGCACTTGCCAATAAGCATGCTGACATCATGGACAATTTTCCAGAAGCAAATGTGCTTCCACGAGAAAAGAATGATGAAAGAGCAGCCAAGGCTTTATCAGAAATCATACCGGTTATATTGGAACGAAATGAATTTGAAGAGACGTATTCAGCTTGCGGATGGTATAAATTAAAAAATGGAACGTGTGTAACAGGCGTATTCTGGGATGGTTCGAAAGACAATGGATTAGGCGACATATCAATTAAAAATGTCGACATTATGAATCTTTTCTGGGAACCAGGAGTAAAAGATATTCAGAGGTCAAAGAATGTATTCTATGTATCCATGGAAGACGTAGAGGACATAAAGGCTGCTTATCCAGATAAGGAGATAATGGCAGGTAGTGATATTAGTATTACGCAGTACATAAAGACGGATGCGGAAGATAATACAGAGAAGGTTGCAGTTGTGGACTGGTACTATCACAAAACCATTGTACTGGAAGACGATAATGGTTTGATTAAGAGAAAGAACGTGCTGCATTATTGCAAATTCTGCAATGGAAAAGTGCTCTATGCGACAGAAAACGATGATGAATTAAAATACACAGGGCTGTATGACCATGGTCTATATCCGTTTGTGTTTGATGTATTGTTTCCAATCGAAAGCAGTGTCTGTGGATTTGGTTATATTGATGTTATGAAAGACACCCAGGCATATATAGATAAGATGCAGCAGGGTATTCTTGAAAATGGATTGTCACTGGCAAAGCCAAGATGGGCGGTCAGAGACGATGTGGGGCTGAATGAAAATGATTTTTGCGATTTTTCAAAGTCACTTGTGCACTTTAGCGGAAACTTGGGAGAGGATGCTTTTCGACAGATCACATCGACACCAATGGCGGGCATTTATGAAACCATTTTGAATAATAAAATCGAAGAACTGAAGGATACTTCTGGAAATACAGCAGCGGCACAGGGACAGACCTCTAATGTTACTTCAGCAAGTGGAATTGCAAGTCTCCAGGAAGCATCCGGAAAATTATCGAGAGATGCAAACAGAGCGGATTATAGAGCATTTACAAAGATATGCTATCTGGTGATTGAGCTTATCAGACAATTTTATGATGAGCCAAGGGAATTCAGAATTACCGGAGAAACTGGACAAACAGAT
The DNA here is from genome assembly GCF_003461125.1 of Roseburia sp. AF22-2LB. NCBI lineage: Bacteria > Bacillati > Bacillota > Clostridia > Lachnospirales > Lachnospiraceae > Roseburia > Roseburia sp. AF22-2LB. The sequence goes on from NZ_QTWM01000001.1 coordinate 155,517, forward strand.
TATGTGACGTTTGATAATAGCGCATTAAAAGGACAACCAATGGATACAGGATTTGGACAGGCACAGTCAGAAAGAGTTCCAATTTTTGATGTAAAGGTTGTACCAGCAAAGCAGAGCGCATACACCAGGGAGACACAGAATCAGCTTGCATTACAATTCTACAACCTTGGATTTTTTAATCCGCAGAATGCAGAAATGACTATCGGATGTCTGGATATGATGGACTTTGACGGAAAAGACGAGGTGAAGCAGAGATTAAATAAATCCCAGACATATTACAACCTGTACTTACAGATGCAGCAGCAGGCTCTTGCGCTGGCACAGGCAGTAGATATGTCGAGTGGCGGAACAACGAATTATGCAGAAAGAATAGCGGGAAATGCACAGCTTGCAATGCAGCAGGCAGAAGAACCTATGGCACAGAGTCAGTCCGTACTGAATCGAAACAGCAATGGCTCATTAACAAGTCAGGCGGCACATGCGACTAGAAATTCTACGTCAGTATAGGAGAAAGATATGCTTAAAGTCAGAGTGAGAGAAGAAGAAAATCTGCTGGAAATAAAAATGGAAGGCCATGCTGACTATGCAGAAGCAGGAAAGGATATTGTGTGCTCGGCATGCAGTATCCTTTTATTTACGCTTCTTGAGGAATTGCAAAAGCAGCAGGCAACAGGAAAAGTAAAAATTACGGTCTTGGAAATGGAAGAATCCGGGAGATGCAGAATGGAAATAACGGACTGGGTCAAAGAGACAGAAGTAGTATTAGAAACAATTTTTAACGGCTATAAAATCATTGAAAAAAATTTCCCAAAAAATATTTCATTTGTGGCAAAAATTGGGAGTTGCAAAAAAAATAAATTGATATAGTGCAAGTGGTTTAAGAAAAAAACATGGCACTTCGGAAAGGACGAAAGTATGAGAAAAAAATATTTTAACTTGCAGTTTTTTGCGGAAGGTGGAGCAGGCGCAGCTTCAACTGGAGCAGAAGGAACAGCAGGACAGGCGGAAGGGCTCAACGCCGGAGCCACAGACGGTCGAACAGGTAACCAGGACGACGCTGGAACGTCGCAGGATGCGACAACACCGGAAGACACAGAAAAAGCCTTCGAGGAACTGATTAAGGGCGATTACAGAGACGCATATAGAAAGCGTACAGAAGGAATCGTTAAGGACAGATTGAAAAAATCGAATGAAACAATCAGTAACTTGCAGAAACAGTATGATGCAATGACTCCAATCATGGGAGAGCTTGCTATGCGTTATGGTCTTGAAGCGGATGATGTAGAAGGACTCGTAAGAGCAGTACAGCAGGACAATGCACTTCTGGAAGATGAAGCAGCAAGACATGGAATGTCCGTAGACCAGCTTCGGGAAGTAAACCGGGTAAAGTTGGAAAACAAGAAACTGACAGAAGCAATGGAACAGTTGGAGAAGAAAAAAGAAGGCGAGCAGATTTATGCACAGTGGACACAGCAGGCGGATGCATTAAGACAGAAGTACAACATGGACTTTAACCTTAATGAGGAACTTGCAAATCCAGACTTCACGGCAATTCTTAAAGTTGGTGGAAGCATTGAAGCTGCTTACATGGCCACACACCATGATGAGATTATGACATATGGAATGGCACAGGCGGCAGAAACAGCAAAAAACAATGTAGTAAAAAGCATCAATTCAAAGAGTGGAAGACCAATTGAAGGTGCAGCATCTTCCGGTTCACAAGGAACAGTGAAAGTAGATGTTAGAAAATTGACACCTGAACAGATGAGAGAATACGAGAAGAAAGTACTGGAAGGAGAACGCGTTTCTTTCTCGTAATTCAGAAAGGAATTTATATGAAAATCAGAAATATCTTGCAGTTTTTTGCAAATCCGAACACGCAGACAACTGGTACATCCAGTTTGTCGGCAGAAAATAAAACATTTTACGAAAAGGAATTGATTGAAGAAGCATCCCCAGAATTGGTGCATGACCAGTTTGGAGATGATTATCCGATTCCTAAAAACGGTGGTAAACAGATTGAGTTCAGAAAGTATGACTCTTTGAAACCGGCGAATACACCACTTACAGAAGGTGTGACACCGGATGGAAATAGCTTAAGTGTAAGTACAGTTACAAGTACAGTAAAACAATATGGAGATTACATCACAATTTCTGACGTGCTGGACCTTACAGCCATTGACAACAATGTTATACAGGCTTCAAAAATATTAGGTGCTCAGGCAGGTTTGACATTGGACAATGTTACAAGAGACGTTATGGCCGGTGGCACAAACGTATTAATTGTTGGAGACAGAGCAACAAGAGCCCAGTTAACAGCAGCAGACACACTGACACCGGAAATCTTCTTCCGTGCCGCATCTATGCTGGAAGCAATGAATGCTCCAAAAATTCAGAACTCTTATGTAGCTATCATTCATCCATACGCAGCCTATGACCTTATGCGCAGTGAGGAATGGATTGACACACATAAATATGCAGCATCAGAAGCAATTTTTAAAGGAGAAATCGGAAAGATTGCGAATGTACGTTTTGTATCTACTTCAAATGCAAAAATTTGGAAAGGCGTAGGATGCCCGACAGACCTTGCAGTATTTGGAACGTTAGTACTTGGAGGACATGCGTATGCAAAGACCGGTATTGATGGCGGAGCATTACAGATGATTATCAAGCCGGCAGGTGCTGGTGATGACCCATTGAACCAGCGCTCAACGGTTGGATGGAAAGCAATTAAAACGGCAGAACGTCTGATAGAACAGTATATGATTCGTATTGAATCAACATCAAAATTCAGCGGAAGCGTAGAGGCAAACTAGGAGGAAACTGTATGGGAACAAAAACAGAAGGAACGAAAGTAGCAGAAGAAACCAAGGCAACAGAAGAAACCAAGGCAACAGAAGAAATTCAGGTAAAAGATGCGGTAGAAGCTGATCCATGGAAAGAAGAAGTTAAGTTCATGGCACCATTGGATGGTGAAAAAGGAGACATTTTTGTAGCTTTAAATGGACATAATTACAGAATTAAAAGAGGGGAAGAGGTAACCATTCCGAAACCAATCTTTGAAGTTCTGAAGAACAGTACAGAAATGGACCAGCTTGCAATGAGAAGACAGCAGGAACTTATTGCAAAAGGAAAGGCTTTTAACTAATAAGAGATTCCATTAAAACGAGGAGAGGCACAGCATTGTTGTGCCTCTTTTTTAGAAGGAGAGACATGTATGAAGGTAAATGAAGCAATAACAAAGGTGGATGACCTGGAACCAAATACTTATGAGGATAACGAAAAGTTAGATTGGATCACTGAATTGGATAAAAGAATTGCTATTGAAATCCTGAACGTAAGAGAACGTGAAGAGGATGTAGTGGTAGAGCCTTATACAGAAGCTGATATGGATAAAGAACTTCTTGTGCCTGCCCCATATGACAATTTATATGTCCAGTGGCTTATGAGCCAGATTGATTATTATAACAATGAAATGGACAGATACGCAAATTCAGCAGCTATGTTTAATCAGAAATACCAGGATTTTGCTAATTACTGGTACCGGACACATAAAAGCTCTTTAAGGGCAACAATGTATTAGAGAGGTGACATATGAGATTACCTAAACTTCAAAGTACAAGGTCGGAAACCAAGGTACTGAGTGCATTTGGCGGCTACAATGCCAATGGAAGAATACAAGACGGGGAATTCTCGGATATGAAAAATATGACGGTGGATTATTATCCGATACTGTCTCCGAGAATACCGAGAGGAAAATTGCGGGACCTTACAGACTGTAAAGGCCTGTATGGCACGGATAAGCTGGTGTGGGTAACAGAGAATAAGCTGTACTATAACCAGTCAGAAGCGTGTGATTTAAAGGAATCATGCAAGGATAAGGAAAGAACATTTGTAAGAATGGGAGCATATTTGTGTGTCTTCCCGGATAAGGTTATGTACAACGTATATGACCAAACATTAACCGATATGGAAAATAAGGTAACCACCACAACAAAGCCATCCTTTACGCTTTGCAAAATGGACGGAACGGTATTTCCTGAAAAGAAAACATATACCGGTGATACAGAACCGGATAAAACGCAATATGAATACTGGATAGATACTTCTGAAAATACAGTTGTAATGAAAATATGGAGTGAAAATTCTGCAGCATGGGTATCCGTAGGAACAACCTATGTAAAGATACAGTCACCAGGTATCGGGAAAGGTTTTAAAGTATATGATGCTGCTACATTCAGTGGAGTAGATAAAAGGGCAGAGATTTATAACAATTATGATTTTAACACATCCAATATTCTGTATGGTTGTGGAGATGATTATGTAATTGTGATGGGTCTGATTAATAAAGTATTTACGAACAGTGAGAATATAACCATCTCAAGGACAGTCCCGGATATGGATTTTGTAACTGAGATGGATAACCGGTTGTGGGGGTGTTCTTCTACAAATCATGAAATATATGCTTGCAAGCTAGGAGACCCAAAGAACTGGAGATGTTATATGGGCCTGTCCTCTGACAGCTACGCAGTAACGGTGGGTTCGGAAGGGGATTTTACCGGTGCAATATCTTATTCCGGTAGTGTACTTTTTTTTAAAGAGGGTGGCATGCACAGATTATTTGGTGATAAACCGAGTAATTATGAACTTTCATGGAAACCTATGCGTGGCGTTCAGTTGGGTTCGGAAAAGAGCCTGATTGTATTAAATGAGGTTTTATATTATAAAAGCCGGGATGGTATATGCGCATATAACGGAAGTATGCCAAGTAAGATATCTGGAAATCTTGGAACAGAGATGTACTATGATGCAGTTGCCGGAGGATACCGTGATAAATATTATGTCTGCATGAGAGATGAATTTAGTAATTACTGTACTTATGTGTATGACATTACAAAGGGAATGTGGACAAAGGAAGATGAAGGTATTAAGAAAGCCTTTGCATATTCAGATGGCGGACTGTATTTCTTAGATAAGAATAACTCTATCTGGGTAATTAATTACGAACAAATATTTATGCCAATAGCTCCGATGGATGATCGGTTTGGAGAACAGTATATGTATCCGGGAGAGTGGTATCCTGGAGCAATTCCAGTTGGAGAGGAAGAAGAAAAACAGGAATGGTATGCAGTGACAGGAGATATGGGTCTTGACTCTATTTATAACAAATATATCAGAGAGCTGGTTATCCGGCTTGAGATAGAAGCAGATGCATATTTCAAGATAGAGATAATGTATGATTCGGAAAACTGGCAAAAGGTAATGGAATATACAGGAACAAAAAAACGGTCATACCAGGTGCCGGTTCGAATAAAACGATGCGACCATTTTAAACTAAGATTATCCGGAAAAGGCGCAGTTAAAGTATATTCAATAGCACAAATGATACAGGAAGGAAGTGCAGTAAGTGGCTAAATTTGATTATCCAAATGTAGATATGGAGAACATGTCAAATGAACAGAATATAGAGAGCTTAAAGAGCTTTCTATACAATCTTTCTGATACACTGAATTATTCATTAAATCAGGTAGATGCAAGGATATCGGCACTAGAAGAATCAACAGGAGGTAAGGACAATGGGGAATCATAAAAACTGGGAGAAAGTAATATCTGACGGGACACGAACAGCACAGACGAATCTTGATAACCATCTGAACAATAAAGTTGGAGATTATCAGGAGTCGCAGAGAGTGCAGGATGCTTATAAAAACTATACAGACACTCAGAATGCAAAGCCTGGGGCTTATAACAGCAGGTATCAGGGGGCAATTGATACAATTTTAAATAGAATACAGAATAAAAAGCCATTTTCATACGATTTCAATGCAGACCCATTATACCAACAGTATAAGGAGCAGTATGCTAATCTGGGGAAACAGGCAATGCTTGATACAACATCACAGGCAGCAGCATTATCCGGAGGATATGGCAATAGTTATGGAGCAACAGCAGGCTCTCAGGCATACCAGGCATATCTTGGAAAGCTGAATGATATTATTCCGGATCTTTATGGACAGGCATTAGATAAATACAATACAGACCTCACCAATATGTATAATGAGTATTCCGCATTGGGACAGGCAGAGGATAGAGCATATGGACAGTATCAGGATAAATACCAGAATTGGCAGAATGATACCAGTAATGCATTGAATGCATATAACATTCTTCATGGAAATGATTTTGACGAATATCAGCAGAAAGTAAGTAGTTGGCAGAATGACAGAGATTATCTGTTTAATGCACTTCAGAATTCACAGACTAACGATAAGTATTTGAATGATTACAACTATCAGGTAGACAGAGATAATGTTGCAGATGACCAGTGGCAGCAACAGTTTGAATATCAGAGGCAGAGAGATCAAATCGCAGATGACCAGTGGGCGCAGGAATTCGCATTGTCGCAGGCAAGAGCAGCAAGAAGCGGTTCATCTGGACGTAGCTCAAGCAGGAGTTCTTCTGGTTCATCATCCGGTGGAACACGGCCGGCAACGAGCGGAACAATCAGCAACAGCTACTATAATGAGCTAAAAAATAAAGCTGCATCACAGGGAAGCTCATATGCAGACAGCTTGTATAAGGCAGGAATTATTGACGAGGGAATATGGAATAAACTATATGACGACCTTGGCTTTGATGCACCAACAGCTAGAAGCGCAACAAGTACATTAGCAGGGGGAAGTTCTGCACCTAGCTTGAGTGGATTTCTTAACAACAAAAAGAAGAAAAAGTAGGGGGTAACAATATGGCAGACAGATTATCTTTGGAAGAATTAAAGAAAAAAAGGCAGGAAGGAACACATGAAAATACAGAAAGAAAACTGAATACACGGAGCGCTGCAATAACAAGAGAATCGGGCGGAGAGAGAAAGAGCCTGGAAGAACTTAGACAGGCAAGAATGAATAGAAATGCTTCGCCGGATGTTTCAGTTTTTCACAACAGCATGAGCAGATACCAGCAGGAAAAACCTGCTGGATTTGACTATGCACTGGAAAAGGTACGGAACACGGCAAATACGACCGCAAGAGCAATGTCAAAAAATGGAAGAGCATTACAGGGAGCTTTGGATATTGCAAAAAGAAACCGGGAAACAAAGAAAAAATTAGATAGCTTCAAACCGGTATATGATAGCAGCAATGAAGATAAAACAATGACAGGAAGAAGCAGAGCAAAACTTACACCGACAGAGTACCGAAATGAAAGCACTGGAGAGACAATGACGGTGGAAGATTATAATAATGCAAAAAGCACACTGAATTCAAATCAAAAAGGAAAGCACGGAAACGCAGTAAGCAGTTTTAAAGGTGCAAGAAAACGTGCGATTGAAGAAGCGTTAAAGCAGCAGGAGAATACAGCATGGATGCCGGAAAAAGAACCGGAAACTGCAAAGGAATATGCAGACTACATAGATAAATATTATCAGAGCTTATCTGACCCGGAGCTTGCAAGTCTTTCTGATGAAGAATTATCAGCAAAAATTACAAGTGCGAAGGATGAAAAAGAAGGAAATAAAGATAAGCTTAAGAATTATGAACCGGTATACGGTAGTTTTGATAGTCCAGTGCTGGCAAGAAACATTACCAAGGATACAAAGCTCGCAGGATACAGAAATAGATTAACCGGGGAAACCATGTCTGTAGAAGAGCATGATGCACTGGAAGACTATGCAACGATTGACGATAAGTATGAAAATGAGCAGAGCTTAAGAAAAAGTCAGAAGGTAATTAAGAGATGGGCAGAGGATTATGCAAAACTTACTCCGGAACAGGAGCAGGCTGTCATGCAGATGTATATTACAGACCATGACGAGGAGGAAGCAACAGAGCAGGAACAGGCTATAAGAGATACGATTGGAAACAGAGACCCATTCGAATTAGAAAAGGCATATAACAGCGCAAAAGAAAACCTGGAAAGTCAGGGAATCAACGCTGATGATATGGAAGAATACTATTCCTGGATTCATAATCGCCAGATTGATACAAAGAAACGAAAGGAATTGGAAGAGGAAACAAAGCAGGAAGGATTAAAAGGATTTCTTATTAATGTAAAGGAGTCCGCTATATCGGTAGGAGATTCACTACTTACAGTAGCAGATCTTGCAGACCAGTTAGGTCATTCTGCAAAGAACTATTTCGGAGGAGATGAAGCCTATACACCTTATGACCCGTATTCCGCTCGATTCACACAGTCGAGAAACCGAAGAAGAGAAGCAGTATCAAATGACATTAATTCCACCATAGGAAAGTTTACATATGATGTTGGAATGAGTATGGCAGATTCGGCCGCGGCCATGGCAACAGGAAGTGAACCGGTTTCTCTTGGAATCATGGCGGCAAGTGCCGGCTCCCAGGCATATGTGGATGCGTCTGAGCGTGGTGTAGACACGAATAAAGCCGCTGCTATTGGAATTGCCAATGCAGCAGCAGAGGCAGGATTTGAAAAGTTGAGCTTAGACCATTTATATGGCATGGCGGAGAATCCAACTAAAACTACATTTAAGAAAAAGATATTGGATTGGGCTGCTCAGTCTGGAATTGAGGGCAGTGAGGAAGTATTTACCGATTTTGCAGATGAAGCAGCAGACCGCATGATTAATGGCGGATTATCTGAATATAGCACAAATGTAAAGGAATATATGAAAAATGGAATGTCAGAAGATGAAGCAAAAGCAGCGGCTAATGAGCAGTTTTGGAACCAGGTAGGGCAGGACTTTGTAGCCGGTGCTATTTCCGGTGCAGTATTTGGTGGAGTAGCAAATACCGTAAATTCCGTGCAGTATCATAAAATGGGAAAGACAATTAACCAGGATAATACAATGAGAGACACTATCCTGGAAACAGCAGAAAAGATGCCGGAGAATTCTACTGCAAAGCAGATTGCGGATACAGTAAAAACGGATAATATTACTGATTCGCAAATGAGCCAGATTATAGAGTCCATGGCAAAAAGTGAAGACGTAAATCTGGACAAGGTTATAACAGAGGGATTTGTCAGAAAAGGAGCTGAACAGGAACAGGCACAGCAGCAGGCGCAGGAGCTGATGAATAATACTGCAGATACCAGTGCTGCAAGGGAAGATAATGCAATTGAGAACACCACGGGCAACATGACAGGCAGAGTAAAAAATGCGGAAGGAATAGTGATAGAAAATGAGAAAGTTGCACCGGTGCAACCGTATAGCAGAAATCAGACAGGGGTAACTGCAGCAGTAAATAGAAATACAGGAAAACAGGATATCGTTGTAGAGATTGCAGAGAGCACACCGGAGAAAACCATGGTAAAACTGTCAGATGGAAGAGTTGTAGATTATAAGACAGTGGAGATAGGTAATCCAACCATGCGAAATCTGTATAATTTTGCGGCAACATTTGATGATACAAAAGCGGCCAATGCAGTCATTGAGAATTACAACGGGGAAAGTATGCCTACTTACCTGGAATCAACCGCAGTATTTTACAATGCTGGAAAACTTGGAAAAACTTCATATGAGAGTATTATGAATAATCCGGTAAATGCAAGAATTGTAAGTGAAATGTCACCATCAACCTTGCTGGAAATGTATTATCTCGGAGAAAACAGCAGAAGTCCGTTATCACAGAATTCCAATGTGCAGCAGGCCGTGAAGATGGGAACTGGATCCGTAATCGATAACAGACTGGATAAATCTGACAATCGCATGAAATCGGTTGTGGAAATGGTAGCAAAGAAAACCGGGCTTGACATTGAATTGAATGATGAACTGGAGCATGGAGAAAATGGTAACTTCCAGAAAGCATTGTCAAGAATAGCGTTAGCAAAGACCACAGGAAAGGGAAATACTACTAATGAATACACAACACTTGTGCATGAATTGGGTGAATTCTCCGAGGCATATAATCATGAAGGTATGCAGAAAGTAGTAGATACGGTATTGAATTATGTTACAACGAAAGAAGGAGCTGCTTACCTTACAAATGCTATTGAACAGTACCATAAGGCATATAAGACAGTAGAAAAAGGAAAGACCTATGAAGATTCTGCAAATGAGTATGTATTTGACTATGTAGCAGGACTGTTTGCTGACCAAAAGGGAGTAGAAGCATTTTCCAAGTATATGTCAGAGAACATGACAGAGAGCCAGCATAAGAGCATTCTCAAGACGATTGCTGACTTCTTCAAGGGAGTTTACGACAAAATCACATCATACCTGAATGATCATGTATTATCCAGCACAGCAAAGAAAGCACTGAGAGCGGATGCGGAAGAAGCACAAAGGATAAGAGATATGTTTTTGGGTGAATTGACAAAGGCGCAGGAAAATTATAAGCGGGAAAATGTAACGGCAGAGAAGGGAGAAACAGAGACAATAGACATTAGCTCGAAAAAAACGGTTTCTAAAGATGACAAGAAGAATCCTTTTAAAACATATTCTTTAAACATTGAAGAGAGATTAAGCGGAGATGAATTGCTAAATGCTCTCGATATGATAGAGGAAATAAAAAGAGCAGGCGGGGAAGTAGATGAGTATGGAAATGTAAGATTGTATCATGCAACAAGCGAAAAAGCGGCAAAGAAAATTAGAGAAGAAAAGATAATGGTTGCAAAGGAAGACGGCATCTTCTTTTCAACTAAGAAAGATGGTCAGATTGTAGGGTATGGAAAGGAAATATTGGAATTTACTATACCGGTCGAGAAGCTTGTGCTGGATGATGATTTTGGGGATGAATTGCACTTTAGACTTCCGCTTGAAAAAAGTTGGGAATACGACGTATCGGATTCACTTGTGATAGATGGTATACAGCGGATGAAGACAACTGAGAGTGGAATCAGATACTCAATAACAATTGGACCAGATGGAATAGAAAGATATGCGCTAAGTAATGAAACGAAAAAACTGACTTTTAAAGAACGTAAAAAAAGAATGCTGAATATCATGAGAGAACAATATGCAGGTCGTGCAGCAAAGTTTGTAAAAAATGGACATGTATATTATGCACTTTATGATGAAAGCGGAATTAGAAAGGGGATATATGGAGATAAAAAATCTAGCAGGAAAGGATTAAGAGCTAAAATCAGCATAGGCGCAGAAGGAGAGTATATTGAGCTTGCAGAAAATAGTATTTATACAGGAAGTAAAACAGAGCTAGGGAAAACAAACAGATTCCATAGAAATGCAAAAACATGGGATTATTATATCAAAACAATTGAATTTGAGGGAGACTACTTCGATGTGCTAATAAATGTAAAAGATACTGGAAATGAACATTATGTATATGATGTAACATTAAAAGAAGCAGTTTCACGATCAAACTCCCGAGGGTTTTACAACGATAATGAAACTGCTTCTAAAAGTAGTATATCACAGAATCAGAAAAATGCAACAACTTTTTCACTTGATGTAGATTCCGAAGGAAGAAAATTATCAGAAGAGCAGAAAAAATATTTTGAAAATTCGACTGTAAGGGATGACAATGGAAATCTTCTTCCTATGTATCATGGTACACCAAATGGAGATTTTACGGTTTTTAAAAACGATATACAGTTTTTTACTCCAAATAGATGGTATGCAGATTTTTACCAGGAGCCAAGTGCGAGTTCAAGAAAAGCGGGAAAGACAGTTACAAATAAAAAAACATATGAAGTATATTTAAATATCACGAAACCTTTTGATATAAGAAATCCGGAAACGAAGGAAATATTTATTAATGATTATGTAAAAGGAGGATATGCATTAGGAATCAATCCATATGAAGAATATAAGGATACTACAAATAGTGGACTCCCATCGTGGGAAGAAGCAGATAATATATATGAGTTCCTTGAGGATAATGATTTGCTGGATGAATATGACGGCATTATTGTGGATGAAGGTGGATTTCCGGGAGAAGATGGAAAGATAGTGCAAAGGGGAATAAGCTATGTCACGTTTAGTCAGAACCAAATTAAAAACGTAGATAATAAAAAGCCAACAGCAGACCCGGACATCAGACATTCAGTGGACATTGATGAAGACCTCATGGCAATACTGGAAGAGGAGTATTCCGATACAGAAAAAGAAATGGGTTCTATTATTGAGGATGGCTTTAAAGCACTTGAAAATGTGAGCATTGACGATAAGACAATGCGTAAGATAGCATCCGAGGTAAAGCAGGAATACAAGAGTACCTATAATGCCAAAGAACTGGCTGATAATCTGACTAAGGTATTTGCGTATTTAAAAGATACAAAGAATGTTTCGTATGAGGATATGGTAAGAATCGTACAGGAAATTGCTATGCCGGTTATCGAAGAAAGTACAGATGTGGATAGTGTGGAAGCAGATGTGTATAACTCTTTCCGTAAAACATTGAAAGGGCAGAAAATCAGATTGAATGAAGCCCAGAAGAAAGAAGTAGCACATTATTATGACAGCTATGATAAATTCCGGAAGATGAATTTCGGAAACATTACTTTCTCAGAAGATGGTATGTATCTGGATTCCTTATGGGATGAGCTGTGCCAGAGCTCTAATTACATATTGGATATGGATACTGCAGTAAATGATCAGCCAATAGCATTGATTGATGCTATGAATGAGATGAAACCGGCAAGGCATAATATCTTTGGAATGAATAAGCAGCAGGCAGCATATGACCTTGCATTAGACATTTACCGGAGATTCTTTGTAGAGCAGAGCACGGATGCAGCAAATAAAAAGGTGCTGGCGGAAACCCAGAAGCTGATTGCAAAGCAGCAGGAATACAGAAAGAATCTGAATGCAGAATACCGTGAAAGATTCGAAAAACTGAAAGAGCAGGAAAAGACCAGACGAGACAGCCTGAAACAGAAGTATGAGAGGGAACTGGATGAACAGAGAAGAGAACTCAGCTCGGCTATGGCCTATCGTGATGCAAAGGCAGAAACGGAAATCAGAAAGAAAATAAAGTCATACGAAGCAAAGCTGGCAAAGGTGAAACAGCAGAGCAACGACAAGTATATGAAGCTGAAAGCGGAGCAGTCAGAGAACCGTACGGCAAAGAGAAATATCGAGGAGCGGAGAAGATACCGGGAACGTATCAGAAAGAATGCTCAAGGGATTGTAACTGCATTTAATCAGAATACAGATAAGAATCATGTGCCGGATGCATTAAAGAAAATGGTTGCTGATTTCATAGATGCGATAGACTTCACGACAGACCGGACAAATCCAAATAGTGTTGATTCACTGAAATGGTACAATGCTTTAAGCCAGATGCAGCTTAAGTTATCAAGCGAGAGAGAAGCCATTGCCGGAGATTATGAGGATATTTATAATGCTCTTATGGATGGTAATTCAGGAGACCGGAAGACAAGCTCACTGCTGGATGATATTTCAGATTTCCTGAACAATAATGAGGGTGTACGAATTTCGGACATGGATATTAATGGTCTGAGATATCTGGACAGACTGGTATCCGGATTGAAGAGAGCCATCACCAGTGTAAACCAGTTATATGTAAATGAACGTGCACAGAACGTGGAAGAACTTGGAGACAACACAATTGAAGAGCTGAAAACCAAGAAGGATAAGAAAGTATGGAATAATGATACATTAAGGGGAAAGGCAATTAACAAAGCAGAAAATATGCTGGATGCCAATATGCTGGACCCAAGGTCATACTTCTACAGAATGGGAGATTCTGCACTTAGTATCTATAAAGGATTGCGTAAGGGACTGAATACCAGAACGGAAAAGATTGCGGAAGCACAGGATTATATGCAGTCTCAGTTTGGAAAGATTGCTGAGGAATGTGGACTTACCGAAAAACAGTTAAAGTCTGAAATGAAGAAGTGGACCGGAAGGGATGCGGAAGTTCATGAGTTTGATTTTGGCAATAAAAAGTTGCGGATGACAACAGCACAGATGATGGGGCTGTATGAACTTAAGAACAGAGAGCAGGCGAAAGAACATATCAAGTATGGAGGAGTGATAACAACAACCAAAGCTGGAACAAAGGTATATCGGAATTCTGATGGAATCCGGCTTACTGAATATGAGGTAGGAAAGATATGTGAGGAGCTTACTCCGGAGCAGAAGAAAGTGGCGGATTCTATGCAGCAGTTTATGCAGAATAGATGCTCTGCATGGGGTAATGCTACCACAATGCAGATGTATGGATACAGAAGATTCGGTGGACAGCATTATTATCCTATTAAGACATCCGGAAATACTGTAGATACAAAGGATCAGACTTCATACTGGGGAGTAAAAAATCAGGGATTCACTAAGAAGACTATGAAAAATGCGAGAAATGCTATCGTGGTGGATGATATCTTTGATGTATTTACGAAGCATGTAACAGATATGGCAAGTTACGGAAGCTATACAGCGGCACTGTCAGATGCTATGAAGTGGTTTAATTACAGACAAAAAGCAGGACTGGATGAACATATGTCAGAGGATGAAATGCTGGATATTCTGAATTCCAAGACATCCGTTAAGGCACAGATAGAAAGGGCTTATGGAAAAGAATACCAGGAATACTTTAAAAAACTGGTGCAGGATATTAATGCAGAAGGAACAGGGGATGTCCAGGTCAAGTTTGTGGATGAATTGGTTGGAAATATGAAGGCTGCATCTGTAGCAGCAAATATCAGGGTAGCAATACAGCAGCCAACAGCTTATTTCCGTACAATGGCAGTGATGGATTCCAAGTATCTTTTAAAAGCATTGACCATGAAACCTGCAGTGCATGAGGTACAGGAAAAAGCACCTATTGCAAAGTGGAAGTCCTGGGGATATTTTGAAACATCAATTGGTCAGTCTATGAAAGAGGTTATTACGGACCAGCATACCTTTAAAGAGGGATTGCAGGAAAAATCCATGATTCTTGCTCAACAGGCAGATGATATTACATGGGGTGTACTGTGGAATGCAGTAAAACAGGAGACAAAGGCACTGCATCCGGATATAGACGTAAATTCCAAAGAGTTTACAGATTTATGTGTAGACAGATACGATGAACTAATCGACCAGACACAGGTAGTAGACTCTGTATTGCACCGGTCACAGATTATGCGAAGCAACAATGGCTTACATAAAATGGCAACGTCGTTCATGGCAGAGCCTACGAAGTCTTACAATATGCTGGCAAATGCATTGAGGGATTGGTATGAGATGCCGGGTAAATGGAATGCCGGAAGTAAAAGATTCTTTAAACAGACATTGAAAGCATATATTATTACAAATGTTGTGAATGCAGCAGCACAGTCCTTTATGGATGCATTCAGAGATAAGAAGGATGATGACACAACATACTGGGAGAGATGGCTTGAGGATTACAAGGATAATGTAAAAGATAACCTGAATCCGATTCAGCTGATACCGTATCTTAAGGATATCCTTTCTATAGTACAGGGATATGATGTAAACAGACTGGATATGCAGGGGTTGTCAAAACTGTTTGCCGGAGTAAAGAATATGCAGAAATATGCGACAGATGCAGATTACAGAGAAAACCATACCTGGTTAGAAGCGGCTGAGTCATTAATGAGCGGAATTTCTTCTGTAACGGGTATTCCAATTTACAATGTGGAAAGAGATTTCAAAGCAATCTATAATACTACAACTGGAAAATATCTGGGAGGAATCAAGAGAAATAATAGCAGACAGTATGAGAGAATGCTGGATGCATACCTTTCCGAAGATAATGCAGCATATAAAGAGATAGAAGGAGAACTGAAAGAAAAGGGACTGGAGAAAAAGGAGATTACATCCAAGGTGAAAAAAGAGATGAAGGATGGTTATCTTGCTGGAGATATATCAGAGAAAGAAGCCAAGAAGTTCCTTAGAGAGAAAGCTGGACAGAGTGATGAGGAGATATGGTGCACCCTGGAAGAATGGAACTACGGTGAAACATATCAGAGGCTATATGATGCAATTGACAATTCTATAAACAAGGGAGCAGACAGAGAGGCTATCTTTGACTACATAAGTGAAGCAAAAAGTAAAGGCGGGAAAGAAAATAAAGATATCAGTGGAGTTGTAACAAGAGAATATAAAAAGAAATACCTTAAGGCAAAGGAAAAAGGTAAATATGCTGATATGAAGAACCTGCTTATCTCAATCTATATGCACCTTGGATATACGAATGCAGAAGCAAATAAAAAAATCGAAGAATGGTCAAAAAAGAAGACGAAATAGGGGAGAAATCCCCTATTTCTTTTTTATATAATGAGGGCGAAGGAGGTTATCTATGAGGAATAATATCGTAAATAATATGCGACTTGACCTGGATCATGAACGGACACGCCCCCGGATTTCTGTAAGACAGGGAGATACAAAGACAAGAAGCCTGCATTTTACACTTATGCAGAGCGGAAAGATATACGACTTGTCAGATGTATTAGTGGCGGCAGTAAGCATCGTGAAGCCAGATGGTAAAGTTTGCTACAACGATTGTGTAATAGATGGCTCTGAGATACAGTACGAAGTCACGACACAGACCATTAATGTGTTGGGCGAATGTATTGGACAGATAGAGCTGTCTATGCAGGATGGGGCAGTTATTACTTCGCCGGAGTTTGTAATCTATGTATATAACAAGATTCTGGACCCGAATATCATTGAATCTCAAAATGAATACAAATCATTGGTGCAGCAGGTTGCTCAGGCAGAAGACTATTGCAACCAGGCAGAACAGTACAAGACACTTTCGGAGAACGCAGAGAGGAATATATCTGCTATGGAAAGCGGATTTACCGAGAAAGCAACAGCTCTTGAGGAGTATCAGAATGAGATATCAGGTATGCAGGAAACACTGAGGCAGCAGGCAGATGATGCAATAACTTTAATAAACCAGTCAGTAACAGAAGCTAGTGGATATGCAGATGAAACGAAGAACAGTGCCGCAGGAGCGGCAAGCAGTGCCGCAGGAGCGGCCGGAAGTGCAACGGAAGCGGCAAACAGTGCGAAAGGAGCGGCAAGCAGTGCAACAGGAGCAGCGAACAGTGCGACAGATGCTAGTGGATATGCAGATGAAGCGAAGAACAGTGCCGCAGGAGCGGCCGGAAGTGCAACGGAAGCAGCAAACAGTGCGAAAGGAGCAGTGAGTAGTGCAACGGAAGCAAAAAATTACGCTACCGGAGATAAAAACTCAGCAAAGGTTTATTATGAAAAAACACTAGAATTATTTAATAGTCTTCAGAATGTAATAGATTCGATAGGCTATCCGAAAGGAGTATAAAATGGCGTATGAAAAAATAAATTGGAAGAATTATCCAGATAAAACCACACTGATATCAGCGGAAAATTTAAATCATATGGATGAGGGAATCTATGATTTAGACCAAAATAAAATATCGAACGATAAAATAACACAGAGAGAAAATATAACGCAGGAAGGATATGTACTTGATGGAAGGGAAAAAAATCCAAATGAAGAGGGTACACTTGCCAAACAGCTTGTAGACTTTAAGAAAAAAGCAATTACAACAGATAACATTAAGCAGCAGACGGTTAGCAGTGCGGCAGTTGCAGATAAGGCAAAAAGTACGACATGGAATGGAATAACTGGCAAACCTACAACATATCCACCTAGTTCGCATTCACACGATTATCTTCCAAACAATCCACCTTGTATAGAGATATTTGGGCAGGCAGGTGTACCATTTATTGATTTCCACTATGGTGGAAGTTCAGCAGATTATACAAGTCGTTTAATTGATGCAAGTTCAACTTTTAACTATTTAACAAACAGTGGAATCCATCAGTTTTGCAATGGAAATGGTAGCCAAGTGGCAAGGTTACAATCAAATGGAACATTCGGGGCATTAAGTGGTGGAACAGCAATAGTAGGAAGTGCAATTTATTGTCAGTCAGATTGGTCTGGAAGTTCTTATACACCTGTTTATGGTGCATCATTTACAAATCCTTCCTCTAAATTAGTAAAGGAAAACGTTGTAGATATGCCTGAAGAAGAAGCTAAGAAAGTGCTTCTATTAAATCCGATTGAATTTGACTATATTAAGGAATTTGGTGGTGAGAAGAATCAGAGAGGATTAATTGCAGAAGATGCACTTGATATTATCCCATCCTGTGTTACTGTTCCTGATGGATATTCAGAAGAAGATTTTGATGCAAGTAAAGGCATTCAAAATAAGGTACTTGCAATTGATTATTCAAAACTTGTCCCGTATCTTATCAAGATGGTGCAGATACAACAGGAAGAAATTGAAAAATTGAAAGAAGCAATGAACAAAGAAGGAGGAAAAGAAAATGAATAACAACACAATCAAAGCAATCATAACAGCAGTAACGGGGTTCTTATCATCCCTGCTCGGTATCTTGTATGTACCGGTATTGTTATTGGTGGCATGCAACATTATTGACTATGCAACAGGTATCTTTGCATCCAAGTACCGCAATCAGCCGGTAGATTCATACAGAGGATTTCGTGGAATTGCAAAGAAGATTTCCATGTGGCTTCTGGTGGTTGTAGGTGCAATCATTGACCAGTTACTTAAGTATGCGGCAACAACGGTAGGAATCACAATGCAGGTTACATTTCTTATAGCATGTGTAGTGGCTATATGGATTATATGTAATGAAATCATCAGTATCTTAGAGAACATCAAGGATATAGGAGCACCGGTTCCACCGTTTTTATTACCACTGTTGAAAAATCTGAAATCACAGGTGGAAGAGGTTTCAAAGACAGAAGAGAAGGAGGAAGAATAGAGATGAAAAAGTATGTGGGAACAAAAATCATTGAAGCAAAGGAAATGAATCTGGGTGATTATAACAATTACCGTGGGTGGAAAATACCGGAAAATGAGAATCCAAAGAAAGAAGGGTATCTGGTAAGATATCCAGACGGATATGAAAGCTGGTCCCCTAAAGAAATCTTTGAAGATGCATACCGGAAATATGACGAAAGCAAACTGCCGGCAACATCTGTTTTAATGCAGAGCAATGACTATAAGGAGAGATTTAAAGCAGAATACAAACAGCTTGATATCAGATACAAAGGATTAGAGGCAATGCTTAAAAAGTGGGATGCCGGAGAACTGAATTTTACCCCTACTTGTCCAAGAAATATATATAATATACAGATTAGAGCAATGGAAGAGTATCTGACAGTTCTTGAAACGAGAGCCATTATGGAAAAAATTGACTTAGACTAAAGAAAGAAGGGATATAAAATGAAAATTGGATTAAATGCAGGACATACACTTTCTGGAGCAGGAAGTGGAACAATTGGAGTTATTTCAGAGAGCACAGAAACAAGAAGAGTCTGTAACAGATTGACAGAGCTTCTTACAACAGCGGGGGTGCAGGTGGTACCATGCACAGTAGATTCCGCACCAACACAGGCAGCATATTTACAGAAAGTAGTAGCAATGGCAAATGCAACTGATTTGGATTATTTTATTAGTATTCATCTTAACAATGATGCTGCAAGAGCAGGACATGGAGTAGAGGCTTATACATACAAGGGCAGACAGTATCCTGATGCTGTAGAGGTATGTGAACATATTGCAGCACTTGGATTTACTAACCGTGGAGTAAAAGCCGGAAGCGGATTATATGTTATCCGCAAAACAAAGGCAAAGGCAATGCTTATTGAGGTGTGCTTTGTGAATAATCCGGATGCAGCACTGTATGAACAGAAGTTTGAAGAGGTATGCAGAGCAATCGCATACGCTTTATCTGATTATGTAGCGGCTGAATCGAAGCCAGTTGCACCGGTACAACTGCCCGAGAAGAAAAAGTATGTGAAAGTACTGGTAGATAATTTGGCAGTCAGAAAAGAACCAAGTTGGGATGATAGTGCTGTTGTTGAACGTGAGGCAAAAAATGAAGTCTTTACAATTGCAGAAGGACCTATTAAAGTAGGTGGCGGAAGTATGTATAAACTTATTTCAGGAGTATATATTACAGCAGCGAGTAAGTATGTATCGGTGTATGAAAAATAGTGTATTATAGGGCGAGAAAAGCCAAATAGTCTGACAATAGCTGTATACTGGTGGGTTACAAAATAGCGTGCATGTAAGTAAATAAGATATACCTTAAGCGAGGGCTATGCTCGCTCAGGGTGTTTGCTAGGCATTGAACACTTAGAGAACGCGAGCCATAGGCGAAGCGTGAACTTAGTGTGAAAGCCCATCCCGAGACTTGATGAAAACGAGTCGCAGACGAAGTTTGAATCCTAGCCGAGTGGATGTTATTGAATACTTAGAGAACGCAGATGTCATTGAACACATAGAAAACATCCCCGAAACGTTATGTTTCGGGGACTTTTTAATTTACACGAGAAACTCGCAAAGCATTTCCAGTGGAATTTCTTCCCTGCTTGGAGTATAATAGAACGAACAACGGGAAGGAAAGAGACCGGAGGCAATTTAGATGCAGAAAAAAGAAAGAAATGAAGAATTAGAATATATAGATGACTTTGAGAATATCGAAGAACCGGAAGAGCCAGAGGACAACCGGGAAGAATTAGAAGAACCAGAAGAAGAATATTCAGAAGGCGGCAGACGCAGGAAGAAAGGAAGAAAATCCGATATAAAGAATGCAGCTTCTGTGGCAGGGGAATTTCTAAGCTGGGTAATTACGATTGTAGCAGCGGTGCTGATTGCTATGTTTTTAAATCGTTTTGTGTTAATTAATGCAGAGATTCCATCCGGTTCCATGGAAAATACAATCATGACCGGAGATAAGCTGATTGGATTCCGATGGTCATATCTGTTTTCCGGACCGGAGCGGGGAGACATCATTATCTTTAAGTTTCCGGATGATGAGAGCCAGAACTATGTAAAACGTGTCATTGGCTGTCCGGGAGATACGGTAAAGATAGAAGATGGCAAAGTATATGTCAACGGAGAACTCTTAGAGGAGGATTATCTCAAAGAGACATGGACGGTAGCTACAGGACCATATACCTTTGAAGTGCCGGAGGACAGCTATTTTGTAATGGGAGATAACCGGAATAACTCCTATGATGGAAGATACTGGACCAATACCTATGTGAAGAAAGATAAAATACTTGGAAAAGCGATTTTCCGATATTGGCCACTGAAGAATTTTAAAATATTGAATTAGTGCGGAACAAATAAGGAAGCAAAAGGAGAAGATTTATGATAACATTATTAGCCCGGATATTTATCCGGGAAGATGACAAGCCGGAGAAGGTACGGCTTGCCTACGGTATTTTATGCGGTATTGTAGGTATTTTGCTAAATGTATTATTATTTACAGGAAAATTTATTGCGGGAACCATCAGTAAATCCATTGCAATTACAGCGGACGCATTTAATAACCTGTCGGATGCCGGCTCATCCATTGTAACATTGCTGGGCTTTAAACTGGGAGCAGCAAAGCCGGATCCGGAGCATCCATTTGGACATGGAAGAATGGAATACGTTTCCGGGCTTGTGGTTGCTGCAGTTATTTTAATTATGGCAGTGGAACTGATACAGGATTCCATCAGAAAGATTCTTCATCCGGAAGCAACGGAATGCTCTGCATTAATTATCGTGATTCTGCTGATATCGATTGCTGTAAAGCTGTATATGACCTTCTACAACAGGAGAGTCGCAAAGAAGATTAATTCAGCGGCTATGCGGGCAACTGCCATGGACAGCTTAAGCGACAGCATTACCACATCTGTGGTTTTAATCACCACATTGATTGCAGAATTTACGTCAGTCAATATTGACGGCTACTGTGGTGTGGCGGTAGGACTGTTTATCTTATATGGTGGAATTAATGCAGCGAAGGAGACTTTAAATCCACTGCTGGGACAGCCGCCGGAGGAAGAATTCGTAAAAGAGATAGAACATCTGGTGCTGGAAGAAAAAATGATTATCGGTATTCATGATTTAGTCGTACATGATTATGGACCGGGACGTCTGATGGTATCACTACATGCGGAAGTGCCGGCAGAAATGAATATCCTTGTAATACATGATATGATAGACAATGTAGAAATGAAATTGAAAAGGGAACTGAATTGTGAGGCTGTCATACATATGGATCCGGTGATTACCGGAAGCAAGGAACTGACCGGGATAAAAGAAACGGTTACAGGTATTTTGAAGGATATTGATGAGGTCATTACCATGCATGATTTCCGTATGGTTCAGGGACCGACCCATACCAATCTTATCTTTGATGTAGTGATTCCATTTGGTTATCGTTCCAGTGATGAAGCAGTGTTGAAAGAACTGGAGCATCAGGTGAAAGAAAAGCTGGGCGAACAGTATCATATCGTGGTCAACGTAGACAAAAATTATGTGAAATAAAAGAAATAACAAAGCCCCGATGGGAGAAATCTGATAGAAGAATTCATCCCATCGGGGCTTTCTGTGTATTATTTTAATTCTGTGTCAGTGGAGTATTGACTGTATGCTCTACAGACTGGTCAGTTGCTGTACCGGCACCACTTAAAGACTGTTCAGAGGACTGCTCAGTGGATTTCTCAGTGGACTGGGTAGAACCTTCTGTATCAGTAGAAGGCTGCTCTGTTTCGGTAGCAGGCTCTTCCGTATGCTCTACATCCGGATCCTCATAGAGGAACTCGTTGGAGCTTCGGAAGATGGTGCTGCTGGAACCTACAATGTTAGCAACAATCGTATCGCCGTCTTCAATGTCGTCAAGATTAATCTTTAACATGGTGCTTCCTAAGAAGGAAGTGGATACCTTCTCTCCGTTGACATAAATTTTCGTCCAAGGAGTAAATCCGGAGCCGTAAATACATAACTTATTGTCATCGGATTTCCATACACTGTTAATCGTTACATCATCAATACCCATAACCAGATCACTTGCTGGATATTTATCTGTTCCGTTGTAAGCATAACGTTTTCCGTAAAGAAGGTCATATTGTAAATTCTCTAAGTTCTCGTCGTAAGAAGCAGAACCCTTCTGGCTCTGGATGTAAGAGAACATGGTTCCTTTGTGGATGTCAAGCTGGTTGGTGATGTTTGCCAATAATTCATAAGCAGCACAGTCAGCATCCTGTTTTGGTAAATTAAAGTTGTTCCAGGTAACATATTTGGTTTTGAAAATGTCACCGGATACCATATCATCATCGGTCAGTCCCATGGTAGGAAGGTGGTCGCCGAAGAATACCACGATGGTCTTTTCATCCCGCTTGGAAAGCTCTTCGGTTAAGTTGCCGATGAATTTATCTACTTCGTGAATCATGTTAATGTAATATTCCCACCGATTGTTAGAAGCCTCATCTGCAGCACCGCTTACTGCAATTTCCGGATTTTCAAGAATCTTTTCAGTAGGATAATCACCATGTCCCTGTACGGTAATGGTATATACCAGATCTGACTGGTCAGGGGTAGAATCCATAGCCTTTAAGGTTTCACTGATTAAGATGTTATCGGTTGGCCAGGAACCAAGTGGTGTGTACTCCTGAATGTTCATACACTCTTTACTGGTGAAGCTGTCAAATCCCATCAGGGAGAAGGCATTGGCACGGCTGTAGAAGTTACCACCGTTGTTATGTACAACATGTGTACCATAGCCGAGACTTCCAAGGTCGGAAGCAATACTTTCGCAACTGTCGATTTCTTTTAAAGTAGTCTTATATGGGTATTCGCCGGTACCAAAATACTGCATGCTCATACCGGTTAATACTTCAAATTCAGTATTGGCTGTTCCGGCACCTACAACAGGAACTTTTAAGTAACCGGAAGAATAGTTGTTTAATAAGTTGTGAAAATTTGGAACCGGATCTTCTGAAGTATGTAAGAACTTAACATCAGAGGGATCTACAAAGGATTCCAGTAAAACAACAATAATATTTGGCGCATCTTCGGTAGCTTCGGTAGTTTCTTCCGGAACGGAAGCCCCTATTTTGGCAATACGCTCTTCGGAATAACTGTCCGGTTTACTCATACCACGGTCAACAACGCTGGATGAGAAGCCGTAGACAAAACCATAATTTTCATAGCCCTGTGCAATATTGGCAAAATAGGAAGCAACAATATTATTGGACTGGGCTGCCTTGGTAGTTACCGGTAACATCAGGAAGATAACAGCAACCATAAGCGGACTTACAATCCAGTTGATTTTGCCCTGATATTTTGGTCCTTTGATAAAAAGCCAGATACAGAAAAGCAGGAAAAGACCGACTACGATAATAACGGCGAGTGCTTCACCAAAGGTAAAGTATTTGGTGTTCTGCATGGCAAATAAGTCAGACAGACATTTCAAATCTGTAAAACCAAATGGAGTTACACGTTTGGAAAGAATAACACCATTGATGGTTCCAAGGAAAAGCCAGAAGCCGCTGATTAAGAGACGGGCAAGTGTTCTTCTTCGAATCAGATAGACCAGGGATAAACTTGCAAAAATAATAAATGAGTTATAAAGGTAAGCAATGGTGTGTCCTGCAATAAAGGAAAATGCAGAAAGCACATTTCGTCTGGAAATACATTCAATCACCAGAACGAGGAAACAGGACAGTAACAGATGGAATACCAAAGAGTATTTGTTCATAATCACAACTGCACGGTCAAGGTGTGGATGTGGTTTCTTCTCCCGGTTCTTAAAAGTATTTATTTTGTTTTTTAGTTTAAAAAATAAGTTCTTACACTTACTTGAAAAAGAATGTTTTTCTCTCATAATAATGGTTCTCCTCCCAGTAGATTACACACTTTTTACATATAATTTACTTTTGACTGAATAAGGATATATCTATTTAAGAAAAAAAACAACGGTAAATCTCGATAAAAATTTATTAATATTTCATTAAAAAGAATCCAAAATGTATAATAGAAGGGAAAGAAGTTGGCAAAAAAGCCATTTTGTGCTATCCTTTTTTTATAAAAACCAGGTTCGCAGAGAGGCAGATAGGTGAATCTGACAGTAAGGTGAGGAAAGAGAAATGCTGGAATTAAAAGACATTAGTTTTCAGGTAAATGATGAAACAGCAGACAAGGAAATATTAAAAAATATCAATCTGAAGATAGAAGACCGGTTTGTGGCAATTACCGGACCAAACGGTGGAGGTAAATCCACGCTGGCGAAGCTGATTGCCGGAATAGTAACACCAACTTCCGGACAGATTTTATTGGATGGAGAGGATATTACAGGATTATCCATTACCGAACGGGCAAGAAAGGGAATCAGCTTTGCGTTTCAGCAGCCGGTAAGATTTAAGGGATTGACCGTAAAGGATTTGATTACAC
Source organism: Roseburia sp. AF22-2LB (assembly GCF_003461125.1). Taxonomy (NCBI): domain Bacteria; kingdom Bacillati; phylum Bacillota; class Clostridia; order Lachnospirales; family Lachnospiraceae; genus Roseburia; species Roseburia sp. AF22-2LB. Next base: position 180,663 of record NZ_QTWM01000001.1, read on the forward strand.
TGGCATCGGGAAAAGATATTTCCATCAGTCAGGCATGTTCCTATCTTTCAGAAGTAGGACTTTGCGCAAAGGATTATATTGGCAGGGAGGTAAATGACAGCCTTTCCGGTGGGGAGTTAAAGCGTATCGAGATTGCAATGATAATTGCAAGAGGAACCAAATTATCCATATTTGATGAGCCGGAGGCAGGAATTGACCTTTGGAGTTTTAACAATCTGATTCAGGTATTTGAGAATATGTATCAGAAAATCAATGGCTCGATTCTGATTATTTCACATCAGGAGAGAATCTTAAACATTGCAGACCGGATTATTGTAATTGCAGATGGAGAAGTAAGCACAGCCGGAAGCCGGGAAGAAGTACTTCCAAAGCTGTTAGGCAGCAGTGAAGCCTGCTCTACTTTGATGGAAAAATTAGTCTAGGAAAAGGTGAGAAAATGGACAGTATAGAAAAGAATCTTTTAGCAGAGATATCAGATTTGCACAGCGTGCCGGAAGGCGCATATAATATCCGCAACAACGGAAAACTGGAGGCAAGAAATACAACTGCAAATATTGATATTGTAACTAAGAAGGACAAGCCGGGAATTGATATCTATGTAAAACCGGGAACAAAGAATGAGAGTATGCATATTCCGGTTATCTTAAGTGAAAGCGGCTTAAAGGACCTGGTGTATAATGATTTTTATATCGGGGAAGGTGCAGATGTGACAATCATTGCGGGATGCGGTATCCACAACTGCGGAGACCAGACATCACAGCATGATGGAATACACACCTTTTATATAGGAAAGAATGCAAAAGTAAAATATGTAGAAAAGCATTATGGTGAAGGGGATGGAAATGGAGCCAGAGTCTTAAATCCAACTACCGTGATCCACATGGAAGAAGGCGGATTCATGGATATGGACAGTGTTCAGATTAAAGGAGTAGACTCCACAATCCGTACAACCGAAGCAGACCTTAAAGAAGATGCGTCCCTTGTGATTCATGAACGTATTATGACTCATGGACAGCAGAAAGCAGAGACAGATTTTACGGTAGATTTAAATGGGGCACATTCCAGTGCAAATGTGGTATCACGTTCGGTAGCAAAGGGAGATTCTCACCAGAAGTTTGTTTCTTATATTCGTGGTAATAATGCATGCAGCGGACATACAGAATGTGATGCCATCATCATGGACAATGGAAAGGTGGAGGCAATTCCGTCTCTTGCAGCGAATGATATCGATGCAGCATTGATTCATGAGGCAGCAATTGGAAAAATAGCAGGAGAACAGCTGATTAAGCTGATGACACTGGGACTGTCTGAAAAAGAGGCAGAGGAGCAGATTGTAAATGGATTTCTGAAATAGGATATGTATGGGGAATGAAGGGTGCAGGAAAGAACAAACAAGAGAAGAGAAATACCGAAAGAGGCGGAAGAATGGAATAAGATAATATTTGAAATATTATGACGGGTATGGATATTAAGTGAAGTGGCATCTGTATTTGAACGATGCAAAAGTGGGTGGTAAAAATAAAGTCTGCTGCAGTGCAGATTAAGACAGAATTTTCCCGGGATAATAGAAAAGAGGAATAGATATGTGGCTTGCATATGCATGTGGCTCTGCTTTTTTTGCAGGTATTACGGCAATATTGGCAAAAGTTGGAATTAAGAAAATAGACTCGAATCTTGCAACAGCAATCCGGACGATTGTAGTATTGATGTTTGCATGGATTATGGTACGGCTTACCGGATCTTATACTCCAATCGGAAGTATAGGAACGCGGACGTTAATTTATCTTACATTATCCGGAATAGCGACCGGGGCATCCTGGCTTTGCTATTTTCGGGCATTGCAGCTAGGAGATGTAAATAAAGTAACACCGATTGATAAATCCAGTACAATCCTGACGATGATTCTGGCAGTCATTTTCTTAAATGAAAGACTGAACGAGAAGAAAATCATTGCCATGGTATTGATTGGCGTTGGAACGATGCTCATGATTACCAGAAAGAAAAGCAGTGGCACAAAGAGCCGGGCATGGCTTATCTATGCACTGCTGTCGGCGGTATTTGCCAGCCTGACATCCATCCTTGCCAAGGTGGGAATAGATGGTGTGAATTCCAATCTCGGGACGGCATATCGTACTGGAGTGGTACTTGTTATGGCATGGGTGGTAGTATTTGTGACAAAGAAACAGAAACAGGTCCGGAGTATGACCTTCCGGGATGGAATGTTTCTGATTTTATCCGGAATAGCGACCGGAGCATCCTGGCTTTGTTATTACCGGGCATTGCAGCTGGGCGAAGCCAGTGTAGTGGTGCCGATTGATAAACTAAGTATTGTAGTTACAATTGTATTTTCATCTGTGTTTTTAAATGAAAGACTACAGCCAAAGGCATTCTTTGGATTACTTATGATAGTGGGTGGCACATTGCTGCTGATATAAGCAAAAGCGGAGGAAAAAAGTATGCTGGGAAAAAGAAAATCTTATTATGTGGAGAATGGAATCATTCATTTTGCATTTGAATATGGCAAGGGAAGTTTAGAGGTTCTGACAGATAACATTGTAAATGTGTTTGTTCCGTTCGAATGTGAGGAACATCGTTCAAAAGCCATCGAGGGAGAAAAGTCAAAGCATATACATTTTGATGTGCAGGAAGGAATTGACTATCTTGAGGTTCGGACTGCAAAATTAATCATACGCGTATATGATAATTTTATGGTGGATTTTTATGATGTGAATGGACAGCTTCTCTGTGCGGACTATCGTGGTGGAAGGAAATTTGCAACACAGATTAGTGAGAAATTTATCGAATTCTTAAAAGCAGAGGGACATGAGGTGCCACAGGCGACAGATAAGAATTATCATGTGCAGGCTGTAAAACGCATGGAAGGAGACGAAGCCTTCTATGGCTTTGGTGATAAAGCAGGGGTATTAAATAAGAAGAATTATGATTATGAGATGTGGAATACGGATAATCCGGCGGCGCATACGGAAGCCTTTAAAGCATTGTATAAATCAATCCCGTTCTTTATAACACTGCGTGAAAGCTGCGTATACGGAATCTTTTTTGATAATACCTGTAAGACTTATTTTGATCTGGCAAAAGAAAATGCGGAATACTATTTCTTTGGCTCAGACCGTGGCAATCTGGATTATTATTTTATTGCCGGGGATAATATGCCGGAGGTAGTAGCTGATTATACTTATCTGACCGGAAGAACACCGCTTCCGCAGCTTTATACATTAGGCTATCATCAGTCGCGCTGGGGATATGAGACTTCCGCAGAGATCCGCGCAATTGCGGATAAATACCGTGCATTAAAGATTCCGATTGATACGATTCATCTGGATATTGACTATATGGATGGCTACCGGGTCTTTACCTGGAATGAAAAGGACTTTGGCAGACCTGGTGAAGTAATTGAGGATTTAAAGAAAAAAGGATTTAAAATTGTTACCATCATTGACCCGGGTGTCAAATTAGACCCAGGTTATGATATGTATGATGAAGGCATGAAACAGGGATATTTTGCCAAGACACCGGAAGGAGATACCTATGTAAATGCAGTATGGCCTGGAGATGCGGTATACCCTGACTTTGGAAATCCGAAGGTAAGACAGTGGTGGGGAGAGAAGCAGAAATATCTTGTGGACTTAGGCGTCCGCGGTGTATGGAATGATATGAATGAGCCGGCAAGCTTTCGTGGAGAACTGCCGGAAGATGTCGTATTTACAGACGAAGACAGACCATGTGACCATGGCCAGATGCACAATGTCTATGGACATCTGATGGCAAAGGCTACCTATGAAGGCTTGAAGAAACAGGACGGCAGAAGACCATTTGTAATCACCCGTGCCTGTTACAGTGGTTCCCAAAAGTATACCACAGCATGGACAGGAGATAATCAGAGCCTGTGGGAGCACCTGCGGATGGCAATTCCGCAGATGTGCAATCTGGGATTATCCGGTATGGTATTTATCGGAACAGATGTAGGTGGATTCGGTGCAGATGTGACGCCGGAGCTGTTGTCAAGATGGGTACAGGTCGGCTGTTTTTCACCGTTGTTCCGGAATCATTCTTCCAAGGGCTCTACCAGACAGGAGCCGTGGCTTTTCGGAGAAGAGACATTAAATATTAACCGGAAATATATTGAACTTCGCTATAAATTACTGCCATACCTTTATGATTTATTCCATGAGACGGAGCAGAATGGTATGCCGGTAATCCGTCCACTGGTATTGCATTATGAGAAAGATAAAGAAACCTGGAATCTCAATGGAGAATTCCTGTTTGGAGAGCATATGCTGGTAGCCCCTGTAGTAGAGCAGGGAATGACGAAGAAGCTTTTGTATCTGCCGGAGGGAATCTGGTATGACTATGATACAAGGGAAAAATATACCGGAAAGCAGTATATTGTAAAAGATGCACCTCTTGATGTATGTCCGGTTTTTGTAAAAGCAGGAAGCATTATCCCATGTTTTGAACCGATGCAGTATGTGGGAGAGATTGAACTGGATACCCTGATTCTTGATGTATATCCGGGAGAAGACCGTTATGTGCATTATCAGGATGACGGAGAAGATTTTACATATCAGGATGGTGTATATAATGAATATGAGATGACCATCACAAAGGATGAGACATTCACGGTCCGGATGCTGCATAAAGGTTATGAAAAAGTATATAAGAAATTTGTGATATGTTACAAAGGACGTAAAAATGAGTTCGCATTCAATGGAGAGAAACTGACAGTCTGGCTTTCTTAAAAGAAAGGCAGAAGCCGGGAGATAACCGGAGGAGGACTTATATGAAACGTGGAATTGCATTAAGTGGAGGCGGTACGAAAGGCTCTTATGAACTGGGAGTCTGGAAAGCATTAAATGAACTTGGTATCGATTATCAGATTGTAACCGGAACATCCATAGGTTCCATTAACGGAGCCTTAATGGCAACGGGAGATTATGACAGGGCTTATGAACTATGGAGCACCATAACCATGGAAGATATGATGGAGGATGGAATCAATCTGACGGATACCATAGAGGGCATGTATGACCAGAGAGAGGCAATTGGTCCATTCCTGAAAAAATATATAAAGAATAAAGGTGCAGATATTTCACCTTTTACTGCTTTTATTGAAACACTGATAGAAGAGGATAAGATTCGGAAATCAAAGACAGATTTTGGATTGGTTACGGTGGAATTTCCGTCTTTAAAACCCTGCGAACTGGCAAAGCGTGACATTCCGGAAGGACTTATGAAAGATTATATTCTGGCATCTTCTGCAATTTTTCCATTATTTCCGATGCATAAAATCGGAGAGACAACGTATCTGGATGGATGCTATTATGATAATCTTCCGATTGACCTTGCTATCCGAATGGGAGCACAGCAGATTATTGCTGTTGATTTACATACATCACCGGCACACGATGCCTATGCAAAGCGGCCGTATGTAACTTATATCAAGCCAAGCCGCTCCCTTGGAACCATGATGAATTTTGACCATGCTCTTTTAATGGCAAATGCCAGAATGGGATACCAGGATACCATGAAGGTTTATGGAAAATATTATGGCTATGTATATACCTTTGAAAAGGAATCCATGGAGAAATACCGCAGGGCAATGGATCACTTTTTGTATCGGATGACAGAACTGGATTTACTGGTAAGGGATGAAATGCCGGTAAAACGTTTTGCTAAGAAAAGCGAATTTAATAAAGTACATACACTTCTGGCAGAACGAAGTGAAAAGGAGAAAATGTCACCGAGGGAATATTTCCTTGCAGCGGCAGAAATCTGTGGAGAGGTATTTGATGTAGATGCAGCAATTGAATATTCCATGGAACATTTTGTGGAAACACTTCATAAGAAGTTGGCAGATGCAGAGTTGAGACAGGTGACAGAATGTATCATTGCACATAAATTAAGGGAGCCGGCAGGACTGATTGCAGAGGTTAAAAACTTTGGAAAAGAAATGCTGGTAGCTGCGGCTGCATATTATGCGGCACAACAGGACACACTGACGTCAAAAGAAATTCTGAAACTGCATGCCATGTTCCCAAAGGAACTGACAGCGGTATTATTTCTGATGTCGTTGGAAACAAACAGATAACAGCATTTTTGCCGTCAACAAACAGTCTCTGCTGCATATATTATACTGATGAGAATCAGGAGAGAAGGAAACATTGGATTATAATCAGGATATTTTCTTTAAGATGCAACAGCAGCAGATGCCAGGCAAACAGCCCTTTTACATGACAAATCCAATCCAGAATCTTTACATGACGGAGTTAGAATATCAGAGGGATTTAGACCGCATGAAAGAGATGTATCCGCTGGAGATAAGAAAAGTGCAGGAGCTGGTGGAAGAAGAATGCGATAAGATGGAATATGAGGGAAGTCTCATGTTTGACGAGTATCCGGACCGGCTGATGTTGCGGCAGATTTGTAAGAGAATCCGTGATAAGGCGGGACTTGGGGAAAGCCGGGAAGGAATGGATGCTCCGGAAATTCTTCTGTTTCATGAGATGTTTTACCGCAGATGCCGTTACAGACGCTGCCGCAGATGCTGGTAGCGGATAATAAAATAGAGGTTGAGCTTTTGCAAAAAAGGAATTACAATATAGCTGTCGTTTTTTGATGGCTATATTGTTTGTTTACGTGAGTAGCGAGAAAAATCGCATGCCTGCATGCAGATTTGACGAGCACCGCGATAACTCGAGAAACTCGCAAAGCGTGTTTTTCGTAGTTTAGGAAGATGAGGAATACAGATGAATAAAGGAATGATTCGGGCACTGGTGTTAGCAGGTGTGTTTCTGGTATCAACCGTAGTGTTTAGCTTTTTGACAAATAAAACAAATCCCGATATGACAACAGAACTGGAGGAGGCAACGCTGCCGACTGTCCAGCTTTATTATAAAGAGCAGAAAATCAATGAACTCTACGGGTATGTAGATGAAATGAATGCAGTTTACATGAGGGACAGCATTACGCCGATTGATACGGACAGGCTGCTTCCAATCCGCGTTCAGAATGGAAGCTATGCAGTGGATGAACTTTCCTATGAGATCCGGAGTATGGATACTAAGCGTCTTATTGCAGATGCGAAGGTAGATAGTTATTCCCAGAAGAATGGAGTGATTACAGCAGACCTTCCGATTCAGAATCTTCTGGATTCCAATGCAGAATATCTGTTGATTATACATTTACTGCATGGGGATGATACTTTAAATTATTATACAAGGATTATTGAACCGCAGGATTGTTATGTGAAGGAAAGCATTGATTTTGCAAAAGATTTCCATGAAAAAACATTTCAGGAGGATGGAAGCGGCTCTCTGGCAACTTATATGGAACCGGATTCTTCTGCGGATAATACCACACTTGCCAATGTCAGTATTCATTCCACACTGCGACAGGTAACATGGGATAAATTCAATGGGACCGTTCTGACGGACCCATCGGTAAGCATCAAAGAAATCAATAATTCCTATAATGTAATTCTATTGGATTATGTAGTGACGGCAACCGGAGATAATGGGGAACTGGAATATTATAATGTAGAAGAATATTACCGTGTCCGTTATACCAATGACCGGATGTATCTATTGAATTTTGAGAGAACCATGGATGAAATTTTCCGGGCAGAGAATGATGATTTTTATGAGAATTATTTACAGCTTGGAATATGTTCGTCCGATGTGGAATATAAGAGTAATGAGACAGGAAGTATTCTCTGTTTTGTAAAAGAAGGAGAACTCTGGTGTTACAATGCGACAGAAAAAAAGCTTTCCCAGGTGTTCAGCTTCCGTGGTTATGAGGGGATTGATTCCAGGGAAAATCATAAGGAACATGATATCCGGATTATTAAGGTGGATGAAACAGGAAGTGCTGATTTTGTTGTGTATGGTTATATGAACAGGGGAAACCACGAAGGTCAGGTGGGTGTAGGTGTTTATCATTATGACAGCGTGGCAAATACAGTAGAAGAGGAACTGTTTATACCATCCACCCACTCTTACGAAGTGCTGAAATCAGAACTGGGACAGCTGATGTATGAAAATGAAAGTGGAATGTTCTACATTATGATGGGTGGGACACTGTATGAGATTAATCTTGCTACTACCAAAGAAAAGGAAGTAGTCAGCGGATTTGAAACAGGAAATTATGCGGTATCAGAGAATAACCAGTTTGTTGCTTATATTGCAGATGGCAACAGTGACAGCGGTTCGAAAATTACTGTTCTGAATCTGGAGAATTCGAAAAGCTTTGAAGTGGCAGCGGCAGCAGGAACGTATATCCGGCCACTGGCATTTATGGAAGATGATTTTATCTATGGAGAGGCAGATGACAGTGATGTGTATACAGATTCTGCCGGAAATGTACAGTTCCCGATGAATCATATTTATATTGTAGATACGGATGATGAAGAACACGGAGTGTTAAAAGATTATCATAAGGATGGATATTATGTAGCGTCTGTAGAAGTTGTGGATTATACTATTTATCTGAACCGGGAACAATATAACGGTATGGCTTATGTTCCGGCAGAACAGGATACGATTATGAATCGTGAGGGAGATTCTGCAGAAGTAGTCAGCATTCACAGTACGGTAACGGAACGAAAACAGACGCAGCTGCAGCTGCAATTATTACAGGAAGAAGAGATAAGCTCGGATCGTCTTCTGACTCCGAAACGGATTGTATTGGAGTCACCGAGAAATGTGAATCTGAAAGAGCCGGAAGAGACAGATTATTATTATGCTTATTCTGCCGGAAGAGTAGTGCTGGCAACAGATAATGCGGCAAAAGCCATTGCAGTGGCAAATGATAATGTGGGCGTTGTGGTAGGAAGCAGACAGCAGTATATCTGGAAGAGGGCAAGAAAATCTTCCCAGTCACCACTGACGATTACAATAGGTGATGCAGACGCATCCGGAACAACGATAGCAAAAGCAATCAATGGTATGCTTTCGATGCAGGGATTAAATGTTGGTGTAGGAGAATTGATGACATCCGGAAATACACCAAAACAAATTTTAAAGGATACCCTGCAGGACTCTGTAGTCATTGATTTGACCGGAAGCGATCTGGATGCAGTGTTATATTATGTCAATCTGGGAACACCGGTATTTGCCATGAACAGTGGAAGCGAAGCTGTATTGATTACAGGCTATGATAACGCAGGAGTCTATATTTATAATCCGGCAACCGGTGCAACAGAGAAGATGTCAATGACGGATGCACAGAATTTATTTGATACAGCAGGTAATGTATATTTTGCTTATATGAAAATGGCAGAATAGGGATGCAGGCAGAGACAGGCGTGAAAAAGACGCAAAAAACGTATAAAATTGCCTAAAAAAAGCCGAAGTTTTTTGGCAGTTTCGGTATTAGTGCTGTATTTTCACAAAGTCTATTGCAAAATCTGTTCGTGTAGGATATATTAACTTTTGTACTAATTGTACTACTTAGAAGCGAGGAAGATAACATGAGTAGAAAAGAAGTTACAGTTTCAAACGTTTCAAAAAAACACGATAATCCAATTGCAGAGTTGGTTCAGGTTGCCTGCCAGTTTGACAGCAATATTACTCTGGAAAGTGATAACCGTAAAATTAATGCCAAGAGCATCATGGGAATTATGGCATTTAATCCGTCCAAAGGAATGACGGTTAACATTGTTGCAGAGGGAAATGATGAAGAAGAAGCCCTATTAGCAATGGAGAAGTTTTTAGTGTGTGATTAATTTTCAGGGAGGGAATTATAATGCAGAAGAGACCAGTTGAAAAAGCAGCCGAAGTAAAGGCAGCAGTAAAAGCTACAGAGACAAAGGCAGTAGTTAAGGCAGAAGAGGTTAAGGCAGAAGCAAAAGAAGTTGTAGCGAAGAAAGCAGAAACCGTAGTAAAGAAAGCGGAAGAGACAGTTAAGAAGGCAGAGGAGACAGCAAAGAAAGCAGAGACAACTGTAAAAGCAGCAGCAAAGACTACCGCAAAGAAAGCAACCAAGAAAGCAGCGGCTAAGAAAACTACTAAGGTAGAGAAGAAAGAACTTGTACCGGAAGTATTTGTTCAGTTTGATGGTAATGAAGATGTTGTTGCAAACGTGATTGAGAGAGCAAAAGAAGCTTTCACAGCAGACGGACACAGAGCATCCAGCATCAAGTCTTTAAAGGTTTATTTAAAACCGGAAGAATATGCAGCATACTATGTTATAAACGATACATATGCAGGCAAGGTTAACTTATTCTAGTTTTATTTTGCCCATGATATTAAAATGGCTTCGGAATTCCGAAGCCATTTTTGCTGTTGTTATTTATTTCTTTTTCTGATTAGCTTTATATTTCTTTATAAGCTTCTGGATACGCTCGTTTGGATCTAAGAGCTCGCTGATAGAAGCATCATGATTCAATGTATCAATAATATAAGCAATATATTTGCTCATGTCACAGTTGATATAATATGGACGGCTTAAAAGCTCCGGAGTCTGATAAGTCAGGTTGGTGGTAACTACACGGTAGATAGTTCCATCTTCTACAGCTTTATCGAATTTTTCCAGACCATTGGTGAAAAGTCCGAAGGTTGCAACGACAAAGATTCTGTTTGCTTTTCTCTTCTTTAGTTCGGTTGCAACGTCAATCATGCTTTCTCCGGAAGAAATCATATCATCGATAATCAGAACATCTTTTCCTTCTACGGAAGAACCTAAAAATTCATGTGCGACAATAGGGTTACGTCCGTCAACAATTCTGCTGTAATCACGACGTTTGTAGAACATACCCATATCCAGACCAAGTACACTGGAAAGATAAATTGCACGTCCGGTACCACCCTCATCCGGGCTGATAATCATCATGTGGTCAGAATCAATCTGTAAGTCAGGAACGTTTTTGCAGATACCTTTGATAAACTGGTATGCAGGCTGAACAGTTTCAAAACCACCCTTTAAAGGAATTGCATTCTGGACACGAGGGTCATGTGCATCAAATGTAATAATGTTGTCAACGCCCATGGCAACCAGTTCCTGTAAAGCCAGTGCACAGTCTAAAGATTCCCTGGTGCTTCTTCTATGCTGGCGGCTTTCATAAAGGAATGGGATGATAACAGTAATTCTTCTTGCCTTGCCGCCAATTGCAGCAATAATTCTCTTTAAATCCTGATAATGATCGTCTGGGGACATATGGTTTGTCTGACCGCACAGAGAATAAGTAAGGCTGTAGTTGGTGACATCAACCATAAGATAAAGGTCATAACCACGAACAGTTTCTTTGATCATTCCCTTTGCCTCGCCTGAACCAAAACGAGGGGTAACTGCTTCAATGATATAAGAATCACGTTTGTAGCCCATAAAAGCTGCATCATTCTGGTGCTGATGCTGTCTTTCGTCTCTCCATTTGACAAGGTATTTGTCAACTTTTTCTCCTAATTCCTGGCAGCTCTGTAATGGAATAATTCCAAGAGAACCAGTAGGAAGGGTTTCTAAGTTTCTTTCACTGTTTGACATGAATAGGTTCCTCCATAGAAATAATTTATCTTATATAGTTCAATAGATATAGCATCTAATTGAATGCGTAATTAATGCAGCTTTTTCTTAAGCCGGATATCGTCCCCAAAAAGCTTGATCATCGTATAGCTGCTGAAGATGCGGGAGCAGATACGCTCGGAATATACATCAGCAAGCTGGTCGATACTTAAATTCGTAGAAATCAATGTTGATTTCTGACGCAGCATACGTTCGTTCAGACACAGGAAAAGCCGGGATGCCGTAAAGGAGTTGGCAAGTTCGGTTCCAAGGTCATCAATGATTAAAAGATCACAGTCGAAGATATTCTGCCCGGCAGCAGAAGCTGCAGCGTCCTTCTGGAAAGTGTCCTTTTCAAATATATCAAATAATTGGAAGGCTGTAAAATAAATAACGGAATGTCCTTTATCTAAAAGCTCTTTGGCAACGCAGTTTGAAAGAAAAGTCTTACCGACACCGGTTGCTCCATAGAAAAAGAGATTTTCAAAAGAGGTATCGAAATGCTCAATAAAGGACTTACAGTCTGCAACAGCTTTTTTTGCAGTATCATAAGCAGATAATCCGGTTGTGGGATTTATCTGCTCTTTGGAATAGTATGCATAAGAGAAATTCGAAAAATTCTCTTTGGCTAAAATATCTTTTACATTAGACTGCGTATAGACTAAATCAATGGCAGCCTGTACAAAACAATGACAGCGTTCATTCCCAATATAACCGGTATCCTTACAGTCCTTACAGGTGTAAACCGGTTCCAGATAATCAGCCGGATAACCCAGAGAAGCAATCAGATTCTGTTTCTCCCTGCGAAGAGCAGCAAGCTGTTCTTTTAATGAAGAGAGAACAGAGGAATCTTCTGCTCCATCATCAGATAAAAGCTGTTTTGCACTTGCTACTGAGATGGAAGAAATCTCGTTGTCTATTTCTGTAAGGCGCGGACATTTTCCGTAGACTTCCTGAATGCGTTCATCCAGAAGATGCTGATTGTGAAACTGTCTGGCATTATATTGCCGGATTAAAGTATCGTATTGTGAATTATTAAGAGACATGAAATGCTCCTTTAGTATTCCTGAAAAAAGTGTCTTAATTATTTAAGAGCTGTTTTTCAAGCTGTTCAAAATTATAGGTACGCTGTGAAAAATTGTTAAACCGGTTGGCGGCAGTCTTGTTTACGGTGACATTGCGGGAAGAAGATGCCTTGCTTTTTTTGTAAGCAGTGTCTAATATAGCAATATCCTCTAAATGGTGGATATTGCATTTATGCCAGTTCTCTAAGATGGTATCGGCATACTGGAAGCTTGGCTGATTTGTCGCCTGCAGTGTCCGTTTGCATGCCTCGGAAATGATATCCAGTGTAAATCCAAACTGGCTGGTCCATTTATCTACCAGTTCAAGTTCGTATTCAGCCAGTTTTCTGCCGCTGATTCCAAATGCCTTCATGACACCATAATGTGTCTGCTTATAGGCACTGGAAGAACGTCTGGCATCCTCCGCAGTACGGATAGAAGAAGCAGACCAGGAAAGGGCAATCTTGTCCATATAGCGGATGCTCTTATGACCGTTGTCCACACAGGATTCTACCAGATATTCAATCAGGTCTGTGGAGAATTTCAATTCATCTGACCAGTAAAGAATGGTTTCATAATCCTTGATGGACAAAGGATGTCCGATATAGCGTTCAATAATGAATAATAAATCACTGGAAGCCTCATCGTTCTGGAAAGACAGAATCTGGTCTTTCGTATAGGATGGACGGATATCTACAGAAGATACTTCCGTAGGCTTTTCCACATGTTCAGAATCCTGCGTAACCGCAGAAACAGGCTCACACAGGCAGATGCCGGTAAGCTGTTCGCTGGAATTATATTCTAACTGGAGTAAGTGTTTCTTCTCCCAGTATTTTAAGGCACGTTTAATATCCTTTTCTGTATGGTCAAATTTATCAGCCATCTTAGAAATGGAAAAATTCTCAGCTGCGTTGATGCAGCGGAGTAAATATAAATAAATTTTTACAAATTCTCCATTGGCATCTGCCATATACTCATCAATAAAGGTATTGGATACGCAGGTAACCGTGGATTTGCTTTTCGTATGTAATGTTATGTCTGTCATAAGAACTCCCTCTTTCACCGACCACATTATAGCATATGAATCTAAAATTGAGAAGTCTTATTTTAACCAAAAATCCAGTAAAATCAAGGGTTTCCACATTTGCACAGAATTGTGAATAATGTGGATAACTTTCTTTTGAAAGTGCATTATGGTAACTGAAATGGGAGCAGTTTGGCGGTTAATGCAGATAGAATGGTGATTTTCAAAAATACATTATGTAAACAAAAAAATCCACATCCATAATTCACAAAAATGTGAATTACGATGTGGATAATGTGGATAACTACTGCTGAAGCAGGTGTTCTCCTATAAGATACACGTCTCCGGCCCCCATAGTTATCAACAAATCATTGTTTATGCATTTTTCCGATAAAAATTTTTCAATCTCATCAAAAGACGGGAAGTAATAACTTTCCTGACCGTTTTTCTGAAGCTCTGCCAAAAGGTCTTTGGAAGAAATTCCGATCGTATTTTTCTCTCTGGCTGCATAGATGTCTGCAAGGACTACAATATCTGCCATGGAAAGTACCCGGGCAAAATCACTTAAGAATGCCTTGGTTCTGGAATAAGTGTGTGGCTGGAAAACGCAGATAATCCGTCCGTGTGGATAATTCCGGGCTGCGGTTAATGTAGCAGCTACTTCAGTCGGATGATGGGCATAATCATCGATAACGGTGATACCGTTCTTTGTTCCTTTGTATTCAAAACGACGTTTGGTGCCGCCAAACTGAAGCAGTCCCTTTTTGATAACATCCAAAGGAAGACCGAGATTTAAGCAAAGCGCAATGGCAGCCAGTGAATTGGAGACATTATGCTTGCCTGGAACACTTAAGGAAACGGTTCCTAAGTCTTCGGTTTTGTGCATCAGAGTATATGTGCCGCAGGCATGGTCATTATAAGTAATATTTTTAGCATAAAAGTCATCGTTTTCGCATAAACCATAAGTAGTGACGCTACAGGACAAATTGTTGGTAATCTGATCTAAAGCTGCAATCTGGCCGTTGATGATTAATACACCATCATGTGCAGTATTTCCGGCAAATTCATGGAAAGAACGGCGGATATCATCGATATCTTTGAAGAAGTCGAGATGCTCAGCTTCCACACTGGTGATGATACTGTATTTCGGATGAAAATGCAGGAAACTGTTGGTATATTCGCAGGCCTCGGTAATGAATACTTCTGAACCACCTACGCGGATATTTCCACCGATTGCTTCTAAGATACCACCAACACTGATTGTAGGGTCAGCCTTTGCAACAAGAAGAATCTGTGAAATCATGGATGTGGTAGTGGTTTTTCCATGGGTACCGGCAACTGCAATGGATTTCTCATAGTTATCCATAATCTGTCCAAGCAGTTCTGCACGGGAAAGCATTGGAATACCGGCATCTACGGCTGCTTTAAATTCCTCATTGTCCTCGCGGATGGCAGCAGTATAGACAACCAGTGCAGGACGGATGGATAAGTTAGATGCTTTCTGGCCAATGTAAATGGCTGCGCCTTTTTTTGCAAGGCTGTCGGTAAGCGCAGACTGCTTTGCATCAGAACCGGAAATGGTAAAACCTTCTTCCAGCAAGATTTCTGCAAGACCACTCATACTGATACCGCCAATACCGATAAAATGTACATGAATAGGTTCTTCAAAATTTAATGAATACATAATTCTTTACCTGCCTGACTTATAATTTCGTTTCTTGAGAAAAGATTTCTTCCTAATATTATAACCATATGCAGGGAATTTGCAAATCTATTTTGTCTGTCAGGAAAAAAGAATGCAAAATAATGGAGGTGATTTTGTAAAAATGACAAGAAATGTTTGAAAATTGTCTAAAATGACTAAAATTTGCGAAAAAAGATAAAATAATTATACAAAATGCTGTACAACATATGGGCAGTGTGTTATACTTTTGTTATACCAAAATGACCTGATTTTATGACGAGAGGTGAATGACGTGATTAAGAAAGAAATGATAGCCATGCTTTTGGCGGGCGGACAAGGAAGCCGTCTTGGAGTATTAACTTCCGGTGTAGCGAAGCCTGCAGTCGCATTTGGAGGAAAGTATCGTATTATCGACTTTCCATTGAGCAACTGCATCAACTCAGGTATTGATACCGTCGGAGTGCTGACACAGTATCAGCCATTGAGATTAAACAGACATATTGGAATTGGAATTCCGTGGGACTTAGACCGTAATAACGGAGGAGTAACGGTTCTTCCACCATATGAGAGAAGTGATAACAGTGAATGGTATACTGGTACAGCAAATGCGATTTACCAGAACCTGAAATATATGGAGACTTATAATCCGGATTATGTGCTGATTTTATCAGGCGACCATATTTATAAGATGGATTATGAAGTAATGCTTGATTTCCATAAGGAAAATAATGCAGACGTAACAATTGCAGCAATGCCTGTTCCAATAGAAGAAGCAAGCCGTTTTGGTGTGGTTATAACAGACGAAAATAAAAAAATTAAAGAGTTCGAGGAAAAACCGGAACATCCGAGAAGTAACCTCGCATCCATGGGAATATACATATTCAACTGGAAAGTATTGCGTGACAGTTTAATTGCTATGAAGGATCAGAGTAATTGTGACTTCGGAAAGCATATTATTCCATACTGCCATGAGAATGGAAAGCGTTTATTTGCTTATGAATTCAATGGTTACTGGAAGGATGTTGGAACACTTTCCTCCTATTGGGAAGCAAATATGGAATTGATTGATCTGATTCCGGAATTTAACCTTTATGAAGAATACTGGAAGATTTATACCAAGAGCGATAATGTAGCTCCGCAGTATCTTGCAGCAGAGTCAAAGGTTGATACCAGCATTATCGGAGAAGGTGCTGAAATTTATGGAGAAGTGCAGAATTCTGTAATTGGTGCAGGAGTCCGGATTGAAAAGGGTGCGGTGGTACACAATTCCATTATCATGAAAGAATGTGTGATTGGAGAGAATACTGTGGTGGAGAAATCCATTATTGCAGATAAGACCATTGTTGGAGCAAACTGCCACTTAGGCGTAGGCGAGTATGCACCAAGCACATTGAATGAAAAAGTATATGCATCTGATCTGGTTACTATCGGAGAAGATTCTGTAATACCAGACGGAGTTTCAATTGGAAAAAATACAGCGATTTCCGGAGTAACGGAACCGTCAGATTATCCAGATGGAATGTTAGCAGGCGGTGGAGCTATTATTAAGGAAGGTGACAGAATATGAAGGCATTAGGATTAATTTTAGCAGGTGGAAACAATCATCGTATGCAGGAACTTTCCAGCAAGCGTGCAATTGCAGCAATGCCAATCGGTGGAAGTTACCGATGCATTGATTTTGCATTGAGTAATATGAGCAACTCACATGTTCAGACCGTTGCAGTGCTGACTCAGTATAATGCACGTTCTTTAAATGAACATTTAAGCTCATCCAAATGGTGGGATTTCGGGAGAAAACAGGGAGGTCTTTATACCTTCACTCCTACCGTAACCGCTGACAACAGCTGGTGGTACAGAGGAACTGCAGATGCAATGTACCAGAACATTGATTTCTTGAAAAAACGTCATGAGCCATATGTAATTATTACAGGTGGTGATTGTGTATACAAGCTGGATTACAATAAGGTATTGGATTACCATATTGAGAAGAAAGCTGATATAACTGTTGTGTGCAAGGATATGCCGGAAGGCGCAGATATCAGCCGCTTTGGTGTAATCCGCATGAATGAAGAATCCAGAATCACAGAGTTTGAAGAGAAACCTATGGTATCCAGCTCTAATACAATTTCTACCGGTATTTATATCATCCGCAGAAGACAGCTGATTGAAATGTTAGAGCGGAGCGGTCAGGAAGACAGATGGGATTTCGTTACAGATATTCTGATTCGTTATAAGAATATGAAACGAATTTATGGATATAAAATGGAAGATTACTGGAGCAATATTGCAACAGTAGATTCATATTACAATACAAATATGGATTTCCTGAAACCGGATGTGAGAAATTACTTCTTCCGTGAGACACCGCATATCTATTCGAAAGTAGATGATTATCCACCAGCAAAATACAATGCAGGTTCTGATGTGAAGAACAGCCTGATTTCCAGTGGATGTATCATCAACAGTAAAATAGAAAATTCTGTATTGTTTAAAAATGTGTTTGTAGGAAAGAATTGTGTAATCAAGAATTCCATTATTCTCAATGACGTATACATTGGAGATAATACGCATATTGAAAACTGTATCGTGGAAAGCCGTGGAACGCTGAAAGCCAACACGTATTATTGCGGTGACGACGGAGTAAAGGTTGTACTTGAGCGCAATGACAGATATGCACTGTAGGCAGAAGACTTAAGAGAAAGGCGTGAAGGGGGTAACATAATGCAGATTACAGATGTAAGAATACGTAAAGTTGAAAAAGAAGGTAAAATGAAAGCTGTGGTATCTATTACCATAGATGAAGAATTTGTTGTACATGATATCAAGGTGATTGACGGAGAGAAGGGACTCTTCATTGCAATGCCAAGCCGCAAGGCTGCTGATGGGGAATACAGAGACATTGCACATCCAATTAACTCAGATACCAGAAATAAGATACAGCAGATTATTTTAGAAAAGTACGAAAGTGAAATCGCAGCTGAGGAGGCGTAACACGTACATAGAATAAGGAAGACGAGCAGGCTGTCACAGAAATGTGGCAGCCTGTTTTTCACACTTCTTTTTTTGAACAATTGATAGAATGAAGTATAAATATGCCGTGGGGCAAATGAGAAAGCATGAAAAAGACTGTTAGGAGCACTTGGAATTTCGGGCGAAAACAGACAACGCCGGCACAGGGAAGTGCCGGCGAGGAGCAAGCAACATGGATGTTGATTTGCGCCGGTTGTCAGAACTGATAAAAATTTTTTCAAAATTCTTAGTGCTCCTTATAGTCTTTTTCGCTTTTCCATTTGCCCCACGGCAGATTTACATTGTCATCTATTTCATATTTTGGAAAAAAGGATGACAAATTTCTGAGAAAGAAGTATACTAAAATGTAACAGTATTTTCGGCAGAAAGCCGGAGAGGAATAAAGAGGATAAAAATATGGAAGCATTAAAAGCGGTAATATTGGCAGCTGGAAAGGGAACCAGAATGCAGTCAGACCTTCCGAAAGTAGTGCATACAATAGACGGAAAGTGTCTGGTAGATTATGTAATTGAAGCGGCAGAAGGAGCAGGAGCGGAGGATATCTGTCTGGTGGTAGGCTATAAGCATGAAGAGGTAGAGAATACCATTTCACATAAAGATGATGTAACATTTGTACTGCAGGAGCAGCAGCTTGGAACTGGTCATGCGGTAAAATGTGCCAAGGATTTTCTGGGAAAAGATGGACATACACTGATTCTTTTTGGAGATGCGCCACTGATTACATCTGCAACCTTAAAGCAGCTTTTGGAGCATCATATCCAGCATAAAAATGCAGTAACCGTATTGTCAGCAACGATAGATGACCCGACCGGATACGGAAGAATTATCCGCAATGAATCAGGAGAATTTATAAAGAGCGTAGAACATAAGGATGCAAACGAGGAAGAGTTGAAATCCCATGAGATTAATTCCGGAATGTATGTGTTTAATACCTGGGAATTATCACAGGCATTGGATAAGATTCAGCCGAATAATGCACAGGGTGAATATTATCTGCCGGATACGCTTACGATATTAAAGGATAAAGGACTTCGTGTAGATGCATTTGCACTGGAAAGCCCGGAAGACATCAATGGAGTAAATGACCAGAAGCAGTTAGAATCAGCTGCAGAAATCATCAGAAGAAGGAAGAAAGAATGTACATTATAGCGGGACTTGGAAATCCTGGAAAGAAATATGAACATACCAGACATAATGTTGGCTTTGATGTCATGGATGTACTGGCAGAAAAATATAATATAAGGATGGACGAAAAAAAGTATAAAGCAATCTGCGGCAAAGGAATGATCGGAAGTGAAAAAGTTGTTCTGGTGAAGCCACAGACTTTTATGAACTTAAGCGGAGAAAGCATCGCTGAAGCAGTAAATTTCTATAAAGTGGATCCGGCCAGTGAATTGTTAGTGATTTTTGATGATATCAGCCTGGCACCGGGAAGAATACGGATTCGTAAAAAAGGCAGTGCCGGCGGACACAATGGAATTAAAAATATCATTGCGCAGGTGGGAACAGAGCAGTTTGCTAGGATCAAGGTAGGTGTCGGTGAGAAACCACAGGGCTGGGATTTGGCAGACCATGTCCTTGGCCATATGGATAAGGCAGACCGGAAACTGGCAGAGGAAGCATTTTTAGATGCGGTATCTGCGGTAGAACTGATTGTCGATGGAAAAATCGAACAGGCAATGAATGACTATAATTAAAGGAAGAACATTATGAATGTATTTTTGCAGCCCCTTTCGGAACTGGAAGAATTGCAAAATGCCTTAAAGCAGCTAAAGAGCAGTCCGGGTATCGTTCAGATATCCGGATGCATGGATGCGCAGAAGGCACATATGGTATTTGCGGCGAACGATGGTTTTAGAAATAAAATCATCGTTACTTTTAACGAGCAAAAAGCAAGGGAAATCTTAGAAGATTATCGTTTTTTTGACAGGGAGACTCTCTATTTCCCGGCGAAGGATATTTTATTTTATCAGTCGGATATCAGAAGTAATCAGCTTACCGGAGAGCGGATTGCCCTGTTAAAACGTTTATCCGAAAAGAAGCCGGTTACAGTGGTATTGACTTTTGACGGACTGATGAACCGGATGGCAGGACTGGAAGCCTTTAAAGAAGCGGTGCGTACTTATAAGGTGGAAGACGAATTAGACTTTGAGGCAGAGACAAAGCGGCTTTTGCAGATGGGGTATGTGCGCAATTATCAGGTGGAAATGCCGGGAGAATTTGCGGTGCGTGGAGGAATCCTTGATATATATCCTCTGACGGAAGAAAATCCGCTGCGTATTGAAATGTGGGGAGATACCATTGATTCCCTGCGAAGTTTTGAGGCAGAGAGCCAGCGTTCCATAGAGAATCTGGAAGAGATTACGTTGTATCCTGCAACGGAACTGGTGCTGACGGAAGAACGGAAGCAGGCAGGCTTAAAGAAAATCCGCCAGGAAGCGGTAAAAGCAGAAAAGAAGTTCCGCGAGCAGATGAAAAATGAAGAAGGCCATCGCATCAAACAGACGGCGGCTGCATTGGAAGAAGAGATAGAAGAATTAGGTGGTGCAGCTAATTTGGACAGCAGTCTTGCATATTTCTTCCCGGAGGCGGTAAGCCTTTTGGACTATTTTGGCAAGGACGAGACTCTTTTAGTCCTGGATGAACCTGCCCGGCTGATGGAAAAGGGCAGAGTGACAGAGCAGGAATTTGAAGAGAGCATGAAGCAGCGCTTGGAGAAGGGTTATATCCTGCCGGGACAGACAGATACGCTCTTTACCGGAAAGGAAATTACTGCGAAGATGCAGAGTTTCCACGGACTTGCACTGGCAGCACTGGATATGAAGGTGCGGGAGTTAGACATTACGAACCGTTACCATATTCAGGTGCAGGGTGTGAATTCCTATAATAACAGCTTTGCAACGCTGGTGAAGGATTTAAAGAATTATAGGAAAAACGGATACCGGGTCGTTGTATTATCCGCATCTAAGACAAGGGCAGAGCATCTGGCGAAGGATTTACAGGAAGAAGAGGTAAGCTGTTATTATGCCAAAGATTTTGAACGGGAATTGCAGCCGGGAGAAATCTTAACTGCCTATGGAAAAGTAAAACGTGGATACGAATACCCGCTGATTAAATTTGCGGTTATCACAGAAAGTGATATATTCGGGCAGGAAAAGAAGAAACGGAAGAAACACCGCCTCTATGAGGGAGAAAAGATACAGAGCTTTCGTGACCTTCATGTAGGTGATTATGTGGTACATGAAAATCACGGCCTTGGCATTTATCGTGGAATCGAGAAAATCGAAGTCGATAAAAAAGTCAAGGATTATATCAAGATTGAATATGCCAGGGGAGGCAATCTTTATATTCTTGCAACCCAGCTGGAACTGATTCAGAAATATGCCGGTTCCGATGCCAAGAAACCAAAACTAAACCGGCTGGGCAGCCCGGACTGGGATAAGACAAAAACCAGAGTGCGTGGTGCGGTAAAAGAAATTGCCCACGAACTGGTGGAACTCTATGCTATCCGGCAGAACAAAGAAGGCTATGTCTATGGTCCGGATACTGTATGGCAGAAGGAATTTGAAGAGATGTTTCCATTTGAGGAGACAGAAGATCAGGAGCTTGCCATTGAAGCAACCAAGAAGGACATGGAAAGCACCAAGATTATGGATCGTCTGATTTGCGGAGACGTAGGATATGGCAAGACGGAGGTGGCAATCCGTGCTGCCTTTAAGGCGGTGCAGGAGGGAAAACAGGTAGTTTATTTAGTACCGACCACAATCCTGGCGCAGCAGCACTATAATACCTTTGCCCAGCGGATGAAAGATTTCCCGGTAAGAGTAGATTTGCTTTGCCGTTTCCGCAGCCCAAAAGAGCAGAAGAAAACCATCGAAGATTTGAAAAAAGGCATGGTGGATATTATTATCGGAACCCACAGAGTGCTTTCTGAGGATGTGAAATTTAAGGATTTGGGACTTCTCATTATCGATGAGGAGCAGCGTTTTGGTGTGGCTCATAAAGAGAAAATCAAGCAGATGAAAAAGGATGTGGATGTGCTGACTTTAACGGCAACACCAATTCCAAGGACATTGCATATGAGCCTTATCGGAATCCGTGATATGAGTGTTTTAGAGGAGCCGCCGATGGATCGTGTGGCAATCCAGACTTATGTCATGGAATATAATGAAGAAATGGTGCGGGAGGCAATCTGCCGGGAATTAGCAAGAGACGGACAGGTTTATTATGTATTTAACCGGGTAAACCAGATTGCAGAAATGGCAGCGAAAATTTCAGAACTGGTGCCGGATGCCAATGTGGCATTTGCCCACGGACAGATGAAGGAACGGGAACTTGAGGATATTATGTATCAGTTTATCAACGGAGAGATTGATGTGCTGGTATCCACAACGATTATCGAGACGGGGCTTGATATTTCCAATGTAAATACCATGATTATTCATGATGCGGATAATATGGGACTGTCACAGCTCTATCAGCTTCGCGGAAGAGTAGGACGTTCCAACCGGACGGCATATGCGTTCTTAATGTACCGCCGGGATAAAATGTTAAAAGAAATCGCAGAGAAACGTCTGGCTGCAATCAAGGAATATACAGACTTAGGAAGCGGCTTTAAGATTGCCATGCGGGATTTGGAAATCCGTGGAGCCGGAAACCTGCTGGGTGCCCAGCAGAGCGGACACATGGAGGCAGTCGGTTATGACCTTTACTGCAAGATGCTCAATGAGGCTGTCAAACAGGAGAAGGGAATCGGAGTGGAAGAAAGCTTCGATACAACAGTAGATGTGGAAATGGATGCATTTATCCCGCCATCCTATATTCCAAACGAGACACAGAAACTGGATATTTACAAACGAATTGCAGCCATTGAAAATGATTCGGAAAGTGATGAGATGCTTGATGAGCTGACAGACCGTTTTGGAGACCCGCCAAAATCAGTGACAAACCTTCTTTCCATTGCATTGATAAAAGTGCTGGCGCATCAGGCGTATATGAAGGAAGTGGTAGAGCGTGGCAATACGGTGCGTTTTGTCATGTATGAAAAAGCTGCGGTGAATCCGGCAAAAATACCGGAACTTCTGTCAAAATATGATCATGCGTTGAAATTTATCCCGGATCAGAAAGGACCGTATTTTGTGCTGAACCGGGGAACTAACAGCCGGACAGCATCAGGCAGCAGTATCGACTATATCCGCCAGTTTGTGTTGGATGTGCAGACGATTTTAGTAGAAAAAACCATAAAAAAGGATGCTTAACTGCATAAAAATCTTGCGGCATGTACGAAAAAGCACTATAATAGAACGATGATAAATATTTTGGAGGAACGTGATATGAGATTTAAGAAATTCACAGCACTTGCATTGGCAGTTGTTACTGCAGCTTCCGTAGCTATGACAGGATGTGGCAGCAGAATCGATGAAGATGCAGTTGTTGCTACATTAGGAGATAAAGAGATTTCACTTGGACTTGCCAACTTTATGGCACAGTATACAGCAGTATCCTATGACAGCTATATTACCATGGGATATGCTAAGGAAAATATGTGGTCACAGGATTTATCCGGAAACGGTAAGACTATGCAGGATAATGTAAAAGATGGAATCCTGACACAGATTCAGACCGATTATCTCTTAGAAGACCATATGAAAGACTATGGTGTGGAAATAACGGATGAGGAGCTTTCTGATATTGATACTGCAGCACAGCAGTTCATGGATGATAACAGTAAGGAAGCAATCAGGACCATGGGTGCCAAGAAAGAATATGTAGTAGAAATGCTTCGACTGAACCTGATTCAGAAGAAGATGCATAATGCAATCATTGCAACTGCAGATACCGAAGTTTCTGATGAAGAAGCGGCACAGAGAACCTTCAGTTATATCAAGGTTTCTACCGAGGCACATTATGATGACAGCAAGAATTATGTGGAATATACCGATGATGAGAAGGCAGAATTAGAAAAAACTGCAGAGAAAATCGCAGAAGAAGCGAAAACCGATTTTGATGCAGCAGCAACAGACAACGGATATACTGTAAGCACTTATTCATACGGCAGTGATGAAATCGGTGAAGATGGAACAGCAACCGGAAGTATGGATGCATCCGTTATTACAGCAGCAGATGCGTTAAAAGAGGGAGAAATTTCTTCCATGATTTCCGTAGATGGAAAAGGATATTATGTTATCCGCTTAGACAGTGAATTTGACCGTGATGCAACCGACAAAGAGAAAGAAACAATTGTTTCCCAGCGTCAGTCCGATAAATATACTGAAGTATGCGACAGCTACAAGGAAGAAAAAGAATGGACGGTAAATGATGATGTATGGGCAGCTGTTAACTTTGATAAGCTCTATACCATCAAGAAAACAGATACAGAAACAGAATCTGTAAGTGAGACAGAGACAGCATCAGAGGCAGCAACAGAATAATTGCAGAAATTACAAAGTGACAAGAACATAGAGAAGCAGAAAATTTATTTTTCTGCTTCTTTTCTATCACATAGATACAGGAGTATGGAATGAAAGACAATATCGTATTAATCGGAATGCCGGGAGTAGGAAAAAGTACTGTAGGTGTCGTATTGGCGAAGGCATTAGGCTATAATTTTGTGGATGCAGATTTAGTCATCCAGCAGCAGACCGGAAAGCTTTTGTGTGAGCTGATTGCAGAGCATGGAACAGAAGGATTTCTTGAGATTGAGGATGAGGTAAACAGCAGCATAGAAGGACATAAAGCAGTCATTGCTACCGGAGGCAGTGCAGTATATTGTGCAAATGCCATGGAGCATTATAAAGAAATTGCAACCGTACTTTATCTGAGTGTATCTTATGAGACATTAGAAGAGCGTCTTGGTGATTTGAAAAACCGCGGTGTGGTATTGAATGATGGCCAGACGCTGAAAGATTTGTATGATGAGAGAACTGCATACTATGAAAAATATGCGGATGTAACAGTAAATGAAGAGGGATTGTCAATTCGTGAAACAATCGATGCAGTCAAAGAAAAACTCGGGATGGAATAAAAGATGCAGATACCAGGGAATGCACAGGAACCTGTGAAGATACAGGAATCAGATAAAATGAAGAAGTCAGATAAGATGCAGGAGCAGAAAAAGAAATCAACAACTTTAAATAGAATTGGAAAAGTCGATAAAAAGATTCGTATCCGCATGTGGGCAGCAGGCATATTTTTCGTCTGTCTGGTACTGGTGGTACTTTTGCAGAAATTTTCACTGGGACAGAATTATTTTGTGGTAACCGTAAATAATAAAGTGGTAGGCTGTGTCAGCAGCAAGACAGATGTGGAAAAGGCAGTACACGAAAGCCGGCGGCAAATGGCAAAAGAGAGTGAAGGATATCTGATGCAGGAGATTTCTTATGAGACAACAGAAAGCCATAAGCCATTTCAGAAGCTGTTAAGTGAAACTGTATTAAAAGAAAAGATTACAAAGGAGCTTAAGAAAGAAAATTCCGGAGAAATCTTTGCATATACGGTAAGTGCCGGTGAAAACCAGCTTTCTTTTGCAACTTTAGATGAAGTAGAAACGTTTTTAGGACGTTTGAAGGAAGAACAGGATACGGACAATCGGTTTGAGGTAGCGTTCAAAAAGGAAACAGATCATCAGGAGGGAATGCTTCTTGCAAACTTAAAAGAAACAGGTGATTCAGAAAAAACAGAAGATTCTGCGGATGCCGGTATTGTGCAGCAGCTTGGGACCTATCTTTCCGATGCACAGGAGAATCCCGGGGAAAATAATTATGAAACCGGAATTCTTTCGATGGAATTTGCACAGGATGTGGAAGTGTTCACCAATCTGGTAGCAGCGGACACTCTGACGGATATAGATGCCGCGGTGGAAGAAGTAACAAAAGAGAAAGAAACGAATAAAATATATGAGATACAGCCGGGAGACTGTCTGTCGGTTATTGCACAGGAGCATGATACATCAGTGGCAGCAATTATAGCACTCAATGGATTGTCCGGGGAAGATGCAGTAATCAGTGCCGGTGAAGAACTGATTCTGTCGGTGCCTCAGCCGGACATCAGCTTACGAATCAGCGAAGGCGTAGTATATGAAGAGGATTATACCGCAGAGCCGGAGCTTGTACCGAATGATTCCTGGTATACGACCGACGAAGTGGTGCTTGCAGAAGGAACTACCGGACATCGCGAGGTTAATATGGTGGTGACAACAGAGAATGGAATTGAGACGGAGCGGAGTATGATCCACCAGACCATACTGACAGAGTCAACGCCGGCAGTTATTGAGCGTGGAACCAAGATACCGCCAACTTACATTAAACCGCTGATTGGCGGAAGAGTTTCTTCCGGTTTTGGAAGAAGATGGGGCAGAATGCATAAAGGAATTGACTGGGCATGTCCGACCGGAACCAAGGTATTTGCATCCAGCAATGGTGTAGTAGTCAGTGCCGGCTATGTTTCCGGATATGGCAACTGCGTCTTAATCAGCCATCCGGATGGAAGAATGACACGTTATGCACATAACAGTAAATTACTGGTAAAAGCAGGGCAGAGCGTATCACAGGGTGAAGTGATTGCATTAAGCGGAAGTACGGGACGTTCTACAGGTCCGCATGTGCATTTTGAGATATTAATTAATGGTTCCCAGGTAAATCCGGTGAACTATCTGAATTAATTTCGATTTACAAGTCAGTGAATATATAATATAATAATACTATTGTAGATAATTCTTTTGAGGTACGAGAAATACTTGACAAAAGAGGAAATAAGTTACTATAATATTTTGTTTGCAATTTTGTAGGGAATCTAAGCATAGAGGTGCGAGATGGAACAGTATGTGATTAAAGGTGGAAATCCTTTGGTTGGCGAAGTTGAGATTGGTGGAGCTAAGAATGCTGCACTGGGAATTCTTGCGGCAGCAATTATGACGGATGAGACCGTAATAATAGATAATTTACCAAACGTTCGTGATATTAATGTGTTATTAAGTGCCATGGAGGGAATTGGTGCTAAGATAGAGCGTCTTGGAGAACATAAGGTAAAGATTAATGGTTCACTGATTCATGATTTGAGCGTGGACTATGAATATATTAATAAAATCAGAGCTTCTTACTATCTGTTAGGAGCATTACTTGGCAAATATAAGAAAGCAGAAGTGGCTTTTCCGGGTGGCTGCGCAATCGGAACCCGTCCGATTGACCTTCATCTGAAAGGTTTCCGTGCGTTAGGAGCCGATGTTGATATTCAGCATGGGTTAATTTCTGCTACTGCAGAGCATCTGGTGGGAAACCATATTTATTTAGATAAAGTTTCTGTAGGAGCAACCATCAACATTATGATGGCGGCATCCATGGCAGAGGGAAAGACTATTATTGAAAATGCAGCTAAGGAGCCACATGTCGTAGATGTAGCAAACTTCTTAAACAGCATGGGAGCAAATATCCGTGGTGCAGGAACAGATGTCATCCGTATTGTGGGTGTAGAGAAGCTTCATAAAACAGAATATTCTATTATTCCGGATCAGATTGAAGCAGGAACTTTTATGTTTGCAGCGGCTGCAACCAAAGGTGATGTAACTGTTAAAAATGTTATTCCCAAGCATTTAGAGGCAACCACAGCAAAATTAATTGAAATTGGTTGTGAAGTGGAAGAATTTGATGATGCAGTACGTGTGGTATCCAGCAAGCCATTGCATCATACCCAGGTAACTACTTTGCCGTATCCTGGTTTTCCAACAGATATGCAGCCACAGATGTCGGTACTTTTAGCATTAGCAGAAGGAACAAGTACCGTAACAGAAAGTATTTTTGAAAACCGTTTCAAATATGTAGATGAACTGACCCGTATGGGTGCACAGGTGAAAGTAGAGAGCAATATTGCAATTATTACCGGTGTTGAAAAATACACAGGTGCAAGAGTCAGTGCTCCGGATTTAAGAGCAGGTGCAGCCCTTGTAATTGCAGGTCTTGCAGCAGAAGGCATCACCATTGTAGATGATATTTATTATATTGAACGTGGATATGAACATTTTGAAGAGAAATTAGCTTCCCTTGGTGCAATGATTGAAAAAGTAAGCTCTGAGAAAGAAATCCAGAAATTCACATTGAAAGTATCATAAGATAAGAGCATCACAATATAGAAAGTTTTGAATATAAATACTAATATGAATATTGCAATGAGACAGAAGTGTTAAAAAGCGTTATCATAACCAAAAAAAGATATCTGGTAAATATGCTGCAAATGAGGCATAGTTATCAGATATCTTTTATACTTTACAGGAAATTGCTTTCCTGTAAAGTATAAAACGCTCCGCGAGGATGCGCACTGCGGCGTATAAGGCAGATGTCGCAAGCGACCGCCGCAGGCGCTAGAATGTGCCAAGGCACATTCTTTTTATATGATTGCTTTGATATATAAAGGACTTTTCTCAAGGTCGATACAGGCTCCATCATCTAACTGAACCAGTGGCTTGGAAAGACGACGATGATTCAATAAAACAATGCGGGCGGAAGTACCATCACTTAACATAACCCGATTGTTCTGGTATGCATTGGCAATATTCTCTAAGAAGGTCAGAATATACTTTGGCTTATATTTCTGCAGACCATCTTTTTCAAATTCGGCGATTACCTCAAACGGACAAAGGGGAGCACGATAGGAGCGTGCTGCTGTCATGGCATCGTAAACATCGGCAATCGCAATGATGAGTGCATAGTCATCGATTTCTTCCATGGTAAGCCCCATTGGATAACCGGAACCATCGCAACGTTCATGGTGCATGAGAGCTGCCTTTTTAATATGGGAATTTAATGGCTGGGATTTTAAAATATCATAGCCATATTTCGGATGATTACGAATCATCTGGAATTCTTCATCTGTTAATTTTCCGTCTTTATTTAAGACCTCATCCGGAATTTTTGTCTTACCGATGTCATGAAGCAGACCGGCAAGGGTGAGAGTGTCTAATTCTTCATTGGAAAAATGCAGCCATTTTCCGATAATACGGGAGATGATGGCAACATTCAGACTGTGTGCATAGGTGCTGTCGTTGACCTGACGCATATTATGTAACATATCAAAGACATCCAGAGTGGTCTGCTTTGGACTTACTAAAGAAATGGTCTTTGATAAAAGCTCTTCTTTGTTTACGGTTCCTCCATCGGAAAGGTAAGCATCAAAACAGTTCTTTAAATCCTGGGAACGCAGGGTGAAATCCACCTGAAAACGCTGGAATTCCGGAGAACTTTTGAGCTTCTGTGAGTAAGAAGCATCAGAAACCGGACTTGGTGCAGAAACAGGGCTTTTGGCAGGAAAATATGCCGGATCCTTTGGCGTTTCCATTGGAGCAGCGGTCTGTTTATTTTCTGTAATCTGCACACTGGCGATGCCATAAAATTCCAGTCTGGAAATCAGGGTACGCGTAAGTTCTACATTCGGATTAATAATAAGCTGTCCACGCTTGGTGCGGACAGGAATTGCTGTAACCATACCTGGTAACAAATCTTTTGTCTGATATTCTTTCATGCATGTGGTCCTCGTTCTGGATGGATTTTATAATTATGATAGAACAAATCACAATTATATTCCTATTTAAGTATATTCTTTTTGCCAAAAATGTCAATCTTAACAGTAAAAACCGTTAAAATTTGTCAAAAGGATACAAAAAGTAATAAGGAATGTTTTCTCTGTTGATGAGAAAATATGGTGCTTGACATTTCGATATAATAGGTGTATTCTCTCCCATAGAGATTTGAAAATTCAATATTGTAATTTCTCTTATTCAGAGTGATGGAGATACATAGGATCAATGAAGTCACGGCAACCCCACAGCATAAGGAAGGTGCCAACCTGAGCGAGCAAGTCGAACAATAAGAGGATTTGATTATCTTTACCGTTATCGGGTCCGCTTATGATGTAAGCGGTTTTTTTTATTTTATGTGAGCAGCGAAAAAAGGTCTGGAAGAAAGAGGAGCCAAGCGCACCCACCAGATACTTAATAAGGGAATCAACAAAACGAGAGGAGAAAACGATGGAAAAAAGATTATTCACATCAGAGTCCGTAACAGAAGGACATCCAGACAAAATGTGTGATGCGATTTCAGATGCAATTCTTGACGCATGTATGGCAGAGGATCCAATGAGCCGTGTTGCCTGTGAGACAGCAAGCTGTACCGGATTTGTACTTGTAACAGGAGAGATTACTACAAAGGCAAAATTAGACATTCCTGCAATTGTAAGAAATACTGTAAATGAAATCGGTTATGACCATGCAGAAACCGGATTTGACGGACATACCTGTGCTGTTATGGTAGCATTAGACCAGCAGTCACCGGATATTGCAATGGGTGTTGACAAGGCTTTGGAAGCAAAAGAAAATAAAATGACTGATGAGGAGATTGAAGCAATCGGTGCCGGAGATCAGGGTATGATGTTTGGTTATGCAACCAACGAGACACCGGAATATATGCCATATCCGATTTCTTTAGCCCACAAACTGGCATTACAGTTAACCAAAGTTCGTAAAGATGGTACTTTAAAATACTTAAGACCAGACGGAAAATCACAGGTTTCTGTAGAGTATGATGAGGCTGGAAAACCAAAGAGATTAGAGGCAGTTGTACTTTCTACACAGCATGACGAGGATGTAACCCAGGAACAGATTCATGAGGATATTAAGAAATATGTTTTTGACCCAGTCCTTCCAAAGGAATTAGTTGATGAGAATACTAAATTTTTCATCAACCCAACCGGACGTTTCGTAATCGGTGGGCCACACGGTGATGCAGGTCTTACCGGACGTAAAATTATCGTAGATACATACGGTGGATACGCCCGTCACGGCGGCGGAGCATTCTCCGGTAAGGATTGCACCAAGGTTGACCGTTCAGCAGCATATGCAGCACGTTACGTTGCTAAAAACTTAGTAGCAGCAGGTCTTGCAGAGCGTTGTGAGATTCAGTTATCTTATGCAATCGGTGTAGCACAGCCTACTTCTGTTATGGTTGATACTTTTGGTACCGGAAAAGTTTCTGATGAGAAATTAGTAGAAATTATCCGTGAGAACTTTGACCTTCGTCCGGCAGGAATTATCAAGATGCTTGATTTACGCAGACCGATTTATCGCCCGACAGCAGCATATGGTCACTTTGGAAGAACCGATGTTGCACTTCCATGGGAAGCGTTGGACAAAGTTGATGAATTAAAGAAACACTTATAATATTGGAATAGATTCCAGAATAGTATAAAGAAGAAAGACCTCTTTTCGGAAAAGATTTATTTCTTAAGGGAAATGATTGAAATGCCGGAAAGAGGTCTTTTGGCATTTTAATGAGAAAACCAGCAAAGAGTTTTGGGTGGTTGGAAAATAATTTATAAATTCTTTAGAATAATTCTCAGAATTTTCATGGGAAAAGAGACTGCATGTGGTATACTATGATTATGAAAAACTGGAGGCTTGAGAATGAAACTAAGGACAAAGCTGATTATATCATTTTGTATTATCATATTTGTGCCGGTGACATTGGCCGCGTTGGCAATGTGCGGATTCCGTTATTTTCAGTTAAGAGATATTGCCAACACCTATCAGGTGGAAGATGGAAATATTAGTTATCTGACCAATACGGTGCAGATGTGGAACCGGGTGACAAAGGACAGTTGTCAGAAGTTACTGGATACAGCGGAAAGCGACCCGGACAAATTCCTGGACATGAAATATTTAATGCAGGTTAATGAGACTCTGCAGGGGAAAAACTCCTACCTGATTGTCATGAGGGATAATGAAGAAGTCTATGTGGGAACGAATGATTTGAATACGGTTCCGGAAAATCTGCCGGATTACATGGATACCAAGACAGGGGGAGAGACCGGCTATTTCATTGACAGTGATAAACAGGAAATGATTAAGCGGATTGACTTTGATTTTTCGGATGGTTCGGAAGGAACGTTGTTTGTAATTACATCTATTAAATCACTTGTGCCGGAAATGAAGGAACTTCTGATAGATATTATTATTTCTGTGTTATTGATACTTTTGTTGACGGCAGGTATGCTTACCATATGGAATTACCGGAGCATCATTACTCCGATTAAGAAGTTAGAGATGGCAACCCAGAATATTAAAGAGGGCAACCTTGATTTTACTTTGGAAATAGACAGCAATGATGAAATTGGCGAGCTGTGCCAGAACTTCGAAGAGATGCGGCAGAGACTGAAAGATTCTGCAGAAGAGAAGCTGGCATCAGAGAAAGAAAACCGTGTTTTAATCAGTAATATTGCCCACGATTTAAAGACCCCGATTACTGCTGTGAAAGGTTATTCGGAAGGTCTGATGGATGGTGTGGCAGATACGCCGGAAAAAAGGGATAAATATATCAAGACCATTTATAATAAAGCCAATGAGATGGATTTACTATTAAATGAGCTGACACTTTATTCAAAGATTGATACTAATCGAATTCCATATAATTTTAGCAAGATAAATGTAATGGAATATTTCGATGACTGCGTAGAAGAAATCGGCCTGGATTTAGAGGCAAAAAATATTGGTTTATCGTATTTTAATTACGCCGGGGATGATGTGCAGATTATTGCAGACCCGGAGCAGTTAAAGCGTGTCATTCATAATATTATTAATAATTCCATCAAATATCTGGATAAGCCGAAGGGCTTTATCAATATTCGTGTAAAGGATGTGGGTGATTTTATCCAGGTAGAGATAGAAGATAATGGAAAAGGAATTGCAAAGAAAGACCTGCCATATATCTTTGACCGGTTCTTCCGGGCAGATACTTCAAGAAATTCTGCAACCGGCGGAAGTGGTATCGGTTTATCCATTGTCCGTAAAATTATTGAAGACCATGGCGGAAAGATATGGGCAACCAGTAAAGAAGAAACAGGTACAATCATGTATTTTGTACTGAGAAAATATCAGGAGGTTCCAAATGAGTAAAGTATTGATTATTGAAGATGAGGTTTCAATTGCAGAACTGGAGAAGGATTATTTAGAGTTAAGCGGTTTCGATGTCGAAATCGAAAGTGATGGAGCAAGGGGCTTAGAGAAAGCACTGGCATCTGATTTTGACATGTATATCTTAGACCTGATGCTTCCGGGCATGGACGGCTTCGAAATCTGCAAACGTATTCGTGAAGTAAAGAATACACCGATTCTTATGGTATCTGCCAAGAAGGACGATATTGACAAGATTCGCGGACTGGGACTAGGTGCAGATGATTATATCACAAAACCATTCTCCCCAAGCGAGCTGGTAGCAAGAGTAAAGGCACACCTTGCCCGTTATGAAAGACTGATTGGCAGCAATGTGCAGGAAAATGATATTATTGAGATTCGTGGAATCAAGATTGATAAGACAGCACGCCGCGTCTGGGTAAATGGCGAGGAAAAAGCATTTACCACAAAGGAATTTGATTTACTGGTATTCTTAGCACAGAATCCGAATCATGTATTTACCAAGGAAGAACTGTTTAAAGAAATCTGGGATATGGAATCCGTTGGTGATATCGCAACCGTAACGGTACATATCAAAAAGATTCGTGAGAAGATTGAAATGGATACCGCAAAGCCTCAGTATATCGAGACAATCTGGGGGGTAGGTTACCGCTTTAAATTATAGGAAAAACATATGTATAAGATTGCAGAACATATTTTATATGAGGATGACAAGCTGCTTGTTTGTGTAAAACCGGCAGGGATTGCAGTGCAGACGAAGCATATGGGCGAGCAGGATATGGAGAGCCTGCTTCGGAATTATCTTGCTGCAAAAGGAGAGACTCCCTTTATTGGAATCATCCATCGCTTAGACCAGCCGGTGGAAGGCGTAATGGTCTTTGGAAAGACCAAAGAAGCCACAGCAGAGCTGAACCGGCAGATGCAGAAAAACGGTTTTGGAAAATATTATCTGACAGTGGTATATGGAAAAGCAGAACCGAAAGAAGGACAGCTTATTGACTTTCTTAAGAAGGATGGCAGAAGTAATACTTCTTCTGTCGTAAAACAGGGAACCGCAGATGCAAAGCGGGCGGCGTTAACCTATCGGGTGCTGGAATGTAGTACGCTTGATGATAAAGATGATAGAGATGGCAGAGATGGTAAAGCTGCTTCAGGAGCGGGTACAGCGGATGGAACATCGGAAAAAACTGAAGCTGCGGAAGAAATCAGTCTTCTTGAAGTAAAATTAGAAACCGGGCGGCATCACCAGATCCGTGTGCAGATGTCGCATCATGGCTGGCCATTGGTGGGAGATAGAAAGTATGGAAGGAAGAATGAAAGTCTGCCGGGAATGAGGTCGATTCCACTGGCACTTTGTTCTTATCGGCTGGAATTTCTGCATCCCACAAGCAAAAAGAAGATGCAGTTTCAGATAACACCGGAAGGTCAGGCATTTCATTTATTTTCAGATTTATAATACATAAAAAAGTCCGGGATGCCACATACTGATGGTATGACTGGAAAAACAAGACAACTTATAAAAAAGATTATATATTTAGCAGGGATTACAGTTGCAGTATATTTGGGAATGCGTTTCGCACTGCCGATTGTAATTCCTTTTTTACTGGCAATCCTTATTGCAAGAACATTATGTAAACCAGTAGCTTTTCTGTCAGAGAAAACAAAGCTTCCCAAAGGAATTGTAAGTACGGCGGCAGTGCTGTTGCTGCTGGCAGTGATTTTTCTGCCGATGGGCTATCTTGTATACAAGGGAATCTGCGAACTTGCATCATTGATAACGAATTATCCGGAATTATTTGGAAAAGCAGATACACTCTGGTGCAGTTGCTGTGAGCGGGTTGCGGAAATCACCGGCATGAAAGCAGAGACAATGGTGCAGTGGGGAAAAAACTGCGCGGCATATGTCAGCAGTCAGGCAGAAACGAAGCTGATTCCGGCAATGATGAATGGCTCGCTGGCATCTTTGCGGGGACTGGCAGCATTCTTTGGCATCTGCATTGTAACTGTTGTGGCGGCAGTACTGATACTCTGTGATTATGATAATCTGGTGCAGCGTTGGAGAAAAAGCAGCTTTTATTCCTGGGGCGGACGGATATTTCAAAATATGTGTCATGCCGGTGGAACATATCTTAAGGCACAGCTTATTATATTGGCATTAATCAGTGGCGTATGTATAGCAGGTCTGTTCCTTACCGGAAATTCTTATGCCATTCTGGCGGGAGTACTGATTGGCATGAGTGATGCACTGCCTTTTATTGGAACAGGACTTGTCTTTATTCCATGGCTGATTATCGATTTATTTCGTGGAAAGTATTTTGCGGCAGTGATATATGGTATACTGTTTATATTGAGTACCTTTATCCGGGAATTTATGGAGCCAAGGCTTATGGGAAGAGGGCTGGGCGTGCATCCGCTGGCGGTTATTATCAGTATTTATGCAGGTCTGAAAATATATGGAACAGCCGGTGTTATTTTAGGTCCGCTTTCCGGATTTTTAATCTGGGAAATTTATCGCAGTATCTGTGGAAGAGAGGAAAAAGAGATAACATGAAAATTGTGTGCATTTATGGACAGAATCATAAGGGTTCCACCTATCATATTGCAAAAATCCCATGGGATTATCCCATGGGATTTTTAAAAGTTACGTAGTTATTTGTTGCTTCTTCTCCAGATATGCATTTTCTCTGCATCTGCGATTAATTCATCACGGAAGTCCGGATGTGCGACAGAGATAATTGCTTCACATTTCTGCCAGGTAGAAAGTCCCTTTAAGTTGACTTTACCATATTCTGTTACCAGATAGTGGATGTTGGCACGGGTATCAGTTACGATAGATCCTGGATCTAAGGTAGGAAGGATACGGGATTTTAACTGACCATCTCTGGTTGTAAAGGTAGAAGAACAGCAGATGAAGCTCTTACCACCATTAGAAAGGTACGCACCCAGAACGAAGTCTAACTGTCCGCCGGCACCACTGATGTGTTTGATTCCAGCAGACTCTGCATTTACCTGACCGAAGAGGTCTACATTTACTGCATTGTTAATGGAAATAAAGTTATCCAGTGCGGAAATGGAACG
Organism: Roseburia sp. AF22-2LB; assembly: GCF_003461125.1. Taxonomy (NCBI): domain Bacteria; kingdom Bacillati; phylum Bacillota; class Clostridia; order Lachnospirales; family Lachnospiraceae; genus Roseburia; species Roseburia sp. AF22-2LB. The sequence goes on from NZ_QTWM01000001.1 coordinate 217,007, forward strand.
GATATCATTGGTATAGCTTACCGGAGCACTCATAAGTTCCGGGTTTTCATCTAAGTAGTCATACATTTTCTGAGTTCCTGCACCGAAACCATAGGTCTGACGGAAACGGTCGATGTTTTTCTTGGAACCGTTGATTTTTCCTGCTCTTGCAATATCAACGAATGCATCAACGTACATTTCGGTATGTACACCTAAATCTTTCAAATCAGATTCTGCAATCATGGAACCAACAGCATTTGGCATTCCACCGATACCAAGCTGGAGACATGCACCATTTGGAATCTCATCTACGATTAATTTTGCAACTGCCTGATCGATTTCAGTAGCAGCTCCGCCACCACCTAATTCACCGATAGCCGGATTCTCGCCTTCTACGATGAAATCAACATCGGAAATATGGATGCTGTTTTCAAATCCGCCTAAGCAGCGAGGCATATTTTTATTTACTTCAACGATAACTTTCTTGGAAGTCTCGCAAACTGCCATCATATGAGAAGCGTTTGGTCCAAAGTTGAAATATCCATGTTTGTCCATTGGGGCAACCTGGAACATTGCTACATCATCCGGAGTAGCGGAGTCACGATAGTATCTTGGAAGCTCGGAATAACGGATTGGAGCGTAGTAAGAAAAACCACGGTTGATATATTTACGCTCGATTCCGGACATATGCCAGGAGTTCCAGGTAAAGTGTTCGCCGGCATCTTCACGTTCGAAGACAGCTAACGGTTTTAACAGAATACCACCTCTTAAGTTGACATCCTTTAATTCATCCGTACGTTTTGCAAGGGCTTTATCCAGTGCATCCGGAGTTCCGGTACACCATCCATAATCTACCCAGTCACCGGATTTGATGACTTTGACAGCCTCATCTGCGGAGACTAATTTCTGTTTATATTCCTGTGTGTAATCCATGAAAAACCTCCTGTATATTTTGTCTGTTAAATTATTATCATAGTACCACTTCGTACATGATTATTCAAGTCGAAGGGACTAAGAATTATCGTCTGGGAGCTGCCATTGTCTGGCTGCATTTCTATATTCTTCCGCCTGGGCTGCATTCCCGGATTTTTCATAGCAGTCAGCCAGTCCGTTCAGCGGAATATTTCCACTGGTATGGACATCAAGAATGCTGGCAGTTTCAAAGGCTGCGTTGTAGTACCACACGGCTGCTTCATCATAATCTTCTGCGTCAAAAAAATAATTTCCCAATTCGCAGCAGATTTCTGCACAAGGGGTAGTAATCATATCCTTCAGTGCCAGCTTGAAAAATTCATTGACATTTCCGGTAATCCGGTAGCAGCGGCTTAAGATACAGCCGGCTTCCTTGCGGGCATCCCCAGAGGCGGTTTCATCCTTTAAGGTAGCAAGAAATACTTTTGCGGCGGCAATGAAATCTTCTTTCTCCCCGGTCATGAGGAGCTCTTTGGCATACATCCGGTGCAATTTTTCGGAAAGCCGTCCGTCCCGGTCAAATGCCAGTAAGAAGCCTTTGAAATCACGGCTGCTGTGCAGGGACTGCGGAAGATGCGTAATAGCAATATCACTGTCAAAGACAACCGGGTCTAAGCGCACCGTTTCGTGAATCGGGTCAATCCAGGTAAAGGTACGGAGTCTCCGGTAGAGCTTCGGACGGTATTCTTCTTTAAAGTTAAGCACCGTATTAAATTCATTTTTGGTCACATATTTCATCTGTACAATTTCGACCTCCGGAACCATGGCTTCTTTTAAAAGCCGGAACTGTTCCCGGTTCTCATCATCTAAGACTTCATCTGCATCTGCGGTATAAATGTATTCCATGGAAGCTTTGGAAAAAGCAAAATTTCTGGCATCTGCAAAGTCATCCTTCCAGATATAGTCATAGATTTTATCGGTATAGCGGGCAGCAATTTCCCTGGTGCGGTCGCAAGAGCCGGTATCCACGATAATGATTTCATCCATCAGACCGGCGAGTGAATCCAGACAGCGGGAGAGAACCTGCTCCTCGTTTTTTACAATCATGCAAAGGCTTATTGTTATCATCAAATCATCTCCTTTCGCAAGCACCTATACAAACATATTTATTATCGCATATTTCAGGGAAAAAGTATATCAGTAGGGACAGAATTTATTTGACAGAGCCGGCACTGGTGTCTATGATGAAATGAGACAAGAACGAGAAGAAAAGAGAAAGCTTGAGAAAAGGATGAAAGAAATGGAAACAAAAGAAAAATTCATGCAGAAAACCATAGTAGTCTGGCTGGGAGCGCTGGTGTGCTGCCTGTTGTGGGGCAGTGCATTTCCGTGTATTAAAATCGGCTATCAGATGATGTACATTGCATCGGATGAGGTGGCGTCCCAGATTCTGTATGCCGGCTATCGGTTTACGCTGGCGGGAATTTTAACAATACTATTGGGAAGTATCGGAAGCAGACAGTTTCTGCGTCCGACAAAGGGCTCTCTTGGAAAAGTTTTTAAATTAAGCAGTCTGCAGACTGTGGGACAGTACCTGCTTTTCTATATCGGACTGGCGCACACCTCCGGGGTAAAAGCATCCATCATCGAAGCGTTAAATGTATTCGTGGCAATTCTGGTAGCAAGTCTTTTATTCCATCAGGAAAAATTATCGGCGCGGAAAATAGCAGGCTGTATCATTGGATTTGCAGGCGTGGCACTGGTAAATATGGGAAGCAGCGGATTTGATTTTCATATGAGCGTGACCGGAGAAGGATTTATTTTCCTGTCAACGGTAGCGTATGCATTTTCTTCCGTGTTGTTAAAGCGGTATTCCAAATCCGAAAATCCTGTCATGCTGAGTGGATACCAGTTCCTGGTGGGTGGAATTATTATGGCATTGTGCGGCTTTGCAGCAGGTGGACGGGTGAGCGGATTTACGGCGTCATCCTTTGGACTGCTGTTTTACATGGCATGCATTTCTGCCGTCGCATACACGCTGTGGGGCATTTTATTAAAATACAATCCGATTTCCCGTGTAGCGGTATTTGGATTTATGAACCCGGTGTTTGGTGTGATTCTTTCTGCATGGCTTTTGGGAGAAAAAGAGCAGGCAGCAGGCATCAAAAGTGTGATTGCCCTGATACTGGTATGCATTGGTATATTTGTGGTAAATTATAAGAAAGAGGTTACGAAGGAGGACTAACATGAGTGCAGTTGTAACATTGAAAAAAGGCGAAGGAAGAATGGTAAAATCCGGTGGCATGTGGATTTTCGATAATGAAATAGAAAGTGTCATGGGAACATTTGAAAACGGAGATCTGGTGCTGGTACACGATTTTGACGGATATCCGATGGGCATTGGATTTATCAACCGCAATTCCAAAATCCGGGTGCGCCTTTTCAGCAGAAAAGAAGATACAGTTATTGATGAAGCATTTTTCCGGACACGATTGCAGCAGGCATGGGAATACCGGAAAAAGACGGTAGACACCTCATCCTGTCGCGTGGTATTTGGAGAGGCAGATTTCCTGCCGGGACTGGTTATCGATAAGTTTTCGGATGTGCTGGTAGTGCAGTCCTTAGCACTTGGCATCGACCGTTACAAAGAGCTTATTGTAAAGTGTTTAAAGGAAATTTTGGCAGAGGACGGCATTACAATCCGCGGCGTATATGAGCGGAGTGATGCAAAAGTCCGCAAGCAGGAAGGCATGGAGCTTAAGAAGGGCTTTATCGGAGAAACATTTGATACCAATGTGGAAATTGTAGAAAATGGTGTGCATTATATCGTAGATGTAAAGGATGGTCAGAAGACCGGATTTTTCTTAGATCAGAAATACAACCGTCTTGCCATTCAGAAATTATGTGAGGATGCAAGAGTGTTAGACTGCTTTACCCATACCGGCTCCTTTGCATTAAATGCTGGAATTGCCGGAGCAAAAGAAGTCACCGGAGTGGATGCTTCGGAACTTGCCATACATCAGGCAGAAGAAAATGCAGCATTGAACGGTCTTTCCGGCACGGTAAAATTCCTGTGCAGGGATGTCTTTGAACTGCTGCCGGAATTAGAGGAAGCAGGCGAAAAGTATGATGTGGTAATCTTAGACCCACCGGCATTTACCAAGTCCAGAAATTCTGTTAAAAATGCCATCAAAGGCTATCGCGAGATTAATCTTCGTGCCATGAAGCTTGTGAAAAATGGTGGATTTCTTGCAACCTGTTCCTGCTCCCATTTTATGACGTATGAGTTGTTTACCAAGACAATCGGACAGGCGGCTCACAGCGTCCACAAGCGTCTGCGTCAGGTGGAATTCCGCACCCAGGCACCGGATCATCCGATTCTCTGGGCGGCGGACGAATCCTATTATCTGAAGTTCTATGTGTTCCAGGTTGTGGATGAGATGTAAAATTTTTTGAAAGTGGCAGGTCCTAAGTGGATTGCCACTTTTTTGTGTGTAAAAACACATTGATTTGTACGGAAAAATGTAATATAATACATTAAAAGACACGATGATATTTTGAAGAAGGGAGAGAGCACACATATGAAGCGTAAAATAACTGCTAAATTATATGAATGGAAAAATATGAAAAAAGGCAGAATGCCGTTACTTATTTATGGTGCAAGACAAGTTGGAAAAACGTTTGAAATGCGTGAATTTGGAGCATTATATTATAAAAATACTGTCTATGTAAATTTTGAAACGGACGAAAGAATTGGGAAGTATTTTGATACAGATATTCATGCAGATTATATCATCGCCATATTAGAAAAATATTATCAGGTAAAGATTGTACCGGAAAATACGCTCATTATTTTTGACGAGATACAGATGTGTGAAAGAGCATTAACTTCTTTAAAATATTTTTCAGAAGAGACACCGGAATACCATGTAATAGCTGCCGGAAGTCTGCTGGGTGTAGCAGTCAACCGTGAAAAATATTCATTTCCGGTAGGAAAAGTTCAGATGGTTACCATGTACCCGATGGATTTGGAAGAGGTATTGTGGGCTAAGGGAAAGCAGATGCTTTCGGATACCATACGGGAACATTATGAAAATAATCAGCCGTTAGATGAGATATTGCACGAGGAAGCTTTGCAGGAATTTTATCATTATTGCATCGTGGGAGGAATGCCGGCAGCAGTAAAGGCAGACCTTGCAAAAGACAGTCCATTGGAGCAGACGGAAATTCGTCAGATGCTGTTAAATTCTTATATTGCAGACATGACAAAATATGCAAATCAGACGGACACCGTGCGTATTTTTGAAGCGTATGATTCCCTGCTGGCACAGTTGGCAAAAGATGCAAAAAAATTTCAATACAAGCTGATAAAATCAGGAGCACGGGCATCTCAATATGGAGATGCAATTGATTGGCTGATTCGGGCTGGAATTGTGAATAAATGCATGAAGTGCAGTCAGGGATTTTATCCGGTTGCGGCATATCAGGATGTAAGTGCATTCAAATTATATTACAGTGATATGGGTATTATGTCTGCAAGAATAGGAATGACGTTGGAAGCATTACAAAGCATGGAAACAGAGCATTTTCGTGGCATACTGACAGAAAACTATGTTGCAATTGCTTTGAAAACAAATGGTTATGATCTTCATTATTGGGAGTCTGATAATACGGCGGAAGTGGATTTCCTGATACAAAAAGAAAGTCACGTTATTCCGGTAGAGTGTAAGGCTGGTAACCATGTAAAAGCCAAAAGCATGATGGTTTATATGGAAAAATATAATCCTTCGTATGCAATCCGGATTTCAACAAGAAATTTTGGGATGGCAAAAGGAATAAAATCAGTTCCGCTATATAGTGTATTTTGCATCTAAAGTTTTAGTTGCCTTATCGTACAGCAACAGTAAGTTGCTTTTCCAAAACTGAATTTACCGGTATGATATGGATAAAGGAGGTAGCAACGATGGAGACAAAAAATATTATTCTGGAACTTCGTACACAAAGAGGAATGTCCCAGAATGAGCCGACGGAACATATACCTATAACGATATGGATGAATTAATCGACATATGCGTTAAAAACATGGTAAGCGATGATTTTACAGAGGAGCAGGCGCGCGCATATATGAAAGAAATGCTCCCAAAGTTAGATTATTGGAAAAAATATGATGAACTTAGCGACAATGGAGAGTTTGAGGAGTTTAAGCAACAGCTAATAAAGGAAATAAATGAACTTCACATAGACGGGCTTCCTAAGGTTGAAAAATTAAATGCACTGGTAGGAAAATGGCGAAAATCCGGAATTACTTCTTTACAAAAAGAGATGATTGCAGTTTGATTGCAAAAATTAAATAGTGTGAAGTGTTGAAGGAACGTCGGTACAGCCTGTATCGACGTTTTGTATATCCGTAAGAAACTGCCAGTGGCAGGCTCAGCAGATGTCATTATTTCGCATTTTATTTTAATTCATTTATGAAAATTTAGGTATGAAAATATTTCTGCAATAACCATAGAAAAAGGCTGCTAAATGCGTTAAACTAAAAAATAGTATAGTATTTGAAAAATAAGGAACGGTACAGGAAATGAGAAAGTCAGAAGAGAACAATAAATTTAGAAAAAAGGAAAATGCAAAAAAGCAGCATGGTTCGAAATCGGAACGTCCGGAAAAACACATCTGCCCACCGGGAGAATGTGATCTTGCAAAAAAATGTGGCGGCTGCCAGTATCAGGGAATGGATTATGAAAAGCAGCTCAACAAGAAACATCGGGAAGTAAAAGAACTTTTAGGCAGCTTTGGAAAAGTGGAGCCGGTTATCGGAATGCAGGAGCCATTTCATTATCGGAACAAGGTCAATGCTACATTTCAGCGGCTGAAAAATGGAACAGTGATTTCCGGAGCATATCAGAAGGGAACACATTCGGTGGTAAAGATTGATGAATGTCAGATTGAGGATAAGATTGCGGATGGCATCATTTATGATATTCGTGGAATGCTTCGCTCCTTTAAAATAAAAGTATATGACGAGGACAGCGGGTATGGATTGCTACGCCATGTTCTGGTAAGAAGAGGTTTCCGTACCGGCGAAGTTATGGTTGTTCTGGTGCTGGCATCACCAATTCTGCCGTCAAAAAATAATTTTGTAAAAGCACTTCGTGAAAAGCATCCGGAAGTTACAACGGTGGTGGTAAATGTGAACGACCGGCGCACCAGTGTTGTCTTAGGAGAGCGGAATATTACCATTTATGGAAAAGGATTTATCGAGGACGAGTTGTGTGGACTCCGTTTCCGCATTTCTCCATCCTCATTCTACCAGATAAATCCGGTGCAGACAGAAATCCTTTATGGCAAAGCTATCGAGTTTGCCGGATTGACCGGAAAAGAAAAGGTAATCGACGCGTATTGCGGCATTGGTACCATTGGCATGGCAGCAGCAGGAAAAGCCGGCTCTGTCATTGGTGTGGAAGTGAACCGTGATGCGGTGCGTGATGCAGTGACCAATGCGAAGCGCAATAACATGAAAAATATCACATTTTACAATGAGGACGCCGGAGAATTCATGGTCAAGATGGCAGCACAGGGTGAAACTGCCGATGTGGTATTCATGGATCCGCCTCGTGCCGGAAGTGATGAGGCATTCTTATCCTCACTGCTGCAGCTTTCTCCAAAGCGTGTGGTCTATATTTCCTGCAATCCAGTCACCCAGGCACGGGACCTGAAGTATCTTATAAGCCATGGCTACCGGGTGGAGCGGTGCCAGCCGGTGGATATGTTCCCGTGGACGTATCATATAGAAAATATTGTATTGCTGACAAGGATAACAACTAAAAAGTAATTAATTAGTTAAAAAAATTCATAAGAAGCTATTGCTAAATAGTAGATGTTAACTTGGAAATCTAATTTATTTTATATAGAAATATAACTACAAAATAGGATTGCTATTATAGATATTCCAAGGGAGTAGATTATGTAATGATTAATGGAGTGTTTATTAGGAGAGGAGCTGACTGATATGGCTAGGGGAAAGAGCTTGAAAATCTTTATGATGGATGGAGATGTTGCAGGAAGATGGATTTGTACTTTGGCAGGTAGAATTACAAAGGCATATCGAATACCAAGAGCCTTATATAAAAAATGCAGTTATATTAATGAATTGAAAAGACCCGCAGTTTACTTGCTGTTTGGGGATGAAGATGATAGTGGAAGGCCGGTGGTATATATTGGAGAAACAGAAGATGCATATACTCGTTTAAAGGATCATGAAGATAAGAAAGATTATTGGAGTGAAGCTATTGTTTTTGTGAGCCAGGATGATCATTTTAATAAGGCACATGTAAAATATCTTGAGGGGCGTTTATATGATATTGCAATTCAGGTGGATAGATATACTGTAATGAATACTCAGAAACCGACATCAGCAGCAATCGCAATTGATGAACAGGCTGAAATGGAAGATTTTATTGATAATATTACAGTGTTGACGTTTGGAATGGGGCACAAGGTTTTTGAACCGTTGATTAAGAAAGACATGGGTTCTGATGATTTGTCAAAGAAACAGGTTTTTTATATTAAAACAAAAAATGGCTCTGTTAATGCTAAAATGATTAGAACAGTAGAAGGATATGTAGTTCTTAAAGGAAGTAAAATAAGAGAAAGTGATACAAAGTCTACTCCATCATGGGCTAAGAAAAAACGAAAACAATTGATTTCTGAGGGGACGATTAAAAATGGTGTATTTCTGAGGAATGAATTATTTTCATCATCTTCAGGAGCATCTGATGTGGTAACAGGAAACAGTACCAGTGGAAAGAAAATGTGGAAAACAGAAACTGGAATTACACTTGGAGAAATAATAGAGCAAGAGGAACAGAATTAATAATGTTTATAAAAATACAGAATTGAGAGGAAAAAGTTATGAGAAAATGGGAAAAGAACTACTGGCTGGTAATTATTTTAATTTCAATAGCAGATATAGCAGGTGGAATTTTTGTTATGAAAAGAGGGCAATATGTACCAGAAAAGATTTGTAAAAGTTTGGCGGTAGTTGTACTGATAACGTTGCTTATCGCTATGCTAATGGTGGTAGTGTATTTTGTTATTGTTTCCTGCATTGGTATAAAACTAGTTTTACACAATATAAATGAGTGTAATGATCCATTATTTAAAACGATTGATAAATATAGGCTGTATTGGAAGGAGGAAAAGGGATATTATAGAAGACAACTTCAAATTATTAATTTATATTATAAAGAAGGAGGGGAAGTTGATAAATTAGTAAAAAATGAGGAAATAGAAAGATTATATGAGCGTTACGATTTTTTGAAAGAAAAAAGTGCATTTTTTGAATATATAGTAACATGTGCGTCCTCATTGATAATATCTGTGATTGCGTCATTTGTTTATAGTATGATAAGTGAGGAGAAAAACATTTTAGTAATACTGGGCGTAATAATACTGGTAATAATGTTGTTCGGTAGTGTTCTTTTTTTTCGCTATGCTGAAAGAGGTCAAACGGGTTCTTATAAATATATGCTTTATGAATATGAAAGTAAATTGTTGCAACAAAAAATAGAAAAATTGTCAAATAAATTAGTGTTTTCTCCTGAAAATGAAAAAATTATAAAAATGCAAAATATGGTATTAAAAGAACTTATTAAGATTAAAGATGGGGAAAAAGACAGAAAAAAGAAAAAAGTTGTTGAAAAAGATATTGTCGAAATTAGTAAGTTGGATTTAACTAATTATGATAATTACAATTGCTGGGAGCAACAAGTATATATTAATGGGAATAAGGCATATTTAGTATATAATAAAGAAAAAGAACCGAAAGATAATGATAAGGGAGAGGGAGATTTGATAAATAAGGAATATGTAATGCTTGTAAATATTTTAAATAAATATAAATTATTAGCATACCATGTTTAGTTTATAATAGCATTAAGAGTTTGCATTGACAATCACCCCGCCCTGCCGTATACTAACCCTAGATTTAATTTTGAAGGGAGAGTGTCCAATGAGAAAATAATTGACTTTTGAGAGCATGAAGATTTTAACTGCGGTAATCGTACCGCTATTTCGTGTTGCCAAAAGTGGATTATGTTCTCATGACCACTCTTTTTTGTTGCACTTAATTAGCATATTATAAGAAACTGCTGGTGACAGAACGTAACCACTATTTGGTGACAGATAGGAGGCTATATGTCACAGATTAGAGTAAATCATTTAACATTTGCATATGAGGGAAGCTTTGATAATATTTTCGAAAATGTTTCTTTCTCTATTGATACGGACTGGAAACTTGGATTTATCGGAAGAAATGGAAAAGGAAAATCCACGTTTTTAAATTTACTGATGGGAAAATATGAATATACCGGTTCTATTACTTCGAATGCCGTTTTTGATTATTTCCCATATGATATTTCAGAGGAAAAATGGGAATTTCCGGCGGCGGAATTTGTAGAAGAATTCAAGGCAAATCTTGAATTGTGGAGAGTTTATGCGGAGCTTTCGAAGCTGCAGGCAGATGCAGAAATCATGTATCGGCCATGGAAAACACTAAGCTTTGGAGAGCAGACCAAAGTTATGTTGGCAGTCCTGTTTTCGCAAGGAAATGATTTCCTGCTGATAGACGAACCCACCAATCATCTGGATGATGGGAGCCGGGAAATGGTAAAACAGTATCTTGCATCGAAAAAGGGCTTTATCCTTGTTTCCCATGACAGGGATTTACTGGATGCCTGCGTAGACCATGTGCTGGTGCTGAATCGCAGTACCATTGAGGTGCAGGCGGGCAACTTTTCCTCCTGGTGGGAAAATAAAGAGAAGAAAGACAATTTTGCAGTAGCGGAAAATGAAAAGCATAAAAAGGAAATAAGTAAGCTCAACGAAGCAGCAAAGAGAGTGCGCAACTGGTCGGAAAGGAGCGAGAACAGCAAAATCGGTTTTGACCCCATAAAGGAAAATGACCGGAGCATCAGCACCCGGGCATATATCGGTTCGAAAACCAAGAAAATGCAGGCAAGAGTAAAGCAGATGGAGCAGCGGATACAGACTGAGATTGCGGAAAAAGAGGGATTGCTGGTGGATTTAGAACAGCCCATTGATTTGAAACTGAATCCCCTGACACATCATAAAGAAGTACTGGTGTCGGCATATCAGTATGGTTTGCGGTATCAAGATGCCGATAAAATGCTGTTTGAAAACCAGACCTTTGAAATCAGAAACGGAGACCGTTTATTTATCAGTGGAAAAAATGGAAGCGGAAAGACCAGCCTGATAAAAGCAATTTTAGGAGAAAAAGAAAATTTTTTGGAACAGGGAGATTTAAGAATTGCGTCCGGAATAGAGATTTCTTATATCAATCAGGACACTTCGCATCTTAGAGGAACCGTGCACTCTTTTTGCATGGAGCACCAGTTAGAGGAAAGTCTGCTTTGCAGTATTTTGCGGCAGCTTGATATCGGACGGGAACAATTTGTCAAAAAGCTGGAAGAATATTCCGAAGGACAGAAGAAAAAGGTAGTGATTGCAGCCAGCCTTTTGAAACCGGCGCATTTGTATATCTGGGATGAACCGCTGAATTATATTGATGTTTTTTCAAGAATGCAGCTTGAAAATCTGATTCTTAAATATCAGCCAACTATGTTGGTGGTAGACCATGATGTGCGGTTTCGGGAGAAGATTGCAACGAAAACAGTCTGGTTGTAAAATGTAACTATAGTTTAGAAAAGAGGACCCACCATATGACCAAAGAAGAATGGTACCGGCAGCTTTTTGAACATTTATCAGCCTCTAAATTCAGAAGCAGCTTTCATTTAAAACAAAAAGATATTGCATATATAAAGGAAAAAGGACTGGATGTAATCCGGGAGCATGCCAGGGATTTTATTGCCAAAAGGGAGGCACCGGCAGTAATTCCAAACGATGGAAAGCAGACGCCCATGCGGGGACATCCGGTTTTTGTCGCCCAGCATGCAACGGCAACCTGCTGCCGGGAGTGTATTCGGAAGTGGCACAAGATACAGCCGGGGAAAGAACTGAGTCAGGTGCAGCAGGCTTATCTGGTGGATGTGATTATGACCTGGATAGAAAAAGAGTTGTCACATTATGATAGCCAAATGTGAAATTAAATGTTAAAATACCACAATAAGGTTATTACGAAGAGAGAAAGGTATTTTATAATGGTAGTTTCAATTATTGAAAAAGTGTATTCATTTTTATGGGGAGACTGGATTAAAATTCCGCTTCCGGGGGGAGGAAGTCTTGGCATTTCACTGCTGATTATTCTGTTGATTCCGACAGGAATTTATTTTACGATTCGGACAAAGTTTTTACAGATAAGACTGTTCCCGGATATGGTGCGGGCACTGGTAGCAAAGAAGGAGCATAAAGACAGTCTGTCAACTTTTCAGACGCTGATTGTGTCCACGGCAACCCGTGTGGGAATGGGAAATCTGGTAGGTGTAGTTGCAGCAGTGTCGGCAGGTGGAGCCGGAGCGGTATTCTGGATGTGGATTACAGCGCTGATCGGTTCTGCTACAGCGTTTATTGAAGCAACTCTGGCACAGCTGCATAAGGAAAAAGATCCGCTGTATGGCGGTTACCGCGGTGGTCCGGCATATTATATCCATCATTTTTTTGAAGAAAAGCTTGGAAAGAAGAAAAAACATGTGCTGATGGCAGTGTTATTTGCCATATCCGGTCTGATTTGCTGGTGTGGAATCAGCCAGGTAATCAGTAATTCGGTGGTATCTTCTTTTGAAAATGCATTTCATATTCCACCTTTGTATACAACAATTGTACTGGTGGCAGTTGCGGCGGTGATTGTATTGCGGAAAAATGCAACTGTAAAAGTATTGGATATGATAGTACCGATTATGGCAGTGTGCTATTTCTTTATTACATTATTTATTATTATCGTAAATTTCCGCAGTATTCCGGGCGTATTTGGCAGGATTTTTGAAGAGGCATTTGGTATCCGGCAGGTAGTATCCGGTGGATTTGGAGCAGTGCTTATGAATGGAGTTAAGAGAGGACTGTTTTCTAATGAAGCAGGTTCCGGTTCTGCACCTTGTGCAGCGGCAGCAGCGGAATGCGATAATCCGGTACGTGCGGGACTGACACAGGCATTGGGCGTATTTATCGATACGATTATCATTTGCAGTTGTACCGCTATGATTATGCTTATTGCACCGGAAAAGATAATTGCAGGAAAAGCTGGTATGGATTTGCTGCAGTCCACCATGCAGTATCATCTGGGCAGATTCGGAGTTATCTTTATTGCACTGACCTTATTTCTGTTCAGCTTTTCCACATTTCTTGGAATATTGTTTTATGCCAGAAGCAATGTGGCATATTTATTTGGAGATAAATGGATCTGGCAGACCCTTTATAAAGTCGTTGCACTGATTATGCTTTTTATCGGCGGAATTGCAACCTATACCTTCGTATGGGATTTAGGCGATGTGGGAATCGGACTGATGACGATATTTAATATCGGAATGCTGTATCTTATGGGGGGACAGGCATTGAAGGCACTGTCGGAGTATGAGAAAGAGAAAAAGACAGAAAAAGACAGTAATCAAAATCCGGCACCGGGAATTATCTTTTTAGAAAAAGAAAAGTAATAAAAAAGAAGTAGTTATCAAAACCGGTGATTCCATGTTATACTAGGGAGAAAACTACAAAAGGAGAAATTTATAGATATGGGTCGTGAATCATTTAAGTCCCGTCTGGGATTTATACTGGTAAGCGCAGGATGCGCAATCGGAATTGGAAATGTGTGGAGATTTCCGTATGTGGCAGGACAGAATGGCGGAGGAATCTTTGTACTGTTCTATCTTATATTCCTGATTGCCATGGGGCTTCCGGTACTGACAATGGAATTAGCAGTCGGAAGAGCCAGCAGAAAAAGTGCAGTTTTAGGATATAAGGCGTTGGAGAAGCCAAAGAGTAAATGGCATATTCATGGCTGGGTGGCAATTTTCGGCTGTTATATGCTGATGATGTATTATACAACGGTTTCCGGCTGGATGGTAACTTATTTCTATAAGTTTGTAAAAGGTGAATTTACCCCGGGAATGGATGTCGAGCAGACCGGAGCTGTGTTCAGCAATCTTTTGGCAGATCCCAAACAGATGGCATTCTGGATGATACTGACTGTTGTGGTTGGATTCTTTGTATGTAGCCGCGGCTTGCAGAACGGATTGGAAAAAATCAGTAAAGTTATGATGAGTGCATTGCTGATACTGATTATTGTCCTTGCAGTACACAGCCTGACACTTTCCGGAGCCGGCGAGGGATTAAAGTTCTATCTGGTGCCAAATATGGACAGTGTCCGGGAAGTCGGTTTGAAAAATGTAATAACCTCTGCCATGAATCAGGCATTCTTTACTTTGAGCCTTGGCGTGGCAGCAATGGAGATTTTCGGAAGCTATATGGGAAAAGACCATACGCTGGCAGGAGAAGGAGTACGTATCTGTGCACTGGATACCTTTGTGGCGATTATGGCAGGATTGATTATTTTTCCGGCATGCTTCAGCTATGGCGTGGAAGTAGGCGTAGGACCAAGCCTTATCTTTGTGACACTGCCAAATGTCTTTGTAAATATGGGTGGCGGCAGAATCTGGGGCGCACTGTTCTTCCTGTTCATGACATTTGCAAGCTTTTCTACGGTAATTGCCGTATTTGAAAATATCATGTCCTTCTGCATGGATATGTTTGGCTGGAAACGCAACAAAGCGGCACTGGTAAATGGAATCATTATTCTTATTGCCAGTCTGCCATGTGTTTTAGGATACAATGTGTGGAGCAATCTCCATCTGATTGGCGGAAGGGATGTGCTGGACAGCGAGGATTTTATTGTAAGTAACCTGCTGCTGCCAATCGGTTCTCTTGTTTACCTGCTGTTCTGTGTGACGAAGTGGGGCTGGGGATTTGACAACTACTTAGAGGAAGCAAATACCGGAAAAGGCATTAAGATTGCAAGAAGATTAAAGCCATATTTCCAGTTTATCCTTCCGATACTGATTCTGTTTATTTTGATTCAGGGATTGTTATAAAAGAGGAAAAAGATTGTAATTACAGGAAGCATATGCGATTGCATCATTAAAAATAAAGTGTGCACTGCGGCGTATAAGGTAGATGTCGCAAGCGACCGCCGCAGGCGCAAGAAGGTGCCAGGGCACATTCTTTATTCTCAAATTTTATTTTACCAGTGCTTCTGCATAATCCAGTGCATCCACAATATTGTGATGGAAATTTTCTTTTCCAACTAATTCAATAAAACCATCTTTTTCCATCACGCGCATTGGCTGCTCATTGACATGGGAGAATACCAGCGTGATATTTTTGCGTTTTGCACGGTTGGCAAGCTCATGGAGAGAACGCATTGCGCTGGCATCAATGGCAGGAACGCTACGCATACGGATGACAACAACCTTCGTATGATGGTTACTGTTGATATTAAGAATCTGGTCTGCTGCGGCGAAAAACATCGGACCGCAGATTTCAAAAACACTGATGGAATGCGGGATGTCACGCAGTTTTTCCGCTTCACCCGGTGTAATGTCAGGAGAATCTGTGTATTTCCATGCTTTGATATCAGCTGTTTCTGCCATACGTTTCATAAAGAGCAGAGCTGCTAATACAACATCGATTTCGATGGCAACCACAAGGTCGAAAAATACTGTTAAGAAAAAGGTTGCAACCAGAACGATGATGTCACTCTTAGGTGCCATCTTACAAAGGCGGAAGAAAGAGGACCAGTCTGCCATGTTAGCGGCAACTACTAAAAGTACGGCAGCCAGTGTTGTCATAGGAATCAGTGCAGCCAGCGGCATCAACACCAGAAGAATAATGGTTAAAGTGATGCAGTGGGTGATTCCGGCAATCGGAGTACGTCCACCGTTTCGGACATTGGCAGCAGTTCTGGCAATGGCTCCGGTGGCAGGAATTCCGCCGAAGAGACCGGAGAAAATATTTCCAAGCCCCTGTCCCACTAACTCAGCATTGGATTTATGGGTATCGCCAATCATACCATCGGAAACAACAGCAGACAGTAAGGACTCAATTCCAGCTAAGATTGCAATGGTAAATGCCGGGGACAACATTTCCTGTACCAGCTTCATGGAAAGGGATGGAACATGAAAACCTGGAAATGCAGAATTTAATTCCCCGTAAACACTTCCGATGGTATTGACCGGAAGCTTGGCAAAATAAACCACTGCTGTTGTTACGATAATCGCAATCAGAGACCCCGGAATCTTATCGGTAACCTTCGGCCAGAGCAGCATAATTGCAACAGCCGCAATGCCAATCAGGGTTGCAGTCAGGTTGATGGAGCGGATATTTTTTGCATATACAATTACTTTATCTAAGAATTCAGAAGGAACAGAGGCAATATCCATACCGAAGAAATCCTTTAACTGTCCTACAAATAAAGTAACTGCGATTCCACAGGTAAATCCGGTGGTAATGGTATAGGGAATGTATTTAATCAGGGAGCCAAAACGGCAGATTCCCATAATTACTAAGATAATACCGGCAAGAATGGTAGCAACAATCAGACCGTCGGTTCCATACTCTGCAACGATGCCATAGATGATAACAACGAAAGCGGCAGTCGGACCGCCAATCTGTACACGGCTTCCGCCAAAGAATGAAATAAAAAATCCTGCGATAATTGCAGTATAAAGCCCCTGTTCCGGACCAACACCGGATGCAATCGCAAGGGCAATCGATAGTGGCAGAGCGATGATGGCAACAATGATACCGGAAATGATATCCTTCATCAGCTGCTCCTTCGTGTAGCCCTTCATCACATCAAAGAGCTTTGGTCGTAGTTCGTTCATAATAAAATCTCCTCATTTGTTCCTTTGTTTATAGTGGAAGATGAAATTTCTGTTTTGTCAGGATATCTGCACAGATATTCCAGAATACAGCGAAAACTTCACTTTCCCCCACTAAACACGCAATTCAAAAGTTTAGCACTCTTATAGTCTTATTTCAATGACAAAATCCAAGTTTCAGCCATTTGGTCAACAAATTTGAAAAAATAAAATTTTTTTGGAAATTTTAAAACCTCATCCATTTTTCATCCGTCTAGCAAGTGAAAGGAGGAAGAGCAATGCATGAGAGGGAAACTTTTATAACGATGGCAAAAGAGGATATCAAAAATCAGAAGTTTACATAATGGAGTAGACTATAGTATGGTTTTTGATTATAATTATTATATTAGTAACAATGGTGATATAAAGGCAGCCTTTGGAAATGATTTGAAGAGTTACTATATGCATTATATGTCCAATGGAAAAGCAGAAGGAAGAACTGCTAAATAGTGTGCCAGGAACAAAGGAGAATGAAGATGTGGAAAGAGTTTAAGAAGTTTGCAGTAAGAGGAAATATGTTAGACCTTGCAGTCGGTGAGATTATCGGTGGTGCTTTTAATTAACTGGTAAGCTCGCTGGTAGACAATGTAATTATGCCGATTCTTAGTCTTGTAGTTGGAAGACTGGATTTCAGTAACTGGTTTATTCCACTGGAAGCAACACGCTGTCCACATTGTACAAGCATGCTTGAAATCGAAGGGTAAGATAAAAAGCAGAATTTGAAAACAGAATTGAAAAATGAAATAAAAAACAGGATGTACCAATGAAACTATATTTAGCTCCCTTAGAGGGAATTACAGGATATGTATACCGGCAGGCTTACCATGCATGCTATGAAGATGCCGACAAATATTTTACACCATTTTTAGCTCCACATACGAAGCGAAGCTTCAATGCCAGAGAAAGAAATGATTTAATCCCAGAGCATAATGCTGGCATGTATACCGTGCCACAGGTGCTGTCAAAGAGCGGAGAAGATGTGGCAGCAATTGCAGAAGAGCTGAAAGCATTTGGCTATCAGGAAATTAATATCAACGCCGGATGCCCTTCCGGAACGGTAGTATCGAAGGGAAGAGGTGCCGGACTTTTAGATGATGAAAGAGCCTTGCTTCATTTCCTGGATGAAATGTTTGAAAAGACGGATGCAGAGATTTCCATTAAGACAAGACTTGGCATGGAATATCCGGATGAATTTGAAGGCATTTTAAAAATATACAATCGTTTCCCGATAAAGGAGCTGATTTTACATCCCCGTGTCAGAGAAGATTATTATAAAAATAAGCCGGATTGGACGATGGTAGAGTATGCACTGGAGTACAGCAGGAATCCGCTGGTTTACAATGGAGATATTTTTACAGTGGAAGATTATGAGCGGTTTACAGAACGTTTTCCAACGATAGATGCCATTATGTTAGGGCGTGGTGTTATAAGAGACCCGGCACTCATAGAGAAAATCCGCTCCGGTAGCACAATAGACAGGGCTGCTGAATTAAAGCGGCTTTATACATTTCACAATAAGCTGGTTGCCGGCTATCAGGAAGAAATGTCCGGGGAGAAAAATGTCCTCTTTAAAATGAAAGAATTGTGGTTTTATCTTGGCACACAGTTTACCGGAATTGAAAAACCGTTGAAGAAGATAAAGAAAGCAAACAGCCTGATAGAATACCAGGCTGCTGTTTCAGAGATATTTTCAACTGGTGCTGGAAAATAACCGAAAGAGTCAAATGACATAGAATCATGATGTAATATCAATTGATATGCAATAAAAATTATCACACGATATAAATTGCTATTCGGTATAAATGGGTGAAATAGAAACATCGTCCCCATCCAAAGTCAGAATAGCGATAGTACAGGAGGAACCACTGCGGCTTCGACCGGCACTGCCCGGATTGATGAAAGTAGTGGTTCCCCTTTTGCTTACTTCATAATGGTGGGTATGCCCGGTAATAATAAAATCTGCTTCCGGTTGTGGATAAGGCAAATCGCTTTTCTTATGGATGAGATAGAAAATCTTCCCACCAATGGGAGCCGCCAGAGTCTCCGGCAGATATTTCGTCCATTCGCCTTTGTCGCAGTTCCCCTTGATAATATAAAGCGGAACATGCAGTTCTTTTAAAGTTTCATAACATTTGAGACTTCCAATATCTCCTGCGTGCAGAAGATAATCACAGCTTTGCAGCTCGTCTAAAAATGTATCCTTTAATACACCATGTGTATCTGATAAAATTCCAATTTTCATAAAATGTACCTTTTTGTATGTGTCCTATTAAATTGCGAGGGCGGGATTGCTGGTTTGGGGTTACTTTTTCATTTTATAACGGTTATAATGAAATAACAAGTGTCCGGTGATTGGGAGAGGGGAAAAGACATATCATTGTTTTGAGGAAGTACTGCACTGTCCGTCGGAGACGGATACCACTTGATGCTTGAAAGGGGCACTAAGAATTTCGAAGTAGATATCCTTTTATCTGGCAACTGGCGCAAATTCGCATCCTTGCTCAATTGCGCCTTGCCGGCACGTCCCTGTGCCGGCATTGCCTGTTGCAGGACGAAATTCTAAGAGCCCCTAACAATCCTCATAAGGCATCCGCATTCCGACGAACTGTTCAGCCCTTTCGTCAAAGCAACGGAAAATAGTTTTCCCATTTCCCAATCACCGAACCACGAGATAATTAGAATTTTTAGAGTCATTATAATTTTTGGAACCCATGCCAGCCGGTCTGGTAAAGGAAGATGCATAACAAAAGTCTGTTAGAGGCACTTGGAATTTTGGAGAAAATCTTGCAACGCTGGTACAGGGATGTACCAGCGAGGTGCATCTGACTTCAATGGACGGACTGACACGGATGAAAAAGATAGAATAGTTATTATGACGTAACATTAAGTGAACGTAGGAAAAGGAAAAAGGAGAAAAATATGTTTCGAATCGGTTGCCATTTATCATCATCAAAAGGCTTCCTCGCTATGGCAAAGCAGGCAGAGGAAATCGGAGCCAATACATTTCAGTTTTTTACCAGAAATCCAAGAGGCGGCAAAGCGAAGGATTTAGATGTGAAAGATATAGCGGCATATCAGCAGTATGCTGTGGAGCATGGCATCGGGCAGATTCTTGCCCATGCACCCTATACGATAAATGCCTGCGGCAAAGATGAGCGGGTACAGGAGTTTGCCAGAGAGACCATGGCGGATGATTTGCGGCGTTTAGAGGAGATACCGGACTGCAAATATAATTTTCATCCTGGCAGCCATGTGCAGCAGGGAGCGGAAGTTGGAATTGAAAAGATTGCAGGAGTCTTAAATGAAATCATGTGGCAGGAGCAGAAAACAACAGTGCTGCTTGAGACCATGGCTGGAAAAGGAACAGAAGTAGGAAGAAACTTTGAAGAACTGCAGGAGATTTTAAGCAGGGTAAAATATCCGGAGAAAGTGGGAGTCTGTCTGGATACCTGCCATGTTTTTGATGGTGGCTATGATATCAGCGGACATTTAGAGGAAGTATTAGAAGAATTTGACCGCATTATCGGACTGGATAAGCTGTGTGCCATTCATTTGAATGATTCGAAAAATGTACTGGGCAGCCATAAAGACCGTCATGAATGTCTGGGCGCAGGCAATCTG
The DNA here is from genome assembly GCF_003461125.1 of Roseburia sp. AF22-2LB. Lineage (NCBI taxonomy): Bacteria > Bacillati > Bacillota > Clostridia > Lachnospirales > Lachnospiraceae > Roseburia > Roseburia sp. AF22-2LB. Next base: position 237,403 of record NZ_QTWM01000001.1, read on the forward strand.
ACCATGGATGCCATTGTGCGGATAATCAACCATCCGGCATTGAAAAAACTGCCGTTTTACCTTGAAACACCGAATGATTTAGAAGGCTATGCCAGAGAGATTGCCATGTTAAAAGCGGCAAGAAAGGATTAGCTTAAAGGTTAAGTTTTTCGGAAAAAAGAACGATATATCAGGTATAAGACGGCATGGAGGCAATTTTGTCTTAAAATTAGGAGGAGAAACATGATTCGTGTAACAGGAAATAACAGCCTTTTGATGAGTTCACTGAATACGGACACAGACAATGATACAAAAGTGGTGGACCTGTTAAAAAAGAGCAGTGAGACAGAGAAGAGCAGCAAGACAACCGGGAAAAAGAGTGAAGAATATGACAGTGTCAAGAAGTCTGCATCCTCACTCAAAGCAAGTGCAGCAGTATTAAGTGAAACAGGAGAGGATTCCATTTTTGACAAGGCAGAAGAAAGCGGAGATTATTCCGGTTTGATTTCACTGATAGAGCGTTTTACCGGAGATTATAACAGTCTTTTAGAAAGTCTGTCAGACCTTGATACAGACAAATCTGCAAATTACAGCAAGGAATTAAAAAGCATTATTTCCGGTCAGAGTGAAGCGTTACAGAAGGTCGGTATTACCGTAGACAGTAATGGAAAACTTGTAATAGATGAGGAAACTCTGAAAAATGCAGATAAGAAGGAATTAAAAGACCTGTTCCAGGGAGAAAATTCCGTTGCAGGAAAAGTTGCTGATAAAAGCATTTACATCGGAGCAAATGCTGCGGCTGACCAGTATGTGGACAGTTGTGCCAACTATACAGCAGGTGGTACATCCGCAGAATATGTCCAGATGGCAAATCTGATAGGCAGTTACTTAGACTCTCTTTCTTGAGATTAAAGTGTCACTAAGTCAGAAAGAAGCGGTTCAAAAATAACACCCTGCAAAGTATCATCCGAAAGTGACTGCGAATAGGAAATACAGGAAGCAATAAAATGAGCTGCCTGTGTGGTACATTCTTGTAAGGAGAAGCCCCGTAAGGTAAGTGCAGATACAATACTGACGAAGATGTCGCCGGTTCCGGGATACCCCGGACCGGCTTTTTTCGTGGAAACAGTATCCACATTTCCGCTGCTATCGGAAATATAGTTAAGGAAAGTGTCGCCTTTTGGACAGCCGGTAATAATACATTTTTTCACACCTAGTGCATGAAGCTTTTTGGAAATGGCAGAAAGCTCCGAATCGGTGCAGTCATGCTCCGGATAAGGCGTATCTGTTAAAAGGCAGGCTTCCGTCAGATTTGGTGTGATAATATCACCCCGGGATACAAAGTCTTTCATGTGATTGCAGAATTCCGGCGTAATATGCTGATAGGCTCTGCCGTGGTCACCCATTACCGGGTCTATAATAAAAAGAGGTTTTTCGGTGAGAGAATCATAGTAATCGGAAATGGCATGAAGCTGTTCTTTTGCACCAAGGTAGCCGCAGTAGATGCCGTCCCAGTTCATGGAAAGAATATTCAGTGCAGCAAAATAATCCTTAAGCTGTCCGGTTAAATCAATTTTCAAGTGGGTAGGGAAACCGGTATGATTGCTGAAAACAGAAGTAGGCACAGGGATTCCCTGTACCTTACATGCACTTACCACCGGGAGGGACACGCTCATGGAGCAGCGTCCCACACCGGATATATCATTGATGATCAGAAGCTTTGGTGGTAAAGTATTTAATTTCATGCACATGCGTTTTCCTTTCCAAGACGTGGCAGCATATTAGATTTTGCCAGTACCGGACGCAGTGCCATGTATACAGCAGTCGCTACGATAACGGATAATACTGCATTGATGCTGGTTGCTGCAATGTTAATAGAAAGTGTAACTTCTGCTGCAGGTTTTCCTAAGATAACCAGTTTGTAGAAGTAGCCGAACAGTGGGTCAAATACAACGTTGAATAACAGTCCGCAGATACTTGCGATGACAACCCATTTGAAAATGTGCCTGCTATCTTTGGAAGTGGAAATTTTACCAATTTTGTGAGCAACCAGACCGGTAATCAGGCCGATGCAGAATTTTAAGATAAAAGTCTTTGGTGCGTATACAATGTAAATCGGGTCTAAAAGGTCGCCGATTGTCATACCGATGGCACCGCCGATTCCGCCATAAACACCGCCTAACAGTAATGCACCTAATACACATACCGCGTTTCCGAGGTGGATAGATGTGGCATCTCCGCCAGGAAGTGCGATTTTAATCTGTAAGAATGTGAATACCACATAGGAAAGTGCTGCCATAAGAGCAGTCAGTACAAGTTTGTAGATTCTTTCGTTTTTCATCATAAAGTCCTCTTTTCTTTCTCTTTGTTGCGGTTTATCATAAAACAGAAATGGCATTATAAAAACATCCAATTTTGATAAAAATGACCATGCCAGTTTAAAGATGAAGAGCAAGTTTTTTATGAACGTAATAATAAAAGAGTCCAATGGAAAGGCATATGGTAAGGCGTATAAATAAAAGTCTTTTCAATTTATGTAGAGAAAGGTATAATAAAATTGCTGGTAAAGTTCAAAAATTACAGTTTATATATGTTATATATGGGAGGATGAAAGAATTGACAGAACAAGGAAGAGTAAATAAGACTGCAATGACAGGGCATACAATTATGGGAATCTTATTGGCACTGGTTAATTTTTTGGAAATTTTCAGAACTTCCAAGAATGTAGTTTATGTGGCGGCGCTTATTGTGCTGGCACTTGGACCGGTGGTAGCAGAATGGATTTGCTATAGGAAAAACCAGGAGACAAAAGCAATCAAGCATCTTTTGGGGATTGGATTTGCAGTATATTATACAGTAGCACTGATAGGTGCCGGCAATCAGTTGGTTTTTGTATATGTAATACCGATGTTTATTTTGATTTCTGTATTTTCAGATTCGAAATATGCATTGGAGCTTGGAATTGGAGCAACTATCGTAAATCTTATTTCTATTGCGGTACATACCATGAAAGGCCAGGGTGAGGGACCTACTTTCTATGGAACAGAGATTATTATACTGATTTTGACAACGGCATTTTCTTATTGCAGTTCTGCAGTTTTGCAGAAATCGTTTTTATCACGGCTGGGTGAAATGAATCAGGCAAAGGGACAGTCTGATACCATGCTTCAGAAAATTTTAGAAGTATCTGATGTCATGACAAAGAAAATTAATGGAATGTCGGATGAAGTAGAGTTACTTGGCAGTGGTGTCAGCGATACCAGAAATGCCATGGAAGAGTTGACCGGTGGAACAACAGATACAGCGGAGGCGGTGCAGAATCAGTTAAGCCAGACAGAAGCAATCCAGGAAAAAGTAATGCAGGTAACCCAGGCTTCTGACAGCATTGCTGAGAGCATGACAGTTACAGCAGAAGCATTGAACGCGGGTAAGAAAAATATTGAACAGCTGGTATCGCAGGTGAGTGTGACTGAGCAGACGAACAGTCAGGTGGCAGCAGAACTTACTTCTTTAAAAGAGTATATGGATAAAATGTATTCCATCATTGAGATTATCAATAATATTACTTCAGAAACCAGCCTGCTTTCATTAAATGCGTCAATTGAAGCAGCCCGTGCAGGTGAAGCAGGAAGAGGTTTTGCTGTAGTAGCATCTGAGATTTCCGGTCTGGCAACCCAGACACAGGAAGCAACGGTCAGTATTGAAGAACTGATAAGAAATGTATCGGAAGAACTGGAAAAAGTAGTGACCATCATCGAAAGCATGATTTCACAGGTTGAACATCAGAATGTAACAGTCAATGAAACTGCCGGCAGCTTCCGTACAATAGAGGATAATTCGGACCGTGTACAGAGCCAGTCGGATGCATTGTCCGGTATTGTGAAAGAATTAGAAAGTGCCAATGCAGGTATCATGGATAGTATCCAGACAATTTCCGCTATTTCAGAAGAAGTAGCAGCTCATACAAATAGTACACTGACAACCTGCGAGAAGAACCAGAAGAGCGTAGAACATCTGATGGCAGAGACTGAAAATTTAATTGAACTGACGCATCAGCTTCAGCAGTAAAGATATTTATTATATGAGCAGGGAGCAGAAAATGGGAGCATATCATAATCTTTCAGAAAAATTACAGCAGAGAATCATAGAAGACAGAAAAGAGCATAGGGCAAATCCATATGCTTTTTCCGAAGAACAGGTTTTGCGCCGGGAGATGAATCATGACAGGGCGAATCTCTGGAGGCCTCCCTTTGTCCGGGACATTGAGAAAATCATGCATCTGCCTTATTATAACCGTTATGGAGATAAGACGCAGGTATTTTCCCTTTACAGAAATGATGACATTTCAAGACGGGCGCAGCATGTGCAGCTCGTTTCAAGGATTGCAAGGAATATTGGAAATGTATTAAATCTCAATCAGGATTTAATAGAAGCAATTTCCCTGGGGCATGACATCGGACATGCACCATTCGGACATGCTGGTGAGAGAATTTTAAGTGCACTTTTGCGGGGAGAGACGGGACGATATTTTAACCATAATGTGCACAGTGTGCGTGTGCTGGATGTACTGGGACAGAGAAATATCAGCCTGCAGACTCTGGATGGAGTCCTATGCCATAATGGTGAAATGGAACAGCAGGAGTATCAGCCGAAAAAGGCGAAGACCTTTGCAGATCTGGATACAGAAGTAGAAATGTGCTATCAGAAGGAAGATGGAATTAAACATCTTGTGCCGGGAACCCTGGAAGCCTGCGTAATGCGGATTTGTGATATTATAGCCTATCTTGGCAAGGACAGGCAGGATGCTGTACGCCTGCATCTTCTGCCGGATGACAGAGGTTTTAACGGAGATACTATAGGCAGCAGCAATGCGGAAATCATCAATAATATGGTAGTTAACATCATTGAAAACAGCTATGGAAAACCATATCTTTCCATGGATGAAGCATATTTTCAACAGTTGAAGCTTGCAAAGACTGAAAATTATGAGTATATCTATCACAATGAGAAAATCGAAAAAGTCATCCGGGAAAATCTGAATCCGATGTTTGAAGAGATGTACTATCAGTTATTGAAAGATGCAAGGGATAAAAATGAAAATTCCTGGCTCTACCGCCACCACATTGCATATGTGGCAGAAAACAACCGGTTCAGCAGAACCTTTTCGAAGGAACAATACATGGAGACAGAACCGAACCAGCTTGTGGTGGATTATATTGCAAGCATGACGGATGATTATTTTGTAGATTTGTACCATGAAATGTTCCCGAAGGGAAAGTATGATGTAAAATACATCGGCTACTTTGATGAAGATTAACTATTTTAATGGCGAGGCTGTTGCCCGGGAAACCATCCGGTCAACAGCCTTCAATTCTTCTAAGAAAAGCTGCTGGTTATAGCTGGAAAGAGTATGATAGATACTTAGCAGTTCACCTTCACAGCTGTTGAGATGCGTCAGACTGGCATTGCGGATGTTACTGTGACCGAGCAGATAGTCGGTGGAAGTATGAAAATAGTCGGCTATTCTTACTAAGGTTGCATAGTCAGGTTCTTTCCCCTGATTGATATATCCATTCAGAGCAGAGGGAGAGATATGTAGTGCATCTGCAAGCTGCCGCTGGGTAATGTTAGCTTCTTCAATCAGGTATCGTAACTTAGAACCGATATTCATATACAAACCTCATCTTTCGTAAATAATACCTCTATTTTAAAACATGTTAAAAAACCAGTGGCAAAAATAAACGAAAGATAAATTATATCAACGGAGCACAAACTATTCACATATGTAAATCAACACCAGCCACCATCTAAGGTAATAATCTGACCGGTGAGATATGGACTTTGTGATACGATAGCATAAGCAAGTTCAGCTGTTTCAACAGGTGTACCATATCTGCCGCAGGGAATTTCGGATTCTAAGTCAGCACGCTCTTCGGCAGAAAAACAGGCGTTCATGGAAGTGTCAATGGTGCCGCAGGCAATGGCATTGACAGAGATTCCACTGGGTGCAACCTCTTTGGCAAGTGCCTTTGTAAAGGAATTAACAGCTCCCTTGCTGGCGGAATAAGCAACCTCACAGGAGGCACCTACATTTCCCCAGACAGAAGAAATGTTAAGAATCCGGCCTGATTTTTTGTGCAGCATATCTGGCAGAGCATATTTGCAGCAGGAAAAAACAGAAGAAAGATTGGTGTTTATAACATGCTGCCATTGTTCATAAGTCATATCCTGCAGCAGGCCGATGTGGGAGATTCCGGCATTGTTAATCAGAACATCAACCGAAAGGGACTGCTGGTGAATTATGGCAAACATATTGGCAACAAAATCCGGATCACTGACATCTCCGATAACCGGAAGAACCGTGACATGATATTTGTCCGAAAGTTCATCAGACAAAGCCTTAAGAGCAGTTTCGGAATGACAGCAATTTAAAATGAGCTGATAACCGTGGCGGGCAAATACTTCTGCGATAGCAGCACCGATGCCCCGGGAAGCTCCGGTAATTAAAACAGTATTCATAAGAAACAAATCCTTTCTGGTTTTTATCTGCATTAGAAAATGATAGCACAGATGAAAGCGTTAAAAAATACAGTTATATTTTAGACTTATTTTAGAATACAGGCAATCCCTTTTGAAAAATCCTGCAGATTTCCCACTTTCAGAAAGATATTCGAAAAATTCTCTAAAAATACAGTAAATATTGCACAAAAAACTTGTAAATATTCGTACAAAATAGTATAATAAAACCATGATATCAGTCTGTATCAAATAAATGGCAAAGGGGTTGGACATCATGCGTATTACTATTTCAGGAAGAAACATCGAATTGACAGACGGTCTTAAGGCAGCAGTTGAGGACAAAATTGGAAAACTGGAGAAGTACTTTACTCCGGACACAGACGTATTTGTAACTTTGAGTGTAGAAAAGGAGAGACAGAAAATCGAGGTTACGATTCCTGTACCTGGACACATTATCCGTTCAGAGCAGGTAAGCAATGATATGTATGTATCGATTGATCTTGTAGAAGAGATTATTGAGAGACAGCTTAAAAAGTATAAGAATAAGATTATTACAAAACAGCAGAGCAACAGCAATTTCCGTAAGGAATATATTGAAAAAGAAGTGGAAGCAGATGATGAAATTAAAATCATCCGTACCAAGAAATTCGATATGAAACCAATGTATCCGGAAGATGCATGTGTTCAGATGGAATTATTAGGACATGATTTCTTTGTATTCGTAAATGCAGAGGATGACAATGTAAACGTTGTATATAAGAGAAAAGGTAACACCTACGGTCTGATTGAACCGGAATTCTAGATATATAACGAAAAAGACTATCACCGGCAGTTCCTTATGGATAACTGGTAGCAGACAGCGGTATCGCAGTTAACGTTTTGACAACAGTCTTGACAAAACGCCAATAGCGGTACCGCTATTTTTATGCTACAGTAGTTATAATATATCGATAAGACATTTCTATGGAACAGTCAATACGATGGGTTATGAGAAGAGGGAGGTTAGGAATTGGCTTGTTACAATCTTGGGGATTATATATGTGAATCCCGCAAACAGCTTGGCATTACACAGGAAGAACTTGCTTTTGGCATCTGTTCAACTGGAACTTTATCAAAAATTGAAAACGGATTTGTGGTACCAAAGCGGAAAAATTATGAAGCTATTATGCAGCGTCTTGGAAAGACGATGGGTATATGCAATATTCATGCAACGGCGGAAGAAATGGAATTATATGCCTATATGCGACAGCTGGTGCATGCAGTAGCAAATAATGATATGGAAGGCAGCAGGGAACTCTGGCAGAGACAACCGGAACATAAACAGGAGGATAAACTGACCAGACAGTTCTTTTCATACATAAAGGCGGTGCTGGACAGTAAGGAAGGAGTCCGTCCGGAACTTGTATATGCAAAGCTGGAAGAAGCGTTACATCTGACGCATCCGGCGGGGCTGGCAAATCTGGTGCAGAAGCGGATGTTTACCTTTGAGGAAATCAACATTATCAACAGTATGGCGGTACAGAAACAGCGGCTTGGTGAAAGAAAGCAGGCACTCCGCATCTGGATGCAGTTATCTGATTATCTGGAAGTAAGAAAAGTAGATGATGAAGAAAAAGAAAAGGTATATCCGATGATACTTTACAATGAAGCTAATCTTTTGTATGAGATGGAAATTTACAGAGAGGCGCTGGAATTATGCAATAAGGGTATCGATTATTGCACAAGGAGCAATAAATATATGGTATTGCCATATCTTTTGCTCTGCAAGTCCGGAATTTTAAAATGGATGGAGCAGCCGGAAGAAGCCATGGATGTACAGCAGTGTGCAGAGCATCTTTTTCAGGTGTTTGAAAATCATAATGCAAAGCCCGGAGAACCAATCTTGATTGCTTTGTGAGATTCTCTTGTCATTCTAAGAAAAAAAGGTATAATATACATATTGAAAAAAGAGATGTAATATACATATTTGAATCTGAAAGAAAGAAGGACATTAGAGAATGAATATCGTAGTTTTGGCAGGCGGCTTGAGCACAGAGCGTGATGTGTCTTTTAAAACAGGAGATATGGTAACAAAGGCATTGCGGAAGAATGGACATCAGGTTATTCTTCTGGATGTGTTTATGGGATATGGAGAAGAAGAACAGGATATTACTGGAATTTTTGAACATTCAGAAGAAGCAAGTGTAAAAGTAGCGGATATACCGGAGACGGCTCCAGATCTTGATAAGGTAAGAAAGAGTAGAAAAGACCAGTCTGCCTGCTTCTTTGGACCGAATGTAATCGCAATGTGCCGTATGGCAGATATTGTATTTATGGCATTACATGGAGAAAATGGAGAGAATGGTAAGATTCAGGCAGCCTTTGATTTGTTTGGAATCCGTTATACCGGAAGCGGCTATTTAAGCAGTGCGATTGCCATGAATAAAAATATGGCAAAGCAGTTTTTTGAAGCCAATGGAATCCCATGTCCGAAGGGCATTTATATGAAGAAAAAGGACAGAAAAGACAGTCTGGCTGAAATCGGAATTACGCTGCCTTGCGTGGTAAAGCCATGCTGTGGTGGTTCCAGTATCGGTGTTTCCATTGTAAAAGAAGAAAGCAATTTTACAAAAGCATTGGATGATGCATTCTTTTGGGAAGATGAAATCTTAATTGAAGAATATGTAGAGGGAAGAGAATTTTCAGTAGGTGTCATCAAAGGAAGAGCATTGCCGGTTATCGAGATTGCACCAAAAGAAGGATTTTACGATTATAAAAATAAGTATAAGGCTGGAAGCACAGTGGAAACCTGTCCGGCAGATATTAAAGACAGTGTGGCAAAAGAGATGCAGAAGCATGCAGTAAAAGTTGCGGAAGCGTTAGGCCTGGACACCTATTCCAGAATCGACTTCTTAGTCAATGCAAAAGATGAAGTATACTGCTTAGAGGCAAATACATTGCCTGGTATGACAGCAACCAGCTTACTGCCGCAGGAAGCCAAGGTAGAAGGAGTAAACTTCGAAGAGTTATGCCAGCAGCTGGTTGATATTTCCATGGAGAAATACGGAGCATAAGAAAGGGCAGAGAAGGCAGATATGAAGGAACTGACATTAGCACAGATTGCAGAAGCCTGCGGTGGAACATTAATAGGTGGGAATGAAGCAAAAGAATATACCGTAACCGGAGTAGAGATTGACAGCCGGAGAGTAAAGGCAGGAAATTTATTTGTTGCCATTCCGGGAGAAAAGGTCGATGGTCACAAATTTATTCCGGATGTATTAAAAAAAGGAGCATATGCACTGTCCCAGCAGAGTCTTGATGTAGATGGAGCTTATATTCTGGTGGAAGATACCGTAACTGCCATGAAGCGTCTGGCACGTTTCTATCGGAGTACTCTTGACGTTAAAGTAGTGGGAATTACCGGAAGTGTTGGAAAGACCAGTACCAAAGAAATGATTGCATCTGTACTGGGCACAAAATTCCGGGTACATAAGACACAGGGGAATTTTAATAATGGAATCGGTCTGCCACTGACTATTTTTCAGATTGAAAAAGAGCATCAGGTTGCAGTTCTGGAAATGGGAATTTCTGAATTTGGCGAGATGCATGAACTGGCAGATATGGCGCAGCCGGATATTATGGTTATTACCAATATCGGTTTATGTCATCTGGAGAATTTGAAAACCAGAGATGGAATCTTAAAAGCAAAGACAGAAAGCTTTGCCCATTTGAAACCGGATGGTGTTGTGATATTAAATGGAGATGATGACAAACTTTCAACTGTAGAGCAGGTGGCAGGAAGAAAGCCTGTATTTTATGGAATCAAGGGAAGGAATCTCTGCGAGACTTCTGTCTGTGCAGATGCAGTTACAGAGCATGGCTTAGAAGGAATGACAGCAGAATTCCACACTCCACAGGGAGACATGGAAGTATTTATTCCAATTCCGGGAGAACATAATGTATATAATGCACTGGCTGCAACCTGCGTGGCAGAACAGTTAGGCCTTTCCATGGATGAAATTAAATGTGGAATTGCAGCCGCTTCCACCATCAGCGGAAGAACGAATCTGATTCACACAAAGGGCATGACGGTTATTGATGACTGCTACAATGCGAATCCGGTTTCCATGAAGGCATCTTTGGATGTCCTGTCTAAGGCAGGGGGACGAAAGATAGCGGTTCTTGGAGATATGGGTGAATTAGGCGAGGATGAAAAACAGCTTCATTATGAAGTGGGAACCTATGCCGGAACACTGCCGATTGATTTGTTATTCTGTGTTGGAACATTATCCGGGAAACTGGCAGAAGGAGCGAAGAAACAGAATCCGGCTCTGACCGTAAAACACTATGCAACCCGTGAGGAGATGACAGAAGAACTTCTTGCTACCGTAAAAGAAGGAGATACTGTTTTAGTCAAGGCATCCCATTTTATGGAATTCCCGAAAGTGGTGGCAGCATTAACCGAAGCATAAGAAAATGTTTTTTTTAATGGTAAATACAGGAAGTGTTTGATAATAATATAGAAAAATGAAAAAAGAAACTGTAACTTTGAAGTATAGTCATCAAAGCTACAGTTCTTTTTTTATCAATATTTGCGGTTTAAAGATATTTCCGGTTATCTGCCAACAGCTCATGCACCGTATTCTGTGTATAGGCAGCAAGATGTTTGCGGTCATCAGCAGAAAGCTGATCTAAATAAATCGGAGTACCATACTGCAGGATAACATGGGTAGGTTTTACCTTTGGAAAATGATTTTCCAGAATATCAGCAGAATTGGTGATTGCCATAGGAACAATCGGACATCCGGTTTTCTCAGAGAGCTTTAGGCTTCCGGCTTTGAAAGGAAGCATTTCGTCCTCAGTCTTGTTTCTGGTACCTTCCGGGAAGATACACATGGAAATGCCGGCTTTAATCTGGTCGATACCGGTCAGGATGGTTTTTAAGCCCTTCTTCATATCGGTACGGTCTAAGAAGAGGCAGTAGAGCCGTTTCATCCAGATGTTTAAAAGAGGAACTTTTCCCATGGTGTCTTTGGCAATGTAACCGGTGAGTCTCGGACATCTGGAATAAGTGATAATAATGTCAAAATAACTTCTATGATTTCCGATATAAAGAACCGGAACATCTTTTGGAACATTTTCTTCCCCGATTACAGTCAGCTTAACGCCACAGATAAACATAATCACACGGAATGCCCACTGCACCATGCGAAGACTGCTGATATCGGCGGCATGGCGGTTACATTTACGGATAATCCATTCTACAAAGAGAACTGGAATACCAAGAATCAGGTAAAGAACAGCAAATAAAAGTGCAAGAATTGCTCGTATCATAGAGATAGAATTCCTTTCTGGATATAAATTTCAAAAACAAAATACTGATTTCTTTCCCTATTATAGCGGTAAAACTTAAGAATTACAACATGATAATCCGGATTTTGGAATAGAATGAAAAGAATAAAAACAGGGAGAAGAAAGTGAAACAGAAAACAATAGAAGCAGGGAAAGCTGTCCGGAGTGTCATCGGTCTGCTTGCGGTAGCATGGATTGGACTGGCAGCAGCAGGCTGCGGTATCGAAGATACCAATGGCAGTAAAATAGAAGACGTGGAATTTACCGTGTTAGAAGAGGAAGCAGTGCCGGAAGAATTGAAGCAGGAAATTGAAGAACGAAAGGAAATGGATTTCAAGCTGACTTATGAAGATAACGGAAAACTCTATATTGCAAGGGGTTATGGAGAGAAGGAAACGGGAGGCTACAGCATTTCCGTAAAAGATGTTTATCTGACTCAGAATGCCCTCTGTTTTGTTACAACGCTGATTGGCCCGGGGGAGAATGAGACGGTGGCAAAGGCACCAAGTTTCCCATATATTGTGGTTGAGGTGACAAAATGTGACAAGAACGTGGTGTTTGAGTGAAAAAATGGTACTTTTTTCCCTTTGACAGCATTTTAACACGGTGATATACTAAAGAGCGTGGATAAAAAAGGAGGAACTGGTATATGCAGAGAGCAGATATTAACAGAGTCCGGGCATCCGTGCATCAGCAGTGCGGTAGCAGTGTAATGATTCAACTGGACAGAGGTCGTAATAAAGTAGATGTACAGCGTGGTGTAATACAGAATGCTTATCCGAGTGTATTCACGATTCTTGTAGATGATGAAAGAGAAGGCAATCCGCCACAGTTATTATCTTTCAGTTATACAGATATCATAACAAGAGATATCCGAATGAAATTATGTTAGAAGAATAAAGTCCCTTTTTCCTGAATAAAATGAAATAACATTCAGGAAGGGGATTTTTTTAGTGGAAATAAAGAAACAGAACATACATATGAATTATGAAAAAGCCAGTGCCATGAGTCAGATTACTCTGGATGATGATTACAATCTACCGGATTATCGGCCGGATATTGTAAAAGTACTGAAAGAAAAAGGTGAAATCCGCTTTGATGAGATACAGGTAAAAGAAGGACGTATTTATGTGAAGGGGAATCTTATCTTTCATGTGCTCTACCGCAGCGATATGGAGGAGCATAAATTAGACTGCCTGCGGGGACAGATTCCATTTGAAGAAACCATCAGTATGGATGGAGTGAATGAATTAGATCCGGTGGACGTCACAGCAGAACTGGAAGACATTAATATCGGGATTATTAATTCCAGAAAATTAAGTGTTCGTGCACTGGTGATGCTGAAGGCAGAAATGCGGATGCGCAAGGAGACGGAACTGATTACGGGAGTAGCCATGGAACATCCGTTGGAAATCCTTCAGAACAGGCATAATATTCTGGAATTGGAAACCTGTAAGAAAGATAATTACCGGTTGAAACAGGAAATAGAGTTGCCCCAGAGCAAGCCAGATGTAGAACAGATTTTATGGAAAAGTGTGCAGCTTCGGGGTGTGGAAACGAGGTTACGAGAAGAAAAAATCCAGCTTACCGGAGAAATAAGGCTGTTTTTGCTTTATTATGCCCAGAAAGAAGAACGCCGGTTAGAATGGTTAGAAGAGACGATACCACTGAACGGAGAACTTGCCTGCGAGGGATGCAGTGAGGAAAAAATCTATCGGATTCAGGTAACACCTGCCAGTGTGGAAGTAGAGGTCAGACCGGATTATGATGGAGAAGACCGGAAAATCAGTCTGGATATGACGTTAGAATTAGATATCTGTATCTGGAAGGAAACAGAGGCAGATGTGGTAGAGGACGTATATTCGCTGCGGGAAGAGATGACACCAGCTTATGAAGAAGTTACCATGAGCAGGCTGCTGGCAAAGAATTATGCAAAATGCCGGTTGACAGACCACATGAATTTAAAGAAGAATCAGGAGAATATCCTGCAGATTTGTTCCTGCGAAGGAATGGCATTTATTGACCATGTGGAGCCACAGGCAGACGGTCTTAAAGTGGAAGGAAGCCTGAATGTGGAAATCCTTTATGTAACCACGGACGATGCCATGCCGATTGGAACCTGCCGGGAGACATTTCCTTTTGAACAGTTGATTGAAGTCCCGGAAATGACAGACGATATGAACTATGAACTGGAAGCGGGAATCGAGCAGTTGTCAGCGATTCTTTTAGACAATACCCAGATTGAGGTAAAGGCAGTACTGAATCTGAATCTGATTGCATTTTCACAGGAGAACATCCAGAAAATGGATGAAATTAGAATTACAGAACGGGATATGGAAGAATTACAGAGACAGCCAGGAATTACTGGATATATTGTAAGAGAGGGGGACAGTCTCTGGAAAATTGCCAAGGCAAATCATACGACTATTTCCCAGTTAATGGAAACCAACGACTTAAAGAGTGAAGAAATTCAAAAAGGCGATAAATTGTTAATTGTAAAGATGGTATCATGATGTTATACTAAGATGATAGGAAATACACAAAAGTGGAAGGAGCAGAAATATGCACAGAAAAAAACATATGTGGAAAATGCGGTTGGTTGCAGCAGGACTGGTAGCAATTCTTGGAATTTCATGTTTTCAAAGTGCGTCAGCAAGCGCTCTTTCAAAGGCTAAAAACAAGAAGAGTGAAGCACAGACCGCATTGGATAATGCCAATGCAGATATAGAGAATATACAGAGCCAGCAGCAGGAACTGCAGTCCCAGATTGATGCACTGGATGCAGATCTGGTAAATATTATTATGAACTTAGATATTCTGGAAGGGGAACTTTCGGATAAGCAGACTGAACTGGATAATGTGACAGCACAGCTTGCACAGGCGCAGGAAGATGAACAGAACCAGTACGATGCTATGAAAAAGCGTATCGTATATATGTATGAGAATGGGGATGACAGTTATATTGAGGCACTGGTGGGTGCAACAGATTTCTCTGATTTACTGAATCGTCTGGAATATGCCCAGCAGATTTATGATTATGACAGAAATCTGCTGACGCAGTATCAGGAGACAGTGCAGCAGGTAGCTGACCTTAAGAGTCAGGTGGAGACAGAGAAGGCAGAGTTAGAGGAAGTGCAGCAGTCTTATCAGGAACAGCAGGCTTCTTATGAAAGCATGATTGCAGAGAAACAGTCTCAGATGTCTGATTTTGATACTCAGCTTGCATCAGCCCAGAGTCTTGCAGCCCAGTATAAAGCTACTGTTGATGAGCAGAATGAAATCATAAGACAGGAGCAGGCAGCTGCAGCAGCTGCCGCTGCTCAGAATAATAATAAAGGTAATAATACAACAACTGCTAACAATAATAATGGAAATACAACGGGAAATAATAATGGCAGCAATACCGGAGGTGACAGCACTACTGGTGGCAGTACAGGGGGAGGTGGATTGAATCCTTCTTTTAGTACATCAGTAAGTGGAAGTGATGTAGTATCTTATGCCTGTCAGTTTATTGGAAACCCGTATGTATGGGGCGGCGAGAGCCTGACTGATGGAGCAGATTGTTCCGGATTCATTAAAAGTGTCTATGCAAACTTTGGAATCAGCCTGCCTCATAGTTCGGTAGCATTACAGCGGGCAGGAAGTGAAGTAAGCTATGAGAATGCCCAGCCAGGTGACATTGTCTGCTATGCCGGTCATGTGGCAATTTATATGGGCGGAGGACAGATTGTCCATGCAAGTTCACCGTCTACCGGCATTAAGACAGGCTCAGCAACTTATCGAAGCATTATATCTGTCCGGCGTGTATTGTAAAAAGTTATCCATAAAGAAGAAAAATGATAAAAATTCCCCGCAGTAAGCAAACTACTGCGGGGTTTTAAGAACTTGTAAAATCTTTCAAGTTGCGTATAATGAAAAAGTAGAAAATATTTTAGGAGGAATAAGAAATGCAGATAGAACAGTTACAAAAAGAAATGATAGCAGCAATGAAGGCAAAAGATAAACCAAGAAAAGATGCAATTTCTTCGCTGGTTTCTGCAGTGAAGAAAACAGCAATTGATGAAGGCTGTCGTGATGACATAAAAGAAGAATTAGTAAACCGTGTGATTTTAAAAGAAATGAAGACCGTAAAAGAACAGATTGATTCCTGTCCGGCAGAAAGAACAGATTTACTTGCGGAATATCAGCAGCGTTATGACATTATGAGCGAATATGCACCGGCAATGCTTTCTGAGGAAGAAGTACGTAAGATTCTGACAGAAAAATTTGCAGATGTCATTGCAACCAAAAATAAAGGTCAGATTATGAAAACAGTTATGCCGGAGTTAAAAGGTAAGGCAGATGGTAAATTAATCGGACAGGTTGTAGCAGAGCTTTGCAAATAGGATAGTGTATGAGTGAAAATAAATCACAGAAGAAGCGCATATGGTTCATTACAATACTGATTCTACTGGTACTGTTATTAATCAGTCTCTTTGTTTCCGAACGAAGGGGGAAGATTGTATACAGGGAGTATCTTTCCGAAGATATCCTGACAGTAGATGGAGAAAAACTGCAGCTTGGGGATCTGGCAATGTATATCGCTTATGAGGAACTGAAGGTAGAAGATGAGGCAGCAGCCTATGACTATTATGATACGAATAAGTATTGGAATCTTCATACCAGTGGAAGGTTTGTAAAAGAAGTGGCAAAGACCCATGTCATCGAAATGGCAGTACATGATGAAATCTTTTACCGGCAGGCAATGGCAGAGAAACTGACGCTGGATGAAAAAGAAGAAGAACAGCTTTGCAGCCGTCAGGAGGATTTCTGGACGGATATGACAGAGGAACAGCAGGAAAGACTGGGCGTTGATAAAGCAGAGATAGATCGTCAGTTAGAGAAAGCTGCACTGGCACAGAAATATCAGAATCAGATAGCAGCAGAGAATAACAGTGATTTTGACGGTTACAGTGCCGGGGCAGAGCCATATGAGCAGATTTTAAAAGAACATAAGTATAAACTGAATGAGAAGCTCTGGGACAGAGTGGATTTTGGGAATATCATATTGAATCATTAGAATGGAAGGAAATAGAAATGTCTGTAAAAATAGGTAGAAATGATCCCTGCTGGTGTGGCAGTGGAAGAAAGTATAAGACATGCCATCAGTCATTTGATGAGAAGATTGAAAAGTATCGTGAGGCAGGCTGTATTGTGCCAACCCATGATTTGATTAAGACACCGAAGGATATCGAAGGTATCAGGGAAAGTGCCAAAATTAATGTGGCAGTACTGGATTATGTGGCTGAGCATATCAAAGCCGGCATGAGTACAGAAGAAATTGACCGTATGGTATATGAGAAAACAACAGCTATGGGTGGAATCCCGGCACCACTTAATTATCAGGGATTTCCGAAGAGCGTCTGTACGTCAATTAATGAAGAGGTATGCCATGGTATTCCATCGGAGGATATTATTTTAAAGGATGGCGATATCATTAATGTGGATGTTTCCACAATATTAGATGGATATTTTTCTGATTCCTCCAGAATGTTTCTGATTGGAGATGTCAGTGAAGAAAAGAAGCGTCTTGTCCAGGTAACGAAAGAATGTGTGGAAGAAGGCTTAAAAGCGGTAAAACCATGGGGCTTTTTAGGAGATATGGGGCAGGCAGTGCATGACCATGCTTATGAAAATGGCTATACTATCGTAAGAGAAATCGGTGGACATGGTGTTGGAAAAGAATTCCACGAAGAGCCATGGGTTGGCTATCACAGCAAGAGAGGAACCGAGATGCTCTTAGTTCCGGGCATGATGTTTACGATTGAGCCAATGGTAAATATGGGAAAAGAAGCTATCTACATAGATGATGAAAATAACTGGACCGTGTATACAGAAGACGGACTTCCAAGTGCCCAGTGGGAGATTCAGGTTCTGGTAACCGAAGAGGGAACCGAAGTTATTTCCTGGTAGGTATCTCTTAAAAAAGCTATTTTTGAAAGAAAAACCGGATGGAAAGTTTCTCATTCTGGTAAGCGCAAAGATGCTTATAGATAACAAGCAGTGCAATTCCAAGGCAGGCAAAGTCAATGGAGAGAACCGGCACAAAGAGAAAGACCAGAAGGCAGAATACGCCAAAGGTAATAATGGACCGGAAAAGATGTGGCCGGATAATTAAGACCACAGAAAAAAGAATATAAGCAGCAGCAAGGAAAAGAACCGGAAGAACAACCGGAAAGATTCCAAGCAGTACACCAAAGGAGACGGCAATGGCTTTGCCGCCTTTTTTGTTACTGTTTTTCGGATGAAACTGCAATGGGAACGCATGTCCGAGAACCGGTGCTATCAGAATCGGAATCATGTGTGGAGTGTCAATATCCAATGTCCGTAGGGCGAGTACGACCGGGAAAAAGCCCTTGAAAAGTTCCAAAAGGAGCGCAAGAATACCAGCCCGGAATCCGCCGTACACAAAGGCATTGGCAGTGCCGGGATTTCCATCCGGACTTAATGCACAGATATCTTTCTGGAATAATATCTTTGGAATCCAGTAGGCATAGAGTATGCTGCCGCTGAGATAGCCGGCGATGGAAAAAAAGATGCAGGTGATAATTGATTGGTTCATATAAAGGCTCCTTTTCTTTTCGATAAACAGGTGATTGCGGAAGGAGATAGATTTTGTATAAAGGAATTTTGCGGTATTCCATATGCATTGATTTTCCGATGATGAAATACCACCGTTCTAAGTAGTTCATTTTTCTTTTTCTGATAAAAACAGTCTTTTCCATGTTTAACAGAATCCTGGTACTGTTCGTCAAAGTGCGGATGCCTGGTAAGGACTGTTAGGGGCACTTGGAATTTCGTCTGGCAACAGGCAACGCTGGTACAGGGATGTACCAGCGAGGCACAGTTGAACATGGATGTGAATTTGTGCCGGTTGCCAGATGAAAATAGTATGATGTCGAAATTCCTAGTGCCCCTTGCAGGCTTTATGTGGCATCCGCTTTTGACGGACAGTGCCGAGATTCTGTCAAAGCAAGCGAAAAGACAGTTTATAATCAAGAAAAATGAACCACTAAGAATGGTTGGCATTTCACATCCAGGAAAATCAGATGTACATGGAATGCCACAAAATTTCCTATTAAAATCTTTTCTCCTGCTTCCGCAATCACTTGTTTGAATAAAAGCAATTGTCGTTATTTTTCAGACAGTGATTCTAACAGGTCCACAATGCGTTCTGCTGCATCGGATTTCTGCTCCCGGAGCTGTGCGGTATGCATTTCCTCCTGTAAATCATGGCTTCGCATCAGCAGCTTTCCAAGGCGAATCTGTTCTATCATGTATTTAGAGGCATAGGAAATACCACGGTCTACGAAAAATGCACTGTTTGCGGTTTCGCAGCCTGGAATCGGTGCGGTATGGATAGTTGGGATTCCCTTTACTAAAGTTTCAGTGGAAGTAAGTCCGCCCGGCTTGGTAAAGATGACATCACAGGCATCCATATAAAGGGAAACATGTCTGGTGTAGCCTAAGACATGAACCCGCGGGCAATGTCTGAATTCTTTGGTGAGAACAGACTGTAATTTCTTATTGTTTCCGCAGATAATTACAATGTGTTCGTCATTTTTACACTGCTTATAAAGTGCCATGGCAAAGACTGCAAGCTTTCCAAATCCCATACTTCCACTCATAATGAGAAAGGTAGGAGCATCAGCATCTAGGTGGCATTTGCGGCGGGCAATGTCCTTTGGTGTATGCTTGGCAAAGGCGTGGCGCACCGGAATACCGTAAGGCAGTAATTTTTCCTTTGGAACACCGCGTTTTATATATTCGTCTACTAAATCCTCATGGGGAATAACATAGTAGTCGCAGTTGGTTTCCTCCCAGAAAGGGATGCAGGCATAATCGGTTCCGATAGCGACTGCTTTTACCGGCAGCATGTTGTGTTTCTTCATATAAGTAATGGTCTCTGCCGGGTAAAGGTGCGGCATCACCACAATGTCATAATTTCCTTCTTCGATGAGGGATGCAAGCGGTTTCGCCAGCTTTGCATTTGCCCAGTAAACCGGAGATTTGAAATGGCGGTTACTGATAAGCATTCCCAGCTTATAAATGAAACCGAAAAACCACGGCAGATGCTTTACAATTCCAATATAAAGTCCGCTGATAAGGCGTGAAGTATGTCTTTTGCCAAGCTGCATGGCATCGACAAAATTTACTTCGTGTCCCCTTGCCAGAGCTGCTTCTTCCACGGCATGACCGGCGGCGTTATGTCCTTCTCCTGTGTTGCAGGATAAAATCAGAATTTTCACAAAAAATCCCCTTTCCGAACTTTTCTTTCGTATAGAACATCTTAATATATTTGCAATAAAATAGCAACTTTTCATAAAAAATTGTAACGAAAAACTTAACATTTTATAAAAAATTGCTTGTATTTCTGGCAGTATAAATTTATAATAAAAAGGTGTTTTTTAAAACAGAGGGCAGTAAATAGAAAGAAGGGTATTAAGATGAAAAAAATAGAAGAATATGTAAGAAGTATACCGGATTTCCCGGAACCGGGAATCATTTTCAGGGACATTACTTCCGTATTGCAGGATGCAGATGGACTTCAGCTTGCAATAGATTCCATGATTAAGCTTTTAGATGGTGTGGACTATGATGTAGTTGCCGGTACAGAATCCAGAGGGTTCATTTTCGGAGTACCAATTGCTTACGAAATGCATAAACCGTTTGTACCGGTTCGTAAAAAAGGAAAATTACCATGTGAGACCATTTCACAGTCTTATGATTTAGAGTATGGACTGGCTACCATTGAGATGCACAAGGATTCCATCAAACCGGGGCAGAAGGTTGTGTTAGTAGATGACTTAATCGCAACCGGCGGAACCATTGAAGCTGCTATCAAATTAGTAGAGCAGCTTGGCGGTGAAGTAGTCAAAGTCATTTTCTTAATGGAACTGGCTGGATTAAAGGGAAGAGAACGTTTGAAGGGTTATGATGTTGCTTCTGTAATTACATATGAAGGAAAATAATTTACAGAAGAGAAGTTTACCATGACTTATTGCCAGAGAGGCTGGCTTTAGGTATAAAAAACAATTTGGAGGAAGAAAAATGTTAGAGAAAATGTTCAAATTCAAAGAGAACAACACTAACGTCAAGACAGAAGTAATTGCAGGTCTTACCACATTTATGACAATGGCTTACATCCTGGCAGTTAACCCGAACCTGTTATCTGCTGCTGGCATGGATCCTACTGCAGTTCTGATTGCAACCTGTCTTGCATCCTTTATCGGAACACTTGCAATGGCTTTGATGGCTAATTATCCATTCGCATTAGCTCCTGGTATGGGATTGAATGCATATTTCGCATTTACAGTATGTGGAAATATGGGTTATGACTGGAGAGTCGCTTTAATGGCAGTGTTCATTGAAGGTATCATCTTTATCGTACTTTCACTGACCAACGTACGTGAGGCAATTTTCAATGCCATTCCTGCTACACTGAAAAAAGGTGTAAGTGCCGGTATTGGTCTGTTTATTGCTTTCATCGGTTTACAGGGTGCTCACATTGTTGTTGACAACAGCACTACTTTATTATCTTATGTTAAATTTACAGAGAATTGGCATACAGAAGGAATCTGTGCTTTACTTGCACTGATTGGTTTAATTCTTACCATCATTTTATATGTAAAGAATGTAAAAGGTTCCATCCTTATCGGAATCCTTGCTACATGGATTCTTGGTATGATCTGCCAGGCGGCAGGCATCTATCAGATTGATGCAGAAGCTGGATTCTATTCTTTATATCCTACATTTGCAATGACAGACTTCACCAAAATCGGAGAAACCTTTGGACAGTGTTTCAAAGCTGACTTTACCGGTGTAGGTATTGTTAACTTTATCGTAGTATTATTATCCTTCTTATTTGTAGATATGTTTGATACCATCGGAACCTTAATCGGTGTTTCTGATAAAGCTGGTATGTTAGACAAAGAAGGAAAGCTTCCAAGAGTTAAAAATGCGTTATTAGCTGACGCTATCGCAACATCCGCTGGTGCTGTTCTTGGTACTTCTACAACCACAACTTTCGTAGAGAGTTCTGCTGGTGTAGGTGCAGGTGCCAGAACCGGTTTTGCATCTGTTGTAACCGGATTCATGTTCCTGATTGCAATCTTATTTGCACCAATCTTTACAGCAATCCCAGGATTTGCTACCGCTCCTGCATTAATCTTCGTTGGATTCCTTATGGTATCTGCAATCGTTAAGATTGACTTCAACGATGTTACAGAAGCAGCTCCTGCATACCTTTGCTTAATTGCTATGCCTCTTATGTACAGCATTGCAGAAGGTATCGCAATCGGTGTTATCTCTTACGTTATCATCAACTTAATCTGTGGTAAAGTTAAGAAGATCACTCCACTGATGTATATTCTTGCAGTATTATTCATTTGTAAATATATCTTCCTGTAAGAGGAGATTCAAAATTAAATAAAATAATTATGAAGAGCCAGATATCTTTGTTTTAAGGTATCTGGCTCTTTTACTAATATTTGAGTGTTAAGACATCAGGATGGGGGCAAAATGAAGTAAGTTATGTTGTAATTGAAAAAATATAAATGGTATTTTGCATAGTTGAAATTCCCTTCTCGTCAAAATCCACAAATTCAGGAAACTAATTTTGGTGATTCAGTTTCTTGTAACGGAAATCCCAAGGTGTTACAATTAAGGAAACCGAAAAACAAAAAGTAGTTTCCACAGAGAATAGGGGTAGTGAACATGGAATTGAGAGAAAAAATATTGCAGGGCACGATGCAGGCATTTAACCAGAAGGGATTGAAATTTACCATGGATGATATCGCCCACATTCTTGGTATCAGCAAGAAAACGATTTATCAGGTATTTGCAGATAAAGAGGCGTTATTTCTTGCCATGGTGGATTATCTGTTTGACTGCATCAAGGAAAGTGAACGGGAAGTTATGGCAGACGAAAGCCTTGGAACTTTAGAAAAAATACGGAAAATCTTAGGGGTAATGCCGGAGAGTTATAAGGAAATTGATTTCCGGCAGATGTATTTATTAAAAGATAAATTTCCGGAAATCTATCATCAGGTGGAACTTCGGTTAGAGACCGGCTGGGAGACCACCATTGCGTTATTGGAACAGGGCATGGAGGAAGGCGTAATCCGCCGCATCAACATACCGGTTTTAAAGATGATGCTGGAAGCCTCCTTAGAACAGTTCTTCCAAAGAGACATCCTGATTCAGAGCAAACTTTCCTATGGTGAGGCATTAGAGGAAGTAGTGAATATTCTGGTGGATGGAATTAACACGAGACAATAGACATGTGTGAATAGAGATGCATGAATAGAAATACACCAGTAGAAAGAGCGAGGAAAAGGTATGAGAGAAAAATACTATTTGGACAATGACTGGTATTTCAGTGAGAAATGGGAAGCAACACAGGGCAATGCAGAATATGACGAAGCAGCAATGCAGAGCGTACGGATTCCCCATACGGTAAAGGAACTGCCCTTTCACTATTTTGATGAGCATGCGTATCAGATGGTAAGCGGCTACCGCAGACACCTTTTGGCGAAGAAAGAGTGGGAAGGAAAAGTGGTACGGCTGACCTTTGAGGGAGTTGCCCATGACAGTGAAGTCTATGTAAATGGAAAGAAAGCAGGCACACACCACTGCGGATATACGGCATTTACCATTGATATTTCAGCACAGCTTCACTATGGGGAAGATAATATCATTGCGGTGCGGGTGGACAGCAATGAGAATCTGAATGTTCCGCCCTTTGGATTTGTTATTGATTATATGACCTACGGTGGAATTTACCGGGATGTTTATCTTGAGATAAATGAGGAAAGCTATCTTGCAGATGTATTTTTAAAACCACAGGTGGAGCTGGAGACAAAGAAGGGAACACTGCTATCAGAAATTACGCTGGCAGGAAACGAAGAAAACCTGTTGCTGCGGCAGTACATCCGGAAAAAAGGTGAAGAGGAATACCGGCTGATTGGAGAGAAAACTTTTTCTGAAATTCCTACGCAGGAGGGAAAGAAAAAACTTGCATTTCCGGCAGGAATCGTATCCCTATGGGAGGTAGAGAATCCGGCGTTATATGAAGTAAAGACCCAGCTTGTAACCGGAAATAATATAATCGATGAGGTTGTAACAACGGTGGGCTTTCGTCAGGCAGTATTCCAAAAAGATGGCTTTTACTTAAATGGACAGAAGTTTAGAATCCGGGGTTTGAACCGTCACCAGAGCTATCCTTATGTGGGTTATGCCATGCCGGCTTCCATACAGAGGATGGATGCGGAAGTATTAAAGAAAGAGTTAGGGCTGAATGCAGTGCGGACCTCCCATTATCCGCAGTCCCAGGAATTTATAAACCGGTGCGATGAGCTGGGGCTTATGGTATTTACCGAGATTCCGGGCTGGCAGCATATCGGTGATGAAGCATGGAAAGCACAGGCGGTGGAAAATGTAAAAGACATGGTGATGCAGTACCGCAACCATCCATCCGTTATTCTCTGGGGTGTGAGGATTAATGAATCACAGGATGATGATGAATTTTACCGCCGCACCAATGCAATGGCACACAAGCTGGATGATACCAGGCAGACCGGTGGTGTGCGGGCGCATAAAAAGAGCAGTCTTTTGGAGGATGTATATACCTATAATGATTTTGTACACAATGGTCTGAACAAAGGCTGTGAGCATAAGAAGGATGTGACATCCGATATAGAAAAACCGTATCTTATCACAGAATATAACGGACATATGTATTCCACCAAATCCTTCGACTGGGAAGAACATCGTATGTGGCATGCACTCCGCCACGCCAGTGTACTGGATGCAGTAGCAGGAGAAGAGGACATTGCCGGAAGCTTCGGATGGTGTATGGCAGATTATAATACACATAAAGATTTCGGCAGTGGAGACAGAATCTGCTATCACGGAGTCTTAGACATGTTCCGTAATCCGAAAATGGCGGCAGATGTGTATGCCTGCCAGCAGGAAGAAAGACCGGTATTAGCCTTAAGTTCAACGATGGATATTGGAGAACATCCAGCCTGCAACCGGGGCGAGACTTATATTTTTACCAATGCAGACAGTGTTAAAATGTACAAAAATGACCGGTTTATCAAGGAATATAAGAAAGCGGATTCTCCATATAAGAATCTGAAACATGGTCCGGTTCCAATTGATGATTACATTGGAAATGCCATCGAAGAGGGAGAGAATTTCGCACCGAAACAGGCGGCAATGGTAAAAGAGGTTTTGAATCTGGCAGCACGATATGGCATGAACCATCTGCCGAAAAGAGCATATTATCTGGCAGCAAAGCTGATGCTTTTTTATCATATGAAGATGGAGGATGCGGTTGCACTTTATAACAGGTATGTCGGGGACTGGGGCGGACAATCTATGGTATATAAGTTAGAAGCCATAAAGGATGGTAAGGTGGTCAAAACTTTAGTAAGAGAACCGGTACAGAAGGTGCAGTATCAGATTACGGTCAGCAGTCAGAAATTAAAAGAAACGCATACCTATGATGTGGCTGCGGTAAGAATACAGGCAGTGGATGAAAATGGAAATCTGTTACCATATTTTCAGGAGCCGGTGCAGCTAAAATGTGAGGGAGCATTAGAAATCATCGGACCGGACATCATCAGCCTGCAGGGCGGTATGGGTGGCACTTATGTAAAGACCATAGGAAAGACCGGAAGCGGAAAACTTATGATAAGCAACCGCCAGGCAGGAACCAGAGAAATTACATTTGAAATAGAATAAGGGAGTATAACGATAAGGAGGGTATCTATGAAGGAGAAATCAAGGGAAATCTTCGGAAACAAAATGCCGCAGAAGGTGTACCGGAAAGCGGTAAAGAGTAAGAAGAAGTTTCAAAAGAAATTTGGGGATGACAGTAAGACAGATTATCCGGTAGTGTTAAAAGAAAATGTACATATCGGAGATTCCCTTGGTGTTGTGGATGTGCTGCTGCCGGAGCAGAAAGAGGCTTCGAAACTGGAATTTGACAAAGAAAAAGGCATTATCGTAGGAAATATCCGTATGGGTTTTGGACATTACCGGATTTCCATGGCAATCGCATCAGCAGCAAAATCCATGGGTTATATCCCATACTGGATGGACTTGAATTCCTATAAGCAGACGACCTGCACCAAAGTAATCGGCGCACAGAATGATTTGTATTCTCTGGGTTCTAGACTTTCCGGTAAGAGTAAGCTCTTTAATAAACTGGTGTGGGAGCCAATGAACTATGAGGGATTCCGGAAGCTTTCCTATAATGCCTCCGACCAGAAAAATGCAGAGCTTATGGCTCCGGTTTACCGGAATGTACCAAAGGAAATTCCGGTGGTAGCAACCCATGTGTGGCCGGCACAGGCAGCTATACATGCCGGCATGAAATATGTAGTCAATGCGATTCCGGATAACTGGCCGATGGCATTGCATTTATCCGAAGGAAGCCTTCATACGGTGCAGACTCATTATGCGTATCAGGGTTATCGGATTTTAAATGGCATGCAGGGAAAAGATGTCTTAAATCCTATGCCGGAAAAAGATCTTATATACACGGGACATTATATTGACCATGAGCTGGTAAGCAATATTGAAGCAGACTGCGAAGCGAGAATTAAAAGAAAGCAGGAGAAGAAACCGATGCGTTTCTTATTAACCATCGGCGGAGCAGGAGCCCAGAGAGAAATTTTTGCGGCTATTATCAGATATCTGCTGCCGGCAATCCGGGAAGGCAGGGCAGCACTTTATGTCAATGTGGGAGATTACCGGAATGTCTGGGAAGAATTATTACAGGAAATTCCGGGACTTAAAAATGCAGCAACGGAGCATTTTGATGACTGGGAGAATACAAAGCAGTTTGCCGAAGCTGCACTGGATGGGGAAGTAACCGGAGTCCATGGCTTCTACCATAAGAATATTTTTGAAGCAGTGTACTGCACGAATCTTTTGATGCGAAGCTGCGATGTACTGGTGACAAAGCCTAGCGAACTGGCATTTTATCCGGTGCCAAAGCTCTTTATCAAAAGAGTGGGTGGACATGAACAGTGGGGTGCCATCCATTCCGCAGAGATTGGGGACGGTACCCTGGAATGCCGTGATATTCCACATACCCTGCAGATGATGGAATTATTCCAAAGCTCAGACCATCTGCTTACCGATATGTGTGAAGCAATTATGGAAAATAAGAAACAGGGGATTTACGATGGCGCATACAGGGTAGTGGAACTGGCAATGGGCTTACGAAAAGGAGGAGAAGGACAATGAGATTAACAACAAAAGAAAAAGTAGCATATGGCCTTGGTGCAGTTGGCAAAGACATGGTATACATGCTTTCTGCAAGTTACATTTTATATTACTATCAGGATATTTTGGGTGTCAGTGCCATTGCAATGGGAATTATCCTGATGGCAGCAAGAGTATTTGACGCATTCAATGACCCGGTTATGGGAATTATCGTAGCCAAGACGAGAACCCGCTGGGGTAAGTTCCGTCCGTGGCTTCTGATTGGAACCATAACCAATGCAGTAATTTTATATCTGATGTTTGCGGCACCACCTGCATTAGATGGCGGTGGACTGGTTGCCTATGCAGCAGTAACCTATGTGCTGTGGGGCGTTACTTATACCATGATGGATATTCCATTCTGGTCCATGATTCCGGCATTTACCGAAGGCGGCAAAGAAAGAGAGGGACTTTCTACCCTTGCCCGATCCTGTGCAGGCGTGGGCTCTGCACTGATTACTATTATCACGGTAAAATGTGTGGTTTTATTAGGGCAGGGCAATGAACGTGCCGGTTTCAAATGGTTTGCATTAATCATTGCAGTGTTATTTGTGATTTTTATCACCATTACCTGTATGAGCATCAAAGAAAAATCCACCGTAAATGTGGACTCTCCGTCAGTGGGACAGATGTTTAAGGCATTGTTACAGAATGACCAGGCAATGACCGTTGTTATTACGATAGTGCTGATTAACTGCTCTCTTTATATTACTTCAAACCTTTTGATTTATTTTTTCAAATATGATTTTGGCGGGGACGCGTGGTATAACAGCTATACTTTATTCAATACCTTTGGTGGTGGAATCCAGATTATTTCCATGATGATATTCTTCCCACTGCTGCGTAAATTCTTAAGTGTCTTGAAGGTATTTTATGTAAGCTTTGTTATGGCAATCGCAGGTTATGGTGTATTATTTATACTGACACTGACAAATATGTCAAACTTATTGTTATTATTTATTCCGTCATTCTTTATCTTTACAGCCTTTGGAATGCTGACGGTACTTACCACCGTATTTCTTGCAAATACCGTGGACTATGGCGAACTGAAAAATAACCGGAGAGACGAGAGCGTTATCTTCTCCATGCAGACCTTTGTAGTAAAACTGGCATCCGGAGTAGCCGCACTGGCAGCTTCTATCTGCTTAAATCTCTGCCACTTAAGTAATGATACTGCAGAAACAGCAGCCGCAGCTGTCGCATCCGGCAGCTCCCTTTTAGGACTCCGCATGACAATGGCAGGAATTCCGATTATCGGCTTGCTGATTGCAGTGCTGGTATTCCGTAAGAAATTTATCCTGACAGAAGAAAAAGTGCAGGAAATCACAGATCAGATTAAAGCGAAAGAAGCATAAACAGACATTAAGCAAAACAGCAGGCAGAAACAGTAAGCAGAAAAAGCAGGATGAAAGAGAAAGGAATTTATTTATGATTCGTAAGGAAAAGAATTATTTTATTCTGGATACCGACCATACCACCTATTGCTTCCGGGTACTTCCTACCGGGCAGCTGGAACATCTTTATTATGGCAGAAAACTTCATATCGAGGACGAAGCAGATATGCAGCCGCTGGTGGAAAAGCATGTCTTTGCACCGGGTAATGTGAATCTGTATAACGAAGAGAAGAAAGCATATTCCTTAGAGGATATGCGCCTTGAAATGTCCTCCTATGGAAAAGGAGATATAAGAGAGCCTTTTGTGGAAGTGGTGAATGCCAATGGAAGCAATACGATAGATTTTGTATACAGGGAAGCAGAGATAACCAAAGGTAAGGAAGCCTTTGCGGAACTGCCGGGTTCCTATGGCAGCGAAGAGGAAGTGGAGCAGCTTTGTATCCGGCTTGCGGACGAAGGAAATGAGCTGGCACTGGAATTGTATTATTATGTCTATCCATCCTGTGACATCATCAGCCGCAGTGCGAAATTCTATAATAACGGAAAGAAAGCTGTGCAGTTGAAACGGCTGATGAGCCTGCAGCTTGACTTTGATGGGCATGATTATGCATTTACTACATTTCATGGAGCCTGGGCAAGAGAAATGAAGCGGAGTGATATGCCGGTAATAGCAGGAAAATTAGTAAATGCTTCCTATACCGGAACCACCTCCAGCCGGGCCAATTCCTTTGTGATGCTAAGCCGGCCGAAGACTACAGAGGATGCCGGGGAATGCTTTGGTTTTCACCTTATCTATTCCGGTAATCACTATGAAGCAACAGAAGTAAACAGCTTTGGCAAAATGCGTCTGGTGACAGGAATCAATCCACAGGCATTTTCCTATGAAGTGGTGCCGGAAGAAAGCTTTCAGGCACCGGAGGCAGTGATGGCATATGCAGAAAACGGATTTAACCAGATGAGCCAGAGGCTGCATCATTTTATCCGGGAGCATATTATCCGTGGAACCTGGCAGAAGAAGGAGCGGCCGATACTGCTTAACAGTTGGGAGGCTTCCTATTTTGACATCAGTGAGAAGAAGTTACTGAAGCTGGCAAAGGAAGCAAAAGAAGTTGGCATAGAATTATTTGTAATGGATGACGGCTGGTTTGGCGAGCGGATGGATGACAGCAGTTCCTTAGGAGACTGGGAAGCAAATACGAAGAAGCTGCCGGGCGGTCTTAAGGGCTTATCTGATAAGATTCATGGACTGGGACTGCAGTTTGGAATCTGGGTGGAGCCGGAAATGGTCAATGTGAAAAGCAAACTTTATGTGGCTCATCCGGACTGGACGATTGAGATTCCGGGGCAGCCTCATTCGGAAGGAAGAAACCAGCGGATTTTAGATTTGGGAAGAAGAGAAGTACAGGATTATATTATTGAGAGCATGAGTAAAGTCTTTTCTTTAGCGGACGTTTCCTATGTGAAATGGGACATGAACCGGACCTTCAGCGATTATTATTCCACAGCACTTCCACCGGAACGGCAGGGAGAAGTGGCACACCGTTATGTGTTAGGATTATACCGGTGTATGAGGAAACTGACGGAACGGTTTCCGGAGATTTTATTTGAAGGCTGTGCGGCAGGCGGCAACCGTTTTGACCTTGGAATCTTATGTTATTTTCCGCAGATCTGGGGCAGTGATGATACGGATGCATTGTGCCGGGCGGAGATAGAAGAAAATTATAGTTACGGTTATCCGCTGTCAGCAGTCAGTGCCCATGTGTCTGCCTGCCCGAATCACCAGACGCTGCGGAATACGCCATTAGAGACAAGATTTCAGGTGGCATGCTTTGGAAGCTTCGGCTATGAATGCAACCTCTGTGATATGAAAAAAGAAGAAAAGGAAGCCATGAAGGAGCAGATTGCATTGTATAAGAAATGGCGGAAGGTATTGCAGCAGGGAACCTTTTACCGGGGCAGAAGCTTTTGCGACGGAGCACAGAGTGGAATGGGTGGCAGTGTTTTAGCGGACGAAGCCGGTAACCAGATGGAGTGGACCTGCGTATCGGAAGATGGCACCAAAGCAGTGGGTATGCTGATGCAGAAATTAGTGGTACCAAATACGCAGCAGCAGACTTATTATCCGAAGGGATTGCTGCCGGATGTCCGTTACCATTTCTACAACCGTAAATTAAAATATAATATCAAAGAATTCGGTGATCTGGTAAATACGGTTTCGCCGGTTCATATCAGACAGGATTCCCTGACCCATCAGGTGCTTTCGAAATTGGTAAAAATGGATGGCGAGACGGAAGACTTCCATGCATATGGAGATACCTTAATGTATGGCGGCGTTCATGTCAGCCCGGCATTTGGCGGAACTGGATACAATGATAAGGTAAGGCACTACCCGGATTTTGCATCCCGTTTATATTTTATGGATGGAGAAGTAAAAAAGTAGGGAGACAGAAGTCCATGTTTGTGCTAAGATGAACATATCCATAAACACAAACAGGAGCGGATATGAAGAATAAATCAAAGTTAAAGAAAATAAGAGAAAAGAAAGCAGGCACAGCCACCGTTACCAAAGAGTGGCTTTATATGAATCCAAATTCCATCACAGTAGCAGAGATTGAAAATGCATTAGAGGGAATGGATGGCATCGAAACAGAAATCTGGAAAGAGGCGGGAGTATTAGAGGTGGAGGTTCCGGAGCATCATTCCATGGATATCGAGGAGATTGCAGTTGATTTAAAGGATGAATATGCCAATGCTTATTTAAAAGAGCATGACATTCATGCTCTTTTTGCTGTCACAATTGACACAGAAAACTATGCATTTATGCAAAAAATCATGCAGAAAATCATCGCCGGTGCAGGAGGCTTCTTCTGCGGTGATACAGAGGATTTTATACCGGTAGTAAAAGAGTAAGAAGTGAAATAAAAAATGCGAAAGATAAGATTATATGATGCAACAAAATTAGACCGGGAACATATGATGTTTTCCAATAAGCAACTTATTACGCTGCTTCTGCCGATAATGGTAGAGCAGCTTTTGAATTCCTTTATGGGAATGGCGGATACCATGATGGTAAGCAATGTGGGAAGTGCGGCAATCTCTGCGGTATCACTGGTGGATTCCATCAATGTACTGGTCATACAGGTATTTACGGCATTAGGAGCAGGAGCAGCAATTATCTGTTCCCAGTATCTTGGAAGGGGAGACCGGGAGTCCAGCAATGAGGCTGCGAGACAGGTGACTTTAAGCGTACTGACGATTTCTACGGTATTGTCTATATTTTGTATTATATTTCGTGGACCACTGCTGCATCTGATTTTTGGCCAGGTAGAAGAGGCTGTTATGGATAATTCTATGATTTACTTCCTGCTGACTGCAATTTCATTTCCGTTCATTGCACTTTTTGATGCCGGTGGAGCTTTTTACCGGGCAGCAGGAAACAGTCGTTTTCCAATGATGATTTCTGTCCTTTCCAATGGACTCAACATTGCCGGAAATGCAGTGCTTATCTTTGGATTAAAAATGGGCGTGGAAGGAGCAGCTCTTTCTACCTTATTTTCAAGAATCTTCTGTGCAGTAGTCATTTTCTGGAATCTGCGGAAACCGGATCAGGTGATTGTGGTAAATCATTATCTTAAAATCCGGCCAAATTTCCCATTGATTGGAAAAATTCTTTCTATCGGAATTCCATCCGGAATTGAAAACGGAATGTTCCAGTTCGGAAAGCTGGCAATCCAGTCCAGCGTATCAACCCTTGGAACGGCAGCCATTGCCGCGCAGGCAATGACCATTATTCTGGAAAATTTAAATGGAATCGGAGCCATTGGAATCGGAATCGGACTGATGACAGTAGTAGGACAATGTATTGGAGCCGGAAAAGTGGAAGAGGCGCGTTATTATATGGTGAAACTCTGCGGCTATGCAGAAATTGTTATTCTGATTTCCTGTGCAGTGGTATTTTTATTGACAAAGCCGGTTACATTTTTAGCTGGAATGGAAGCAGAAAGTGCCTCCCTCTGCATGGAAATGATAATAGCAATTACGATTGTAAAACCGATTGTATGGGTGCTGGCATTTATCCCGGCTTATGGCATGCGTGCTGCCGGAGATGTGAAATTCTCCATGATTTTATCCAGTCTTACCATGTGGTTCTGCCGTGTTGCACTGTGTGTTTATCTGATCCGCAGCTGTGGTTTCGGACCAATGGCGGTGTGGATTGGCATGTTTGCCGATTGGACGCTTCGTGCTATCGCATTCAGTGTCCGGTATCTAAGTGGCAGGTGGAGCCGGATACATGTCATTTAGAACATGCTAGCGGAAGCAGTACCTGGGTAATAAATTTACTTTTATCTTTATGTTGTGGCGGTCCCTCTAAATAGCAGTGACGGAAGATACCAACCGGTGTAAGTTTTTGTTCTCTGGTATAGGAAAGCAGGGTATCATGAACCGATGGCAATTCTTCATACGCTCCATGATGATAGAGGCAGACTGCTTTCTGGGCGGGGAGATTTAAAATGTGCTCACCCTTGCTTCCTGCCGGGACAACAGCAAAAAAGGACATATCCTTTGCATCCGTAATGGGAGCTTCCGTAAAATAAATCTGCCCGGTATGTGCCGGACCATAGTTCTGCAGTGCTTCCAAGGCAACCTCTCTTAACAAATTCGTCTTTTCTGCGATGCTGTCACTTTCCGTTTTGCGGCAGTACACCGTTTGTGGTGGAATTGTAATGATTTCCATTGATTCAAATCCCTGATTGATTCTTTCGTATAAGGCTTTGATATTGGCATTTAATTCATCCCGCAAAGCTTCCAGCCTTCGAACCATGGATAAAAGGTCGTTGGAGTTGTCAAAGTAGCCATGGATTTCATCTAGTGACAGGCCAAGATTCTGCAGCGAGCGGATGGTTCGAATCTTCGTCAGTGTATCAATGGTATAGTAACGATTGCCGGATGGGTCTTCTTTTACATCCGGAAAAACCAGTCCATGAGCTTCATAATTTAAAATAATTCTTCTTGTGATGCCCACAAAGTCTGCGGCATCTCCAATTGAAAACAGTTCTTTCAAAATGTTTCCCCCTTTTTATTTATTCGGTGATTGTGAAAAGAATGGATTTAGAAATTTTTGAAGAAATAAAGAGGGTTTGCTTATTGCCTTAAAATGCCAACAGTTCTTAAGTGTATGTTTTGCTTGGTCATAAGCTGTCTTTCCGTTGCTTTGACCGGCTGCACCGATTGTCCGTCTGCGACAGATACTTCCACAAACCCGTAAGGAGGTCTAGACATTCTGGCAAATAAGTTTATGATTCCGGCAACCGGCGCAAATTCATATCCATATTCAACTGCGCCTTGCAGGCACATCCCTGTGCCTGCATTGCCGGTTGCATAACAGAATGCCAAGACCTCCTAACAGGCTTGTTTATGTATCTGTATGCAGGCGGACAGCCGGCGCAGACTGTCAAACATTGGAAAGACGGGCTTTCATAAAGAAAAGCAAAACATGTATTTTAGAACTGTGGTATTTTAAGACAAAGCAACACTCTTTAACTCTTCAAAAATTTCCATATCATATTTCTTTTCTCAAATATCGGCAAAATTTGTAAAATGATTGCATCGTACATTGATGTGCGGTGTAAAATAACAGTGTAATTGTAACACAGCATTGAGAGTGTGAAAAGTGAAAAAAGAAAGAAAAAAAGTAATTTAAGAAGGGAAGGATGTACATGAAACAAAAGAAGAAAAGTTTATTTTCCTTGTTACTTGCGTTGATGATGATGGCAGGTCTTATGCAGGGGATGACAGTTGAGACAAAGGCAGCCACAAATTCGGTTCAGGCAGGACCATTTACGTTGTCAAGGGATTCGGGGACGATTGTAGAAGGAGTCGATTATACCTATGGAAAATATGGATCTGGAAATAGAAATTCGCTTACCATTCTGACAGATGACATTACGATTGCAATGGATGAAAATGCGGAGCCCACATCAGATATTATTGAGCTGGGAGAATATAATGAACCACCACTTGACAGTTTTTCAAAGGTGACATTTTCTAATTTAAAATTAAAATCTTATTCTTATAATGTATTAAGCTATGTAGATAACATTCATATTACACTGGTTGGAAACAATGAGCTGGTCAGCATAAAAGAAGAATCCAGAACCTATGGTGATTTTGCAATTTTTGGATGTGGAAGTGTAAGTATTGAGAATAGTCCAAATGGTTCCCTTTATGCGACTGCAGATGGACTTGACTGGGGTGCCATTTTCACATCAGATGGATATGGAAAAAGTGATGCATGCATTACAGTTGGAGATGCCATGTCAATGAAAGGTTCTACAGCTATGATGGC
Organism: Roseburia sp. AF22-2LB; assembly: GCF_003461125.1. Classification (NCBI taxonomy): domain Bacteria; kingdom Bacillati; phylum Bacillota; class Clostridia; order Lachnospirales; family Lachnospiraceae; genus Roseburia; species Roseburia sp. AF22-2LB. The sequence continues at coordinate 272,290 of NZ_QTWM01000001.1, forward strand.
AGATATTTCAGAATTGACAGATACGCCACAAGTTTGGAGAGGTCATATTGAAGTAGGTCAAAAATCTGCCAAAACACTCCTGATTGGTGAGTGGAAGCACAGTCACACATGGAGTTATGCAGTGGATGAAGGCAAAGATGGAAGCCGTATTCTTGCAGCCTGCAGTGGCCTGGAAGACTGCAATGAGAAAGATGCATCTTTATGGTTATCCTTATCAGCTGAGAATACAGACTATGATGGAACAGCAAAAGCTGCCAATATAACAACATCCGAAGACTGGAAGAGACTTAATCTTCCGGTTCCGGAAATCGTATATTATCTGAGTGGAACAGACACAAAGACCAACAGTGACAACAGCGGAGCAGAAGCCGTTGGAGGTGCACCAAAGTTACCGGGCAGTTATAAGGCACAGATTACGGTTGGAACAGATACGAAAGCAACAAAAGAATTTACAATTACATGCAAGCATGGTGAATGGGTGGAAACAGTATCAGATTCCTATCTGAAAACAGCAGCAACCTGTACGGCACCGGCAGTTTACTACAAATCCTGTAAGCTGTGTGGGGCAAAGGGAACAGAGACATTTACCAGTGGAAATCCATTAGGACATGACTTTAGCAACAATGCAGAAGTCTGCAGACGGGAAGGTTGTAATGAGAAGAACCCGGATTATAAACCGGCAGCACCGGTCATTATTGAAGGTGCCGGTGGAGAATGGACAAAGGAAAGTGGTGCAACGCTTCGTTTCCGCAGTGATGCAGGTATCAGCAGTTTTGTTCGTGTAGAAGTGGATGGCACCGTAGTAGATGCGAAAAACTATACGGTAACAGAAGGCTCTACCATTGTCACCTTTACTGCAGAATACTTAGAAAGCCTTGCTACCGGAAAGCATACGGTTGCGATTGTGTCTTCTATCAGTGGGGAAGAAAAGAAAGCAACCGCCGAATTTACCGTTGCGAAGAAAGCTGATACAACAAATGGAAGTAATAATGCAACTGCAGACCAGACCACAGCACAGAAAACAAAAGTATTGAAAACGGGCGATGAATCACCGGTTGGATATCTGCTTGTACTCTTGGCATTATGCGGAGCGGCAGTAGTATTCACAGGGAAAAAGGGTTATTTGAAATAGAATATAGATGAGATAAAAAGCCATACATAAAAGCAAATCCTCTGCATACAATGTAAAAACAAGTATTGCAGGGGATTTTCTTTGAAAAGCTATATAGAAGAAAGAGCCGTAGAAATAGCCAAATACATTATAGATAACAATGCGACAGTGCGTCAGACCGCAAAGCAGTTTGGAATCAGTAAGAGCACGGTACATAAGGACGTAACAGAACGTTTATCCCAGGTGAATCCGACTCTGGCGCGGGAAGCAAGGAAAGTGCTGGACGTCAATAAGTCGGAGCGTCATATCCGTGGGGGACTGGCAACGAGAGAAAAATATCTTCATCAGCATATGACTGGTTGATATGTCATGTTGACATAATGATATAAAAGTGCTATCGTTATAGTAATAACCAAGGAGAAGGGAGACAATTTTGAGTACGTTAAAGGATGTGGCAGAACGGGCAGGGGTAACTGTTACGACTGTTTCGAGAGTAATTAATAACCGTGGATATATCAGTGAGAAGACCAGGCAGAAGGTATATGATGTCATGAAGGAGATAGGCTATCAGCCCAATGAGGTAGCCCGTTCTCTTTCAAAACAGCATACCAGCACGATTGGCGTAATCGTACCGCATATCGTTCATCCGTATTTTGCAAAGCTTTTAAGCAATATTGAATCAGCGGCAGCAGCAGAGAATTATAAAATGATTGTCTGCAATTCCAAGGAGGAGCGCAGCAACGAACGGAAATATGTAGAGATGTTTAAGAGTAATCAGGTGGCGGGAATTATATTGTGCAGTGGAACGGTAAGTGCCAATGAATTCCTGAACCTGAATATTCCAATTGTTACCATAGAGTGTGATGATGCATTGGGGGACTGCAATATTCAGTGTGACAACTATATGGGCGGAGTGCTTGCCACAGAGCATCTTGCTAAATGCGGATGTAAAGAAATTGTACATTTCAGTGGAGTAGAGCGTCAGGTGATGCCGGCAGACAGACGTTGTGTAGGTTTTCGGGAAGTCTGTGAGAAATATGGAATCCGGCATCATGAAATAGAGACAAGCGAGGCATCCTACAGTGTGATGGAATATCTGGAAAATATCAAGCAGACACTGCAGAAATATCCGGAAATGGATGGGATTTTTGCCAGCAGTGATGTTATTGCAGCCCAGTCCATTCAGGCATGCAGTGCTCTTGGAAAGCGGGTTCCGGAGGATGTGCAGATTGTAGGTTTTGATGATGTCAATATTGCAACATTGGTAAATCCGATGCTGACAACCATCCGGCAGCCGATTAAGGAAATGGCACAGTTAGCAGTGGATGCTATCTTAAAAAAACGCGGTGGCGGCGTAATGCCGGCGAAGGTGGTACTTCCGGTCAGCCTTATGAAGCGCGGTACAACAAAAGAAAAGTAATAGATTGACAGAAATAATAAGTAAATAAAAGAATAAATGATAGTTCCTGGTTCGTGTTCCTCGGTTGACATGAATTAAGAACTATTTTTTGTGATAAAACCGGATAAATTGGTTAATATTAGTGCATTATGAACAAAAAATAGGACGCTATCTTGTGAAAATCTAACATTTTGTATGTTAACCGCTTGACATTTTGCAAAAGAGGTATTATATTAGAAATGTAATCAAGTGAAACGCGTTCACGATAAGAAAATATAAGGAACGGGGAAGAGATACTTTTTACAATGACAGGAGGAAGACAAATGAAGAAAAAGATTTTGGCTGCAATTCTTACTGCAGCAATGACAATTGGAATGGTTGGATGTGGTTCCACCAGCAGCTCTGATAATGGAAACAATTCCGCTTCAAATACCGAAGCATCTTCAAACGAACTGACCGTTTGGTGCTGGGATGCAACCTTTAATATTCCGGCAATGGAAGAGGCAGAAAAGATTTATCAGAAAGACCATCCGGATGTAAACGTAAATGTAGTAGAAACATCCTGGGAGGATATTCAGACCAAGCTTACAACAGCAGCAACCTCTGGACAGACCGATACACTGCCAGACATCATTCTTATGAATGACACTGCTTTATTAAATAATGTAAAGAACTATCCGGACTTATTTGCAGATTTATCTGATTCCGGAATCGATTTTTCCAAATTTGCAAGTTATAAAACAGCAATTGGAACAGTAGATGGAAAGAATTACAATGTACCATTCGACAGTGGTGTAACCGCATTATATATTCGTACCGATGTAATCGGTGAAGCTGGTTATTCTATCGATGACTTTACCGATATTACATGGTCCAAATTCATTGAACTTGGTGAAGATGTATTAGCAAAGACCGGAAAACCATTATTAAGCGCACAGGCTGGTGGACCTGACTTACTGATTGCAATGTTAAGAAGTGCAGGAGACAGCATGTTTGATGAAGACGGCAATCCGAATTTTGCAGGAAATGATGTAGTTGCAGAAGCTGTAGAAGATTATGAGACCATGGTTGACAAGGGAATTTTAGTAGAAGTAAATGACTGGGATCAGTATATTGGAACCATTAACAACGGAACAGTAGCAAGCGTAATCAATGGATGCTGGATTACAAGTACCATTCAGGCGCAGGAAGATCAGTCCGGTGACTGGGGCGTTACTACAATGCCAAGACTGGACAATGCTCCAAATGCAACCAACTACAGTAACAATGGTGGTGCAGGATGGATGGTTATGAATGACTCACCAAACAAAGACCTTGCTATCGATTTCTTAAAGAACACATTTGCAAGCAGCACGGAGCTTTATGATACTATTCTTCCTACTACCGGTGCAGTAGCAACCTACCTTCCGGCAGCAGAAAGTGATGCATACTCACAGGAAAATGAATTCTTCGGTGGCGATAAGATTTATGAGAAATTTGCCAACTACGGTGCTGAAGTACCGGCTATCACATTAGGCCAGTACTGGGAGGAAGCAAAATCCGCACTTGGAACAGCACTTACCCAGATTCAGCAGGGACAGGATATTCAGGAAGCGTTAAAAGAAGCAGATGATACTGTATCATTTGCAATGAGCGAATAAATTAGCATTAGCACTTTACAAACTGCCTGCATAGCAGCTGCTGTGCAGGCAGAATTTTCAAGAAGAAGGGAAAGCTGTAAAGTCGATACGAATTGGAGGTACAACAGTGAAAACGAAGAAAAGAAAGATTATGGGATGGACATTCGTAATACCGGCATCGATAATGATTGTCATATTCAATTTCGTGCCGATGATACAGTCCTTTATTTTATCCTTAAAACGCGGAAGCGGAACGAACATGATTTTTACCGGATTTTCTAATTATAAAAGAATGTTCCAGGATAAAATTTTTAAAATGACATTAAGCAATACTTTTATTTATCTGATCTTAGAAGTGGCAATCATGCTGGTGATGGCAATGTTCTTGGCATCACTTTTGAATGATAAGAGATTAAAAGGAAAATGGTTTTTCCGCCTTGCAATTTTCTTACCATGTACTACTTCCCTGGTATCGTATTCCATTATTTTCCGTTCCCTTTTCTCTGTGGACGGATTCATCAATACGATTCTTACGAATCTGCATCTGATTGCATCTCCAATCAACTGGCTGGGAAATACCTGGACCGCACGAATTGTAATCGTACTGGCATTATTGTGGAGATGGACCGGTTATAATATGATATTTTTCCTGGCAGCATTGCAGAATATTGACAGTTCTATTTATGAAGCAGCAGTTGTAGATGGAGCCAATGCATTCCAGAAGTTTACTAAGATTACAATCCCGATGCTTCGTCCGACAATTTTACTGACAGCAATTATGTCAACCAATGGAACCTTACAGCTCTTCGATGAGTCTATGAATATTACCAATGGTGGACCGGCAAATACGTCCATGACAATATCCCACTACATATACAATTTGTCTTTTGCAGGAAATCCAAACTTTGGATATGCATCCGCAATTTCTTATGTAGTATTTATCCTGGTGGCAATCCTTGCCTTTATTCAGATGAAAGTAGGTGATGAGAAATGAGTAAAAGAAAAATCGTATATTTCTGGAAATATGTATTCCTGATTCTGGTCGCAATCATTTCCATCTTCCCAATGTACTGGATGATTGTCAGTGGAACCAATAAAAGTGTGGATGTCATTGCAGGAAAAATTCTTCCAGGCAATTACCTGATGGAAAACTTGAAATCTCTTTTGGATACAACGGTTCTTTCACAGGCAATGTGGAATTCCATCCGGAACGCAGTGGTTTCCATGGTTTTAAATGTATTTGTCTGCTCACTGGCAGGTTATGGATTCGAGAAATTTCATGATAAATACAAAAATAAAATTATGTCCATCCTATTACTTTCCATGATGGTACCGACTGCTGCAACTGTAATTCCGCTGTTCCGTATGTTTGGAAAGATGGGACTTTTAAATACAACCGTTGGATGTATTTTACCGACCGTTTCTACTGCATTTATGATATTCATGTTCCGCCAGGCAGCAAAATCATTTCCGGATGAAATCATTGAAGCAGCCCGGATTGATGGAGTAGGTGAATGGGGCATTTACTTTAAAATGTTCTTACCAATTATGAAATCTACCTACGCAGCAGCAGCAATCGTAAGCTTTATGAATGCATGGAACAGTTATATGTGGCCGTTGATTGTATTACAGAATGAAAATTCCAAGACTATGCCGATTCTGGTATCTGGACTGACCGCACGATATACCATTGATTATGGAAGCATGATGCTTGCAGTCACGATTTCTACAATTCCGATGTTGATTATATTCTTCGTATTACAGAAGAACTTTGTAGAAGGAATTACCGGTTCTGTAAAATCATAAAGGAGAAGAGCTATGGAATTTAACGAAAATGTAATTTATGAGCCAGACTGTTTTGCAATCCGGCGGATGCCGGCGCATTCAGACCATGGATATTATGCAACCGGAAAAGAGGCAGACGGTGGGAAAAGCAGTTTTCTCACCAGCCTCAATGGCAGATGGAAATTTGCATATGCCAACAACTTAGCGGAAGTCATAGAGGGCTTTTATCGTAAGGATTATGACAGCGGCGACTGGGATGAGATTATGGTGCCTTCTTCCATCCAGCTTTTTGGTTATGGCAAATTGCAGTATGTGAATTCCCAGTATCCGTGGGATGGAAAAGAAGCTGTCCGTGGCAAAGAAATTCCAAAGAAATATAATCCGGTAGCAATGTATGTACATTCTTTTACAGTGACCGGAGAAATGTTAAAGGACAGGTTATCCCTCCGGTTTGATGGTGTGGAAAGTGCTATGGCACTCTGGGTAAATGGCAGATTTGCAGGCTATAGCGAAGACTCTTTTACACCGGCAGAATTTGATGTCACAGAATTGGTATGCGAGGGAGAAAATAAGCTGGCGGCAGAAGTCTTTCACTTCTGCACCGGAAGTATTTTAGAGAGTCAGGATTTCTTCCGGATGTCTGGAATCTTCCGTGATGTGACACTGCGTCGTATGCCGGCACATCATATCTATGATTTGAAGGTAAGCCAGCAGTTTCAGGATAATCTGACAGAAGCAGTTTTGAAATTGCAGTGGAAGGGTGTACCGGAACAGGAAGACCAGCCGGCACAGGAAAACTGGCAGGAGAAAGAGCCGGTAGGAGCCGGTGCAGATACCTGTTGCAAGCTGCATATTTCCTTATACAATGATAAAAAGGAATGTGTTGTAAAGACAGAGACAGTTTATACAGAAGCTGGAACAGAGTTAAAAATAACAGCACCGAAGCTTTGGAGCGCGGAGGAGCCGAATCTTTATACCTTATATATAGAAGTAACAGACTCCGATGATAACGTAATAGAAGTAATAAAACAGCGCATCGGCTTCCGGCATTTTGCTATGGAAAATGGCATCATGTGCCTGAATGGAAAACGTATTGTATTCCGTGGTGTAAACCGCCATGAATTAAGCTGTGACCATGGAAGAAGTATTACAAAAGAAGAGATTCTTCATGACCTTCTTATCATGAAACAGAATAATATCAATGCAGTGCGGACTTCACATTATCCAAATCAGAGTTATTTCTATGAACTTTGCGATGAATTGGGGTTGTATGTGATAGACGAGGCAAACCTTGAGTCCCATGCGGATTGTTTCCTTGCAACAGTTGGAAAGGCACCGATGAGTGAGACGATACCGGGCAGCAAAGCAGAGTGGAGAGAAAACGTCTTAGACCGTGCCAATTCCATGTATCAGAGAGACAAGAACCATGCCTGTATCCTGCTTTGGTCCTGCGGAAATGAGTCCTGCGGTGGAAGCAATTTATATGAAATGTCAGAGTTCTTCCGGAAAAATGATTCCGAACGCCTGGTGCATTATGAGGGCATTACCTTTGATGATACTTATCCGGATACTTCTGATGTGAAGAGCTTTATGTATGCTCCGGCGGAAAAACTGCGGAAATATTTACGAGAGAGTGAAGTCTCTGTCAATGAAAAGATAAAACCGGTAATCAGTTGCGAATATATGCATTCCATGGGCAATTCCACCGGTGGAATGGACGAATATATCCGGCTTACGGAAGAAGAACCGCGATATCAGGGCGGATTTATCTGGGATTTTATTGACCAGAGCTTTTATATTACCAATAAAAAGGGTGAGAAATATTTAGCCTACGGAGGAGACTTCGGAGACCGTCCGAATGATGGAACCTTCTGTGGAAACGGACTTCTCTATGCTGACCGCAAGGTGACTCCAAAGATGCAGGAAGTAAAATTCCAGTATCAGAGTGTAAAACTTTTGCCGGAGGAAACAAAGGTTATTGTAAAAAACGATAATTTATTTATTTCTTTGAAAAACTATATATTAAAAGTTGTTATAGCAACAAAAGACGGCGTATGTGCAGAGAATGCTTATGAACTTCAGGCAGCACCACAGGAAGAAGAGACGATAGATATCAGCAGCCTTTCCAAGGGGCTTAAGATAGCCGGAGAATTTACGGTGACCGCCTCCTTATTTACCAAAGAAGATACTGCATGGGCGAAAGCCGGATATGAGCTTGCCTTTGGCCAGTATGTAGGAAAAAAGGAAGCTCCGGAAGAAGTAATCAGAGAAGCAGAAGATTTTGAACTGGTTGAAGGACTTATGAATATCGGCGTGAGAGCAGGCAATATAAAAATGCTTTTTGCAAAAGAAGGTGGCGGACTGACCTCTTATCAGGTAGAAGAGAAAGAATTTATCGTATCCGTTCCAAGACCGAATTTCTGGCGGGCACCGACAGACAATGACAAAGGAAGTGGAATGCCGCTGCGTTGCGGATGCTGGAAGACAGCCAGCATGTATGCAAAAGCAATGCCGGCAGAGCTGAAAGAAACAAAGGATGGTGCAGAGATTTCTTATGTATACCGTCTCTTTGATGCGGGAGAAAACATTCCGGGAAATGAGTGCAGGGTGACTTATGGTATCAGAAAAGACGGAGCACTCACCATCCATATGGAATATGAAGCCAATGAGAAGATCAAGACTCATGAAATGCCGGAATTTGGTATGCTTCTTCGAATCCCGGAGCAATATGATAAAGTAACTTACTATGGATACGGTCCGGAAGAAAATTACTGGGACCGCCGTCAGGGCAGCAGACTTGGAAAATTCCATTTTTCCGTAAAGGAAAATCTGTCAGAATATCTGGCTCCGCAGGAAAGCGGTGGACGCAGTGGTGTCAGAGAAGCAGTAATCGAAGATGAGAATGGTTATGGACTTCGGATTAGTGCAGAAGAAATGGATTTTTCAGCGTTGCCATATACACCGCATGAACTGGAAAATGCCAGACATCTTTACGAGCTGCCGGATAGTGAATATACGATTCTCCGTCCGTCTCTCCATCAGATGGGAGTTGGCGGCGATGATAGCTGGCTTTCCAAACCACATCTGCAGTACCGGATGGAACAGCCGGGAAAATATGAATTTACATTTACAATAAAAGGAGGGAAGAAGCTTGAAACTGACAAATAAAATTATGCTGATTACTTATGCAGACAGTCTTGGAAAAAATCTTTCTGAATTAAAAGAAATGTTAGAAACTTATTTTCATAAGGCAGTAGGTGGCGTACACATTCTTCCGTTCTTTCCGTCTTCGGCAGACCGGGGATTTGCACCGATGCGTTATGACATGGTAGACGAGCAGTTTGGAACCTATGAAGATGTACGCAAAATCGGAGAAGAATACTATCTGATGTTTGATTTTATGGTCAACCACATTTCCAGACAGTCTCCGTATTTTAAAGATTTTTTAGAAAAAAAGGATGCATCGGAATATAAGGATTTCTTCATCCGATACAAGGATTTCTGGGAAAACGGAGAACCGACAGAAGAACAGGTAGATTTGATTTATAAAAGAAAACCAAGAGCACCTTATATTGATGCGGACTTTGCTGACGGAAGCAGCGAGAAGGTCTGGTGCACCTTTGGGGAAGAGCAGATTGATTTAAATGTGGAATCTAAAGCTGTTCAGAAATTTATAGAAGATACACTGGAACTGATGTGCAGTAAAAATGCTTCCATTATCCGGCTGGATGCATTTGCTTATGCCGTAAAGAAAGCGAATACAAGCTGTTTCTTTGTGGAACCGGAAATTTGGAATCTCCTGCATCGAATTGAAGAAATCGTAAAGAAACATGATGTGATAATTCTGCCGGAAATTCATGAGCATTACAGTATTCAGATGAAAATTGCCAATCAGAATTTCTGGATTTACGATTTTGCACTTCCGGTGCTGGTATTGAACGCCCTTTACTTTGGAAAGGGAACTTATCTTAAGAAATGGCTGGAAATGAGTCCGAAGCATCAGTTTACCACGTTAGACACCCATGATGGAATCGGAATTGTGGATGTGAAGGATCTGATGCCGGATGAAGAGATTGATCGCACTAAGGAAATGATGTTCTCCGAAGGAGCGAATGTCAAGAAAATTTACAATACGGCAGCCTACAATAACCTTGATATTTATCAGGTGAATACGACTTACTATTCTGCACTTGGAAATCAGGATGATGCTTATCTTCTTGCCCGTGCAATCCAGTTCTTTGCACCGGGAATTCCGCAGGTCTACTATGTAGGCATGCTGGCAGGCAGCAATGACCTGGAGCTTTTGGAAGCAACGAAAGAAGGCAGAAATATTAACCGCCACTATTATTTGAAGGAAGAGATTGCAAAAGAGGTAGAGCGTCCGGTGGTAAAGAAGCTTTTGGAATTAATGGAATTCCGCAATAGCCATCCGGCATTTGATGTGGAAGGTGATATTGCAGTAGAACTTCCGGAAGAGGGACTGCTTGAGATTCGAAGAAGCAGCGGAGCAGACTATGCAGTATTAAAGGCAGACCTTGTGAAGAAAACATTTACCATTGAACATAGTTAGAAAATGGTGAAAAGAGGAAGGCAGATCAGATGGAGAAAAAACTGTATGCAATCGGAGAAGCACTGATTGATTTTATTCCGCAGGAAAGCGGCAGACCTATGAAAGATGTCCTGGGATTCTGCCCGAAAGTAGGTGGTGCACCGGCGAATGTGTGCGGTGCATTTACCAGACTTGGTGGTAAATCTGAGATGATAACGCAGCTTGGAGATGATCCTTTTGGCGATAAAATTGAAGAAGCATTGGAAGAAAACGGAATCGGAACCAGTCATGTACTTCGTACAAAAGAGGCAAATACTTCACTTGCTTTTGTGGCTTTAAAGGAAGATGGTAACCGTGAATTTTCTTTTTACCGGAAGCCGGGAGCCGATATGCTTTTTTCAAAAGAAAAAGTAGAAGCGGATTGGTTTAAGGATGCTTATGCGTTGCATTTCTGCTCCGTTTCGTTGGGAGATTTTCCAATGAAGGAAGCACATAAAAAGGCGATTGAAGCCGCAACAGAGGCTGGTGCAATTATAAGCTTTGACCCGAATCTCAGGTTTGCACTCTGGGAAAATCCGGAAGATTTAAAGAAAGCAGTGCTGGAATTCCTCCCATTGGCACATGTATTAAAGCTTTCGGATGAGGAACTTTATTTCCTGACTGGAGAGGATTCGATTGAAGCAGCAAAAGAAAAACTTTTTGTAGGAAATGTTTGTCTCCTTATTTATACCAGGGGAGCAGATGGAGCAGAGTGTTATACGAAGAAAGCAAAGGCACAAAGCAAGGGAGAGAAAGTAAAGGCGGTGGATACCACCGGAGCTGGGGATGCATTTATCGGCTCCTTCCTGTATCAACTCTATGCAGATGGTGTGACGGAAGCAGATTTGCCGGAACTGACTTCGGATAAGATGGCAGTATACCTTGATTTTTCCAACCGCTATTGTGCAAAGAGTGTACAGAAAGCCGGAGCCATTGCCTCTTATCCAACCATGGCTGAAATGGAAGAATAAAATTAAGAAAACGTGATATTGTGCCCGGCGTTGGGAAAAATCAGTGCGGCGGCACAATCAAAAAGAAATGCCAGTATCAGCAGCGTAAGAAAAATGTGTTGCAGGGGTACTGGCATTTTTCTCCATAAATGGGAGGCAATCCGCGCAAACACACAGACCCAGAGCACACCAGCAATACCAAAACCCAGTGCAGAATAAAGACAGATATAACCGCCAAGCTGCAGTGGATAACCGTGATAATCCCAGTAACGCAGGTGGAAAACTTGGGCGAGGAACCATCCGATAAAAAGTTCTACGAAAGAGCCGAGAAGCGCTGCAAGAAAAAAGACTTTGACAGGATGCTTCTGAAAGCGTCTTAAAATAAGCAGCATCAGGACAGCACCCACACCATAGACCGGAAGCCATGGACCATAGAGAAAGCCACGGTTACAGAAAACCCCATCCTGCACATAAAAAAGCAGCACTTCCCACAGGTATCCAAGAAATGATCCCAGAAAGAAAAAGAAAATATATTGTGTGATGGATTTAATCAGATAGTCTTTATGCATACAGGGAGTATTTCCATATAATAAAGAATTATGTGCTGCCCCAAATAACAACTCAGAATATCTTGCGAAAACAAAATAGGGCTTGTCTTTCCAGGGTGGCTCAACTATAATAAAATTTAGACGCTGGGCGAGTCTCAGCAAAAATTAGGAGGAAAAACGTCCATGGATAAGGAAAAAGTTATTGTCATTGATTTTGGCGGACAGTACAACCAGCTGGTTGCAAGACGTGTCCGTGAATGCAATGTATATTGTGAAATATATTCTTACCGCACGGATATCGAGACAATCAAAGCGATGAACCCGAAGGGAATTATCCTGACCGGAGGCCCAAATAGTTGTTATGAGGCAGATTCACCAACTTACAGCAAAGAGCTTTTTGAACTTGGTATTCCGGTTTTAGGACTTTGCTATGGCGCACAGCTCATGATGCATGTGTTGGGCGGCAAGGTAGAAAAAGCACCGGTTCGTGAATATGGTAAGACAGAAGTAATGGTAGATAAGAATTCGCCATTATTCCAGAATGTAGAAGAAAAGACCATTTGCTGGATGAGCCATTTTGATTATATTTCAAAGACAGCACCTGGTTTTGAAATCGTAGCACATACTGCAGACTGCCCGGTGGCAGCCGCAGAAAATCGTGAAAAGAATCTCTATGCCATCCAGTTTCACCCGGAGGTACTCCATACCAAAGAGGGAACCAAGATGCTCCACAACTTCGTGCGTGGTGTCTGTGGCTGTGCCGGAACATGGAGAATGGATTCCTTTGTGGAAAATACCATCAAGGAAATCCGTGAAAAAGTCGGCAACGGAAGAGTGCTTCTGGCATTGTCCGGTGGAGTGGATTCTTCTGTGGCAGCAGGTCTTTTATCCAGAGCAATCGGAAAGCAGCTTACCTGCGTATTTGTTGATCATGGTCTTCTTCGTAAAGACGAGGGAGATGAAGTGGAAAATGTATTCGGACCGAACGGTCAGTTTGACTTAAACTTCATCCGTGTAAATGCCCAGGAGCGTTACTATAACAAGCTTGCCGGAGTAACAGAGCCGGAAGCAAAACGTAAAATTATCGGTGAAGAATTTATCCGTGTCTTTGAAGAAGAAGCAAAGAAAATCGGAGCCGTTGATTTCCTGGCACAGGGAACCATTTATCCAGATGTGGTAGAAAGTGGTCTTGGCGGAGAATCCGCTGTCATCAAATCCCACCATAACGTAGGTGGTCTTCCGGAATATGTTGATTTCAAGGAAATCATCGAGCCATTGCGTAACCTCTTCAAAGATGAGGTTCGTAAAGCCGGTCTTGAACTTGGAATTCCGGAGCATCTGGTATTCCGTCAGCCATTCCCGGGCCCGGGTCTTGGTATCCGAATCATCGGTGAAGTCAATGCTGAGAAAGTCCGCATCGTACAGGATGCCGATGCCATCTACCGGGAAGAAGTGGACAAGGCAGTAGCTGCTTACAAGAAAGAAAACGGCAAAGCTCCATCCTGGATGCCGAACCAGTATTTCGCAGCCCTAACCAATATGCGTTCCGTTGGAGTAATGGGCGACGAGAGAACCTACGACTACGCAGTTGCACTGCGCGCCGTAAATACCGTCGATTTCATGACCGCCGAAAGCGCAGAGATTCCATTTGCAGTACTGCAAACAGTAATGAGCCGAATCATCAACGAGGTACGCGGGGTAAACCGTGTATTCTATGATTTGACGAGTAAGCCACCTGGAACGATTGAGTTTGAATAACGGATTAAAATGCCGAAAGCCTGTATTTATGCGGGCTTCCGGCATTTGTTTTATCAAATGGCTCTAGTTTGGCTCTATTTGTGGGGAGAGTAATTGATGCAAATATAATTATTCAGAAGAATGAAAAGGAAAAAATGATATGAAGAAATGCAAACTTCTTTTATTTGATTTAGACGGAACTTTATTACAGAGTGACAAAACAATATCAACCAGAACATTATCAGCTCTAAAAAAATGCAGGGGAAATGATATATTGATAGGTGTTTCCACCTCCAGAAGTGAGCAAAACTCTTTGGTATTTTTAAATGAATTGATGCCCGATATTTTAATATCGAGTGGAGGTGCATTAGTAAAATACAAAACAGAATATATTTATAGGGCAGAATTTTCCGAAGAAGAAACGAATGTGATGATTGACATGGCAAGAAATATTTGTGGAAATGATTGCGAAATTACGATAGACACAATAGATGCACATTATTGGAATTATAAAATAGATCCTAAGAAGTTAGATAAGAGTTGGGGAGATAGTATTTATACAGATTTTTCAGATTTTAACGAATGTTCATTAAAAATGTGTGTTGAGATATTTAATCAAGATAAGGCAGATAAGCTGACTCGAAGTCTCTCTGATTGTGATTGTATTCGTTTCTCTGATGGATTTTGGTACAAGTTTACAAAAAAGAATGTGACGAAAGAAAACGCAATTATGAAGATTACGGAAGTATGTGGATTTAGTACAGATTCAATTATTGCATTTGGAGATGATTATGCAGATATCGGAATGCTTGAATTATGTGGAACAGGTGTTGCAATGGGGAATGCGATTGATGAGGTAAAAGAGAGAGCTGATATTGTAATTGGTTCAAATGATGAAGATGGTATTGCGGGTTTTATTGAAAATGAAATATTATAGATATGTACATGGAGAGGAAATATGGTGGAAGTAAAATTTTATGATACGGTTAATGATGAACTATTGAAATTTGCAGTGATTATCTCACAGAGTAACGGCAAGTGGGTATTTTGCAAGCATAAAGAAAGAGATACATATGAAGTGCCGGGAGGGCATAGAGAAGATGGTGAGGATATTCTTGAAACAGCCAAACGAGAACTATATGAAGAAACAGGAGCAATAACTTTTGATATTACTCCAATTTGTATATATTCTGTGACTGCACCAGATAATTTCGATGGAATGGAGACTTTTGGAAAATTATTCTTCTCAGATATACATACATTTGAAAAAGAGCTTCACAGTGAAATTGAAAAAATAGCAATTATGGATGAACTACCGATTAATTGGACTTACCCAGAAATTCAACCCAAACTGCTGGAAGAAGCAAGAAAAAGAGGATTTTGCCCCAAAAAGGACGAAATAAAATGGCTATTTTTTGATGTTGGGTCGACATTGGTTGATGAAAGCAAAGTTTATGAAGACAGGATGAAAAGGATAGCGGATTTATCAGGTTTAACTTACGAGCAAATTTATAAATATGCCATGTCGTTTTATAAAGAAAACAAAAAAGGAGACTTAGAGGTAGCAAGGCAATTGGGCGTGAAACTACCTAAATGGGAATCGCAATACGAAAGGCTGTATACAGATACCAAAGATTGTCTGAAAAAGTTAAGTAGAATTTATAAAATTGGTGTAATTGCAAACCAATCACTAGGAACTTCTGAGAGATTAGAAAATCTTGGAGTACGAAAATATATTGATTTGATTATCGCATCAGCAGAAGAAGGTGTTTCAAAACCAGATAGGCGAATATTTGAAATTGCATTGGAAAGAAGCCGTTGCAGACCAGAGAATGCAGTTATGATTGGTGACCGTATTGATAATGATATTGTACCTGCAAAACAGTTGGGTATGAAAACTATATGGGTAAAACAGGGATTTGGAAGTTTGTGGAATATAACAGATGAGAGTGAAAAAGCTGATATTGAAATTAATAACTTATCTGATATATTAAAATATTTATAGGGAATGAGTCTATGAAATAAGATTCAAATTACAATTGTTCTTGCAGAACATATGATATATATGCTAGGGTACTCTTTAAGGAAAGTACCCATGACAGGGCGTTAAGTGTCTGGGGGGCTTGCTTAGCGCCGATGACGGCTTATGAGATCATTTCGATTTTCATTGGGATATTAGCATTGTTGATGTCCTTTGGTAGCTTGATTATAGCGTTGCTTGCCTTTCTCGATAAAGAGAAAGGCTCTTCGAGGAAGAGCAGGCGAAAATAAAAATGCCTATCCTGTCTGCCAACAGGATAGGCGGTGTCTGTAAGGACATTTCTTTAGCCTAAACTCGGAGCATCCACCTTTGGAGAGGGTCTCTTTCATATTTTGAAAACTACTTGATACTCCATTTTCTACACTCTTACTCATTGTGTAAGTAATTGTTGTTGTAGAGAAATCTTTGCTATAAGAAACTTTAATTTTTAAAATTCCAATCCATTCTTGCATATTTATCTGGAACAGGGATATTGTGTGCCTTGCAATCATCTTTCATCTTTTGAAAGAAGCGGTAGAAAGCACAAGCAAAGGCATCTGCCATGTGGTTGTTGTAGAGGAGCTTTTCATCCTTAGGCAAGAAAGAGATAATCCAATGTGGGATGACCGCAGCTAGAGAGTTCCTTAAGAAAATAAATCATGAGGGACTGCCATTGTTTAATCCTTTGCATGGAGAGGGAGGAACAGGGAAGAAAGGCAGTAAGACCTCTGGAGGTAATGAATCCAAAGAAGTGAAGTGGAATCCAATTGCAAAACAGCTATATAATGCAATCATGTGGGTGATTGTAATTATATATGCTAAGCCAAACACAGCAATATATGAGGTCAGGGAAAAGGTGTGGAAATTTAAAAGCTATGAGCCATTTCCAAGTCAGGTGAAAGCTGTAAATACTATAATAAGTAAGAATATAGTTGGAAAACGTTGACCGAAGCAATTGATGAGCTTAGACATGATAATGACATTAGAGATGGAATGTGTGATTTTGATAAGCTGGTAGACATTATCGGTAACTATAAAGATAAAGAAGGAAACCCTGTTGTAATAGAAGCCAAGTTTTAAAGCAGGCAAGCAGACTTTAGATATGCAATATCCTTGATGCATATTCTTGTCGATTTAGAGTGATATTACATTGAAAATGCCAAGGGGCTATGATAAAATTTCATTGGGTGCCACCATAACGGTAGGCGGTTGGCCTTCTACGGAGGGACTGTGACCCTCCGATTACATAGAAACCCGCAAGGGAATCGAAAGAAGTCATTGATTTCTTGGAAAGGAGGGCTAAGCCATATGAGTATTGTTGATTTTATCGCAGTGGTAAGCTTCGGCTTAACCTGCTTTGGATTAGGGTATTCCTTTGGTAAGGATAATAATAAGACACAAAAATAGCCGCCCCGACCTAGCAAGTTGAGCGACTATTTTTAGTTAATTGATTTAATGGGTCAGCCGTCTATCGGTGGCACCCTTTTTGTATTATTAATATATCACGTATTGGTTTAAAATTCAACTCAAAAATGACTTTTGGGAATATGTGAGTCAATCTGATTTTTCCTTTAGAAGCTTTGGTGTTGGAATTGTGGTATAGACAAAAGAATACGATATGACATCTATGCAGTAAAAACATGTTTCGATAAAATCTAAATTTCGAGCGTGAACGTCATTAAGAAAGTTTCTATGATATAATAAACTTATACTATGAGAGACTCTTGTTGTTGACAAATAAGAACGGTAGAGATGGTGCCAGTTTATTTATATCACTATTATTAAAGGATGGGGATTGTGTGAAACAGTTTAATTCAGATAACGAGATTAAGGATTATATTGAAAAAAGTATTGATTCCATTAAAGTTTTAGATGAGTGTCGATTATATAGAGAAGAACAACTACAGATTACAGAAGAAGTAATGAGAGCAAGAAATTCAATAGAATGGCTTATCAGAATTAACAAGGTCATTAATAATTTTATCTATGCAATATCCAGGTCTTATGCATATGCAGTTAAAATGAATTGGCCATTGGAAGAAACGGAAAATTCTCAGATGTATGCGTATTATTTGGAGGATGCTGTGTATAGAGATATTGTATTATGGGACTTACTTCGGCAGTTTATAAACGAGTTTTTTAAGTGTGGATATGATAAGGATAGGGAAATAAGTATATTTTCTTTTTTGAATGATGCTACTGTTAGAAGAAAACTTGGTAATTCTGAAGTGAAAAAAATAAGAAAGTATTTAAACAGCGCAGACCATCAAGAAGTTAGGACAAAGTTAAGGAATCAATTTACGCATTCATTGGATGGAACATCTTCATATCTTTTTCATAGAAATAATAATGGAAAAATACAAGCGGATATGGGAAATGTATTTCCAAAACATCCATATGAAAATATTGTATATGTATTGGATGACATAAAGAAATATTTAAGGTTTGCGGAGCTGTATGTAAGTAAATTAGAAAATTTTTTGATTGAAAATATTATGATGGTTACAGTTGAGTGTAATATGAAGTGTGGTAAGGTGGCAGAAGATACAGAACCATGGAGCATAAATATTTTAAAAGATAAGGCGGAGCAGATTTTAGTTCCATGTGAAAATTCATGTGAATATGCAATAGATTATAAGGCGTGTAAAGTATGTAAACCTATGTTTGTTAAATATTGTAGGATAAATGAAGAAGATAAAAAGTATAAAGGTAAGATTGAATTACATATGAGCTATGAAAAAATGAGGGAAAAGTTTGGAGAAGATGCAACTATTTCTTGATGATTACATAGTTGGGTATTAAGAACTGATGGGTGACCAAAACAGATATAGTTATAAAGAAAGGGTGTATAATAATGGAAAGTTTGATAATGATTAATAATGAAACTGGAGACGAATTAAATCCATATACGTTGAGTAAGACTCAGAAGGAATCTGCATATAAGAAGGGGACAATTTATATATGTAAATGTTGTTATCCTGAGAAACAATTGAAATATCATTTTTCGGCAGATTTAAGACTAATACCATGTCATCCAGAATTTGCTAGACAACATGATGAGGCCTGTAGGAAAAATGAGGACTATCAAAAAAGAATAGCATATGCTAATCCGTTGCAGCAGGATGAAGATGGAAAATTAGTTGCAAGAGTTTATGAAAATTTATTTGCTAGACCCAAAAGAAGAGAAGTAGAAGCAGGAGAAGAACATAAAAAAAGAAGAGATATTGTACATACAGAACAACAAAAGATGAGATTGTCTGCTTTAGTAAAGAAGATTAACTTAGAAGTTTCGTATCGCCAAGCATGCAGATTTACTTTGAAAGAAGGCGATGCAGATGAAACGAAAATAAAGTTAAAATTGGAAAAAGAGTTTAGCAAAGAAGTCTATGGACAAGCAAAGGATGTAAGGATTTCCAATAGAGGAGGAACTGTTGCAGGATGTTCATTGGATAAAAATGGAGTTCAATTTTTTTATAATAGACTAACAAGTATTAAAATTGTATCTTATTCTATTAATGAAAAAAAATCTAATTATGAAGAATATACAAGTATATCATATCAAGAACTAGTAAATATAAAGACTAACAATGACAATAATGATATAAGGAGTTATTTTTCAGTAAAAATTAATGGTTACTATGTTAAAATAACATATGATGCGTTAAGAATTGCCATGAATCAATATGAAAGCACTTATAATAATAAAATCCTTGATTTGGAGAATGATATTATCATCGGAGCCGGATATCAATATGAAAGTGAAAAAACGTATAAAGATAAAAACAATAATATACGAAAAGAGGGAGAAATAGATAGGCTCACGTTGTTGCTTGTTAATAAATATGGCATTTTTTGTGAAAGTTCATATGAAGTAAAGTGTTTTGATGTAATTATGGATTATATTATGAATGGAAAACTATACCAAGAAGTTAAATTTTACAAACCATATTCATTTACTAAAAATGCATATGGTGATGCTGAATGGTTGGAAGATGGAATCATAACAGTTAAAGGATGTAAAAAAGTTGGCATTGTTGAAGTTTTTGGCATGATGAGAAATGAGGAATATCAAGAGAAAACAAGATTGAAAGAACAATACGCAAAAGAAAATGAAGATAAGTTTGTTTTTTTAACATGGAAACCACAAAATGAATCGGAGGAAGACCTGTTAAATAGGCTTATTAGATGTATTGCAGATATTAGAAAATCAGCATATGCATAATTTTATAACTCGACAAAACATAGTGAACACGTTATAATGCTCATACAAGGTCAAATTCTCCTTATCCCAAGGCAACGCCCTTTATCCTCAAGGGGCAAAAATCTTTAGCCTAGGGAATGAATAAAATAACGAGAAAATAAAGACCTTGTAGAGCGGAAAAACCGTTCTATGAGGTCTTTTTCTTTTACTTAAAACCATGGAGAAAGCCTTGAAAATAGAGGAATATCGAGAGATAAGAGAGAAGAAAGAGAGAGTAAGCCAAGAACTTGAAGGAAGTCCTAAGAAGCCTTGAAAGAGAAAATAGGTGAGGATAAAGGATTTTGCCTTTTGAGGATAAAGAGGGTTGCCTGAATATAGATTAGAATGCCGAAAGCCTGTATTTATGCGGGCTTCCGGCATTTGTTTTATCAAATGGCTCTAGTTTGGCTCTATTTGTGGGGAGAGTAATTGAAATTGATTGGAAGGGAGATAAAAATGAAACAGTTATCCGAGAATGATGCATATGAAAATTATTATCAATTTGTAGGTGCTACAAAATACAGAAAACCTCTTTTTTATGACAATGAGATTCGTGATAGATTAAGTTGCATTATAGCAGACATTTTTAATAAAAAAGAAGAGATAGAGTTAGTTGAAAGTACAGTTGCATATAATCATATTCATGTTTTGATAAAAACGCAAGTAGATCCTTCTAAAGTAGGACAACTTTTATTTGGGGCTTCGTCAAGAATATTGAGAAAAGAATTTCCTGTTCTTGTAGAACAAATACCAAAAGGTTTATGGGGTGGTAAGTCATTTGAACCTATTGTTGATAAAAAACACCTTGATAATTGCATTTCATATATTAGAAGACATCAACCTGATAACACAAAGATATAAACAGGTTTATTGCAGAATGAAAAGAGGAAAATGTTATTGTGCCATTAGGATTAAAAAGAGAAGCAGGAACTTGCTGCAGTCATGGAGCGATATGGTGTGGAATGGCTGCAAAAGGGTACACATGAGAAGCATTTGTCAGTGCTTGAATTTGAAAAGAAAGAACGATCAAAGGAAGTAGCAGAATTGGATAGCCAGAAGCAGGAAATATCTTCGGTAGTTGCACAGCTTGGAAAAGCGGTTTCTGCAAAGAAACAGGAATTGCAAAATGTTACTATAGAAAAGGAACTGGCTGAGAAAGCTATACAGAGGGCAAACGAAGAGAGAACTACAGTACAACAGGAGAAGGGAGTATTGCTTGCAAGTAATCAGAATTTGAGAATGGAAAACTCAAGACTTGAAAGCTACAAGGACAGACTTCGCATGGAAAATCATGATTTGAAGCAGAAACAGTTACAGTTGCAGACAGATAATGAAGAACTGGAACAACGGCATGAAGATTTACAATATACGAATAGTGAATTAAAGAATGTGAATGATCAGTTGTCTATTGATAATTATTCCTTGGAGCAAAGGAATGATGCGTTGCAATCGGATAATCAGGCATTAAGACAGAAATACAATGATTTGCAACAGAATAATGTTCAACTTGAAAGGCAACAGAATGAGCTTAAGAACAATATAGAGCAGATGGTGCAGTCAGAGCAGTTATTACAGCGTGATGTAAGGAAGTATGATGAAGCACCTGAATGGCAGTTGCCGGAACCGGGAGCATTTGCAAGTGCTAAGTCATTTCGGGATAAGGTAGTGATGCCATTTATGAATAAGCTTAAGACATTGATAAAGAATCTGACAATCCAGTGCGTAAGGTTGAAAGAGGAAGTAATACAGCTTCGGAAGGAAAAGAAGAGATTGTCAGATGATGTGGAGTTTTTCAAGGGCAAGATTAAGGATATGAGTGATAGGACAGAGCTGTTGCAGGAAAAGGCTGATGATCTGGAGCGTGTGAAGAGATATGCTGGCGCAGAGCAGATTGATACGATTATTCGTAAGGTAAGGGAACAGGAGCGTGCAGAACAGCAAATAAGGCGGTATGACAGGTCTTATGGAACAAGATAATGGGAAGGATGGATTGATGAGATGAAAGATAATCGAATGGATAATATCGTGGAATGTGCTTATAACATGGATAACGGCTATGTTGAGGTGTGGTTTACAGATGGAAATATGTTGCGGATAAAGTGCGAAGAAGTAGAGGCTGCTCTGAGGACAACAGAGCAGTCACTGGCGAAGCTACATAAGCTGTTAGATAACAAGCCAATAGAGTATGTGGCAATGGCTTTGTCAGGGGAGATGCAGGCATATTGTGATATTGAGGATGATATGGTTAAGGGAATGCTCGGGACGATTGTGCAGGGGTATCTGAAGAAAGGGTATAATAGGGCTACGGCGGAAATGATGGCTAGGGAGTTTTTTTAGGTATGAGAGTTGGGAAATCTATTACGAAAATTGCCTATATAATTTTGGGTGATAATATGTTAAAATTAAGTATCATACTAGATTTTATGAAGGAGAGGAGAAAATATGAAAGAAGAGAATAAATTTTCATTGAGACATATAGTAGTAGCACTTGTTTGTGCAATTGTTGGAATTTTGTGTATGTGGTGTGGAAATCCATTAATTAGCAATGTTGGGTCTGTATTATTAGTATCCGGTATATACACGATTATTGATAATATGTACCTAAAAAAAACGTTAATAGAATTGGTAATACAAAAGGTTAGCCTTGATAAGGAAATAGATGATACTGGGTTAATAAAAATTGATTCTACTTTAACAGATATAAACTATAAAGAACAATTTGAAAATGCAAAGACCAATATTGATATTGTTCATAATTATGCAAGGACATGGACAACAAATAATTTTGATTTTATAAAGCAAACGGTACTAAATACTGAATGCCAATTACGGGTTGTTTTGTTGAATCCAAAATCACCTTTTGTACCAGCATTGGAGAAACATTATAACTATTCAGAAGGACATTTAGTCGAACTCATCAATGAAGTTTCGGATAAATGGAAATCTCTATATGATGAAGTGGAAGAAAAAAGACAAAAGTGTTCAAAAAGAAGTAATAGTTCATATAAAAATAAGAAATGTGGTACAGTGGAATTGTATTATTTTAATGGTCAACCAACAAATTCTTTGTATCGAATAGATAATAAAATGATAGTGGTAAGTTGTAAAAGTTCAAAGGAAAAAAGTGTATTTTTACCATATTCAATATATCAGAATAACGGAGAAAAAGGCTTATATAAAGTGTATTTGGAAGAAATCGAAACTATTATAAAAGAAGCTGAAAAAGTTGAATTCAAGGAGGCTGACTGATGTTACAAATAATTGAAAAAGAGTGTGATATATCACAAAAAGAGAAGGATTTTTTTGCTTCAGCGGGGTATGTTTGCATTGATACTGAAACAACAGGATTGGATTATTTGAGAGATGAACTTTGTACTATACAGCTTTTTTGTGATGGATGCAGCATAATTATTAGATACAATTGCAACTTTGAATATTTGAACTTAAAAGAACTGTTATATTCAAAAGATGTGCTTAAAGTTTTCCATAATGCAGTTTTTGATGTATCGTTTTTAATGAAAAATCTTAATATGAATTGTTTTGGAAAATTAGTATGTACAAAAATTGCTTCGAAAATTGTGAACGGTTTAGAGCATAATAATTCATTGAAACCGCTATTAAAGGAATATTTGAATGTTGATATTGATAAATCAGAGCAGTTGTCTGATTGGTCTCAAGAGATATTAACCGAGAGACAAAAACAATATGCAGTTAATGATGTTCAATACTTGTATTGTTTATGGAAAAAATTGAAAAAAGAACTTATTGATAAGGAATTGGAGGAAGTGGCAGTAAATTGTTTTCAATTTATTCCCTGCTACAAGAAAATAACAGATTTGGGAATAGATAATATATTTAAATACTAAAATATGATGGTTTTAGATTATTATTTTATTTGGCTCTATATTGGCTCTAAAAATTTTAGACGAGGTACACAAAAATACAAATTAGGATGAATATGAAGAATAAAACATACAAATGTGTACAAAAAAACAGCTAGATAAATCTTTTCGCCCAAGAGTTTGAATAATTTGATATCCCAGGGCAATCCCCTTTATCCTCAAGGGGCAAAAATCTTTAGCTTAGGGAATGAATAAAATAACGAGAAAATAAAGACCTTGTAGAGCGGAAAAACCGTTGATATGAGGTCTTTTTCTTTTACTTGAAACCATGGAGAAAGCCTTGAAAATAGAGGAATATCGAGAGATAAGAGAGAGCAAGCCAAGACCTTGAAGGAAGTCCTAAGAAGCCTTGAAAGAGAAATAAGGGCTGAGAAAAGTGATTTCTTTGGTGAATTGGAAAATTAAATTCCAGTCCATTCACCCAAAAACTGGAACTTAGTATTGCAAAATATATCCTAGAAGTTAGTGTTGCAACCCTCTTGATATCTGGTTATAGTTGTGGCTCAGCAATAGAGTCCGGATGGCGTTATCCAAGGAGAATACCATGGCTAAGAATGCACATCTGGTTCTTGATGAAAGAGCCACAATAGAAGTTCGCTTAAGAGAACGAGCTTCATTTACTGAGATAGGTAGGGAACTTGGCAAGGACCCTTCTACTATCTCAAAAGAAGTCAAACTCCATAGTCAGACTGTACGTAAAGATTCCTTCAATCCCTGCAGCAAGCGAAGTACCTGTGATGAATACGGAACAGCATGTTCAAAGTGCAAACTACAGTATTCAAAAAGCTGCAAGAGATGTCCTCGTGTAAAGTGCTACGAGCATTGCAAGCAGTTTGAGGTATTGGTTTGTAACAAACTGAAGAAACCACCATACGTTTGCAACGGCTGTATCCAACGGCAATCCTGTAAGCTAGAGAAGCATATTTATTCTGCCAAATCAGCTCAGAAGAATTATGAGACTATGGTAAAAAGTTCCATCCAGTTAAGAAGTATGCAATTGATTTAGCTGATATGACCCCGTCAAATCGCGATAAGTGGTTGCCATCTACACGCAAGTGGTATCTGAAGATAGAAGGTTTATATCGCGATTTTATTGAAAAGGAAGCTGTGAAAAAGGATTTTCAGTTAAGTCAGGAATACTGTATGATTTTAACTATTCGAGATCCAGAACATACAGCTCCGGTTTATGATGAAGTGACGCAACAACTTACAAATCGCAACTTTATTCATCATGATGTGAGAGTAAGAAATGTAGTTCATGTAACCAATGAATAAAAGTATGTTTAGGGCTCGAATAATAGAGCTTTAAATATAAATGCGGTATTGCTCTGCAAAGCAATACCGCAACATCGGATACACAGTTGGTATTCCGAATCTTGATAGTTCAAATAAATTATAGCGAAACTGTACTTCTATTTCAAGATATAATTCCCAACTGAGAAAGGTATGGTATTGAAAATGGGAAAGACAATTTGAGTAAGAGTCACTGCAAAACCAATATCAAACAGAAGAGTAAGAGTTAAGACTTCGTTGAGTAGCGGTGGGACAACCAGAACAAAACACAAACAATCAAAATGAAATAGGAGGGCTATTTTTATGGCAACAAACAGACCAGTTGGAGATAATTCTCGAGTGGGAGCAGTTAGAGGTAGATCGCAGGTATATAATCCGACAACGGGATTATGGACTAAGCGAGATGCACAAACAGGAAAATTCATGGATGTAAAAACATCTAGTAACACACCTTTTAAAGGGGTAAGAAAAGAGAAGTAATATAGTAAAGTATCAGGCAAGGAAGTAATATGGCAAAGTCATTTTGCTTCCTTGCTATGTTATAATGAAAACTGTTGTTTTTATGGAGGAATATATGAGAAAAAAGAAACACAAGAAGAAAAATAAAAATATGAAAAAAAGAGAAATACAAAAAATGCAGGTAGAAAATCAGCAGGAGGTGTTGGGTGCTGATGTTGATAAAAATCAGGTAGAAAACCAGCAAGAGATATTGGTAGATGCTGCTGAGAAAGAGCAAAGAAGAACAACCCGATTAGGAGCAATTATAGCTATTGTTGCGGTGATAGGAACGTTGTGTGCTTTTTTATTTAAGATGACGATTAGTTTTTTAAATGTGTGGTCGGAGCAGGGGGTAATGTATTGGTATTTGCAAGCACTTTTTTCATTTGCATTATCA
This sequence comes from Roseburia sp. AF22-2LB, assembly GCF_003461125.1. Classification (NCBI taxonomy): domain Bacteria; kingdom Bacillati; phylum Bacillota; class Clostridia; order Lachnospirales; family Lachnospiraceae; genus Roseburia; species Roseburia sp. AF22-2LB. The sequence goes on from NZ_QTWM01000001.1 coordinate 298,377, forward strand.
ACATCAGTTATTATATTTATTGACATAGTGTTGTATGTAATAAGTGATCTAAAAAGGTACAATACGCTGGATCAAAATTATAAGCAGTATGATCAGGAATCAGACAACAGATACATGTACTTACTAAGTGATTTTAGAATATATACAATAATGATTATTTTTGTATTCATTTTATCTATTCCATTATCTGCAATTTATGGAGAGGAGAGTCAAAAATGGAGTGGGATTTTGGTCTCTTGTCTGTGTGCAGTTGTTGGAATTGTTCTTGTTGTGCATTGGGTAAAACATAAGAGTAAAGAGGAAATTAAGAGAATTCTTCTGAAGGTAGGAGGAAAAATTGCAGAATGGATGTTTGTAGCATTATTATGTTTTACTATAAGTGCTATATTTATTGTGAATAATAAAGCAACAATTAGTGTAAGTTATAATGCTGATGGTATAGTGGAAATTTGTAATACATCAGCAGAAAACTATAATGGACTGGATATAGAAATATGGAATATGGATGGAGAAAAAATTTACACAGAGTCTGTTGAAAAGGAAAAATTGTTGTTTGCACGAGAAGATAAGTACGTTAATAATGAAGTTGAAGGTGAAAAGGTGGCAGAAGGAATATTAATAAACAGTGAATGTTTACATTGGAAATATATGTTTGATTTGAAAGAAGTAATAAATGAATCGGGTGAGTATTGTGTTTCAATAACAGTATATCAAGATGGTAAAAGTGCTTTTTTGATTAATTCATTATCTGTAGAGAATAAAGAATATATTTTTGCAAAAGACAGTATGGAAAAAGACTATTAAAAATGGTGCTGGGTACAATTTGGGTACAGTAGTTTAGAAATCACATTGACGAGATGTAAAAATGTATCAAAATGATACGACTTCAACACCTGATAACATTAGATTAATATGAAAAATCAAACCCGAAAAAGAGTTTGAGTAGTAAACTGTAAATTAGCAAACTCTATTATCCTGAAATTAGTAAACTTCATTATCCCGTCATAGGTAGAGTCCTAAACATATTTTTTGGTATGTTTGGGGCTCTTTTTTTAATGGAGAAAGTGGGTACATATCAATCCGTATGGCAGGATCATCAGGGGATTTTGTCAAAGTTAACAAAAATATTATAAATATTTTATTAAATATTCCAGATAGACAACATATATTTTTTCTGATACTATTACATGCAGTTATTAAATAGTTACGAATCAGAAGGATTGTTACTGAAATATTTATTTATCGTCAGGCAAGACCTTATAGTAGTATAGGAATAGGTTTTCTATATACTGTAATGGCCTTTTTTTATTTGTCTGGCAGCGGGGGAACAGGAATATGGTTATCTATAAGATTTTGAATAATAATCTGATACTGTCCAGGGATGGACAGGGACATGAAGTTATTGTAAAGGGCTGCGGAATTGCCTTTCAGAAAAAGAAAGGACAGCAAGTGGAGGAGTCCAGGATCGAGAAGATCTTTACTGCGGAAAATGCCCAGATCAGCAAGGAGATACAGGGTTATCTGACTGCTATTCCGGAAAAATATCTGGATTTTGTGGGAGCTTTTGTAAATGAAGTGAAGGAAAAAGAGGGGATGAAATTAAATGACAGTATTTATTTTTCCCTTAGCGACCATATCATGGGTGCAATCTCCAGACTTGAAAACGGGATCCGCCTTCAGAATATGCTGCTTCTGGATATCAAGCAGCTTTATCATAAGGAATATGAGATCGGCTTGGAATTACTGAAAAAGGTAAATGAGATGTTCGAGGTAGATCTTTCTGCAGATGAAGCAGGATTTTTTGCATTGCATTTTGTGAATGCGGAAGATGGCGGCAAGACGGACAGCTATCAGATTTCCATTATTGTACATCATATCCTGGACATCGTGGAGAAGTATTATGACAATATGGAATTTCAGGAGGATAATCTGTATTATCAGCGGTTTCTCACGCATCTGAAATATTTTGCCCAGAGATTCCTTCATAAAGAGTTTCACTATGATGAGAATCAGGAGCTTTTCAAGATCATCAAGGAGCAGTACAGAGAAGCTTATGGCTGTGTAAAAATGATCTATCTTATGATGGAAGAGGAATATAAATACGCTATGACTGAGGACGAAATGCTGTATCTGACGATTCATATCCAGAAGATCACAGAAGACCATAAACGTCTGAAAAATCTGTGAAAAGAGATTGTTTTATAAATTAGGTGTTAATGGATTGTTACTGAAATACGTGCCATGTGCGTATCTTTTCAGGCAAGACCTTTAATATAAATTTCAATATTTATTATTAAAGGAGGTCCCCAAATGAAAAAGGACTATGCAAAAACTGCAGACACACTGATTGCAGCGCTGGGCGGAAAAGATAATATCACCCGTCTATTCCACTGCATGACAAGGCTTCGTTTCTATGTGAAAGACAGATCGAAGATCAACGAGAAAGAGATCTTAAAGCTTTCTGAGATCTCCGGCGTTAACTGGCATGAAGATCAGTTCCAGGTTATCGCAGGAAACGAAGTAAACGCTGTTTACAAGGCATTGGAAGACAAAGGCGTTCCTACCGATGATGCACCGGCAGCGAACTCTGACAGCTCAAAGAGTGTTGTTTCAAAAGTTATCGATGCCATCACCGGATGTATGACCCCGATGATCCCTGCCCTGACTGCAGCCGGTATGATCAAAGTTGTACTTACCCTGCTGACAACTTTTCATCTGGTATCAGAAACAAGCAGTACCTACCAGGTGATCAGTTTTATCGGAGATGTTACTTTCTACTTCATGCCGTTCCTGATCGCAGCAAATGCTGCCAAGGTTTTCCGCGTGAACCAGTCACTGGCGCTGTTTATTGCCGGTGTTTACTTAAGCCCTACCTTTGTAACTATGGTAGCTGGTGATGCGGCCATCACACTGTTTGGTCTGCCGATCACAAAAGCAACTTATTCTTATTCCGTTATTCCGGTTATCCTGATGGTATGGATCACACATTATATTGAGATTCTGGTTGATAAGATCACACCGAAAATGGTAAAACTGATCCTGAACCCGACACTGGTAATTCTGATCAGTGCACCAATCGCCCTGATCGTAGTTGGACCGATCGGAACAATTATTGGTAATGGACTTGCGGTAGCCATCAACTTCCTGTCCGTAAAACTTGGTTTCATTATTGTAGGTATCCTTGCAGCAACCTTCCCGTTCATCGTTATGACCGGTATGCACCATGCGCTGACACCGATCGGACTGAATGCCATTGCAACCGGTGGTAGCGATACACTGATCTTTGTATCTCAGGTATGCTCTAACCTTGCACAGTCCGGAGCTTCTCTTGCAGTAGCTGTAAGATCCAAGGACAGCAACATGAAACAGCTGGCAAGTGCAGCCGGTGTTTCCGCTCTTATGGGTATCACAGAGCCTGCTCTGTATGGTGTTACACTGAAACTGAAAAGACCGGTTGTAGCAGCTTCCATCGCAGCCGGAATCGGTGGTATCGTAGGAGGACTTCTTCAGGTTTCTCTTTACATTGCACAGAATTGTATCATGGCAATCCCGGCGTTTATCGGCGAGAAGGGATTAAGCAATCTGATTTATGGAATCATTATGATCGTGGTATCTTTTGTAGCTGCTTTTGTTCTTACACTTATCTTCGGATTTGAGGATGTAAAGGCTGAGACAGAGGATGAAGTACAGAACACAGATACAGAAAAACAGCCGGCACAGCAGAACGCTCCGCTTGTAGATAAGATCGAGCTTTGTGCACCGGTAGCAGGAACTGTAAAAGCACTTTCCGATGTTCCGGATAAAACTTTTGCTGATAAGGTTTTAGGTGACGGAGCAGCGATCGTTCCATCAGAAGGAAAGGTTTATGCACCGGCAGATGGTACGGTGGCAAATATCATGGAGAGCAAACATGGAATCATGTTTGTGACAGAAAGTGGAGCAGAAATTCTGATCCACATCGGACTTGATACTGTAAATTTAAATGGTAAATATTTTAAATCCCATGTTTCTGAGGGAGATAAGGTAAAAAAAGGAAAGCTTCTTGTGGAATTCGATATGGATGCCATTAAGAAAGAAGGATATGATCTGATCACACCGGTTGTTGTGACCAATATTTCTGATTATATCAAAGCAGTATGCATGGAAAAAGAAGATGCAGCTGTAAATGCAGGAGATAAATTTCTGACTATTGTATAAGAATAACAACGAAATATCAGGCGGAGATAACAGATCCGCCTGATGTTTGTAAAAAGGAGAAAATTAAAAAATGAAAAATTATAACCGTATGCCGGAAAAATTTCTCTGGGGCGGAGCAACTGCTGCAAACCAGTATGAAGGCGGTTGGGATGAGGATGGCAGAGGCCCGTCCATTGCAGATGTCCTGACAGGAGGAAGTGTGGATAAGGAACGTCGTCTTACACCGCCGGCACCGTTACCGGAAGAATTTTATCCCAATCACCAGGCAACTGATTTTTATCATCACTGGAAAGAGGATATTGCTCTTTTTGCAGAGATGGGATTTAAGGTATATCGTTTTTCTATTTCCTGGTCCAGAGTGTTCCCAAATGGGGATGAGGAAACTCCAAATGAGAAAGGCCTTAAGTTCTACGACAATGTGATCGATGAGTTGAGAAAATATAACATTGAGCCGCTGATAACGATCTCTCATTATGAGAATCCCCTTCATCTTTCTCTGGAGTATGGCGGATGGAAAAACCGTAAGATGATCGATTTCTATCTTCGATTTGCAAAGGTCTTATTTGAGAGATATAAAGGTAAGGTAAAATATTGGCTGACTTTTAATGAGATCAATATGCTGACGCAGGACTTTGGTGCGGTATTCTGTGCAGGAATGCTGGACCCGAAGGATGTATGTGAGCAGAGCCGTTATCAGGCAATGCATCACCAGCTGGTAGCAAGTGCACTTGCAGTTTCCATGGCTCATGAGATCAATCCGGAGTTTATGCTTGGCTGTATGCTTGCTTATCACAATGGTTATCCATATACCTGCCATCCGGATGATATCTTATATGCACAGCAGTTTGGGCAGATCCACAATTCCATTGCCGGTGATGTTCATGTAAGAGGATATTATCCGGGATTTGCAGCGAGATACTTTGAGGAGCACGGAATCCAGCTGGAGGTTCTTCAGGAGGATAAAGAGATCCTCAAGAAGGGTACGGTGGACTTTTTCACCATCAGCTATTATTCCAGTAGCTGTGTCAGCGTGACAAAGGACGGAGAGAAAACGGCCGGAAATGGAAGTGACAATCTGAAAAATCCATATCTGAAAGCTTCCGACTGGGGCTGGCAGATCGATGCAACTGGTCTTCGCTATGTTCTGAACCAGATCTATGACCGCTATCAGATTCCAATCATGATCGTGGAAAATGGTCTTGGGGCGGTGGATCAGCTGACAGAGGATGGAAAGATTCACGATGATTACCGTATTGAATATATGCGCCGCCATATAGAGCAGATGAAGGAAGCAATCCATGACGGAGTAGATCTGATCGGCTACACCTGCTGGGGCTGTACAGATCTTGTCAGTGCCTCCACCGGAGAATTCAAGAAGCGTTATGGTCTTATCTATGTAAATAAAAATGATGACGGGACCGGAGACTTTTCCAGAATCCGCAAAGATTCTTTTTACTGGTACAAAAAAGTGATTGAATCCTGCGGGGAAGAGTTTTAACTGAATCAACTGCGAAGCAGTTATCTGGTGTAGAATTATGTAGCGAATGCGGTTGCTTTTATCCGGTTGACGATAAAATCCTGGAGTATGACAATGTACTCCGGGATTTTTTGGGAAGGTTGACTTTTACACGGTAAAGTGTAATACTTATTGTAAGTGACGAATGTGATGAGTGTTTTTTATGCCGGATGAAAAAGTACTGCAGGTAGCGATACTTATATGGGGATGTGTATTTTGTGCCATAGTTGCATTATGTATATTTCTGAGCAGTAATTATGACAGGGAAAAGCGTCGGTATCTTATCCTGATGGAGAGTTTTGCTTCCCTGTTATTGCTGATGGATGCCATGGCACATATTTTCAGCGGATATCCCGGAGTTCCGGGCAGTGTGATGGTCTGTATTTCGAGTTTTCTCGTATTCCTTTTAAGTGACGTATTCCTGCTGTGTTTTCACATTTATGTGTGTGTTTATCTGTTTTCGAAGAAAGAGCGGAGAACATTAAAAAGAGTAAAAGCCGGATATGTTATTGCTGCCGCAGGGGCTGCTTTTGTGGTGATCTCGCAGTTTACTCACTGGTATTATTACATAGATGGGGATAATTGTTATCATCGGGCATCGTTATATATTATGTCAATTCTTCTTCCGGCAGCAGGCTTGCTCATTGATCTTACGCTTCTGTTCCAGTACAAAAAGAGAGTCAGTCGGAAGCTCCTGTTCTCTATGCTGTCATGCGTTGTACTTCCGGCAGTGGCGGCAGCTGTGCAGGCATTCTGGTATGGAATGTCGCTGATCGAGTTTTCTGTTGGTATCTCCATGATCATTATGTTTATCGTGACGATGACGGAGCTGAATCAGGAAATGTATCAGCTGATAAGCAGAGAGGGCAAGATAAAGGAAAGACTTGAGATCGCAACGATACTGAATAAATGTATTGCTGAGCTGATATCAGGAGAAGATGAAGATGCGGCGATTTTGTTTCATGGTGTTCTCCTTCCCAAAGATACTTAGCACCATCAAGCAGATCAATGATAGCTGTAAGCATATTGTTATAGTCGGTCTGTAGTTCCTTAATTTCATCATTGGTAGGAAGATTGCTTAAATTTTGTTGATTACAGCAATTAGTAAATGCTTTCTGTATTTCAAGTAATTGCAGATATAATGCATTAACAGTCTGCACAAGAGGATATATAGTTTCTTTCTTGCCGACAACGCAGATGCGGTTATAGATGCAGGAACGGACAAAGTAATCTTTCTTCATCATGCCACTGGCAAGAATGCGGGCTTCGATTTATTTGCGTTCAGCATCGCTGATTCTAAAACTTATAGTTGGATGTTTGTGTTGATTGCTCATGGTAAAGCTCCTTTCATAGTGGGGTGACAGCAGGTACAGTTAAGCACCCGCAAGCCATATTTGATTATTCTGAAACGCTTGAAAGGATATATGGGGTATGCAAACATAATATCTGTCATATACATGGGATAAGAGAGATAAATTATGAAGAGCAAAAACGTAAGGATATGGTTTCAATTGGCAAGGATTATAGTAAACTGATTATTGGATATGAGGAAAAATTATTAAATTTAAAAGAGCATAATTTACTTTATAATGATGAAAACATAAGAAATGCTATTCATATTGCTAAAACGGGATTAATAAACGATACGAATCAAAATATATTTCATGAAAAAGAATTTTTTGAAGATATCGAAAAAGCAGATATTCAGTAGGTTTATCGTATTCAGATGTAGATATGCCATATGTTAAGGAAATATGTGATAGACTTAGAAAATCGAAAAAAATGAGAGCGAGTAGGTGGTATCTTGAAGAATATGATTCAGTTGAACGCAGAAATGAATTTAAAAGAAAAATTACAAAAGTAGGATATAGTGGTAATTTCGCAGAATTTAAAATGTAGATGTATTAGAGTATATGTTAAGACTTTAAACCAGTCTCTTATGTAAAAGTGAGACTGGTTTATTCGTATAAGATATAATTGAATCATCAGCTGTGCAGGTGTGCCAACAAACGTTTTAACTTACAATAAAAAATCGCCAATGTTATACTAAGTATAGGTTTGCCAACTATATTAAAGACAAAGGAGACTATCATAAATGAATGTTAATAGTTTGGCACATACAAAGTGGAATTGTAAGTATTATATTGTATTTGTGCCCAAATACAAGAAGTCATATCTATACAGCAGAGTAGTATGCATGGAAGAAAAACAGAGTATGGTGAAATAATATTTAAAAATATATTGTTGCCTATTGTTGACATGAATTGCCAATAATGGTATATTTACCAACAAAAAAAGGAGAACATACACATGAATCAGAACTTATATTCAAGACGTTATATGTACATGTATTACGGACGTACACAGCTATAAATATGCAAGGTTAGTGCATTAGTTTATGGCGTGTAGGTCTTTTAGTCTAGTGCATAAAACCAGAATATAAGAGATGATTTAACACATTTTATATCTTAGATTGGAAATATCGCACTGGACTTTGAGGGTTTAGTGCGATTTTTTTTATGCTACCAGGCATCTGGAAGGAGCTGCCGGTGGCAGGTTTTGTAGGTGAAAGAGCATTTGTAAAGAACTGTTGGAAATAGGTTTACAAGAAGGAGAGATAAAAAATGAATGATGTAATAGAATTGGAACTCATAACAAGTGGAGAAGCAGAAGGTTTGCGTAAATTGCAGGTAGAAGCATTTATAGCGTTATATGAAAAATATCGGGATGATATTACAAGCCCGGCAAAAGAAAGTCTTGAAAAAATAACACAGAAGATAATTGAAGACAATTCGGATTTCTATTTTATTTTGTTTAATGGTAAGAGAGTAGGTGGTGTAAGAGTTAAATGGCATAATGGGAGAAATGTAAAATGGATTTCCCCTATTTTTGTTATTCCGCAATTTCAAAATAAAGGAATAGCAAGTGCTGTAATAGAACGATTATTTGAAATGTATTCTTCTGATACAATAGAATGGCGGTTAGATACTATTAAGCAAGAAGAAAAAAATTGCTATTTATATGAAAAATGTGGATTTGTCAGAGTCGGCGATGAAACAGTTATAAACGAAAAAATGACTTTAGTTGAGTATACAAAAACTTGTAAAAAATCATGAGGCAGAGTGACCTAAGGAGCCAGAAAAATGATAACAGAGGCATTTGATAATTCAGAGGCAATAATTAGACCGAAGGATTTTTATGGGGAGAAAAGGCAGTTGTGTGATAAGTGTATTATTGTTTTTTCAGAGCAGATATTTGACTATATACTGAAAACATATGCACATGAGCAGGCTGGTACAATAAAGTGTTGCAATGGAATTACAAAGGTATATGTTTTTGAAATAGATAATATGAAAATTGCGGCATACTTAAGCCATATAGGTTCTTCAATGGCAGGGAGTGATGTGATAGATGCAAATTGGCTGACGGACGCAAGCAGGTTTATTATGTTTGGTTTAGCAGGTTCGCTGGATAGTGACAAGACAACAGGAAAGTTTGTTATTCCAATAGAAAGTTACCGGGAAGAAGGAATGAGTTATCACTATGCAGAACCATCAAATTATATGAAAATTAGAAATTATCAGATTGTGAAATTCATATTTGATAATTTAGGACTTCCTAATGTGGCAGGAAAAGTCTGGACAACGGATGCAATATATCGGGAAACGAAAGCGAAGCTTGATGCAAGGAAAAAGGAAGGATGTATTGCCGTGGAGATGGAACTGGCTGGAGTTCAGGCAGTCTGTGATTTTTATGGTTGGGATTTATATAATTTTCTGGTTACAGGCGATGTGCTGGACCGGGCAATTTATGATGCAACTGGACTGGCGGCAGCAAACCATAACGTGGACAAATTATATATCGCAATTGAACTTGCCAAGAGAATTTGACACGTTGATATTTATTGATGAATCCAGTAGTAAAATATTATTTATAGATAGAAAAATCAGACAATTTGTCAATAAAAGGGTTGCAATTTGTAAAAAATAGTCGCATAATATCTATATCATATTTGGGAGAGTGAGTTATGAGAAATGAGCGCAGATATTATAATAAGAAAAAAATTAGAAGTTCACAAAAGAGACAATGCTTAAGGTGTTGGTTTTTTTGTGGACTTTTTTGTATTTAAAATTTGCAAAAATAATAGAGTAATTATTAAAGACAGTACTATAAGTGAGAGAGGTGATAAACGTGTCGGATGAAACAAAAATTTCTATCGCAAATACACATGTACCGGATAAATTATATGGTTATGGATTGCAGGTGCGTCAGATGTTATTTGAATTATTAAATTGTGAAATTAACAGCGTGGTAAGTGTCGAAAAATTCGATGATATAGGTATTGAAAATGGAAAAGAAAAAACAGCTATACAAACAAAAAGTGCATTGTCAAATAGAAATCCTGTTTCAGACAGGGCTATTGATTTGTGGAAAACCTTGTATAATTGGCTTCTTGCACTTAAGGAAAATGAACTGCCTATAGGTTTTACATTATTTACATTGGTTATTAATGTGAATAAAAGTGGAAATATCGTTACATGGTTAAATCAAGCACGTAATGAAAAAGAAGCAGAAGTGGAATACAAAAAGATAAGAGGAGAATTTATAGGAAAAAGTGGAGAATATATTAAGCAAAATGATTCTATTAATAATTATATAATGACATTTTTGGCAGAGGAAAACAAGAAGTATGCATTGGATATTATTGAGAAATTCAAATTAGTTGTAATAGGTGAGGGGCACACCGATAAAATATATGATGAATTTAGAGCAAAGACTTATTTGCCATCAGATATACAACAATTAGTTTTTGATAAAATGTTAGGCTGGATTGATAAAACGACAGCATTGCAGATTGAGAGTGGACAAGTTATGCAAATAGCTAAAGAAAGGTTTAATAAAGAGCTGACATTAACACAAACATTGATTAATCAAAATAAAGCTTTGATTGAATTGGCTCCAGGTCCAACAAAGGCAGAAATAGAATTGCAGCAAAATGAATGCAAGACATATATTAGACAACTTCAGATAATTAATTTAGATTATGATGCACAGTTAGTAGCAATAAATGATTACTTGAAAGCTTTTACAAATAGAACAATGTGGGCTGTAAATGGGGATATAAATGAAGAAATATTACAGGACTATTACAAAGAATTAGAAGAGCGTTGGAAGACAAAAAGAAATATTATAGAGTTGGATAAGGATGAATGGGAAGAGTCTAGAAGAGGTAAATATTTATATTATAAGTGCCAAGATGAAGATGTAAATATGGGAATAATGGTGATTCCAAGGAGCTTTAAGAATGGCTGTTATCATGAATTGGCAGATCAGCAACAAATTGGATGGCATCCAAATTATGAGCAAAAATTGAAAGAAGATGATAAAAATGTTTGATGAATATGATAATGTGCGAAATCCCATGTTGGGTGCATACCTTTTGTGGAACTTTATATTAGGATATTTTTCAGAAAAGAATGAAGCAGTACCACTTGAAGAACTATTTATTGTGTTGCCGATGACAATGAAAGAGGATATTGCAGAGCAGATTAAGTCTACAAACAAGGTGTCTGGAATGCGCATTATGTCTGACAAATTTATGAAAAAAGATGTTTTGAAAAATGACTTAATTAGCAATCTTCATAATGATATACAAAATATGAAAGATATAACAGCAATGTCAATAGCAGAAGCGATAAAAGCTGGATTGATTTCTATGGATATAGAAAATAACACATTTTTTCCACTGGAATTGAGAAAACGAAACAAGGAATCTGCTAATATTTTAAAAATGGGTAAAAATGCTGAAAAAATAGGGCAATGGTGTGCAGAAATGGATTTAATGCAGATTGAAGAAATTTTGAAAGTGAGGTTTTAGAATGCAATTTCAAATAGAAAAACTTTTATTGTGGCCTAAAAATCAAAAATACGCATATAAAGAGATTGCGTTAAATGAAAATTCAGTTAATGTAATTTCGGGTGATTCGAGAACTGGCAAATCAGCGATTATACCTATAATAGATTATTGTTTGGCAAGTGGAGAATGTTATATTCCCACGCAGACAATAAGGGATGCATGTAGCTGGTTTGGTGTAGTTGTAAAACTTGAGAAGAATAAAGTCTTATTGGCGAGGAGAGAACCAGGTGCACAAAAGTCAACAAGCGATATGATGCTTATTCAAGGTGAAAAAATCGAAATACCTGATATACCAGAGAAAAATTCAAATTGCCAAGTAGTAAAGAGATTTTTAGATGAGTATGCAAAGCTGAGTTTTTTAGAAACAGAAGATAATTATTATAGTAGTAGACCGGCGTTTCGCGATTTGATGTCGTTCTGCTTTCAACCTCAGAATGTGGTGGCAAATGCAAATATATTGTTTTATAAAACGGATAAGACAGAGCATAGAAATAAACTAATAAATATATTTCCGTATGTGTTAGGGGCTGTTACTCCAGAGGTTTTGTCGGCACGTCAGGAATTGATGGATTTACAGAGAAAATTAAAGAAGAGAGAGCGCGATTATAAAAAAATATGTGAATTAACTATTCAATGGGAAAATGAAATTAAAGCATGGATTTCAGTTGCAGTTGAATTAGGGTTATTAGAAGAAAATAGTAAAAATATGAGATTTGAAGCACAAATGAGGTTGCTTCAAGAACTTGTAAAAGATAATACGGAAGAAAAAGTAATCAGAGGTAATGCAATAATAAAGAGTTCAGAGGAAATGGTGAAGTTAAGAGAAAAAGAAAATGAACTTGCCATAGAACTTACAAAATATAAAAATCGCTATATTGAAATGACGCAACTGATGAAAAGTGTATCTGAGTATAGAGATGCACTTTCAATACAAGTTGAGAGATTAAATATTACAGAATGGTTGGATGAAAGAGCAAAAAGGGAACATATATGTCCTATATGTCAACAAAAGTGTTCTGATAATATTCAAAGAAATATGTATTTAAGCAGGCTAGAAGATAATAGGAAGAAAAAGAAACAGATGGAAGAAATTCCGGCAGCATTTGAAAGAGAATATGATATGGTAAAGGGACAGATTCAAAAATTGACTGATGAGCTTGCTGCGGCTCAAAGAAGAATTAGAATTGAGGAAAATAAACATTTAAGAGAGGCTGATGAACATAATCCAAATAGATACACATTGGATGGTATATCAAGATTTTTAGGGAAAATCGAATATGCGAGCCAAACTATAGCATCTTTGGAGGCTGATGGTGAGTTGAATGGAGAGATATTAAAGCTTAGGGAAAGAATTGATAAATTGAAAAAGATTGCAGATGAAGTTGTAATTAAAAGAAAAATTGAAAATGCAATTACAAAGATATCAGAAAAACAGATGGAATTATTGAAGTTGATGGATACAGAACGTCCAGATAATCCGTTTAGATTAGATTATAAAAATTTGACAATAGAGATAGATGGAGAAGATGATAGAAAAGATTATTTATGGGAAATTGGTAGTGGTTCAAATTGGTTAGCTTATCATGTTTCCACTATACTTGGATTGCAAGAGTTTTTTTCTACTTTTCAGTCTTCTGTACCTAATTTTGTTGTATTCGATCAACCAAGTCAGGTGTATTTTCCACATGGTGCAACAGATGATAGCCAAGTTAGGGAGTGGAAAGATTTGGATAGAGAGGCTGTGAAAAGTATATTTATAACTATGACCCAGAGTATAGCAAATGTTAACAACAATATGCAGATTCTTGTATTAGAACATGCTGATGCGTCAATATATGGTGATGTGAAAGGGGTCAATGAAGTTTGCGTATGGAGAAATGGTGAAAAACTGATTCCTGCAGAGTGGATTCAATAAAGCTTGAAGTAGTAGAGTTGGGAGAAAATAAATAATGTATATTTAAAAATTTTGATTGAAACAGAAAAATAAAGTTGTAAATTTACAATATACTTTGAAAGTGCGTGAATAATACATAAATGATTAAAAAGCAGAAAAAATAATTAAATAATTTTTTTGGTTGGAGGTGCTTGTTCCATGGCAAAAGAAGAAGATATAGATCCATTTGTTTCTATGCAACAGGAATTGTGTGATATGTGGAGAATTAACAATCAAAAAAAGTATGTCTTCTATTATGATGAAAGTAATAATTGTAGAAAGTTTTGGATTGATGATAGCAAGCAACAGTTTAATAGCGATTACAAAGCTGATTTTGTGCTGGGAGGATTAGTTAGAAAAGAGGAAGAAAAAGTAGAAGCTTCGATAGAAACATTCCGAAAACCTTTAATGTTGCAAGCGAATGTAGAGGAGATTAAGTTTAAAAACTTATATGCCAAAGGTAATTTTTTGCAATGCGTGAAGGAAAGACGATTATTTGAAACTTTATCATGGATAGATAAATCGCCCTTTTATATTCATTACACTAATGTGAACAATTTATTTTATACACTTGTTGAAATATTCGATTCTATTGTAGAATTTGATGAAATAAGTGAATTTGGATATGACTATTTTAAGTTGAAGAGTGTATTTTATTACATGTTTGAAGGAAAAGCAGATACATTACAAGCATTGATGTTTAAATATAAGTATCCAAATATACAGAAGGAAGAGATAGGATCATTTTGCAATGACTTACTGTTTCTGCTTGGGAGAAGGAGAGAAATGAGAGAAGAGGAAAAATTTCTTGCTGGAATGCTTGCTAGGGCTGCCGAGTTAGATGAATTAATATTTTTACATGAAAATGATGATTATGTTATGCAGGATAATTATGTAGAATTCTATATTGACCCTATCCGAAAATATCAGAAGTCAAAGCATATATTTGATGAGGAAACGACAGTGCAGGACATGGTAAAAAAACAGATAGCAATGGGGGATAATATGGCAGATAATTTTGAGTTTGTGAAATCTGAGACTGATGTATTCGTTCAGCTATCAGATGTTATAGCTGGAATTTTAGGGAAAATGTTTAAATATATAAATTCCACAAGTGTAAATCAGCGTAGAAAAGACGTTGAAAGTTTGGCAAAGCTTCAGATTGATAATATTTTATTGATTGATAAGTTGCGTACGGAGGCAAACAGGGAAAATTCTGGGTTTTTATGTTCGATTGGTCCATGTGATGCGATAGGAACACTTGATAGATTTTTTGAAATGGTAAAGGTAGAAAGGAAAAGTAGATTAAATAGGGAGTCTTGATAGTATGAATGCCTTTGCAATAGAAAAAAGGAAGGGTATTGAAAATTTCAGTGGATGAATTTGAAAAGTAGACATGTTGCAGATTTTCTTATTACAGAACCAAGAAAAATAAAAGACTTTCAATATATGTAATTTGCTCGAAGTGCGAAAATTTAATACTAATTGTTAGTTTGCATGGAGAAAAAAGGATATGGTAAAACATATGATAATATTGTTTGAAGTAAATTGTAGATAAAGGAGAGTTTATGAAATGAAAGCAATTAATTTAGCAATACTGTGTTTGGGAAGAAATTTACAGAATTTTTGTGAATATAAAAATTCGATGGCTGAGTGTTATAAGGAAAAAAGGGTTAAAAAGGATGAAATTGAAACTTTAATGGATTTTGTAAAGGCACTATCATTAAAAGGATTAGAAATGTCTGATTTGGATAATTTCTTTTATGGTTTTGCTATTCCTCAAATTTCTAAGGAATTTGATTTACTAAAAATATATGAAGACGGACCGGTTGTAAATATTGAATTAAAAAGTCGGGAGATAGAAAGTGAAAGGATTGAATATCAGTTAAAGAAAAATAGATATTATCTTTCTCATTTAAATAGAAAAATATATACTTTTTGTTATATAAAACATCAAAAAGTATACTTATATGATGGTAATAACTTGGAGAAAGTAAGTATTGATAATATAGTAAAATTGATAAAGTGTAGCAAAAGGTGCATTCAAAATAATATAGAAAAGTTATTTACAGCAAAGGATTATTTAATCTCACCAATAAATATGCCGGTGAAATTTTTACATGAAAGTTATTATTTGACTGCTCAACAAGAAGAAATTAAGAATAAAATTATTAATGGTATTAGAAGCGGAGAACAAAAGATATGGGGAATTTGTGGAACTGCAGGAACAGGAAAAACTTTATTGCTTTATGATATAGCCAGAACTTTAGGGGATGAAATGAAAGTATGTATTATACATTCAGGTATTCTTTCACAAGGACATATTGAACTAAAGTCTAGACAGAAGAAATTTGATATTATTTCAGTAAGGGATTGTAATGAGGATGTAGTATCAAATTATGAATGTGTTTTAATTGATGAGTCACAAAGATTGTATCAAATTGATTTTGATTGTTTAATAAAAGCTTTTAAAGAAAAAGGAATCAAATGCATATTTTCGTATGATTTTTTTCAGGTTCTTTCATATACGGAACAAAACCGTAATATTCCAGAACAATTAAAACAACAAGAGGAATTTGTTGAAAATAAATTGTCTGATAAAATCAGAACGAATGCGGAGATAGTATCTTTTATAAAAAATGTTATTGATTTGAAAAATAAACCCAAACGATATATTGATTATAGCAATATAGAAGTATTATATGCAGATAATTATGAAACCGCAAAAGAAATAGTAAGGCATTATGTAAATGATAAAAACTATAAGTTTATATCATATACACCTTCAAGGATTAGGTCGGATATAGATCAATTTAGAGATTATGTTAATACACACCATATAATTGGACAAGAATTTGATAATGTAATTTTTTCTATGGATAGAAATTTTCGATATACAGCAGAAGGAAGATTGCAAGGTAAGAAGCATCCGAATCCTGACTATATATTTTATAAACTATGGTATCAGGGAGTTTCTCGCGCAAGAGAAAAATTGTGTATTCTAATAATTGATAATGAAGAATTGTTTGAAAAAATTTTAAGTGTTAAATTGCAATTTGAAAATTAGGTTGAGAATAACAGTTGATACAATACCTAGAGTTTTTTATTATGAAAACGTCTGGTGAGGGAGAAAGTGAACGGGTGAAATATACAGTTTCAGATGCAGTACGATGCGGGTGGATAAAATCATATTCAGAAGAGGGAATGGAAAAACAATTATAAACCATGAACACAATTTGCAGAGATATCTTCCGGGCCATTCATGAGAGAAAATGGCTCAGTATAGAGTACAGAAACGGAAAAGATGAAGTAACAAAATATTGGATTGGAATTATGGAGATAGACCCTATCCGGAAATCCATGCATGTAATGGGACTGCATTTGGGGCAGTATACCACAATGAGCCTTTACATTTATATTGATTCCATACTGTCATCGGCAGTAATAGAAGGCTCTTATTTTGAAACAAAGCAGGAGCTGATAGATGATATTACATATAACCAGGGAAAATACCGGAGAATCTTTGATAATATTGCAAATCTGAAGGTGCTCAATTATCTTGTTGACTGCAATAAAATGGATTCTGTACCTTACAAAACAGATTATGCACTCATTGAGCATCTGGATGGTGAATGGCAGGGAGCTTATAAGCTCGCACCGGAGCAGTTTAAGCAGATTGTATCGAAGTTCCAATATGGAGCAAAGGATGCTGCATCCAACAAGAAAATGAAGCAGCTTGCAATAAATGTATTAAGTATACACACGCCGAAGGGGATTTATGTGCTGGCGTACAGAAAGCTGCGGTTGGATGTGTTGAAGAGAACCCTAAGGCAGGATGAAGAAATAACCGTCTGTATGGAGTTTGCGTTGGAGAAGAATAAGCCGGAAGCAAAATTCGGAATAAGGAAATTCCTAGATGCAGATGACTATGAACTTTTAAATGATTTTGAAAAGAATCAGGAGCTGATAAAAGATAAAATAACGAAGTCCAATCCCCAGATAAACGGTGTAGATGATATGCCATATGTAATTGCAGTCGGCAGGGATTTGCTGGTGGATCTTCATCAGGAGTATGAAGCAATTCATAAAATGTATGAAAAAGATGAAGTGACCATTCCGATAAAAGCATTTTTCGGAGAACTGTTAAAACAGGTAGACCGGAGAAAAAATTATCCGATAACACTTTTAGATCGGAAAATCAATCTGGATCAGCTTCTGGCAATTCATAATGCCATGAAATATCCGCTGGCATATATCCAGGGACCGCCGGGAACCGGCAAAACAAATACCATCGTAAATACTATGGTGACTGCTTTCTTTAACGAGAAAACGGTCTTATTTGCGTCTTATAACAATCATCCCATTGATGGAGTGTGCGATAAATTAAAGTCCATTCCTTATCGGAATAAGGGGATGATACCATTTCCAATTATCCGCCTTGGGAATGATAAATGTGTGCTGCAGGCACTGGATGATATTCGGGATTTGTATAAGCGGACAAAGGATATTTCCATATTTGACAGTACCCTTGAGAAGAACAAGGACGATAAGACGAGAAGGACGGAGAAGCTGACCAAGCTTTTACAGAGGCATGAAGAGAGAATCGAATTAAAGGAGCGGGAAGAAGCGATTCTTAAAATGATAGAGACTAATCAGCATCTGACCTTTCAGACAGAATTGCAGGGTGTTCAGCTTCAGGAGGTACGGAAAAAATTAGCAGAAATTGGTGAGATTACAGATGAAGAAGCATTGAAACTTGTAGTGGAAGATGAGGAGCTGTTTAAGAAATATCTCTACTATACGTCTGCAAAATATATCCAGCGTCTGAAGGAACCGAAAAATCAGGATTTAATGGAGATTGTAAACTGTCCGGATGAGGAAAAGAAAGTCAAGCAGTTTAATACCTATATCCGTCAGGAAGAAAATTTGAAGAAGTTCCAGAGAATTTTCCCGATTATTGCAACTACATCCATATCGGCACATAAGATTGGTGAGCCGGGAACTTATTTTGATATGGTCATCATGGATGAGGCAAGCCAGGGAAATATTGCCATGTCATTAGTGCCGATTATCCGGGGCAGAAGTCTTATGTTAGTAGGTGACCCGCAGCAGTTGAGCCCGGTAATTCTGCTGAATTCCATAGATAATGAGAAGCTTAAGCGGATTTATGGAGTGACAGATGAGTATGATTATATAAAGAATTCCATTTATAAGACCTATCTGGCATGTGATGCAGTCAGCGAGGAAATTCTGCTCAGCCACCATTACCGCTGCAATAAGAAAATTATTTCATTTAATAATAAAAAATATTATAACAACAAGCTGATTATCAACAGTCCGGATAAAGAAGCTAATCCGCTGATTTTTAAGAATATTCCAGCAAATACCACCAACTATAAGAATACAGCGCCGCAGGAAGTGGAAGAGATTATTTCGTTTATCAAAGAACATCCGGATAAGAGTATTGGTATCATTACTCCGTTTACCAATCAGAAAGAGCTGATTAACAAGGCGTTGAAAGACAATGGGATGGAAAATATTCCCTGCGGAACGGTTCATGCATTTCAGGGAGATGAAAAAGATGTTGTGCTTTTTTCGCTGGCAATCACCCAGCAGACTTATCAGGGAACTTATGACTGGCTGAAAAATAATAAAGAACTGATTAATGTGGCAACCTCCCGGGCAAAAGACCAGTTGGTAATATTGTCGGATATCAAGGAACTGAAGCGTCTGCATTCCGCTGGGGATGATGATATTTATGAGCTGGTAGATTATGTCCAGACCAACGGTGAGGCGCAGGTGACAGCAAGAGAGACCTCTTCCAGGGCATTGGGAATCAAGCCGTACAGCACGCAGACAGAGGCTGCATTTTTAACCACATTAAATCATGCACTAGATAATGTGCTGAATACAAATAACCGCTGCGTTGTGCAGAGAGAAGTCAGCATTGCACACGTATTTCAGGAAAATGAATCCTATGACGACCTTTTTTATACCGGAAGATTTGACTTTGTGGTATATGAAAAAGGATACCGGGGACAGGACATGCCGATACTCGCCATTGAGTTAGACGGAAAAGAACATAAAGAAAATGCCATTGTACGGGCGAGAGACGAGAAGAAAAATGCAATTTGCCGGGCACATGGATTTGAGTTAATCCGGGTGGAAAATTCTTATGCCAGAAGGTATAATTACATTAAGAATATACTGATACAGTATTTTAAGAGTGTAAGGTAACGAAAAAACCCTTGACATCTCCCACAAAACTAATTATATTTATAACAGTGTTATATAACACTGTTATAAATGAAACGGAGGCATCAGTGACTAAACCAATCGAAGGCGTATCGGAAAGAATTCTTTCCTGCGCAACGGAAGAATTTTTAGAAAAGGGTTATTCCGATGCATCGCTTCGCACCATTGCGGCGAAAGCGGGAACAACCACAGGTTCTATTTATTCCAGATTTAAAGACAAAGAAGGGCTGTTTGCAGCAATTGTAGGACCGGTGGCAGAGTATATGATGAATCTTTTTGTGAAGACGCAGGAAGAATTTCATGCAGTAGAGCCGGAGCGGCAGCCGAAAGAAATGGATGACTATGTAATATCCGGAATGGATGAAATGCTGGATTACATCTATGATAATTTTACCGCATTTCAGCTGTTATTAGAGGCGTCCTATGGAACGAAGTTCCAGAATTTTGTAGAACAGTTGGCAGAAGTAGAGGCAGAATATACCTACAAGTTCATGGAGGTTATTCATTTTCAGAATGATGAGGAAAATGAAGTGACGGGAGAATTCATCCATATTATGACAAGGGCATTATTTGACAGCATGTTTGAAGTTGTGCGTCATAAGATGGAGAAAGAAACTGCACGGAAATACGTTCATATGCTGGAAAAATTCAACTATGCAGGCTGGAATACCATTTTAAAATTCGAAGTGTAAAAGATAGTAAGACTGCTTATCTTGTAACAGCAGGAAGCAGTCTTTTCTTAAAAATATTGGTTAGTCAAACCTAATTTTCGTTAGACAGTGCTATATAATAAAAAATATCAAAAGGAGCATTAGAAATGAAAAACAATGCAAAGTTAAAAGGAAAAGATCTGATTAATGTAGGTATTTATGCAGCAATTTATTGTGTCATTATGACAGCTGTTGCCATGCTTGGCTTCATTCCGATTATGATGCCAATGTTATGTGTTCTGGTGCCGTTACTGGGCGGAATTCCAATGATGCTGTTTATGACCAAAGTCAAAAAATTTGGAATGATTACGATTTATTCCATAATCGTAGGACTGTTCCTGTGGGTTACCGGAATGGGATACTGGCCGTTTATCTTTGGAATTGTATTCGGTTTCATTGCAGACCTGATTGCAAAGAGCGGTAATTATAAGAGCAGTAAGAAGACCATTGCAAGCTATGCCGTATTTTCGCTGATTATCTTTGGAAACTTCGTTCCGCTTTTAATCAATGCAGAAGAATATTTCCTGACCCGCCAGAGTTTTGGTGAGGCATACATCACCAGCCTTACTGAAATTATGGGAAATACCTGGCTTGCTCCATTACTGGCAGTTTCCTGTCTGGTCTGCGGAATTATCGGCGGCTTCATCGGTAAAGCAATTTTGAAAAAGCATTTCGTAAAGGCAGGAATTGCATAATGCAGGGTAGCTTATTACAGCCCGATGAGAAAAGAACAGGAATAACCTTTGACCCGCGGACGAAAATGTTTCTGCTTCTTACGGTAGCAGTATTTGTTTTAGGCGGCGCCGGAGGGAAAAATGTGGATTTGCTGGCACCGATGTTGTGTGTGCTGCCTGTTGTTCTTTTTTTACTGGCTGGAAAATGGAAACGGGCATTTACCTATGTCCTCATTTATGCGGCGGCGTATCTTTGTTTCTGGTATTTCGGACCACGCACCACAGGCATTGTAAATTTCCTGCTGCTGGCACTCTGCGGCATCTTATCCCGGTTCCTGCCAGGAATCATGCTGGGCATGTATTTGATTGAGACAACAACGGTAAGCGAATTTACGGCAGCTATGTCGAAAATGCATGTGACAGATAAAATAACGATTCCGCTGTCCGTCATGTTCCGCTTTTTTCCAACGGTAGCAGATGAATTTTCATCCATCAATGCAGCCATGCGGATGCGTGATATCCGGCTGGGCGGCAAAAACGTGACGAAAATGATAGAGTACCGGCTGGTTCCGTTGATGGTCTGTTCTGCAAAAATAGGGGAAGAATTAAATGCGGCAGCGCTGACCAGAGGCTTAGGCGGAGAAGTGCGGCGCACCAATGTATGCAAAATCGGTTTTCATATGCAGGATATATTGCTGTTTCTCATTGCATTAAGTCCGTATGCGGCATGGATTGCAGGGCTTGTAGCATAGAAAGGTGGAACGGACGAATGATAGAGATTTCAAATGTTAATTTTCAATATGGAACCGCTGACATAGGCGCACTCCATAATATTAATCTGTCTGTTGCGGACGGCTCCTGCGTCTTATTGTGCGGAGAATCCGGCTGTGGCAAGACTACGATTACAAGACTTTTAAACGGACTGACTCCACATTTTTATGAAGGTACATTAGAGGGCGAGATAACAGTAAACGGGCTTAAGGTAAAAGAAGAAGAGCTTTATATCATTGCATCGAGGGTCGGAAGTGTATTCCAGAATCCAAGAAGCCAGTTCTTCTGTCTGGATACCAACAGCGAGGTGGCATTTGGATGTGAAAATATGGGATTGCCGGAGCAGGAAATCCTAAAGCGGAGAGAACAGGCAGTCCGTGATTTAAACATGGAAAAGTTAATGAACCGCAATATCTTTCGATTATCCGGAGGTGAAAAGCAGAAGGTTGCCTGTGCGTCAGTGGCAGCCATGCAGCCGGAAGTGCTGGTGTTGGATGAGCCTACCTCAAATCTTGATTTGGATGCCATTGAAGATTTAAAAGAAACACTAAAACTGTGGAAGGCGCAGGGAAAGACCATCGTGATTGCAGAACACCGGCTTTACTGGCTGAAGGAAATCTGCGACCGGGTTATATATTTAAAAGAAGGCAGCGTGTTATTTGACATATCCATGGAAGAATTCCGGACATTTCCACCGGAACGGTTAGAAGAATTGGGACTGCGCCGCATGACAACGGTTGCAGCAGATTTCCCGGAGGAGCCGAAAACTGCAAACTTATGGAAAACAACAAACTTGCATGGAGCAACAGAAAAATCGGCAATAACAGAAGCAGTAGAACCGGGCGTACAGAAGCAGGCAACTCTCCCGGCAATAGAATTCCACAATTACAACTTTTCCTATGAAAAGCTGCCGGTTCTTAAAGTGAAAGATTTTTCGCTCCCGGAGGGAAGCATTGTGGCAGTTACCGGACATAATGGAGCAGGAAAATCCACATTTTTACGGTGTATGTGCGGTCTTGAGAAGAAGTTTAAAGGACAGACAAAGCTGCATGGAAAATGGCAGAAACCGGGACAGATGTTAAAGGAATGCTATATGGTCATGCAGGATGTGAACCATCAGTTGTTCTGCGAGACCGTGGAGGATGAAATCCGCCTTGGCATGAATGAAGCAGAAGAAGCAAAAGTGCCACAGGTATTAAAAGAACTTGATTTATCAGAACTTACAGAACGGCATCCCATGTCTTTGTCTGGCGGACAGAAACAGCGGGTGGCGATTGCATCGGCACTATTGGCGGATAAGTCGGTACTGATTTTTGACGAACCTACCAGCGGACTGGACTACCGCCATATGAAGCAGACGGCAGACTTATTTTTACATCTGAAGAAATACGGTAAAACAACATTTATTATTACCCATGACCCGGAGCTTATTGCAATGTGCTGTACCCACATTTTACATATCGAAGAGGGAGAAGTGGCAGAGTATTATCCGCTGACAGCAGCACACCGGGAGCGGTTTTTAAAACAGTTTTCGTTTCAATAAGTAGAAAGAATCAATTATTTTTAAAGGAGGAGAAGAAAAAGTGAAAAAGGAAAGTTCCTTATCAAAGCTTTTTGTCTATGCCGGTAAATTCCGCTATCTGACTATAGCATCCTGGATTTTATCGGTAATCAGCGTATGGCTGGCTTTGGTACCATTTTATTACATCTGGAGAATTATGAAAGAAGTGCTTTCTGTGGCACCGGATTTTGGCAAAGCAGCTCATTTAAAAGAATATGGCTGGGCAGCCGTTGGATTTGCCATTTTATCCATGCTGGTTTATGTGTGCGCGCTGATGTGTTCCCATCTGGCAGCATTCCGCGTCCAGGCAAATATCCGTACCAGCCTGATGCGGCATATCCTGACACTGCCAATGGGATTTTTAGATAAAGACGGAACCGGCAAAATCCGTAAAATCGTCAATGAATCCAGCGCAGCAACAGAGACCTATCTGGCGCACCAGTTACCGGATCAGGCAGGAGCCATCGCAACACCGGCAGGTCTTTTGGTATTGCTTATGGTATTTGATTTCCGGCTTGGTCTTTTGAGTCTGATTCCTGTGGTGGCAGCATTTTTGATTATGGGAACCATGACCGGACAGCGTATGAAAGATAAGATGGAAGAATATCAGAATGCATTGGACGAAATGTCCAGCGAAGCAGTGGAATATGTCCGTGGAATCCCGGTAGTAAAGACTTTCGGACAGTCGGTATTTTCATTCAAACGCTTTCAGACCTCTATCAGGAAATATGAAAAATGGACGATTGCGTACACGAAGGAAATGCGGGCACCGATGACGGGCTATACAACAGCAATCAATGCGGTATTTGCAGTGCTGATTGCAGCAACATATTTTTTTGCCGGAAAAGGAGGAGATAATACCTTTTTATTGAATCTTTTGTTCTATATTATCATTACGCCGATTATCACTGTGACCATGAATAAAATTATGTATTCCAGTGAAAATCAGCTGATTGTAGCAGATGCAATTTCCCGTATCGAAAGTATTTTAGAAAAGAAACCGTTACCGGAAACCGCCCATGCACAGGAGCCGGAGAACAACTCCATTACCTTTGAAAATGTATCCTTTCGCTATGAAGATGCCGGAAGAGATGCACTGCATCAGATTAATCTTGTCATCAAAGAGGGCGAGCATGTGGCATTTGTAGGACCGTCCGGCGGCGGAAAGACGACGCTGGCAAGCCTTGTGGCAAGATTCTTTGATACTACGGAAGGGCGCATCCTGATTGGAAATAAGGATGTGAAGGAAATTTCTTCCAGGCAGTTAATGGATATGGTGTCTTTTGTATTTCAGGACAGCAAATTATTAAAAACTTCCATTTTGGAAAATGTTCGCATGGGAAAGAAGGAGACAACCAGAGAAGAAGTCATGCAGGCGTTAAAGGAAGCCCAGTGTGAAGATATTATTGCGAAGCTTCCGGATGGAATTGATACAGTAATCGGAAGTAGCGGAACCTATGTATCCGGTGGAGAAGCCCAGCGGCTTTCCATTGCAAGAGCCATGTTAAAGAATGCACCGATTCTGATTTTGGATGAAGCAACAGCCTTTGCAGACCCGGATAATGAAGCAAAGGTGCAGGAAGCGTTTTCCAGACTGTCTAAGGGCAAGACCGTAATTATGATTGCCCATCGTCTGTCCTCTATTGTAGACGCAGACCGGATTTGCGTTTTAAAGGATGGCAGTATTGCAGAAGAGGGAACCCATGAGACGTTACTTCAGAAAAATGGTGTATATGCTCATATGTGGGAAGAATACAACAAATCGGTACAGTGGAAGGTAGGTGCGTAACATGAGCTGGAAAGAAAAAATACAACATAAATATGCACTTTCAGAGCAGGGTGCAAATGACATGATAAAGGCATTTCTGACAGCAACCGTTTCCAATATTGTGTTGATGTTTCCGGTGGGACTGCTGTATTTTCTGGTGGAGGATTATCTGAATGATAACTTGAGCGGCAGAGGCGTGTTCTACCTTGTGGGAAGTATTCTCTGTCTGGTTCTGATCGCAGTGACAACGTATATCCAGTATAACTGCACCTTCCTTGCCACCTATGTGGAAAGTGGTGTGCGAAGAATTACGCTGGCAGAAAAATTAAGAAAGATTCCATTATCTTTCTTTGGCAAAAAGGATTTATCCGATTTGACCAGCACCATTATGGCGGACTGTGCCACGATAGAAACGGCATCCTCCCACTATATTCCGGAGCTTTTTGGAGCCTGTGTTTCCACCGCAATTATTGCTGTCAGCTTATTTTTCTTTGACTGGCGGATGGCACTGGCTGCGCTGTGGGTACTGCCGGTATCTTTTCTCATTGTGCTGAGTGCCGGAAAATTTTTAAGATACCTTAGCAGAAAACAGATGAAGCTGAAAATGGCCTGCGCAGATGGCATTCAGGAATGCTTAGAGACTGTCCGTGATTTACGGGCAAATGATGCACAGGAAAATTATATGGCTGGTCTTGAGAAGAAAATTAAAGCAGTAGAAAAGCATGCAGTGGCAGCAGAACTTGGAAATGCAGTCTTTGTATCCGGTGCCCAGATGATTTTAAAGCTTGGAATTGCAACAGTAGCACTGGTTGGCGGAATTTTACTTTCGAAAGGAAGTATTGATTTACTGACTTTCTTTATGTTCTTATTACTGGTATCAAGACTTTATGACCCGATGCAGATTTCCCTGCAGAACCTTGCTGCCATAATCAGCGTGGATGTGCAGTGCGAGCGGCTGGATGAAATTTTATCCCATCCGGTACAGAGTGGAAGCACCGAGATGAAATATGACGGATATGACATTGCATTTTCCCATGTGGGATTTTCCTATGACAGTCAGGAAAGTGTGCTGAAGGATGTGACCTTTACCGCAAAACAGGGCGAAGTCACTGCATTAATCGGACCATCCGGCGGCGGTAAGACCACGGTCTCAAGACTTGCCTCAAGATTCTGGGATATCGATAAGGGAACGATTACGGTAGGCGGCATGGACATTTCAAAGATTGACCCGGAAACACTGATGTCTCTTTATTCCATTGTCTTTCAGGATGTTACACTTTTTAACAATACGATTATGGAAAATATCCGTATTGGACGTTCCGATGCAACAGACAAGGAAGTCATTGCGGCAGCAAAATTGGCACACTGTGATGAATTTGCAGATAAACTGCCGGAGGGCTGGCATACCATGATTGGGGAAAACGGTTCTGAATTATCCGGTGGAGAACGTCAGAGAATTTCTATTGCAAGAGCATTTTTAAAGGATGCGCCGATTATATTCTTAGATGAAGCAACCGCATCCTTAGATGTAGATAATGAAACACTGATTCAGGAGGCATTGTCCCGGTTGATTCAGGATAAGACGGTTATGATTATTGCACACCGCATGCGTACGGTGGCAGATGCAGATAAGATTGTGGTATTAAAAGATGGAGTGGTAGCCGAAGAGGGTGCGCCGGAAGAACTTACAGCAAAGGATGGCGTTTACCGGCATATGGCAAAGACACAGCTTCAGGCAGCAGGCTGGAAATTGTAAAAAGAAGTTGACCTCCCCTTTGTTCCGTCATAAGATAAAAAAGATAGCGAGCATGCTATTGCGGAAATAGATAACGGAGGAAAAAAGAAAATGAGTTTTTTAGAAAGAAAAAACACAAAAGATGGTATGGCAGCAGGTCAGAAAGCCAGCGTAGATAATATTTATGCGCTGGATGGCAAAGTGCCGGTTTTAAATGCAATTCCATTTGGCTTGCAGCATATTTTAGCTATGTTTGTAGCCAATATTGCACCGATTCTGATTGTGGCAGGGGCCTGCGGAATGGATGCAAAGAATACGGCAATGATTATTCAGAGTGCAATGATGATTGCTGGAATCGGAACATTGATTCAGTTATTCCCAATCTGGAGAATCGGTTCGAGACTTCCGATTGTCATGGGAATTTCCTTTACCTTTGTATCCATTGCCTGTGTCATTGGCGGACAGTATGGCTATGGAGCAATCATGGGAGCGGTTCTTGTTGGAGGTATCGTAGAAGGTGTCCTTGGACTTTTGTCCAAATACTGGATGAAGCTGGTAACGCCGATTGTTGCAGCAACCGTTGTAACAGCAATTGGATTTTCCCTGCTTGAAGTAGGTGCAGATTCCTTTGGTGGTGGCAGCAGCAGTGCAGATTTTGGATCTGCAACCAACTGGATACTTGGAACTGTGACACTGGTATGCTGTATCGTATTTAATATTGTAGCAAAATCCTATTTCAAACAGTTATCCGTACTGTTCGGACTGATTGTAGGATATATCGTGGCACTGTGTATGGGGGTAGTTGATTTTTCTGCACTTTCCGATACAAGTCTTCTGGCACTGCCACATCTGATGCCTTTTAAAATGGAATTTCATGCAGATGCCATTATCGCATTTGTTCTGATATTTTTAGTATCGGCAACCGAGACAATCGGAGATACTTCGGCACTGGCATCATCCGGCTTAAACCGTGACGTTACTACAAAAGAAACTGCGGGCTCGCTTGCCTGTGACGGATTTGTCAGTGCATTATCTTCGGTATTTGGCTGTATGCCGATTACATCCTTCAGCCAGAACGTAGGTCTGGTTGCCATGACCAAGGTTGTAAACCGTTTTGTCATTGCAACAGGAGCTATAATTATGATTCTGGCAGGAATTTTTCCGGTAGTGGGCGCAGTGCTTGCCACACTGCCAAGTGCCGTTCTGGGTGGATGTACGATTATGATGTTCGGAACTATCGTAATCAGTGGACTGCAGATGATTGGAAAATGTGGATTTTCCCAGAGAAATATCACCATATCGGCACTGTCCTTAAGTATCGGATTAGGCTTTACCCAGCTGCCGGATTTATTTGCAATCTTCCCAGGCATTATCCGTTCTATTTTTGCGGAAAACTGTGTAGCAGTTGTATTTCTTACTGCCATTATTTTAAATCTTGTATTGCCTAAAAATATGGAAGTAGAACGTCAGGAAAAGTAGCAGAGGAGAGCATATGAATATAGCAGTATATTGCGGTTCATCCGCAGGAAGTAAAGAAGCATATACCATCGGTGCAGTAGCCCTTGGTATGTGGATTGCAGAGAACGGACACACGCTGGTATATGGTGGAGCTCGTGGTGGATTGATGGGAACCATAGCCAATTCCGTCTTATCCAATGGTGGGAAAGTAATCGGTGTACTGCCGCAGGTGGAATCCATTCAAAACCGCAGACACCAGTTTTTAACAGAGTACATAGATACGAAAGACATGGCAGAGCGGAAAGCGAAAATGATAGAATTAGCGGATGCTTACATTGCACTGCCGGGCGGGCCGGGAACCTTAGACGAGTTATCGGATATCATATCCCTGCAGCGTGTTCACATCAATGAGAATCCATGTATTCTTTATGATATTGATGGCTTCTATCAGCCACTGAAAGCATTTTTCAAAGAAATGCAGACCTCAGGCTTTGCAGCAAAAGAAGATTTTAACCGGGTACTGATTTCAAAGGACTTATCGGAAATTGAGACATTTATTCAGAGTCGTTGAAAGAAGATTCTGGAAAGTCAGGGCAGAGGTCAGCAATATAAAATACAGACAGAAAAGAAAACTTATAGAAAAAAACTCATAGTAAATTCCGACTGGGAATCTGCTATGAGTTTTCTTTTATCCTAGCAACTGTTCTACATAATCTTTAATTGCCATATTGTCTTCCGGCATCTGGCAGCCGACGATATACATGCCTTCGTCGTCGGAACTTCGGATAATATGACCTTCCAAAGCAGCCTGATCTGGTAAATCAAAGGAAAGGATATTTAAGAGAATATCAGTCCCTTTGCTATCTGCAAAGAACGGTGCATCGCAAAGGAAAGCAAATCCGTTGGCACTGATATTTTCCATACGTCCATGGAAGGTTTCTCCGGTGTTCTTAACTGTAATATTACAGAAATTGGAAAGGTCGGCACGAGGATATTTCCGTCTGTTTAAAATATTTGGACTGCCGGTGATTTCTACGACGAAATCAGAGGTTATTTTATCTACATGGATGGAAGCATTATCCCAGCAGTATAGTACATTTCCAACAGTAATCTGGATGGAACAGGATTCACTGTTACGAAGAGAAAGCTTTTCTTCCAGGGAAAGTATAATCTGGTTGGAATACTGTTTCAGAACTTCACCATGGAAATCATGGTCGGGGTTTTTCGTCAGGCGGATAGTTGCTTTCATACCAGGATTGATATCTTCAATACCCATGAAGCCGCCGATTCCAAGCTTGCACATTAACGCCTGGATTTCATTTTCTATGCTGTTAATATTGTTAGCACTTTCATCATATTTACTTACCATACGCTGACTGATATCATCGGAATCATGAATGCAGAGTGTCATGGTATCGACAATTTCAGAAATATACTTCATGTTTTCTACTAACTGTCGGTTTGATGTTTCCACTTCTTTGATTGCATTGTCAATGACCTGTATATGCTCACCCATCTGAGATGAGTCAGCGGTAATTTTATTTACGTTTTCGCCGGTCAGTGTGACTTTCTCAAGAGTAAGCTGAATAAGTTTTAAGGTCTCTTCAATGGATTTTGTCATCTTGCCGGAGATTTCATCCAAACGCATCAGCGCATCCTGGATCTGTTTGGATGAAGCCTTGGTTTCAGTGCTCAAGGTACGGATTTCTTCAGCAACAACAGCAAATCCTTTTCCTGCTTCTCCGGCTCTTGCAGCTTCAATGGAAGCATTTAAGGCAAGGAGATTGGTCTGACCGGAGATATTGTCAATGGTTCCGGTTTCAGATTTTACTTTTTCAAATTCAGAAGTAAATTCCGTAAGAACCTGTTCTACTTCGCTGGAAAGATTTGACATAGTGCCGGCAGTTGTAACCAGACCCTCTAAGTCGGCAGAACTAATCTGTGCATGGTGAATGGATTCATCCGTCAAAGATACCATTTCGTGAATCATGGATACAACATGCTCAACCTGGGAATTGATGTCAGTTGTCATATCAAGGGAAGAAGTCGTACGGTTCTGTAATTCCTGATTGTTGTTGGTCAGATTATTCATTCCTTTTAAGACAACGTCAGAACCGTGTTTATTTTCATTAGCCAGTTCCCGGACAACGGTAATGCCGTCCATAACGTTATTGCTGGCAGTTTTTACTTTTTCTACGGTATTTACCACACGGTGTAAATCATCCTTGATGCTGTCTGTCAGTGCACCGTCAGCCTCATTTAAGTGGCGGATGGACATGATATAACAGATATAGCACAGAATCAGGCAGGATATCTGCAGCTGATAATTCTTTACGTCAGTAGCAGTGGTGCAGCTTAATACCATATAGCGGTAAATAATACTGATTACTACGCTGATAGTATTTGCAATACCGCACTGCAGCATGAATTTCCGGTCTTTAAAAATAATTAAAAGACTGGTTACCGGCAGAATGTAGGTAAATGCAATTGGGGATGCTGTGGTACATAAAAGATAAGTATAAAAGATACCGTAACCAAGCACCAGTATATAGCGATAGATGTCAGTAGTTTTGCCTTTGATTTTTAGAAATAATTCTCCAATAAAAAATGGAATCCAGCAGAGCAGAACAAAATAGAGATACTGCTTCGATGGATAGAGACCGTTGGACATATCGGCACCATAGTTAGCGGTCAGCAGCAGGGAAAATACAAGCCAGATTCTGCGGGCTTTGATATTGGCCTTGGCTTTAAAAACATTTTCATCATAATTCATAGATATTCTTAATCCTTCTCTTTCGTACAATGATATAATAAGCTAAACTAATTCTAAGCCATTTTTTTGTGGTTTTCAAGGTATTTTATGGAAAACATAGCTTGCTTTTTTGTGGGGAATGTGTATAATGAAAATCGTTGAAAAACGGGGTGCTCGCACAGGCGGGCTGAGAGTAAGCAGAAGCTTTAACCCAGAACCTGATTTGGATAATGCCAACGTAGGGAGATAACGAAACGCAGGTGCGATTACTTAGTGTGCAGGAATCTTTTTTACAGAGGTCCTGCACTTTTGTTTTTGCAGGTAGTGAGGAGAAATCACATATGAATATTACAAGAGAACAGCTTCTTCTTTATGCCGTTACCGACCGTAGCTGGCTTAAGGGAGAGACCTTATATGAGCAGGTAGAAAAAGCATTGAAGGGCGGAGTTACTTTAGTGCAGCTTCGGGAAAAAGAATTATCTGAGCCGGAATTTGAAGCAGAAGGCAGAAGCCTTTTGGAACTCTGCCACCGTTATAGGGTACCATTGATCATCAATGATAATGTGGAACTGGCAGAAAGGATAGGAGCCGATGGCGTGCATGTGGGACAGTCCGATATGGAGCTGACCCGTGCAAGAGAAATTCTTGGAACAGATAAAATCATCGGAGTGACTGCGAAAACAATAGAACAGGCACAGGCAGCAGAAAAAGCCGGTGCAGATTACTTAGGAAGCGGAGCCGTATTTGGCAGCAGCACCAAGACTGATGCAAAGCCGATGGAACTAAGCCTCCTGCAGGAAATCTGCCAGAGTGTCACCATCCCCGTAGTCGCAATTGGCGGCATCAACCACGATAACATCCTGAAATTAAAAGGATGCGAAATTGCAGGAGCAGCAGTTGTAAGTGGGATCTTCGCATGTGAAGACATCGAAGAGGGAACGAAAGAACTGTTGCAAAAAGTAAATATGGTAGTAAAAAATCATGAATAAGATAGGACATAAAAAAGTCTTACTTATATAAAGTGCAGATGATGATAAGATGAGTCTTATTTTGAATGAGGAAACACGCTGTCCTTGGAATACCATTTCTTTGTCTTTCCTGGGACACTTGGATTTCCCCTATTCAACAGGCAACGCCGGCATCATGGATGTGCCGGCGAGGCGGAATGGAGCATGGATGCAACTTTTCGCCGTTTGCCGGAAAAAAGATATACTTACGGGAAATTCTAGTGACCCTGAAAGACAAAGAAGGTATGCAAGGGCAGCGGGATTGCTCATTGGAAATATAGTAAGATATATCATCGCCTGCAATGTAATAACAAACCACAGCGGCAGATTGGGGGCACCACCTTAGGTCGCTATACAAAATTAATGCAAAGGAGACAAATGTATGAACACAGCATTAACAATCGCTGGAAGTGATTCCAGTGGAGGCGCCGGCATCCAGGCAGATATTAAGACGATGACCGCCAATGGCGTATACGCCATGAGTGCGATCACGGCACTTACTGCCCAGAATACAACCGGCGTAACAGACATTATGGAGGTAACTCCAGAATTTTTGGCAGAGGAGCTGGATCGTATTTTTACGGATATATATCCGGATGCAGTGAAGACCGGAATGGTCTCTTCCAGTGCTCTGATAGAGACAATTGCGGACAAACTGACAGCGTACCACGCAAAAAATATAGTCGTGGATCCTGTTATGGTAGCGACCAGCGGAGCAAAGCTCATCAGCGATGACGCTATCGGTACATTGAAAACTAAATTATTGCCTCTGGCAACTGTTATAACCCCAAATATCCCGGAAGCGGAAGTGCTTTCCGGTATGGAGATAAAGACAGAAGCAGATATGGAAAAAGCAGCAGAAATCATTTGTAAAACCTTCGGTTGTGCCGTGCTGTTAAAAGGCGGACATCAGTTAAATGATGCCAATGATTTGCTCTGGCAGAAGGACAAAGAGCCGGTATGGTTCCACGGAAAGAGAATTGACAATCCAAACACCCACGGAACCGGTTGTACCTTATCATCTGCCATAGCATCTAATCTTGCCAAGGGACGCAGCCTGGAAACATCCGTGCAGTATGCAAAGAATTACATATCCGGCGCACTGGCAGCCATGTTAGACCTTGGAAAGGGAAGCGGCCCGATGAATCACGCATTTGCAATAGAAGGAGAATATACCAATGAATGAGAAGAAGACATCTGTATTCAGTAACGGATTAATCTGGTTTGGAGCCGGTGTATCCATAGCTGAAATTTTAACCGGAACTTATTTTGCACCACTTGGATTTGGCAAAGCCATGGCAGCTATCTTATTGGGACACTTAATCGGTGGACTGATGATGTTTGCAGCAGGAATGATTGGTGCAAGAGAACGAAGAAGTGCCATGGAAACCGTAAAAATGAGCTTTGGAGAGAAGGGAAGTCTTCTTTTTGCAGCGTTGAATGTATTGCAGCTGGTAGGCTGGACTGCCATAATGATTTATGATGGCGCACTGGCAGCCAACGGTGTCATTCCGGTAGCAAACTGGTTCTGGGCAGCCATTATCGGAGTCCTCATTATCCTTTGGATCCTGATTGGACTTACCAATCTTGGAAAGCTCAATACCGTTGCAATGACCGCATTATTTATCCTGTCACTGGTATTATTTAAAGTGATTTTTATTGGAAATGGAGCCATTCCGGCAATCGTGGATGATGGAAGCCTTACCTTTGGCGCAGCCGTAGAGCTTGCGGTAGCAATGCCACTTTCCTGGCTGCCATTAATCAGTGATTATACAAGAGAAGCAGAAAAACCATTTGCAGCAACCGCAGTCAGCGTTGTTGTATACAGTCTGGTCAGTATTTTCATGTATGTCATTGGTATGGGTGCAGCACTTATTACCGGTGAATATGATATTGCACAGATTATGTTAAAGACCGGATTTGGTATCGTAGGACTTGTGATTATCATTTTCTCAACAGTAACAACGACTTTCTTGGATGCTTATTCTGCAGGTGTTTCCAGTGTATCCATTTCTGAGAAAATCAATGAGAAATGGGCAGCAATTATTGTAACGGTAATCGGAACTGTTGCAGCAATTGTATATCCAATGGATAACATTACAAATTTCTTATATCTTATCGGTTCTGTCTTTGCTCCGATGATTGCCGTACAGATTGCAGATTACTTTATTTTAAAGAAAGCCAATGCAAAAGACATGGCATTTCAGTGGCGTAATCTTGGTGTCTGGCTTATCGGATTTGTGCTTTACCGTGTGCTGATGCACATTGATACTCCGGTTGGAAATACACTTCCGGATATGGTGGTTACCGTCATTCTCTGCGTGATTGTGGAAAAAGTTGCAGAAGCAGTAAAGAAAAACTAAGAGGTTCCCATCCTCTCGGATGGGAACAGAAGAGAGGACAAAATGAATCACAGATCAAACTTAAAGAAATTAACCGTAACCGCAATTTTTGCAGCAATCGCAGTCGTAGGAAGCCTGTTTTCATTTCCGGTATTCGGCTCAAAATGTGCCCCGGTACAGCATCTTGTAAACGTACTGTGTGCTGTTCTGGTAGGACCTTGGTGGGGACTAGCCCAGGCATTTATTGCATCCTTAATCCGTAACCTTTTAGCATTGGGAAGTCCACTGGCATTTCCGGGAAGTATGTGTGGAGCACTTCTTGGCGGACTTCTTTATAAATATGGAAAGAAACTCCCATTTGCATATATCGGTGAGGTAGTAGGAACCGGAATTATCGGTGGAATGCTTTCTTATCCGGTTGCTTATCTGGTAATGGGAAATACAGCAGCTGCATTATTTACTTTTGTAGTACCATTCTTAATCAGTACCTGTGGCGGAA
Organism: Roseburia sp. AF22-2LB; assembly: GCF_003461125.1. Classification (NCBI taxonomy): domain Bacteria; kingdom Bacillati; phylum Bacillota; class Clostridia; order Lachnospirales; family Lachnospiraceae; genus Roseburia; species Roseburia sp. AF22-2LB. The sequence goes on from NZ_QTWM01000001.1 coordinate 333,472, forward strand.
CCATTATTGCAATGATTATTACCATTCCTTTAAAGAAATCAGGAATGTTAGCAAAGATGAAAGACAGTCTGGAGAACTAGAATATGGAATTAGAAGCCGGAAAAATTGCAGAACTGCATCATGAGATAAAAAAGAAACGTCCGGTCATTCACTGTATAACCAATGCGGTGACCGTCAATGACTGTGCCAATATTCTGCTGGCAGCAGGCGCATCTCCGACCATGGCACATCATCCGCTGGAAGTGGAAGAGATAACAGAAGGGGCAGCAGCCTTAGTCTGCAATCTTGGAGCTATTGCGGATTTTGAAGCTATGGAAAAAGCCGGAAAGAAAGCGGATGAAATGGGACATGCCATTGTATTAGACCCGGTAGGAATTTCCGGTTCTACTTACCGGCGGATGAAATGCCAGACTTTGATAAAAGAAATTCACCCGACCTGCATTCGGGGAAATTATTCTGAGATTCGTGCACTGTTAAAGGACTGCAATACCGTAACCGGTGTGGATGCATCGGATAAGTCTGTTGATGTGGAAAGCATGAAACAATATGCGAAGGTACAGAAGACCATACTGATTGCATCCGGTGCAGTGGATGTGATTACGGATGGCGTAGAAGTCTTTGAATGCAGAAGAGGCCATGAAATGATGGCGCATATTACCGGAAGCGGTTGTATGTCATCGGTTATGCTGGGTGCATTTCTTGGAACAGAAGCAACCATAGAAGCGGCAGCAGCCTGCTGCAGTTTTATTGGATTGTGCGGCGAGGCAGCCGCAGAAAAAACAAAGGAATGTCAGGGCGGTACCATGACATTCCGAAATGTTTTCATCGATGAAGTTTCACTGATGACACCGGAGAAAATTTATGACCGGTATCAGGAAAAGTAGTTTTGTATACCAGATGATGCATTAATCATTTGGCGTATTGTGGAACCGGCCTTCCAATTCTTCTGTCTTTACAATATTGATAAAGGCATGTGGGTCGATGGAACGTATCATAGGAATTAACTGGCGCTTAGCCTCCGTATTAATGACGGAGTAGATAAGCGTCTTTTCTTTTTCTTCATAACAGCCAATGCCCTGAAAGAGGGTGGCATCGTGGTTGGTGGTTTCCCGGATCGCATGATAAATTTCATTGGATTTATCAGAAATAATAAACAGAGTCTCTTTCTTGTAACGCTTATAAAGCATCTGAATTACCTGTGTGCTGCAGAACTGGTAAATAATGGAATAAAGTGCAATAGACCAGCCAAAGAGAGCACCTGCAATGGCAAGGATAATGACATTGCCAAGGAGAATATAATTCCATGCATCAATTCCCTTCTGGGAAGAAAGATAAATACTGATAAAATCGGTTCCACCGGTAGTAGTTCCAACGTTTAAGCACAGGCAGATGGCAAATCCGTTTAAAAGACCACCGAACACACTGATTAAAAGAACATCCTGTGTAAATACATAAGCCGGCAGCAGGTCTACGAAAATACTGGATAAGAAAATCGTAAGAATCGAGTACCAGGTAAATTTTTTCCCAAGGAACCGGAAACCGATATAGATTGGGAAAATATTTAAAGCCACGTTGAAAAAGGTATATGGAATATCAATATGGAAAAAGGTCAGTCCGATTTCCTGCAAGAGCAGGGATACTCCGGAAAAGCCACCCGGAAATAATCCGGCAGTTTTCGCAAAACAACGCAGGTTCCATGCATACAGAATCGATGCAAAAAATACGACGAAAATCCGGAAGACCTGATAAAATTTTGGATGTTTGGACTCAATGGAAAGAAACATAATGATTACCTCCTGTTATCAGATTTTTTTATAGGGACTGTGTCCATAACACTTCTCACAGACCCGGAACGGATAACCTACCGGCAGCGTTACGCCGCAGTATTTACAGGTGCGGATATAATCCTTCTTATCTTTGGCAAGAAGCTTCATAATTGTATCTTCTGTCTTTTCCCGTTCCCGGTTTAATCGCTCGCTATCAGAAATTTTTCCCATTCTGGTGGAAAACTGATGGTACAAGTCCAACATTTTATAAAAAGTTTCGTAACGCATCAGTCCCTTGTCATTACACATAATCAGTGATGGAAAATGAAGGGAGACATCAGCAGTATAGGTTTTACAGTAATAGAGCCACAAATCAACGATATCCCGGTTTTTGATATCAATGGAGCAGGTCAGCATCCGGTAGAGGGTATGTTTATCCTCAAATCCATCGATTTCTTTACGGGCTTTATATGCCTTATCATATAGAAAGAGAATTTCGTCAATGCTGATTTTCTCAAAAGGAGCAGAGGGCTCTACGGATTTCCATATTTTTAAAATGGCATTTAATGGCTCGTCCATATCTAAAAGGACATGTGGGAAACCAAGGCTTACCTTCTTAATAACCGGTTCCGGCTGGTCAAAACGTTTGGCAATATAATTTCTGGCATCCTCGCCCATGGCATTGACATAACCGGTGTCATACATGCCAAACCGTCCGGCACGTCCGGCAATCTGCCGTATCTCCGGAATATTAAGCGGGCGGGTGGAAATGCCGTCATACTTTTCTGTCTGGATAAAAACAATTCTTCGTACCGGAAGATTCAGTCCCATACCGATGGCATCGGTGGAAACCACTACTTTTGTTTTGTGGCTTAAGAAAAGACGAATCTGTCTTCTGCGGATTTCCGGTGGAAGACTGCCGTAGATGACACTGGCACGAATTCCCTCACGTTCTAATCGTCCGGCAATGTCTAAGACAGCACGCTTGGTAAAAGTGATTAGTGCATCACCTTCTGTGACATCATCCGGAAAAACAAATGCCTCTTGCTCACAGACCAGTGCAGTTTTCCGTTCATAGTGGCGAACCTCAAAGGTATCCTCACAAAGGGCTATGAGGTGGGTAACAACTTCCTCGGCAGCAGGACTCATGCAGATATGGATTTCATCTGCTTTTACCCCCAGAATAGCGCGGGTCCAGGAGTGCCCACGGTCACGGTCTGCAATCATCTGTGCTTCATCAATAACGGCAATATCATAGTGCTGTTCCATGTCCAACATTTCAATGGTAGAAGAAGTAATCCGGCTGTTTTCCTCCGGAATGCATTCTTCTCCGGTAAGCATTGTACAGGCAATGCCGGCATCTTTCATTTTTTCATAGATTTCCAGCGCCAGAAGACGCAAAGGACCAAGATAGACTCCGCACGAAGCCTCTTTTAAACGCTCTAATGCGTGATAAGTTTTGCCACAGTTGGTAGGACCAACATGCAGGATAAAATGCCGCTGCATGCCTCTGGTCTGTGGAAATTCTGTTTCCGGTTTCAACGGAACCATCCCGACAATCTGATGACGCATTCCAAATTGTCCATACTGATGGCACAAATCCTTTAAGGTGCGCCGGCAGATTGCAAGGGGCATTTCCTGATATAAAAAGTTTAAGAAACGCTCTGTAATTAATTCCGGTTCCTCGTCCCGCAGGGAACTGATATCAAGACGGACCAGCTCAGCAACAAGATAAGTCTCAAACTGCATAATATAAATGGGATTGGCATCCCGATAAACAAAATAGGAAAGATTACGGAGCTGACGGTGATAATTCTCCAGCTGCGGCTGTTTTATCTTCGGAGAATGGATAGTCAGCAGTTCCTTGGAAAGCCGCTGCATCCGCTTCGGATAAGGGCCTGTTTCCGGTATCGTTTTTTTATGCTTCTTTTTTGCAAAGGTTTTATACTGGGCACAATAGAATTGTACTAATTTATCTGTCTGTATCATACGACCTCCATATCTATGCTAAGTATACCATTCTTTGGGTATGGTTGCAAAAGACATATTTTTCACTTTACAGGAAATTGCTTTCCTGTAAAGTAAGAAACGCTCCGCGAGGATGCGCACTGCGGCGTATAAGGTAGATGTCGCAAGCGACCGCCGCAGGCGCGAGAATGTGCCAAGGCACATTCTATGTTCTATGAAATCTCTTCCACCGCTGGTTTGACTTCGGAGAAAATGGGTGTTACAATCGTTCGGTATGAAATGCTTTATGCAGGCGATGGGGAAAGCTTATAAGATACAATAAATATCATTGGTATTTAGAGATTGACTGGCTTTGACCTAAAATGCCTACAGTTCTTACACATATGTTTTTCTTGATTGTAAACTGTCTTTTGCCTGCTTTGACTGGAATACTGTACTGTCCGCTGGATACGGATGCCACATAAGTCCTGCAAGGGGCACTAGGAATTTCGATTTACAGCCTGCTTTGTCTGGCAACCGGCACAAATTCACATCCATGTTCATCTGTGCCTCGCTGGTACATCCCTGTACCAGCGTTGCCTGTTGCCAGACGAAATTCCAAGTGCCCCTAACAGTCCTTGAAATGCATCCGCATTTCAGCGAACGGTGCAGTATTACTGTCAAACATGAAAAAGACGGTTTTCATAGCAGAAAGAAAAACATATGTAATAGAACTGTGGTATTTTATGGTCAGGTCAGACAAGCTATGAATACCAAGGATATTTCTTTTAACTTATTGTCTTTCCCCCTCGCCTGAGAAAGAAAGGAGACCATGATGGAACACACAGTAGAAACTACGAAGAATCCGCTGGCGGAAGAAAAAATCGGGAAACTGATTGCCCGCTTTGCAATACCGGCAATCATCAGCATGCTGGTAAGTTCCCTTTATAATATAGTAGATCAGATATTTATCGGACAGGGCGTTGGCATGCTTGGAAATGCTGCAACAAATATTGCATTTCCGGTATCAATTATCTGCACGGCAACGGCATTGTTACTTGGAATCGGAAGTGCATCCAATTATAATCTGGAGACCGGAAAAGGAAATGTAGAAGAAGCAAATAAGATTGCAGGAACAGGACTGGGTCTTCTGTTTATCTGTGGAGTGATAATTGCAGCAATCGTATTGCTGTTTTTAAATCCGCTGCTGTATTTATTTGGTGTAACACCGGATGTGCTGCCATATGCACAGGATTATACATTTATTACAGCCTTTGGAATCCCGTTTCTGGTATCCACAACCGGTGGAACGCATCTGATTCGTGCGGACAGAAGCCCGACCTATTCCATGACCTGCATGCTTGTGGGCGCAATTATCAACACGATTTTAGACCCGTTATTTATTTTTACATTTAACTGGGGAATCAAAGGAGCCGCATGGGCGACTGTAATCGGACAGTTTGTATCAGGTCTGCTTGTTATTATATATTTTGTAAAATTCCGAAAAATGGAACTTCGGTTTTCCATGCTTCGTCCAAGGGTAAAATATATGAAAGTGATTGCAGCATTGGGAATGGCTTCCTGCATCAACCAGATAGCCATGGCAATCGTGCAGATTACCATGAATAATACGCTGCGTCATTACGGAGAAATGTCTGTATATGGAACAGATATCCCCCTTGCCTGCGTTGGAATTATCTCAAAAGTAAATATGGTATTTATGGCAATCTGTATTGGAATTTCCCAGGGCTGTCAGCCAATCTGGGGCTTTAATTATGGAGCGGGAAGTTTCGAGAGAGTAAGAAAAACATTCTGGCGTGCCTTTGAGATATCTATGCTGGTGGGTGTTGCATTTTTTATTGTATTTCAAATATTCCCACATCAGCTGGTGGCGGTATTTGGTGATGGAAGTGCAGAATATTTCCAGTTTGCAGAGCGGTATTTCAGAATTTTTATGTTTATGACATTTATCAATGGAATCCAGCCAATGTCTTCTGGTTTCTTTACATCCATTGGAAAAGCCAGACTTGGTATTGTAGTATCGCTGACCAGGCAGGTGCTGTTTTTGCTGCCGCTGATTCTTATTTTCCCTTTGTTTATGGGAATCGACGGAGTAATGTATGCAGGACCAATCGCAGATGCAGCTGCAGCTGTCGTTGCCATTTTCTATGCATTGCGTGAATTAAATATCATGAAAAACTTAGAAAAGAAAGCAATATAAAAAATATCAATATAAAGAAACGTCAAAAAGAATCCCATGGAAAACAGAAATATTCTCCATGGGATTTTTGCTATTGCCGGACATCTGTAAGAATTTGCCGGTGGCAGGTTCTACAGGTTATGAAATAGCGGTATGAAACGGCAAAAGGCAGGTCTTGGGATTAGAAGCTGTGACCGCCGCCACCGCCGCCACCGCCACTGCTGCTGCCACCGCCGCCACCGCTGCTGCCACCGCTACTGCCACCGCTGCCGCTGCTGGAAGGCGGACTGTAGACACGGGATTGCCGGATAAAACGGACATTTGGATTGACAATATTGCACTGTGTAAATACCTTTCCTAAAAGATCTGTTTTCGATGGTCTCTTCGCACGGGAGAAGGAACGTACCAGAAAATAATTTAACAACAAAGCAATGATAACTGCTAAAAAGGCATTACTGATATATTTCATCGGCTGCGCAATTTTTCGCCCTTCGAGCAATGTATTAATCTGACCAAAAGCGGTAAATGCACAGGTGTAATAATCACCATCAGAGGCATATTTGTATACATTATCGGTGATAGTGTTGGCATAACTTTTCGTAATGGTTTCATAAATGGTTCCGTTGCTGTGAATCCAGATGTTCCGATTGTCCATATCAATGAGAAATACGGTTGCACTGGTGGAACCGAAGGTGTCGCGGTAATAGCTTCGGATATAATCCTCAGTAGAATAGTAAGGATTGTAATCGATGGATTTAAAAGCAACACTTCCGTAAGTGGTAATCGGAGCCATCTCTTTTCCAAGGGTGGTTTCTTCCTCGTCTGTTAAAAGGTTGGCATCGTCCTCAACGATAACCTGATAACCGGTGCTTTTATTGGTATAGGTCTTGGTTTCGGCTTTGCAGGTAATACTTCCGTTAAGTAAGAGGAAGAAACATGCAAGCAGGCAGCCAAGAATTATTTTTGCAGAAAAAGAGCTGTATTTCTTCTTATATGTATCAGGCACGGTCATCACCTCCCTGTCGGTTAAACTGCGGCAGTTTCCGCATGGTAAGCATATTGTATTCCTTTAAAATGCTAAGAAGCGTAAAAATAATACCGGCAAAAGATACAATTGCACCACCATAGTAATAAAGGTCGGAAACCGGATGCAGGAAAGTAATCATTCCAGCAGCAGCAATGGAAATTAAAGCTCCTAGGAATCCCGGAATTTTTCCACGGGTGGTTGTTTCGCTGAACTGGGAAAATCCAAACAGCGAAGTCAGAACCCCACCGCCGATAACAATAAGCATGACAATTTTAGAAAATGAAAAACCGCCGGAACTAAAGATTCCCATTAGAACCTGAATTGCAAATACACCTAAAAACAGATAAGGAATTATGTTTTCGAATTTAGATTTCATGCTTTTATGGGGCTTTAAGTTTACTTTTACTTTGGCTTCTTTCTTGACATTTCCCTGTTTGGACTGATATCCCCTGTCATGCTCATAGGTTTCCTGACTATGGATTTCGCTCAGCTCCACAAAATAAATAATGGAGGCAAAAAGTGCCAGTGCCGCAGAAAGTATCAGGGTTGAAGCAGGCCGTATGGTAAAGAAAAGATTTAAAAGCAGAAAAACCGGGATAGCCAGTAGAAAGGAACCGAGTAAAAATTTACGTCTATCTACCGGGATATCAGCAGCAACCTTTCCGGTCTGTCCATTGACCGTAGCGTAGGCAACGCGGTCTTTGTTACGGTAGGATAAGAACCATACCGGAAGCATGGCGCTGGCAGCTTCCTTGCATTCCGTATTTAATGCATAACTCATATAATGGTTTGTTTCCGGATAAATAAAATTAAATTCCTGGAAGGCAGGTATTTTTTTGACTTTGGAATAAGTCTGTTCATTGGCAATGGCTTTTGCGTCCTCCAGATAAATATCGCTGTCCACATCGGCAGTATCAGCATAGAAACCACACAGAATGGACGGAGTAAAACTTTTCATGCCGCGCACATCAAAGGGAGCAATATTCTCGCTGATAACATCCGAAAAAGAAGAAGACGCATCATAAGAGAGCCCTTTATAATAGGCATCCGTCTGGCAGAGCAGATTATAGTGGTCGGTTACAATATAGTTACCTTCCCGGTGGCTTTTTTCAGCCGGCAGCTGTACTGTACCTTCGTGGGTAATGTTATATACCCAGTAAGGCATATAAATCCCACGGAAATTGTCTACATTGCGTGGGTCTTTCAGTTCCTTAGGGGCAAAAATGGCATGGCGCATCATTTTGCCATAAGCCTTCTTGCAGTCCTCCTTGGTAATCTGGAAAGGAACAATGTAGTCCGGACGTTTTTCCCTGGCAATCCGGCTGTCAAGAATCGTAGAAGCACCACAGAAACTACAGAATCCGGTTGCAGCATTCTCGGTACTTAAGATTTCACCGCCGCATTGCGGACAGGTGAAAATGTTGACATCATAAGTAGATGTCTCCACAGCATCGTGATCCTTCTGATAGCTGTAAGGATTCAGCTGTGTGTGACAGTAGTCACAGAAAAGTGATTGTGTTGGAATATCAAACCTCAGATTTCCGCCACAATTGGGACATTCATACATAACATTCTCCTCTTTTGATTTAATATACTAATATGGTAATAGAAATATAACAGAAAGTAAATACATTTTACTTTATATTTTCAGAAAATTGAGTTATAATATATATATCTAGAAGTAATACGAGAGAGTTGTCATACGACCGTAGAGGAGGGGTGCTTATGAGACAGGAATTTACTTATAACCAGATTGCACACCTGAATGCAGCGTTACATGAACAACGCCTGCCATACCGTATTAGCTTTCATGATGCGGAGACAGCCGTTGTAGAACCGTTAGGATTTTGTGCATGTGATGGTAAAGAGGGTATGCTCAAAGCGGCAATTGAAGCATTTTTTGAAAAAGAGGGAATGACCGTAACATTCTCTGACCATTGCGAAATTATTTCACCGGGATGCCGGACCGTTTCTGTGGCAGCCTGCCAGTAGAAACAGGTAAGACCGGAAAGATGGGCAGATTAGAATGATAAAGCTGGAATTCAAAAATCATTGAGCTGGGAACAGATTTTTGAAAATACTTTCTCTTTTAAGTCCTCATCAGAACAGAACATCTGAATCGCTATATCCACTGCTTTCGGAGAGAGAGCAGTGGATTTTTTGAGCCATGAAATATCAGCGGCAGACTCTGTTCCTGTAAGAAAATGATTTACAATTTCATTTAACCGGTGACAGAATTCCATCAGGGAATGATAATCATGAATCATATCTAAAAGGTTATGCCCGTAAAGTTCCTGTTCGAAGGAACAGGTAGAAATCACCTGCATGCAAAGGTGCAGTTCGCCGGTAATATCAGAAGCTTCCATCAGAATGTCCGGACGTTTCACATAGTTTTCCATGAAAATGGACTGGGCTTTCTGGTAGTCACCATCTGCGAAACATTTTGCCAGAGATTCCCGGAGCACTCTTGTTTCATGTTTTTCGCCGGACATCCCCACCATACATTCATAAGTGGAGAGATTCTGCTTCACAATGTAAACTGTTAACAGAAATTCCGACAGGAATCCAAACAACCGCTTGCAGTAATTGTCATAGCTGCTGATATCGACCCGGCGTTCCACTTCAAAGAGAATGTCAAACAGCCATTCACAGTAGGCATCAAAGCGTTCCTTTGAAGCAATGAAAATATTTCCAAAATAAGTATGCACATCATGAACCATATGGTGAAAAACAGGCAAATAGTCAGGGTATTTTTCAGAAATGACCTGCTCAGTAATCAGCAGATCCTTCTGGTGATGGTTCTGACTGAAACCATTAAAATAGGAAGTATTTAAAGTCAGAAGCTTTGGTGTAATCATGTCATGATTCTGAAGCAGCCGCATCAGCTCTTTTTCCGTGAAAATAAGCCCCTGCCTATTTATGAGATAACGGCGGTAATGACAGATGCCGATATAATCGCAGGCATGGTAATTTTTCCAGAGCCAGTAAATGCCGGTCAGCTCGCAGAAACTTTTGTTTTTCCGGGAAATATTGTCTCCGGTATCATCCGCAAGATAGCCCAATTCCGGAGAAATTGCATGTCCGACCTGCAGAGGAACATACATGGAATCGGTGGGAGCTTCAAATTGTTTGTGGGTCATAACGAATATTTTAATGGACATAATACACCTCGCGAAAACATGCTTTTCCCTTACTGTATACGCAATCGCATTCCTTGACAAGAGCAAATCAGGGAACCAATCAATATTTTTGACATAAACTAATACGAAAGTAAGAAAGAATGGAAAGAGGTCAGCGTGAACTGCAGCAATTCAATTGAACATACCGTGGAAGCGGGGGATACATTATACAAACTTTCCCGGCAGTATAAGACGACGGTATCCTCTATTATTTTAAGCAATCCAAGGATAAATCCTTACAATTTACAGATTGGAATGAAGATAGAAATATGCCCGGGCAGAGAATACACAAGACCGGAAATGCTGGGAAATACCGAAAATTCCGGGATTTCCAATAACAACGGAAAAGGAAATTTAAAAGAACTGATGCGGATGGCATGGCTGAATCATACTTACCTGCTCCGGATGCTTTTGGTCAGCATGGTGGCGGATTTGCCAGATCAGCAGGAGCTGGTTACTGCATTAATTGATAATGCAGAGGAAATAGCAGACCTTTTCGGCAGATATTATCCGGAAAATACGGTGCACAGCCTCAGAGATTTACTGGTGCGCCATGTAGAACTTACCGGTGGACTGATTACCCAGAAAAAAGAAGGGAGAACGAAGGATACGGCGGAGCAGGTACGCCGGTTAAACGAAAATGCAGACCGCATCGCAGAACTTTTAGCATCTGCAACACCGGAATATGAAGAAAGTGCATTAAAAGAAATGTTCCGTATGCATGTAGAACTGATTGGACAGGAAATCAGTGAGCGGCTTGCCAGTAATTATGAAAAAGATTTACAGACATTCTGGAATATCCAGCGGCAGATTATTGCCATGGCGGATTATCTTGCCAGCGGACTGGAAACAGAGGCAAAGGAATCCGGGCTTCGTTAAAGAAAAGGCATTAAAAAGTATTATTTCTTATGGTTTCACAGCAGAAGCGGCTGTGTTATAATAGAAAAACAGGACAAAAATAACCGAGGCTGTCCGAATGCAACTGCGGACAGCCACAACATAAAAGTACAGAACAAAAACAATAGTAAATAGAAGGAGACAGCAAAAATGACACCAGAATTTTTAAACAGCACATTAGAGCATTTATATGAGAGAACCAAAGAAGGAAAGCAGCACTGGAATGTTGAGATGAAGACCAGCGAATATAAAGAGGAATCCGAAAAGCCGGTTGTAGAAGCCGACGGAAAGCAGTGGGTAGTAGATGAGTGTTATACAGCCTATTCCTGCGAAGAGCATGGAAATGAATTTGTGATGATTACCTATGAAAATATTGAGACCTGCGGAGAAGAAGTGCGGAGCACCAACATGGTATTCCTGCCGGATCCGAATGTCCGCTATTTTGATTTGGACCGGCTGGCCCAGTATGCAATTCTTCCAAGCCAGAAATTGATGGAGACCATTCATCAGTTATTTACTCTTCTGCTTTCTCTTCAGAAGGAAGAAAGTGCCCAGGTAGAGTGGAAAGTCAGCGAATAGGAAATGGCATTATCGGCAGACTGCAAATATACTCGTTTCCTAATATTTGTTTTAACAATTGGAATAAAACTGAAAATTCAGATAATTTATACAATACATGTAATATAATAAAGTAAATACGAAAAATAATTAAGAAAATTCTAAAAATAGTGTTGACAAATGAACTATAGTTAGATATAATCAAATCATCAAAAGAAACAAATGAATGGAAACAAAGTAAGGAGGAGATTCCACCAGAAAGAGAAGGAACAAACTCATAATAATGTACGAGGAGGTCGATACCACCAGGATATTAAATCAGAATCGGACAAGCGTTTAGATGAAGGAAAACGCAATAGTAAGAAAGGAAGGTATGGTCCAATGCAGAGTTGAGAGATATTATGAAACCTGACATAATAAATAATAAAATCAGATTCAGTTCATGGATTCAGAATCGGAAGGAAAACCTGAGGTAAATACAAAAGAAAAGTGGATGGAGAATCAGAACGGCAACGTAAAGATATGGTTCCAGTCCAACAGGACTCAGAAGCGAACGGATTCAGGAGGAAGGGTTCAGGGATTGAAGACGAAATATACGAAATGAGGTAAAAGTCCAATGGACGAAATAGTATGAAAGGGCATCATCTTAAGAGAATTTAGATGATGCCCTTTTTCACTTTACAGGGAATTGCTTTCCTGTAAAGTGAAAAACGCTCCACGAGGATGCGCACTGCAGCGTATAAGGTAGATGTCGCAAGCGACCGCCGCAGGCGCGGGAATGTGCCAAGGCACATTCTTTGTTCTGTTATGCTTCTTTTTTCTGCGCTTCAAGGGCTGCTAAGCATGCCTGGGCAAGCTGGTCACCACAGGAAGTGGATTTGAATCCACAGGTGATGCCCTTTAATTTTTCTTCTACTTCTTCTACCGTTAATCCCTCTACCAAAGAAGAGATAGCCTTTAAATTGCCGTTACATCCATTGGTAAAGGTAACATGTTTTAAAACATTTCCCTCTAAATCCAAATCAATCTGGGTGGAACAGGTTCCTTTGGTTTTGTATGTGTAATGCATAAGAAACTCCTTTCTATACCTGGACTTGTTGCCAGGCGATTGCAAAATGAAAAATAGTGTATGACATATTTTTTATGAGGTGAAAGGCTCCTCTTCTTTTCGGATATGAAATATTGTAACACTAAGCACTTTATTTTTCTTTCTGTTATATCGACTGTCTTTCCAATGTTTGACAAGAAATTCCGGAACTGTCCGCCGGAGTGCGGATACCTTGGCAAAGCTGCTAGGGGCACTTGGAATTTCACCGGCAACCGGCAACACTGGCACAGGGATGTGCCAGTGAGGTGTATCTGAACATGGATGTGAATATACACCGGTTGCCGGACATAATCATGATTTCATCGAAATTCTTAGTGCCCCTTGCGGTTTTGACGTTGCATCCGCAACCGGCGGACAGTTCTGGAATCCTATGTCAAAGCAACCGGAAAGACAGTCTTCAATCAAGAAAAATAAAGTGCTAAGAGTTACGAGATATTTCATATCCATTAAAAAGAAGTGAAGTCTTTCACCTATAAAAATATCTTATTCTGTTTTTCCATTTTGCAATCGCCTGTTCAATCTTTGCCTATTATAGCATCTGTTTGTAAAAAGTCCACTGATTTAACAAAAAGTTTATAAAACGTTCATGGGATTAGATATTGTGAAGAAAGGCAGATAGTGGTACAATATTTCATAGTTGCGTAAGCAAAATTATGGATAGGAGCATTATATGAAAGCAATAGAAAAAATCTTTGGAACACATAGCGAAAGAGAATTAAAAAGAATTTATCCGCTTATAGATAAGATAGAGTCTTATCGGCCTGCCATGCAGGAACTGACTGATGAGCAGTTAAAGGATAAGACAAAAGAATTCAAAAAGAGACTTGCTGATGGTGAGACATTGGACGATCTGCTTCCGGAAGCATATGCAACCGTTCGTGAGGCAGCAAAGAGAGTGCTTGGAATGGAACATTACCGCGTTCAGCTGATTGGTGGTATTATTCTGCATCAGGGACGTATCGCTGAGATGAAGACTGGTGAAGGAAAAACACTGGTATCTACCCTGCCGGCATACTTAAATGCATTGGAAGGAAAGGGCGTACATGTTGTAACTGTCAACGAATATCTGGCAAAACGTGATGCTGAGTGGATGGGACAGGTTCATGAATTCTTAGGACTGACTGTTGGCGTTGTGTTTAACGGCATGGACACTAAGGAACGTCAGGATGCATATAACTGCGACATTACTTATATTACCAATAATGAATTGGGATTCGATTACCTGCGCGATAACATGGTAATTTACAAGGAACAGTTAGTACAGCGTGGGCTTCATTTTGCGATTATCGATGAGGTCGATTCTGTGTTGATTGACGAGGCAAGAACACCACTTATCATTTCAGGACAGAGTGGAAAATCCACCAGCATTTATGAGGCATGCGATATTCTGGCAAGACAGATGAAACGTGGTGAAGATCAGAAGGAATACACCAAGATGGATGCTATCATGGGAGTGGAAATCGAAGAAGATGGAGACTTCGTGGTAAATGAGAAGGATAAAGTAGTCAATCTGACATTAGAAGGTGTAAAGAAGGTAGAACAGTTTTTCCACATTGATAACCTTGCAGATCCGGATAATCTTGAGATTCAGCATAATATCATTTTAGCACTGCGTGCACACAATCTGATGTTCCGTGATCAGGATTATGTGGTAAAAGATGATCAGGTATTAATCGTAGATGAATTTACCGGACGTATTATGCCGGGCCGGCGTTATTCTGATGGATTACATCAGGCAATTGAAGCAAAAGAGCATGTAAAAGTAAAACGTGAGAGCAAGACCCTTGCCAATATTACGTTCCAGAACTTCTTCAATAAGTATGATAAGAAAGCAGGTATGACCGGTACCGCTTTGACAGAGGAAAAAGAGTTCCGTGACATCTATGGAATGGACGTTATCGAGATTCCTACCAACAGACCGGTTATCCGTGTGGATAAAGAGGATGCTGTTTATAAGACCAAGAAAGAAAAATTCCATGCTGTTGTGGATGAAGTAGAAGAAGCATACAAGAAGGGGCAGCCAGTTCTGGTTGGTACCATCAATATCGATACTTCTGAGCTGGTAAGCTCCATGTTGAATAAGCGTGGTATACCACACAAAGTTTTGAATGCAAAATTCCATGAGTTAGAGGCTGAAATTGTAGCACAGGCCGGTGTACATGGTGCGGTTACCATCGCAACCAACATGGCTGGTCGTGGTACTGATATTAAGCTGGATGATGAAGCAAAGGAAGCCGGCGGTCTGAAAATCATCGGTACTGAGCGTCATGAATCCAGACGTATTGATAACCAGCTGCGAGGACGTTCCGGTCGTCAGGGAGACCCGGGAGAATCCCAGTTCTTCATTTCACTGGAAGATGATTTGATGCGTCTGTTTGGTTCTGAGAAACTGCTTAGCATGTTTAATACTTTGGGTGTGCCGGAAGGCGAGCAGATTCAGCATAAGATGCTGACCAGTGCAATTGAAAAGGCACAGAAGAAGATTGAGGGAAATAACTTTGGAATCCGTAAGAATCTGTTGGAATATGATCAGGTTATGAATGACCAGAGAGAGATTATTTATGCAGAACGTCTCCGCGTATTGAATGGCGAGAGCATGCGTGATGTTATCTATAAGATGATTACCGACAGAGTGGAAAATACAGTAGATACCTGTATTTCGCCGGATTTACCACCGGAAGAATGGGACATTAATGAACTGAACCAGTTATTGATTCCAATTATTCCACTTCGGCAGGTGACACCGGAGCAGGCAAAAGAATACAAGGATCAGAAGAAGTTAAAACATGCTTTAAAAGAACAGGCTGTAAAACTCTACGAGGAGAAGGAAGCAGAGTTCCCGGAGCCGGAAGCTGTCCGTGAATTAGAGCGCGTTATTTTACTGAAAGTTATTGACCGTAAGTGGATGGATCATATTGATGATATGGATCAGCTGCGTCAGGGAATCGGTTTACAGGCTTATGGGCAGAGAGACCCGCTGGTAGAGTATAAGATGAGCGGTTATGATATGTTCGAAGAGATGATTAACAGTATTCAGGAAGATACCGTCCGTCTGTTATTCCATGTCAGAGTAGAGCAGAAGGTAGAAAGAGAGCAGGTTGCAAAAGTAACCGGAACCAATAAGGATGAAACAGCACAGGGCGTGCCGAAGAAACGTGCGGCAGCAAAGGTTTACCCGAATGACCCGTGCCCATGCGGAAGTGGCAAGAAATACAAACAGTGCTGCGGAAGAAAAGCTTAAGAATAAAAATACTAAAAATTAAATCAACTTATAATAATTAAATTACGTTATAACAGTAAATATGACAAAAGGAGGAAAATAGATGCATTGCACAAGAAAAGTAACAGAAGATATAATCTGGATTGGTGGAAGTGACAGGAGACTTGCTTTATTTGAAAACATATTCCCGATTCCAAGAGGCGTATCCTATAATTCCTATCTTTTAAAAGATGAAAAAACAGTATTATTAGATACCGTAGACCGTTCCATTGCAGGACAGTTTTTAGAAAATCTGGCATTTGCACTGGATGGAAGAAAACTGGATTACATGATTGTGAATCATATGGAACCGGATCACTGTGCATTAATTGAAGAAATTGTAAGAAGATATCCGGAAGTAAAGGTTGTGGGAAATGCCAAGACCTTTGGCATGATACAGCAGTTTTATACCTTTGATATTACAGACCGTTCCGTTACCGTGAAAGAAGGAGAGACATTAAATACCGGAAAACATACCCTTCACTTTGTAATGGCACCGATGGTACACTGGCCGGAAGTAATGGTAACATATGATGAAACGGACAAAGTATTATTTTCAGCAGATGCATTCGGAACTTTTGGCGCATTGAACGGAAATATTTTTAATGATGAAATTGATTTTGACCGTGACTGGCTGGATGACGCAAGACGTTATTATACCAATATTGTTGGAAAATACGGCGGACCGGTTCAGACAACCTTGAAGAAAGCGGCAGGACTGGATATTTCTATTATCTGTCCGCTGCATGGACCAATCTGGCGTTCCAATCTTGGTTACATTCTGGATAAATACAATACCTGGAGCAGCTATGAGCCGGAAGAGAAAGCAGTTATGATTGCTTATGCGTCCATGTATGGAAATACAGAAAACCTTGCAAATGTACTCGCAGCAAAGCTGGCAGAAGCAGATATCCATAATATTGCAGTATATGATGTATCCAATACACATGTTTCCACTTTGATTTCAGAAGCATTCCGCTGCAGCCATATTGTACTGGCAGCGCCAACCTATAATGGAAATGTATATCCGGTTATGGAGAATTTCTTAAATGACATGAAAGCACTTGCCGTACAGAAACGTACCGTTGTAATTCTGGATAATGGTACCTGGGCAGCAACAGCTGGAAAACAGATGGCAGATAAGATTGCGGAAATGAAAGACATGAAGATTATTGAACCAAAGGTAAGTATTAAATCTTCATTAAAGAACGAACAACTGGAACAGCTGGATGAGCTGGTGGCAGAGATTAAGAAAGATTTCTAAAGCACTGGCATTCATCAGAAGAGCAAATGAAATAGAAATAAAAAAGGTCAGAGTAAAACGAGTACAGAACAAACATTCGATTTTGTTCTGTACTTTTTTGTTGAGGGATGCTATAATGAGCGGAGAAACGTGGTAATACTAAAGGAAGAGTAAATGAACAGAGGAGAAATTGAGTGGATCATTTTAAATTAGTTTCCAAATATCAACCCACTGGAGACCAGCCGCAGGCAATTGAGAAGCTGGTGAAGGGATTTAAAGAGGGCAATCAGTTTGAAACACTACTGGGTGTAACTGGATCCGGTAAGACATTTACCATGGCAAATGTCATTGCCCGGATGAATAAACCGACATTGATTATTTCGCATAATAAGACGCTGGCGGCGCAGCTCTATGGAGAATTCAAGGAATTTTTCCCCGAAAATGCAGTAGAGTACTTTGTCTCCTATTACGATTACTACCAGCCGGAGGCATATGTGCCATCCACGGATACTTATATCGCAAAGGATTCTTCTGTGAATGATGAGATTGATAAACTGCGTCTGTCTGCTACAGCAGCATTGACGGAACGGCGGGATGTTATTGTCGTTTCCAGTGTATCCTGTATCTATGGACTGGGTGAACCGGAGAACTTCCAGAAGATGATGGTATCTCTGCGGCCGGGCATGGAACGGGATCGTGATGATGTTATCCGGCAGTTGATTGATATACAATATACAAGAAATGATATGGATTTCCAGCGAGGCACCTTCCGGGTACGGGGAGACGTTTTGGAAATCTTTCCGGCAGACCGTGGAGAGACTGCTATCCGGGTAGAATTCTTTGGCGATGAAATAGACCGGATTACAGAAATCGATGTATTGACCGGCGAGATTAAGAATAGTCTGAATCATATCAGTATTTTTCCGGCATCACATTATGTAGTGCCAAGAGAGAAAATCCTGCGTGCATGCGATACCATTGAAGCAGAGCTGGAAGAGCGTGTGAAATACTTTAAGGGGGAAGATAAGCTCTTAGAGGCACAGCGGATTGCCGAGCGGACGAATTTTGATATTGAAATGTTAAAAGAGACAGGCTTCTGTAGTGGAATTGAAAACTATTCCAGACATTTATCCGGACAGCCGGCAGGTTCGAGACCGTTAACACTGATTGATTATTTCCCGGATGACTTCCTGATTATGGTAGATGAGTCCCATATTACAATTCCGCAGATTCGTGGAATGTATGCGGGAGACCAGTCCAGAAAGACAACGCTTGTGGATTATGGCTTCCGTCTGCCTTCGGCAAAAGACAACCGTCCAATGAATTTTGAAGAGTTTGAAAGCCAGATAGACCAGATGCTGTTTGTATCTGCAACGCCAAATGATTATGAAGAAGAACATGAACTTTTGCGGGTAGAGCAGATCATCAGACCGACAGGACTTTTAGACCCTGACGTGGAAGTGCGTCCGGTAGAAGGCCAGATTGACGATTTGATTGGAGAGGTCAATAAAGAGACTGCGGCAGGACATAAGGTGCTGGTAACGACACTGACCAAGAAAATGGCAGAGGATTTGACAGAATATATGCGTGAAGTGGGTATTCGTGTGAAATACCTGCATTCGGATATTGATACTTTGGAAAGGGCAGAGATTATCCGGGATTTACGGCTGGATGTATTTGATGTGCTGGTGGGAATTAACCTTTTGCGGGAAGGACTTGATATACCGGAAATTACATTAGTGGCAATTATTGATGCGGACAAGGAAGGTTTCTTGCGTTCCGAGACTTCACTGATTCAGACTATCGGACGAGCGGCAAGAAACAGTGAAGGTCATGTTATCATGTATGCAGATAAGATTACAGACTCCATGCGGGTTGCGATTGATGAGACAAAGCGCCGCCGTGAGATTCAGCAGAAATACAATGAAGAGCATGGTATTACGCCGACTACCATTCAGAAATCTGTCCGTGAGTTAATCAGTATTTCCAAGAAGGTAGCCAAGAATGAAATGGAATTCAAGAAAGATCCGGAATCCATGGATAAGAAGGAATTGGAGAAGCTGATTGCAGATATTCAGAAGAAGATGAACCATGCTGCTGCAGAGTTGAACTTTGAGGCTGCGGCAGAATATCGTGATAAGTTAATTGAGTTAAAGAAGATGCTTCGCGATTTGTAAGGTAGAGAAAGAGGAAGAAAAAGTGGCAAAGAAAGAGAGAAAATATATCAGGATTCGTGGCGCAAGCGAACATAATTTGAAGCATATTGATGTGGATATACCAAGAGATGAATTTGTGGTACTGACGGGACTCAGCGGCTCCGGTAAATCCTCACTGGCATTTGATACGATTTATGCAGAGGGACAGCGGCGTTATATGGAGAGCCTGTCATCTTATGCAAGGCAGTTCTTGGGACAGATGGAGAAACCGAATGTAGAGAAAATAGAAGGTTTGTCTCCGGCAATTTCCATTGACCAGAAATCCACAAACCGTAACCCGAGATCTACTGTAGGAACGGTAACGGAGATTTATGATTATTTCCGTCTGCTCTATGCGCGGATTGGAATTCCGCACTGTCCGAACTGCGGCAAGGAGATTAAGAAACAGACCGTAGACCAGATGGTAGACCAGATTATGAAGCTGCCGGAGCGTACCAGGATACAGCTTTTAGCACCGGTAGTCCGTGGAAGAAAGGGTGAACACCAGAAGCTCTTTGAACAGGCAAAGCGAAGCGGCTATGTGAGAGTACAGGTGGACGGAAATACCTATGAACTGACGGAAGAGATAAAGCTGGATAAGAACAAGAAACATAATATCGAAATCGTAGTGGATCGTCTGGTGGTAAAGGAAGGTATTGAAAAGCGTCTGACGGATTCTATTGAAAATGTGTTAGAACTTTCAAACGGACTTCTGATGGTGGATATCATTGATGGAGAGACCATGCAGTTTTCCCAGAGCTTTTCCTGCCCGGATTGTGGAATCAGTATTGATGAAATCGAACCGAGAAGCTTTTCCTTTAACAATCCATTCGGAGCCTGCCCGGAATGCTTTGGCCTGGGCTATAAGATGGAATTTGATGAAGAACTGATGATACCGGATAAAAGACTGAGTCTTGCAGAGGGCGCAATTCAGGTAATGGGCTGGCAGTCTTCTACCGATAAGAAGAGCTTTACTTATGCAATCCTTAAGGCACTTTCTGAGGAATATGGCTTCAGTCTTGATACACCATATAAGGAATTGCCGGCAGAAGTCCGGAATATGCTGATTCATGGAACCAATGGAAGGCCTGTAAAGGTATATTATAAAGGTCAGCGTGGAGAAGGTGTATATGACATTGCCTTTGAAGGACTGATTAAAAATGTGGAACGCCGCTATCGTGAGACCGGCTCTGATACCATGAAACAGCAGTATGAGGAGTTTATGCGGATTACACCATGTAAATGCTGTGGCGGACAGAGGTTGAAGAAGGAGTCACTGGCAGTAACGGTTTCCGGTAAAAATATATATGAAATAACAGCGATGTCCATCCGTAATCTGGATGCCTATTTAAAAGAAATGGAACTGACGGAACAGCAGCATCTGATTGGTGACCAGGTTTTAAAAGAAATCAGAGCGCGGGTAGGCTTTCTGATGGATGTGGGACTGGATTATCTGTCCCTTTCCCGCGCGACCGGAAGCTTATCGGGTGGTGAAGCACAGCGAATCAGACTGGCAACCCAGATTGGCTCCGGACTTGTAGGTGTGGCTTATATTCTGGACGAGCCGAGTATTGGTCTGCACCAGAGGGATAATGATAAACTTTTGAATTCCTTAAAGGGATTAAAAGACCTTGGAAATACACTGATTGTAGTAGAACATGATGAAGATACCATGCGTGCGGCAGATTATATTGTGGATATCGGACCGGGAGCCGGTGAACATGGTGGAGAAGTCATTGCTACCGGAACAGCAGAAGAGATTATGAAAAACAAGAACTCAATTACCGGTGCTTATTTAAGTGGAAGAATCAAGATTCCGGTACCGGAAGAAAGACGGAAACCAACCGGCTTTATTACCGTAAAGGGTGCAAGAGAGAATAACCTGAAGAATATTGACGTGAAGATTCCGCTGGGTATTATGACCTGTATTACCGGAGTGTCCGGTTCCGGAAAGAGTTCCCTGACCAATGAAATCCTCTATAAACGTCTGGCAAGGGATTTAAACCGGGCAAGATGTATTCCTGGTGCCCATGATGATATTGAAGGTCTGGAACAGCTGGATAAGGTAATTGATATTGACCAGTCTCCAATCGGAAGAACGCCCCGTTCCAATCCGGCTACTTATACCGGTGTGTTTGATATGATAAGAGATTTATTTGCTTCCACTCCGGATGCCAAGGCAAGAGGCTATCAGAAGGGGCGTTTCAGCTTCAATGTAAAGGGCGGACGATGTGAAGCCTGCTCTGGCGATGGTATTCTTAAGATAGAAATGCATTTCCTGCCGGATGTATATGTTCCGTGTGAAGTGTGTCAGGGCAAACGATATAACCGTGAAACGCTGGAAGTAAAATATAAGGGCAAGAGTATCTATGATGTGCTGAATATGACAGTGGAAGAGGCACTGGAATTCTTTCAGAATGTGCCTTCTATTGCAAGAAAGATACAGACCCTTTATGATGTGGGCTTATCCTATATCCGTCTGGGCCAGCCATCTACTGAACTGTCTGGTGGAGAAGCACAGAGAATTAAGCTTGCAACAGAATTAAGCAAACGCAGTACAGGAAAGACTATTTATATTCTGGATGAGCCGACAACAGGACTTCATTTTGCAGATGTCCATAAATTAATTGAAATTCTGAGGAGATTGTCTGATGGTGGCAATACCGTAGTTGTAATTGAACATAATCTGGATGTAATCAAGACGGCAGATTATATTATTGATATGGGACCGGAAGGCGGAGACGGTGGTGGAACTGTGGTTGCCCAGGGAACGCCGGAAGAGATTGCCAAAGTACCGGAATCCTATACCGGACAATATGTAAAGAAATATCTGGAACAGTAATACCGGATAAGCATAAGACAATGAAGAATGGCATCTGCTAGAAACTGCCAGTGGCGGGTTCGGCAGGTGCTATTTTCTATAGGCACATTCTTTGTTCCTGTTATGAGCACAAAAAAACTGCTGAAACATTCAGCAGTTACTATCTTGGGGAGTACCCTCCGGACATCCCGAAGGACATCCGAAGGGCTGAGTTATGAAAAATTATATTAGCTTAATAGCTAGTACATATATGATACTATAGAAGACGTGTGACTATTATGTGAACAAAAAGTTAAGACAATTAGAGAGCAAAAGAAAGTTAAGAAGATGTTGCGATTTCATTAAAAATAAGTAAAAACAGAAAAAAACATTTGAAAAATGCCATTTATTGTATATAATGTGATTATATATGTAAGAATATGATTGAATGCGTAGTCTGTCTTTTTTTGAGATAGATTACTCCACATATAATGAAACAGATGAAAGGGGAAACATTGACATGGTTTCAACAGATATTGGAATTGATTTAGGAACAGCCAGCATATTGGTTTATATTAAAGGAAAAGGCGTAGTTTTAAAAGAGCCGTCCGTAGTAGCGTTTGACAGAGATACAAACAAGATTAAAGCGATTGGTGAAGAAGCAAGACTGATGCTTGGTAGAACACCAGGCAACATTGTAGCAGTAAGACCACTCCGTCAGGGCGTTATTTCTGATTATACTGTAACAGAGAAGATGATTAAGTACTTTATTCAGAAAGCACTTGGAAAGAAAACATTCCGTAAGCCAAGAATCAGTGTCTGTGTACCAAGTGGTGTAACAGAAGTTGAGAAGAAGGCAGTAGAGGATGCGACTTATCAGGCAGGAGCAAGAGAAGTTGCAATTATTGAAGAACCAATTGCAGCAGCAATTGGAGCAGGTATCGATATTGCAAGACCTTGTGGAAATATGATTGTAGATATCGGAGGAGGAACCGCAGATATCGCAGTAATTTCACTGGGTGGTTCGGTAGTAAGTACATCAATTAAAATTGCCGGAGATGATTTTGATGAGGCAATTGTCCGTTATATGAGAAAGAAACATAATCTTCTGATTGGAGAAAGAACTGCAGAAGATATTAAGATTAAGATTGGAACCTGTTTCCCGCTGGCACAGCCGGAAACGATGGATGTCCGTGGACGTAATCTGGTAACAGGACTTCCTAAGACAGTAACGGTTTCTTCTGAAGAGACTGAGGAAGCATTAAGAGAACCGACTTTACAGATTGTAGAAGCAGTACACAGTGTTCTGGAAAAAACACCACCAGAGCTGGCAGCAGATGTTGCAGACAGAGGAATTGTGCTGACAGGTGGCGGTTCATTACTTAGAGGACTGGAAGAGCTGATTGAAGATAAGACAGGAATTAATACAATGACAGCAGAAGAACCAATGACCTGTGTAGCAATTGGTACAGGTAAATTCGTAGAATTCTTAGCTGGTAAGAGAGACGACGATTAAGATTTCGGGAGGACTGTAGATGGTAAAAGGATTATATACCGCATGGACCGGAATGTTAGACGAACAGAACCGTCTGGATATTCTGACAAATAATCTGGCAAATGCCGACACAACCGGATATAAGAAGGAAGGTACCACAAATCATACATTTGCTGATACACTGGCAATTAAGATTAAGGATACTTCTGATTATGGGCAGCCGCGGGTACTGGGAAATATCAGTATGGGTGTGCATATTGGCGAAGTATATACCGATTTCAGCCAGGGAAGCTTTAAAGTGACAGACAGAAGTACCGATATGGCATTGGATGGAAATGGTTTTTTTACGGTATCATTTACCAATAAGAATGGTGAAACATCTATGAAGCTTACCCGGGATGGAGCATTTACACTGACCAGAGAAGGCTATCTGGTGACCAAAGACGGTGATTATGTGCTGAACCAGAATGGAGCTTCCACTGGCAATCCTGGTGCAGAGAATTATATCCGGATTAATCCGAATCTGGATTTTGAAGTGCTTTCCGATGGAAGTATTATGCAGAATAATCAGGTGGTTGCAAGACTTGGTGTGGTAGATGTAGATAATTATGACTATATCAGCAAATATGGTGAGAATCTCTATGATGTAGTAAATGGCGGACAGCTTGTGACATCGAATGCGAGAGTAGAGCAGGGTGCATTGGAAGCTTCCAACATTAATGTAGTATCCGAAATGGTAGATATGATTACAATCACCAGAGCTTACGAGGCTGGACAGAAGATTATCCAGACGATGGATTCAACACTGGACAAAGCCGTAAATAATGTAGGTAAAGTATAAAAAGAACTAAAGAAAAGAGCAAAAGAAGCCGATATAAATAAGTAGGAAACAGGTACGTTTCATAAAAGGCTGGCCACGGATGGCGCAAGAGAGATAAGGAGCGCAGGGCTTATGATGAGAGCATTGTGGACTGCTGCATCAGGAATGATTGCACAGCAGACAAATATTGATTCGATTTCTAATAACTTATCGAATGTAAATACAACAGGTTACAAATCCGAACAGGCAGAATTTAAATCGCTGCTGTATCAGACACTGCAGTCTAAGACAACTTCTGCAAATGGTGATGAAAAGCCGGTTCCGGTTCAGGTAGGACTGGGAACCAGAGTAGCCTCTATTACATCTGATTTTACCAATGGAGCATTAATTGCCAATTCCAGCAATACAGCATTTGCGTTGGAAGGAAAAGGATTTTTCTCGGTACGTGGAGAAGATGGACAGACATACTATACCAGAAATGGTAAATTTGGCTGGGCAATCGGAACTAATGGAACGACACTTTGCAATGAAGCCGGACTTCCGGTATTAGATAGTAATGGAAATGAAATTGTTCTGCCGGATGGCGTGACTGCATCATCTATCGAAGTATCAAATGATGGAAAGTTCTATTATAAAGATGCGGCAGGCAATACCATAGATATGAACAGACAGATTGGCGTATATCAGTTTACCAATCCGGCTGGACTGGAAAAGGATTCTGGAAGCCTTTTGGTTGCAACAGCAGCATCCGGTAATCCGATGAATGAGCTGACTACTCCGGGACTGACCAGAAGCAAGGTATGCCAGAATTATCTGGAAGCATCCAATGTCCAGGTGGCAGACGAGATGGTTAATATGATTATTGCACAGCGTGCATATGAATTAAACTCTAAGGCGATTCAGGCAGCAGATGAGATGCTTGGACAGGCAAATTCATTAAGAAGATAGTTCTAAAGGCAGGGTAAAGTATGAGTATATCGATGGATAATATTCCGGCATTGCTGAATACAACTTCATCACAGGCAAGTGACAGTTCCAATGGACTGGAGAAGACATTGAATTCAGATTTATCAGGTGCAACGGATGACGAACTGATGGATGTCTGCAAGGAATTTGAGGCATATTTCTTAGAACAGGTTTATAAGGAAATGAAGAAAACCATTCCGGAGAACGAAGACCAGGATGCCAGTATGAGTCAGATGACGGATTATTTTGAAGACGAGATGATACAGAAGCTGGCAAGCCAGTCAGTAGAACAGAGTGGCGGAAGTAACAGTCTGGCACAGCAGCTGTATGAGCAGATGAAGCGTAATTATAATATGGAATAGAATTTAAAAAAGACGATAAAAGGGGCTGTCATATGATGACAGCCTTCTCTTACTTTACAGGAAATTGCTTTCCTGTAAAGTAAAAAATGCTCCGCAAGGATGCACACTGCGGCGTATAAGGCAGATGTCGCAAGCGACCGCCGCAGGCGCAAGACTGTGCCAAGGCACATTCTTTATTCTGTTGGAAAGGAAAGACGATGGAGACGATAACCGGTTATGTAGATCATATCATATATCGAAATGCTGACAATGGCTATACGGTACTGGTGCTGGTTTGCGAAGAAGAAGAGATTACCTGCGTGGGAATCTTTTCGGGAATCAGTGAAGGAGAGAATATCGAAGTGACCGGTGAATATACGGCACATCCGACCTATGGAAAGCAGTTTAAAGCTGAAAGTTATGTGGAGAAAGAACCGACAGATGAACTGTCCATTGAACGTTATCTTGGCTCTGGAGCAATTAAAGGGATTGGTGCGGCACTTGCAGCAAGAATTGTAAGAAGATTTAAAGGCGATACCTTCCGGATTATCGAAGAAGAACCGGAGCGGTTAGCAGAAGTGAAAGGAATCAGTGAACGGAAAGCAATGGAAATATCAGACCAGGTCTCTGAAAAACGAGATCTGCGTCAGGCAATGATATTTTTGCAGCAGTATGGCATTACACTGAATCTTGCGGTGAAAATCTATAAAGAATACGGACAGGAAGTATACGGCATCATTCAGGAGAATCCATATCGTCTGGCGGATGATATCAGTGGTGTGGGATTTCGGATTGCAGATGAAATTGCTAAGAAAGTCGGTATTCATACAGATTCTGATTTTCGAATCCGAAGCGGTATATTGTATACACTTTTACAGGCATCCGGGGAGGGTCATACCTTTCTGCCGGAGGAAGAACTGACAAAGCGGGCAGGAGAACTTCTGGGTGTAACAGAAGAAGCAATCGAAAAGCAGTATATGGATTTGTCGATAGAGCGGAAAATCATTATGAAACAGGAGGGTGAACAGGTTCAGATTTATGGCGCACCACTCTATTATACGGAAGTAAATACAGCCATGATGCTTAAGAATCTGGATATTGCCTATGATGTGTCAGATGCAGAGATTGCCCAGCGAATCCATAAGATTGAGAAGCAGACCGGCATGGAACTGGATGAACACCAGAAAGAGGCTGTTTCGGAGGCAGTAAGAAACGGACTTCTGGTAATCACCGGTGGACCAGGAACTGGTAAGACGACGACAATTAACAGTATTATCAAATATTTTGAACTGGAAGGCCTGGACATTTTCCTGGCAGCACCTACCGGAAGAGCTGCAAAGCGAATGAGCGAAATGACCGGATATGAAGCTAAAACCATACACCGGATGCTGGAATTAAACGGTGGAATGGAAGGAGCGGTAGGATTCGAACGAAATGAAAGTAATCCACTGGAAACGGATGTTGTAATTATCGATGAGATGTCTATGGTGGATATCAGCCTGATGCAGTCCCTTCTGAAGGCAATGGTAGCCGGAACAAGACTGATTCTGGTAGGAGACGTAAACCAGCTTCCGAGCGTAGGACCGGGAAGCGTATTAAAGGATATTATCGACAGCGGACAGTTCCATGTGGTACAGCTTACCAAGATTTTTCGACAGGCATCCCAGAGTGATATCATTGTCAATGCCCATAAAATCAACCGGGGAGAAGAAGTAGTGTTAGATAACAAGAGCATGGATTTCTTTTTCCTGAAACGATATGATGCAGATGTGATTATCAATGTGGTACTGCAGCTGATTATGCAGAAACTGCCTAAATTTGTAAATGCACAGCCTTATGATATACAGGTGCTGACTCCGATGAAAAAAGGAAATCTGGGCGTAGAACGACTGAACAGTATCTTGCAGCAATATTTAAATCCTCCTGCTCCGGATAAGAAAGAAAAAGAGTATGGCGATAAAGTGTTCCGCGAAGGGGACAAGGTCATGCAGATAAAAAATAATTATCAGCTGGAGTGGGAGGTCTTGAGTAAATATGGATTTGCCATTGACCGTGGAACCGGTGTGTTTAATGGGGATACGGGAATTATCCGTGAAATCAATGATTATAAAGAGACAATGACCGTGGTCTATGATGAAGACAAGGTGGTAGAGTACTCCTTTAAAATATTAGAGGAACTGGAACTGGCATATGCCATTACAATACATAAATCCCAGGGTAGTGAATATCCGGCAGTTGTAATTCCGCTTCTTGGGGGGCCGAGAATGCTGATGAACAGGAACCTTTTGTATACAGCGGTAACCCGGGCAAGAAAGTGTGTAACACTTGTGGGAAATGAAATGTGCTTCTATGAGATGGAACAGAATATTACAGAGCAGACCAGATACAGCGGTCTGCGGGCAAGACTGGAAGAAAATGTGTAGAGGTGGTTGACTGTGCAGGCATGCGGAACCTTCCACCGACCGCTTCTTACGGGTGTCTGGAAAGAAAGAAAAACCAGCCGAAATTCTGTATTTTGCAGAATTCCGGCTGGTTTTTGCGTGTTTGACAACTTGCAAAGCAAGTCATTTGTCAATTTTCGTTTAAAAACCGGCAGATACCAATTACTTGGATAATAAAGCTTTGTCATTGGCAAATTCTTCGCCACTGATTTCTTCAAATTTCTCTAATAAATCTTCTACGGTAAGATTCTTTTTCTCTTCTCCGGAAATATCTAAGATAACCTGACCTTCATTCATCATAATCAGACGGTTGCCATGAACAATTGCATCACGCATGTTGTGTGTTACCATCAGAGTGGTAAGGTTCTGCTCTGCAACTATTTTATCCGAAAGAGTAAGAACCTTTGCAGCAGTCTTTGGATCCAAAGCAGCGGTGTGCTCATCTAAGAGAAGCAGCTTTGGACGGTTTAAAGTAGCCATAAGAAGAGTCAGTGCCTGACGCTGACCACCGGAAAGCAGTCCGACTTTAGAGGTAAGACGGTTCTCAAGTCCTAAATCCAGCTCTTTTAACAATTCTTTGTAATGTGCTCTTTCTGCCTTGGTAATACCGCTTCCAAGACCTCTGCTTTTGCCACGACGGGCAGCGAGGGCAAGATTCTCATCGATTCCCATGGTAGCAGCGGTTCCCATCATAGGGTCCTGGAATACGCGTCCTAAGAAACTGGCACGTCTGTGCTCGGACATTCTTGTAACATCTACGTCATCAATAGAAATGGAACCTTCATCTACAAGAAAGACTCCTGCAATGGCATTTAATAAAGTGGATTTTCCGGCACCATTTCCACCGATGACAGTAACGAAATCACCTTCGTTTAAAGTAAGGGTAGTGCTGTTAAGAGCGGTTTTTTCGTTAATGGTTCCCGGATTAAATGTTTTGTAAATATGATCAACTTTAAGCATTGGTTTTGGCTCCTTTCTTTACTGGTTTTGTAAAATATTTCTTCTTCCAGTAAGGAACTGCAAGGAAGAAAGCAACCACAAGTGCAGATAACAGCTTTAAGTAGTTGGTATCAAGACCAAGCCAGATAACAATCTGAAGTACAGCGTAGTAAATAACAGCACCGATAGCGACAGATAAAAGCTTCAACGCAAAGTTGTGGAAAATCTTTTCGAACAATACAGTACCGATAATAACGGCAGCAAGACCGATTACGATAGCACCACGTCCTGCATTGACATCAGCAAATCCCTGATACTGTGAGTAAAGAGCGCTGGCAAGACCAACAAGACCGTTGGAAATCATTAAACCGATTACGGTATTGAAATTTGTGTTGATACCCTGGGCACGGCTCATATTCGGGTTGCATCCGGTAGCACGGATAGAACAGCCTCTTGCAGTTCCGAAGAACCAGTACAGGATAGCTATAATGGCGATGACAAAGATAGCAACGATAAATATGGTGTTTTTATAAAAAGCCACATTTTTTACATATCGTAAAGATACAATTAAATCGTATTTGTCAGCGCTGATTGCCTGGTTGGATTTGCCGCCAAGAATCTTTAAGTTAATGGAGTATAATCCAAGCTGGGTTAAAATACCTGCAAGGATTACCGGAATTCCCATTTTTGTATGGAAGATTCCGGTAATTAATCCTGCCAGCATACCGGATATGGTAGCGGCAAGGATTGCTACCCAGATATTCTGTCCAGAAGCAATCAGAGTAACACAGACAGCACCGCCAAGACTCATGGTTCCATCCACGGTTAAGTCTGCCACATCCTGTATTTTAAAAGTGATGTATACACCGATTGCCATAATACCCCAGATTAATCCCTGGGCTACAGCACCGGGCATAGCGTTTAATAAATCAGCAATTTGCAATTCCACAATAAGTTCCTCCGGTTTCTAAATAAATAATTCAAAAGTAAAAATTACTCAGACATGTCTAAAGCTTCGTAATCGTCTGGAACAGTGATGCCAAGCTTCTCGCAGATGTCAGGGTTGTACTGTTTGGTAACTGCTGGAGCAAATTCAACTTCCATAGTGGATGGGTCTGCACCATTTACTAAGATTTCGTATGCCATTTTACCTGTCTGATATCCAAGGTCATAGTAGCTGATGGATAAGGTAGCAACACCACATCCTTTGCAGATACCGGCTTCCCCTGCAATAATTGGAACACCGGCTTCACCTGCAATGTTATTGATGACTTCTGTATTAGAAGCGGCAGTGTTGTCGGTAGGAACGTAAAGAACATCGTTTTCATTTACAGCACTCTGGACAACACTTGCAATATCGTTGGAATCAACGAAAGAATATGCAGTACAGGTGTAATTTAATTTTTCTAATTCTTCTTTGATAACATCAATCTGATACTGTGAGTTTGCTTCTGCGGAGCAGTAAAGCAGTCCGACATTTTTAGCGTCCGGGAATAATTCATTTAACATAGCTGCCTGCTCGGACAGAGGAGCTAAGTCAGAAGTTCCTGAAATGTTACGTCCTGTTGTGCCTGACCAGCCGGAAATGTCAAGAGCGGTTGCGTAATCTGTTACGGAAGTTCCAAGAATAGGAATATCTGTAGTTGCAGCAGCTGCAGACTGAAGAGGAGCAGTTGCATTTGCAAGAATCAGGTCTTCATTTTTGGAAACGAAGGAGTTGACGATAGTTGCACATGTGGCAGAATCACCCTGGGCGTTCTGCTCGTCAAAAACAACGTCATCACCTAATTTCTCGGTAAGATAGTCTTTGAATCCTTTTGTTGCAGCATCTAATGCCTCATGCTGTACGAGCTGACAGATACCAACGGTGTACTTTGCGTTGGATGAACTTTTCTCTGTAGCGTCAGCGTTTTGGGTATCTCCTGCTTTGGAGCCACAGGCGGTCATGCTGAGCGCAAGAACTGCTGCAACTGAAAGAGAGAGAAATTTCTTCATTTTTTTCATAATAATTTCCTCCTGAAATATGTAATGTTTTTTTGATTTAACGCGTTCGTGCGTCTGTGCGTTTATGCATTAAAGCGTTAATTCGAATAGACTAATTATAATAAGTAGAGAAAAATAAGTCAATAAATTAAATCCTATTTTTATCAGGAAAAATTAAGAGAATGTTAATGTTTTTGTAAAAGGGACTGTGCTAATATGTGCAAAGAGAGTTTTGGAAAGGAAATAATGAATATACTGGATATTATATTCCCAAGAAGATGCCCGCTGTGTGATGAGGTGATACCGCCGGATGGGGAAATCTGCCCGGAGTGCATCGGAAAGGCAGAACTGGTGCAGGAACCGGTCTGTAAACGGTGCGGAAAACCCATTGGGAATGCCAGGAAGGAATATTGTGGTGACTGTGACCGGAAAAAACATTTTTTTGATTCGGGAAAGGCAGTATTTGTTTATCAGGGGGCAGTGCAACACTCGCTGTATCGTTTTAAATATGCCAATCGGCGTGAATATGCAGCTTTTTATGGAAAAATGGCATGTATACAGTATGCCCGGTGGATTTCAGGACTGGGGATAGATGCAATCATACCGGTTCCGCTGCATCGGAAACGCAGGAGGGAGAGAGGGTATAATCAGGCAGAACTCTTTGCAAAGGAAATAGGAAAACGTACCGGAATTCCGGTAGAAACGAAATTGCTATATCGGTGTATAAATACCAGACCCCAGAAGGAACTTAATGACCAGGAACGCAAGAAAAATCTGAAAAAGGCTTTTACAATCGCACAAAATATAGTACAATTAAGAAAAGTTCTGCTTGTAGATGACATTTACACAACTGGAAGTACCGTGGATGCAGCAGCAGAATGTTTGAAGGTATCAGGAATACAAGAGGTTTATGTGCTTTGCATTAGCATTGGCAGGGGACATTAGGAGGAGAAAGAATGGACGTAAGAAACTGCAAAGGATGCGGAAGATTATTTAATTATTATGGGGGCGTACCGTTATGTAAAGCCTGCAAAGATAAACTGGAAGAGAAGTTCCAGGAGGTAAAAGAATATTTGCGGCAGAACCCGAATACTCCGATACAGGTTGTATCGGAAGATAATGATGTTTCTGTAAAACAGATTAAACAGTGGGTGCGTGAAGAAAGACTTGTCTTTTCAGAAGATTCACCACTTGGTCTGGAATGTGAAGGCTGTGGAACAATTATCAAAACAGGACGTTTCTGTGAAAAATGCAAACGTAAAATGGAAACGGACTTCCAGAGTGTAATAAAGAAAAAACCGGTGGAGCCTCAGTTGGATAAGAGACCGAAGGAAAGAGATAAGATGAGATATCTGTAACTGTAGATTAAGAACTGCCGCAGTGACTGGTGGCAGTTTTTTCTTTTCAGAAGATAATATCTATGTTATACTAAAGAGAGTTTGTTTAGGAGCAGAGTATGATTAGTAAAGAACGCGTCAGACATATGACAAAGCTGTCAGAATTCGAAAATGAAGAAAGTAAAGCCTGCCAGAAAGCAACACAGTATTTTAGAAGAGATTATGTTGCCATGGAGTTGATAAAAAGCTTTTTTGCCGGAACCATTGCGTTCGGACTTCTTTTTGTGCTGTGGCTTTTTTACGACATGGAGAATCTGGTAAAGAAAATTAATGATATGGATATGATTGGATTTGGCATCCGGATTGTAATGGTGTATCTGGTATTTCTGGCTGCTTATCTGCTTATTACTTATATTATCTATAATCGCAGATATACAAAGGGGAGAAGACAGGTAAAGGAGTATTATAACAGACTGAAGAGGGTGAGCAGTCTGTATCGTGAGGAAGAAAATATATCTAATACGGATGACTGGGAGGTTTAGAATGACGGGTTTACTCGAACTGAAGGAGCGGTTAATCCGCTTTTTTGGAAAAAATGAAATATATGTTGTGCCGGTACTTAAGTTTATTCTGGCAACAGTGGTATTTCTGCTGATCAATCAAAATATTGGCTATATGACCAGACTGGCTGGACTTCCGGTAACACTGGTACTGGCACTGTTATGTGCGGTGCTTCCGGTCAATGCTATCCTGTTGTTTGCGTTCATTCTGATTGCTGCACATTTATTTGCACTGTCTATGGATGTATGCGTGGTAGGACTGATTCTTATGCTGGTTATCGCACTGCTGTATTTACGGTTTTCACCAAAAGATGGTTATTATGCAGTGCTGACACCGATAACATTTACATTACATATCCCGTATATTATGCCAATTTCAGCAGGATTGTTACGGACACCGGCATCTGCTGCATCTATTGTGAGCGGAACTGTGATGTTTTATTTCCTGAAGGGAATAAAGGAAAATGAGGCAGTATTAAGTGCAGTGGAAGAGGACAGCAATGCGGCTTCAAAAATGGTGGTAGCAATCAACCAGCTGCTGGGTAATAAGGAAATGTATCTGGTACTGGCAACTTTTATTGTGATTTTACTTGTGGTTTATGTAGTGCGCCGCCTGTCCATAGATCATGCATGGACAGTGGCGTCACTGGCTGGCATTCTGATTGGACTTACTGTGCTGATCAGCGGTTTTGTAATGCTGGGCATCAAGGGACGAATCGTCTGGATTATTGTAGGAAGCGTAATTTCTACGGTGATTGCATTGATACAGCAGTTCCTGTTCTTTAACCTGGATTATAGCAGGACAGAACGGGTACAGTTTGAGGATGATGAATATTACTATTATGTAAAAGCGGTACCGAAGATTTATGTTACAACCAAGGAGAAAAAGGTAAAACGTATCGCAGCCAAGGATGAGGAAAAAGAACGTATTTCCCGCAAAGCATTGGCAGAGGAAATGGATATAGACGAAGATTTGCTGAAATAAGACAGAGAGGAAGTGGAACAGGTGCAGTCATTTTTGACAGTGTTGGAAAATTTTAAAGAAAATTATCTGGCGTGGGTAAGCGTTTTGAACATTACGGTATCAAAGACTGATATTGTAGAAATGCTTATTATTGCGTTCCTGTTTTATCACGTCCTGAAATGGATTAAGGATACACGAGCATGGATGCTGTTAAAAGGAATTCTTGTGATTTTAGCGTTTGTACTTGTGGCAGCAATCTTCCAGATGAATACAATTCTCTGGATAGCAGAGAAGACGATTAATGTAGCGATTATTGCAATCGTTGTTATCTTCCAGCCGGAGCTCCGGAAAGCACTGGAAGAATTGGGGCGAAAGAAATTTATTTCATCCCTCTTTTCTTTTGATTTTGGAAAAAACGGAGTGGAACGTTTCAATGACCATACGATTGGAGAACTGGTAAAGGCAAGCTATGAGATGGGTAAGGTGAAGACCGGAGCCCTGATTGTAGTGGAAAATGAAATTATGCTGACAGAATACGAAAGAACCGGTATTGCACTGGATTCCCTGGTATCAAGCCAGCTTCTGATTAATATATTTGAAAAGAACACTCCGTTACATGACGGAGCTATTATTGTACGTGGGGACAGAGTTGTCTCTGCTACCTGTTATCTGCCACTGTCTGACAGCCTGGAACTGAGCAAGGAACTGGGAACCAGACATCGTGCAGCAGTTGGAATTAGTGAAGTGAGTGATTCTCTTACAATTGTGGTATCAGAGGAAACCGGAAAGGTTTCTATTGCGATGGGTGGACAGCTGTACCGTAATGTGGATGCGGAGTTTCTGCGCAGCAAACTGAAATTTCTCCAGAGCAGCAATATCGAACCAAGGCGCTTCCAATTACTGAAGAGGAGGTTACGCAATGTTAAAAAAGCTGACAAAACTGGTGACAAATAATTTTGGACTGAAGGTTGCAGCATTATTCTTCTCTGTTGTGCTGTGGCTCGTTGTTGTCAACATTGATGATCCGACACAGGCGAAGAACTTTACCACGTCTATTACGATAACCAATTCGGATTATATGACACAGCAGGGCAAATACTTTGAAGCAAAGGACAGTAATCTACAGGTAACCTTTAAGGTTTCTACTGTGCGTTCTGTTATGAAGAACTTGAGCAATACTGACTTCCGGGCAGTAGCAGATATGGAAAATGTTGAGCAGGTAGACGGTGTATACCGGGTACCGATTGAGATAACTGCAACACGATATGCGTCTGCGGTGAACTTCCAGGGCAAAACACAGTATATGGAAGTAAATGTAGAAGATCTGATGCTGTCACAGTTTTCTATTAAGGCAAAAACAGTAGGAGATACAGCTGAGAATTATGCGGTGGGAGATGTGCGGGTATCTCCGAACATCTTAAAAGTAACCGGACCGGAATCGGTGGTGAATCAGATTGATCATGTAGAAGCAACTATTGATGTAACAGGTGCATCCGCAGACTTGACGGATAGTGTAGTCCCGGTTGTATATAATGCAAACGGTGAGGCGGTAGATACCTCAAAGCTGAATTTTAATATTGATAAAGTGACAATTTCGGCTACGATACTTAATATCCGTAACCTTTCAGTAGAAATTGAACCGAGTGGAACGGTTGCAGATGGATTTGTATGCACCGGAGTGACGATTAATCCGAATAAGATAGCGATAAAGGGAACACCGGAAGCACTGAACGCAGCCGGAAGTATTGTGATTCCGTCAGACCAGCTGGATATCAGCAATGCAACTGGCAATGTAGTGAAGACAATTAACATTTCTTCTTATCTGCCGGATGATGTAGAGGTGGTCGATACTGACAATCTGAATGTTGAAGTAACCGCAGTGGTGGAGCAGATTGTATCAGAATCTTATAGCATACCGGTTGAAAACATTGCAATTCAGAATCTGAAAGAGGGTTATGAAGCAGTCTTTGCAGAGCGTACAGTTACAATAACCTTAAAGGGACTGCGGAATGATCTGGATAAACTTATGGCAGACAGCATTAAGGGAAATGTAAATGCAGCAGGGCTGGCAGAAGGTAATCATACCGTAACAGTTACCCTGGAGCTGGATGACAGCTTATATTCCGTAAATGGAACACAGTCTGCAGTGATAACCATAACAAAGAAATCAGAAGACACATCAGATACTACAAATACTGGAAATGACAATGGAACCCATACGGGTTCGAATGGTGGTACAGAAACGGGAACGGGCAGTACCAATGGAAATAATACGAATAATGGAAATTCGGAGGAAGATTAGAAAATGAGCAGAATGTTTGGAACAGATGGTGTAAGAGGTGTTGCAGGAGCGGAGCTGACTATTGAACTGGCAACAAAGCTTGGGCAGGCAGGTGCCTATGTGCTGACGAAAGAGCAGGAACATCAGCCGACATTAATTGTAGGATGTGATACAAGAATTTCAGGTGGAATGCTTGCCAATGCACTGATGGCAGGAATCTGTTCTGTAGGAGCCAATGCAATCTATGCAGGGGTAATGCCGACACCGGCGATTGCCTATCTGACCAGAAAACATAAAGTAGATGCAGGCGTTGTGATTTCCGCATCCCATAATCCGATGGAATTTAACGGAATCAAATTCTTTAATGGAGACGGATATAAGCTTTCTGATGCGTTGGAGGATGAAATCGAAGAGCTGATCCACAATAATATGAAAGATGTTGTACTGCCGATTGGATCCGGTGTGGGAAGAATTGACTATCGTTTTGATTTGCGTGATGAATATGTGAAATTTATGAAGAAATGTGTGCCGGTTGATTTGACCGGTATGAAGATTGTGATAGACTGTGCAGAGGGTGCATCCTACTATACATCGGTTAAGACATTAAAAGACCTGGGTGCAGATCTGGTTGCTATCCATACGAAGCCCGATGGAACCAATATCAATGCCAACTGCGGTTCCACCCATATGGAAGAACTTCAGGCAAGGGTTGTTTATGAAAAAGCAGACGTTGGCCTTGCATTTGATGGCGATGCTGACCGTATGCTTGCGGTAGATGAAAAAGGTAACCTGGTGGATGGCGACCAGCTTATGGCAATCTGTGGATGCCATATGAAGAAAAAAGGAACTTTAAAGAAAAATACCATTGTAGTAACCGTTATGACCAATCTTGGTTTCAGTCTGATGGGAGAGCGGGAAGGCATCCATGTAGAGAAAACCAAGGTCGGAGACAGATATGTCCTTGAAAATATGCTGGAGAATGGCTATAATATCGGGGGTGAGCAGTCCGGACATATTATATTCTTAGATGATAATACAACCGGTGACGGACTTCTTTCCGGACTTCATTTATTACAGGTAATGAAGGAAACCGGCAGGAAATTATCTGAGCTGGCAGAGGTGATGGAAGTATTGCCGCAGGCACTTGTAAATGCCAAAGTGCCGAATCACAAGAAAGAAAAATTCATGGAATATACTGAGATTGCAGAGGCAATCAAGGCATTGGAAGAGAAATTCAATGGGGAAGGAAGAGTGCTGATTCGTCCATCCGGAACCGAGCCGCTGATAAGAGTTATGATTGAGGGAAAGAACCAGAGCGAGATTGAAGAAGAAGCACAGAAGCTGGCTGAATTAATTACCAACACAATGCTGTAATCAGGAGGGGAATAGAAATGGTAAGTCAGAAAGTTAAAATAAAGAATCCAACAGGATTACATTTGCGTCCGGCAGGAATACTCTGCAAGGAAGCAATGCAGTATAAATCATTAGTAACATTTCATTATCGCGGAAATACCGCTAATGCCAAAAGTGTTTTAAGTGTACTGGGTGCGTGCATCAAATTTGGAGATGAAATCGAATTTGTCTGCGAAGGTGATGATGAGGACGAAGCATTAAAGGCAATGGTAGAAGCCGTAGAAAGTGGATTAGGAGAATAAAAGATGAAAAAAATACTGGTAACTGGATGTAATGGACAGTTAGGAAGAGCAATTCGCAAGGAATATGCAGCAAGTGATGTGGAATTTATCAATACAGATGTAGTAGAGGGAGAAGGTGTTGTATCTCTTGATATTACTGATGTAGATGCAGTGCTGAAGCTGGTACGTGCAGAGAAACCGGATGTTATCATCAACTGCGCCGCACATACCAATGTAGACAAGTGTGAGGAACAGTGGGATCTTGCATATAAGATTAATGCAATCGGACCAAGAAACTTAAGTATTGCAGCAACCGAAGCAGATGCAAAAATGATTCATGTATCTACGGATTATGTTTTTGAAGGAAATGGGACAAGACCATACACAGAGTTTGATGCACCAAATCCGGTAAGTGCTTATGGAAAGACTAAGTTAGAGGGTGAAAACTTTGTAAAGGAATTTGCAAAGAAACATTTTATCTTAAGAACAGCATGGCTTTATGGGGATGGAAAGAACTTTGTCAAGACAATGCTGGCATTGGCAGAGAACCATGATGAATTAAATGTAGTCTGTGACCAGGTGGGAACACCTACCAGCGCAGTGGAATTAGCAAAAATGATTCATTATCTGGAAGGCACAGAGAATTATGGAACCTTCCATGCAACCTGTGAAGGAGATACCAACTGGGCAGATTTTGCAGAAGCAATCTTCAAAAGAGCAGGAAAGAATGTAAAAGTAAATCATGTAACCAGTAAGCAGTACAAAGAGATGAATCCGGCATCCGCTAACAGACCGGCATACTCTATCTTGGAGGATTATATGATTAAGCTTACCAGTGACTTTGTAATGGCAGACTGGCAGGATGCACTGGATGTCTATATGAAAGAACTGTTGGGATAATAGGTGAAAAAATGGAACCATTAGTAAGCGTATGTATTCCGGCATATAATAATGCGGAATACATTAAAGATACGATTGATTCAATTCTAAATCAGACATATCAGAATATAGAGCTTGTAATTGTGGATGATAATTCAAAAGATAATACTTATGAACTGATTCAGGAAATCGGGGATGAGAGGATTAAGCTTTATCATAATGATAAGAATCTTGGAATGTCAGGAAACTGGAACCGCTGTCTTTCCTTATGCACCGGTAAATATGCAAAGCTTGTCTGTGCAGACGATATATTATCACCGGATGCATTGAAAAGAGAAGTAGAAGCTTTAGAGGCAAATCCTACAGCAGTGATTGCAGAAAGTGATACTAAGCTGATTGATTTGAATGGAAAAGGGAAAGGCTTTTATAAACGCTATAAGAAGAGCGGACTGGTAGATGGAAAAGAAATCTGCCGGAAGGGCTTCTTTTCACAGGATTATTTCGGAGCACCACAGGCAAATACTTTCCGGAGAGATGTGGCAGAGAAAATCGGAGGATTTGATACAGATTATACCTATATCTTAGACTATGATTTCTTTGTTTCCATGGCGTGTGAAGGCGATGTTTATATCATACACGAACCACTGAATTTCTTCCGGGTACGGAAAGGTTCAAATACCGGAGAAGTTATGGGGGGCAACAAGGAAAAAACAAAAGTATATGTAGCGGAACATCTGCATTTACTGGAGAAAAACAAAGAACGCTTGAAACTGACACCGAAAGATATCAGACGCAGTGTTATGATTCGCAAGTTCCGCTGTTTTGCGGCATCTGTATATCTGAAACTGTTTGTGCATAAATAAGCGAGAGGGGACTAAAATGGATAAAATTGCAGTATTGATTCCCTGCTATAACGAGAGTAAAACAATCGTAAAGGTAGTAGAGGATTTTAAACGGGTAATTCCGGAAGCTGTTATTTATGTATATGATAATAATTCCAATGATGGAACGGACGAGCTCGCAAGAAGTGCCGGTGCGGTCGTACGTTATGAATATCAGCAGGGAAAAGGAAATGTTATTCGAAGAATGTTCCGTGAAATTGATGCGGAATGTTATATCATGACAGATGGAGATGATACCTATCCGGCAGAATCAGCACCGGAGATGATAAAACAGGTGCTAGAGCATGGAGCAGACATGGTAGTAGGAGACAGACTTTCTTCTACTTATTTCCAGGAAAATACCAGACCATTCCACAATTTTGGTAATTCCCTGGTGCGTAAATCTATCAATCTTTTCTTCCGCACGGATATTAAAGATATTATGACAGGTTATCGAGCGTTCAGTTATCAGTTTGTAAAATCATTCCCGGTATTATCCAAGGGATTTGAAATTGAAACAGAAATGAGCATTCATGCAGCAGATAAGAATATGCAGGTAGACAATGTGATTATTGAGTACCGTGACAGACCGGAGGGAAGTGTATCCAAGCTGAATACCTATTCAGATGGATTTAAGGTACTGCGTACCATTGCAAGACTGTACCGGACCTATAAGCCAATGTCATTCTTTGGCATTATTGCATTTATACTGGCTGCTCTTGGAGTTGGTTTCCTGATACCGGTATTGGTAGTATATGCAAAGACCGGAATGGTGCCGAACTTCCCGACTTTATTTGCTTGCTGTTTTACGATATTGGCAGCAACCCAGGCATTCTTCTCGGGACTTATCCTGCAGACCATTGGACAGAAGAATCGGCAGGATTTTGAAATGGAACTGCAGGCAATCGAAGAGAGAAAGAAAAAACTGGATAAAGAATAGAACTGTTAAATTATGTACAAAAATGTGCACAAACTTCTAAAAAGTTGACAAACAAATGAAGACTGTGCCATAATAAAACGATTTTTAAATCAGGAGGAGAATAAGATGAGAACTTATTTAGTAACTGGAGGAGCCGGATTTATTGGCTCAAACTACATTCACTACATGTTTCGTAAATACGACAATGAGATTCGTATTATCAATGTAGACGCATTAACTTATGCAGGAAACCTGGAAAATTTAAAAGACATCGAGAACAGAGACAACTATACATTTGTAAAAGCAGATATTACAGACAAAGAAGCAATCCGCAAAGTGTTTGCAGAAAATGACATTGACCGCGTGGTACACTTTGCTGCGGAAAGTCATGTTGACCGTAGTATCAAAAACCCTGAAGTATTCGTTCATACCAATGTAATGGGCACTGCAGTTATGTTAAACTGCGCAAAAGAAGCATGGGAACTTCCGGATGGAAGCTTCAAGGAAGGTAAGAAATTCCTTCACGTATCCACGGACGAAGTATATGGTTCCCTTCCGGATGATGGAAAGAGCTTCTTCTATGAGACAACACCATATCAGCCACACAGCCCATACTCTGCAAGTAAGGCATCTTCTGATATGTTAGTAAAATCTTATATTGATACTTATCATTTCCCGGCAAATATTACCAATACATCCAATAACTACGGACCTTACCAGTTTCCGGAGAAACTGATTCCGTTAATCATCAACAATGCTTTACACGGAAAGAAACTCCCGGTATATGGTGATGGAATGAACATCCGTGACTGGTTATATGTAGATGACCATGCAAAGGGAATCGATATGGTTCAGGAGCAGGGACGTCTTGGACAGACTTATAACATCGGTGGACACAATGAGAAGCGTAATATCGAAATCATCAATATCATTATTGAAACCTTGCAGGAGATTCTTCCGGATGATGATCCAAGAAAAGCAAATGTAAGCAAAGATTTAATCACTTACGTAGAAGACCGTAAAGGACATGACAGACGTTATGCAATCGCTCCGGACAAAATCAAAGCTGAGATTGGCTGGGAGCCGGAGACCATGTTCAAAGATGGTATCAAGAAGACAATTGCATGGTATCTTGAGCATGAAGACTGGATGAACAATGTAACCAGTGGTGACTACCAGAAATATTATGCAGATATGTATAAAGATAAATAAATAGAAGTATAGAAAGAGAAGCGGATAGGAAAATACAAGACCTGTCCGCTTTTTTTGTGCGTTTTCGCCAGTATTTCCACGGGTACTACAGAAATTATTAAGGAAAATATAGATGAAAAATACGATGTAATATGTTATAATTAAATGATTTATTGAGTGAAAGAATGCGTTGGAGAACGTAAACAATATGATTAAGGAGGAGATTATTCCATGAAAGGTATTATTTTAGCCGGAGGATCCGGAACAAGACTTTATCCACTGACAAAGGCAGTATCGAAACAGATTATGCCGGTATATGACAAACCAATGATTTATTATCCATTATCTACACTGATGTTAGCAGGAATCCGTGAGGTGCTGGTTATCTCTACACCAAGAGACCTTCCGGTATTTGAGGAGTTATTAGGAGATGGAAGCCAGCTTGGAATGTCTTTCTCTTATGCAGTGCAGGAACAGCCAAGAGGACTTGCAGATGCATTTATCATCGGTGAGAAATTCATTGGCAACGATGCAGTAGCATTGGTATTAGGCGATAATATTTTTTATGGACAGAGCTTTTCTAAAGTGCTTCGCAGTGCAGCAGAGCGTACAGAGAGCCAGCCGGGAGCAACCATTTTCGGATATTATGTAAAAGATCCAAGAGAATACGGTGTAGTAGAATTTGATGAGCACGGTAAAGCATTGTCAATTGAAGAAAAACCGGCTCAGCCAAAATCCAATTATGCAGTTCCGGGACTTTATTTCTATGACAATGATGTAGTAGAGATTGCCAAGAATGTAAAACCATCTGCAAGAGGAGAAATTGAAATTACAAGTGTTAATAATGAATATCTGAACCGTGGAACCCTTCAGGTTGAGACATTAGGAAGAGGATTTGCATGGTTAGATACCGGAAACCATGACATG
The DNA here is from genome assembly GCF_003461125.1 of Roseburia sp. AF22-2LB. Lineage (NCBI taxonomy): Bacteria > Bacillati > Bacillota > Clostridia > Lachnospirales > Lachnospiraceae > Roseburia > Roseburia sp. AF22-2LB. Next base: position 376,209 of record NZ_QTWM01000001.1, read on the forward strand.
CTTCTTGATGCAGCAGATTTCGTAGCAGCATTCCAGAAACGTCAGGGATTATATATTTCCTGTATCGAAGAGATTGCATACAAGAGAGGATTCATCGATAAAGCACAGTTAGAGAAGCTGGCGCAGCCATTACTTAAGACTGCATATGGTCAGTATCTGATGGACGTTGCTAACGGATTATAAAATAGAGTTGGGTATTATTGTAGAAAAGCGAGGAAGAGAAAAATGGGAAAAATCAAAGTAACAAACGACTGTAATGGAATCAAAGGATTAAAAGTAATTGAACCTGCAGTATTCGGAGATGCAAGAGGATACTTCATGGAGACCTATAACTATAATGATTTCAAGGAAGCAGGAATTGACTGTGAATTCGTACAGGACAACCAGTCTGCATCCAAGAAGGGTGTACTTCGTGGACTTCATTTCCAGTTAAACTATCCACAGGACAAGCTGGTGCGTGTAGTAAACGGTGAAGTATTTGACGTCGCAGTTGACTTAAGAGAAGGTTCTGAAACCTTTGGAAAATGGTTTGGAGTTACTTTGTCTGCTGAGAACAAGAAACAGTTCTTCATTCCAAAGGATTTTGCACACGGATTTATCGTATTAAGTGATTATGCAGAATTCTGCTATAAAGTTACTGATTTCTATCATCCAAACGATGAGGGCGGACTTCTGTGGAATGACCCTGACATCGGAGTAGATTGGCCGATGCCGGAAGGAATGACAGAGGCAGACTTGATTTTATCCGACAAAGATAAAGTATGGCATGGCATCAAGGCATATGCAGAGAATAAGAATAACTGCAAGAAAGACTGATAGACAGTTGAAGTAACATAAGGAGTAAATGATATGTCTAAGAAGAGACTCGCAGCCAGCCTGCTGGTGGTACTGTTTGGTATATTGGCGAACATCCTGGTTTTCAGATATGAACCGGCTTTAAGTGAGAAGAAGGTTACGGTAAAGGTAACACTTACATCCGATGAAGAAAATTATATGGAGATGTTCTATCTGACAGACGGGCAGAAAATGCCGGATGATTTCAAGGCAGAACAAAGCAGCGGAGTAAATTATAAAAAAGCTGGAACAGAGAAAACGTTAGAATATACCGTGCCGGCAGATGCTTCATATCTTCGCTTTGATTTGGGAAGCGGAGCATCCGAGACAACTATTTCCGGCATAACCATTGAAAGTAATGGAAAAACTGCGGTAATAGATCAGAATGTTTTTTCAGAAACAGTGCGTCTGCAGGAAGTAAAACAGAATAATGTTTCAGACGGTATTAACCTGACAGCAGAAAAAGAGGATCCTTACCTGGTATGGAATACAGAGAACTGGGGAATTGCGAAGCTGGTAAAGGACAGCCTGTGGCTTCAGTATCTTCTGGTTAAAATCCTTGCGTGTGTTGTATTAGATATCATTCTTATTGTTGCATTAAAAGCAGGTAAAAAGCTGATTGTTCTTCCGAAAGAAGTGTATCAGAACAGAAAGCTGCTCTGGAATTTGTCAAAGAATGATTTTAAAACTAAATTTGCAGGTTCCTACCTTGGTATTATCTGGGCATTTATACAGCCGATTGTAACGGTAGTGGTATACTGGTTCGTATTTGAAAAAGGATTAAAGGCTGGCGGAATCAACACCAGAGCAGGAATTGATGTTCCGTTTGTACTCTGGCTGGTCGCAGGTCTGGTGCCTTGGTTCTTCTTCCAGGATGCATTAAATGGTGGAACCAATGCACTGATTGAATACAGCTATCTGGTTAAGAAGGTTGTATTTAAGATAAGTATTCTCCCAATTGTGAAAGTAGTATCTGCACTGTTTGTACATGTATTCTTCGTAGTATTTACGCTGGTGCTGTATAGTGCATATCACTATTATCCGGATTTATATACATTGCAGATTGTGTATTATACCTTTGCCATGTTTATTATGGTATTGGGAATCGTGTATGCAACCTGTGCGATTGTAATCTTTTTCCGTGATTTAACACAGGTGATTAACATTGTTCTGCAGGTTGGGATGTGGATGACACCGATTATGTGGAACATTGATACCATGGAATTATCTCCAGTGCTGATTACCATATTCAAACTGAATCCGATGTACTATATTGTGGCAGGATACCGGGATGCGTTGATTAATAAGGCGTGGTTCTGGGAAAATGCACCACTGACTTTATACTTCTGGCTTCTGACAGCGGTATTATTCGGTATCGGAACCATGATATTTAAGCGGTTGAAGATTCATTTTGCAGATGTATTATAGGAAGGCATAGGATATGAGCGAAGTAGCAATTAGAGTAGATGATGTAAGTAAATTATATAAGCTTTACGATAAACCTTCAGACAGACTGAAGGAATCGTTAGGCTTGACACGAAAGAAATTATATAAGGAACATTATGCACTGCATAATGTTTCTTTTGATGTAAAAAGAGGAGAAACCGTTGGCATAATCGGAACCAACGGCTCCGGAAAATCTACGATTCTTAAGATTATTACCGGAGTCTTGAATCCATCCGGTGGTCATGTAGAGATTGATGGAAGAATTTCTGCACTGTTGGAGCTGGGCGCAGGCTTCAATATGGAATATACCGGAATTGAGAATATCTACCTTAATGGAACCATGATTGGTTTTTCCAGGGAAGAGATTGATGCAAAGATGCAGGATATTCTTGATTTTGCAGATATCGGTGACTTTGTGCATCAGCCGGTCAAGACATATTCCAGTGGTATGTTTGTACGGCTGGCATTTGCGGTAGCGATTAACATTGACCCGGAAATACTGATTGTCGATGAGGCGTTGTCGGTAGGAGACGTATTCTTTCAGGCGAAATGCTATAAGAAATTTGAAGATTTTAAAAAAATGGGAAAAACCATCCTTTTTGTCAGCCATGATCTGGGCAGCATCAGCAAATACTGTGACAGAGTTGTGCTTTTAAACAGAGGAAAGAAACTGGCAGAAGGTTCACCGAAGGAAATGGTGGGCATGTATAAACGTATCATGGTAAACCAGGATAAGGCAGAAGAGATAGCTGCACATCAGATGGATATGAGTGCATTTGACGAAGAGGAAGAAAAAGAAATTAAAGAGGCGGTTTGTGAAGGTCTCTGGAAGAATCATTATAATCTGAATCCAAATGTGGATGAATATGGAAATGGTGCGGCGGAAATAGTTGATTTCGCAATTGTAGATGAGAATGGGAATTACAACAGTGCAATTATGAAAGGAAGCCGCTTCCGGCTGAAATCAAAGGTGAAGTTTAAACAGGATATACAGAACCCGATCTTTACTTATACATTTAAGAATATCCAGGGTGTGGCGATAACCGGAACCAATACCATGTATGAAAAGAAGGATGTTCCATTGGCAAAAGCTGGGGAAACCTATGTGGCAACCTTTGAGCAGGATATGTTTTTGCAGGGAGGGGAATACCTTCTGTCTATGAGCTGTACCGGATATCAAGGCGGTGAGTTCCAGGTATACCACAGATTATATGATGTATGCAATGTGACGGTGGTTTCAGATAAGAATACCGTAGGTTTTTATGATATGAATTCTGTTACGACAGTGGAGAAGATAGAAGAGTAAGAGAAAGTTGTAGGGTCAGGATTTGAATATAGTAGAAAAGGTAGGAAAAAATAATACTGAAAACCAGAAAATGAAAGAACTGCTCAAAATAGTGCAGCAATATACTGAGGATGATTTTCAGAAAATTATATCTGAAAAGAAGGACTTCTTTTTTCTATATCATCTTTCGCCTATGCGAAGAAATATTCTGGAATGGTATCCTTTTAAGAAAGATGCAAAAGTATTAGAAATAGATGCAGAATGCGGGGCTGTTACAGGATGTATTGCTGATAAAGTATTACAGGTGACAAGTCTTGAAAACAATGATTTGCAAAGACAGATAAATGAATGCAGAAATAGTAAAAAAGAAAATCTCAGAGTGTTTACAGGAACATATGATAAAATGGAAAATGAGTTAGAGAGAGATTATGATTATATTGTAATGGTCGGCTCATTTTCGAAAGCACCTGATTATTTTGCTGATGAAAAACCATATCATACATTTATAAAAAGTGCATTTAATCATCTGAAAGACGGTGGAGAAATACTAATAGCGTGTGATAATCGTATAGGAATGAAGTATTGGTCAGGTTGTCAGGAAGAATTATATTCTGATTATTTTATTGGAATACAGGACTATATAGGTTTTGATAACCATAAGATGAGAAACTTTTCAAAAAAAGAAATAGAGAATATATTACAGGAAATAAGCAATCTGGAATATAAATTTTATTATCCATATCCGGATTATAAGTTTCCGATGGCAATATATTCTGATGAATATCTGCCTAAGAAGGCGGAATTAAGTATGAATATAAGAAATTTTGACAGAAGCCGTCTGCTTTTATTTGATGAGACAAAAGCATTCGATGGAATTATTGGTGCCGGACTTTTCCCGGAGTTTTCCAATTCTTTTTTGCTTAGGATAAAAAAAGGAGACTAAAAGAGAATGGATAAAATTCTTTTTGTTAAATATTCTAATGATAGAGCCAATCAATTCGCCATTTGTACAGAGATTTTTGCAAATGGGGATAAGAAGCTTTTAAAAAAAAGAGCGACAACGGAGAGCGCAAGAGAACATATAAAAAATATAGCATCATATTATGCACCTTTAAAAAGACAATTTGAAGGAGCCCTTAATGTTGCCGGATGCCAAAAAGAGTATAATGAAATAAACTTTGAGATGGTAGAGGGGAATGGATTAGATAAAATTATTGACTCATATTTTGAAAAAAATGAGATGGACAAAGTTTTTCAAATCATATCAGAGTTTGCTCAAAAAATATATGGATTAAAAGATAAGGATGTATTTACAATTACACCCTCTTTTGAAAAAGTTTTTGGTATGGTGCATTTTGAAGAAACACAGTATGCTTTAAAAATAACAGATATTGATATGCTGTTTGATAATATTATCGTAAAGGATAATAACTGGACAGTTATTGATTATGAGTGGAGCTTTCAATTTCCTATACCGGTAAAATTTGTTGTATATCGTACATTGGCTTATTGGTATGCCCGCCTGGAAAATAGAAGAAATATGGAACAGGATTTTTTGATGGAAATGGTTGGAATAACTACACAAGAACAGATTCAATTTGCAAAAATGGAAAAGAAATTTCAACAGTATATCATGGATGATAATATTCCATTACGCGATATGCCGAAAATGATGAACCATAAAACTGTAGATTTAAATCACATCCTTTCCGCAGTTGAACTTGAAGAAACTATGCAGGTATTCTATGGAAAGGATAGAAATTTTAAAGAAGAAAATTCTTACTTTAAAAAAGTGCAGGAATTAGAAGATGGAAACCTGAAGGTGAAAGTAGAAATTCCAGAGGGAATGCAGCAACTCCGACTAGATCCGGTTGAGGAGCCATGTATCATTAGCATAGAACATATTTATAATGCACAGGGCGAAGAAAAAGAAAAGATAGAAACAAATGGTGTTGAACTCTCCAATAAGATTTTTTTCTTTGAAACGAGTGATCCGCAGATTTTATTGCAGGCAAGAGAAGAAGATGGATGCTTAAATATCGTTTATAGAAAAATAAATTTAAATGCTTTTTCAAAAGATATCGTTCATAATATAGATTTTATCATTAGGAATGAGAGAGAAAAGAATCGACTGGGACAAGCTGCATTACAATTAGAAGTAGAAGAAAGAAAGAACAAAGAAGCTTTATTGAAGAACCAAATAGAGATAAATAATGAACTGTCAAAAAACAATGAGAATTTAAAACTTGAAAAGGAAAATTTAAATTCCCAGATAGAACAATATAAAGAAATGTATGAAGCAATCATAAATTCAAGGTCATGGAAAATAACAAAACCTATCCGTGATATGGCAGATAAAATGAAAAGGGTTAAGAAAAAATGATAAGAGAACATGTTGCAATTGAAGAAAAAGAATATATTTATAGTATTGATAAAATTTGTTGCTATGTCAATGATGATAATAGGGCATATTTACAAATTGTAGGTTGGGCATTTCTTAAAAGTGGCAAAAACAAAAATTTGCAGGTTTATATAAATAATAAGCAAACTGAAATGTATATGAAATATATAGACAGAGCAGATGTCCAAAAAATGTATAAAGACTATAATATTAACTTAAATTCCGGCTTTGTAATAGACGTGGAATTTGAGGTGGAGAATCAGAACGAGTGCAATATTGGTATTGGATTTGAAAGTGGACAAATATTGTTTGAGGCAAACTTAAAGGAATATATGGAATTCGAGGTAGAGCCTGAAATCAAGTATTATATCGAGCAAACCATATATAATAATGAAATTATATCTATTGATGGCTGGGGATTTGCCACATCAGTTATTGATATGCAGAAAATAGACAGTGTACCAGTAGAGTTGAGTGTTATAAATGAAGATGGTCAGCAGGAAACGATTATGTTGAAAAGAAAGTATCGGGCTGATGTAAATGAAAATTTTGGGTTAGAGAAAAGTAAAAAAGAATTTGGATTTGAGGTAAAGTGGAAAAATACGCAAAAAAATAAAGGCATTTATACTGTTGTTTTAAAAGGTGGAAAAACTTCTGAAAAATTTATTGTGGAATGCAATAAATTAGTAGATCAGGCCAGAGAAGAAAACAGAAAATATGAAAATCTTTTCGATATGTTAAAGAATAGAGATGAAGAATTGTTCATAGATGATTGGCATTATCTGGTAAACTTTGGATGGAAGAAGTATTGTGGCAGAATAAAAAAGCGGTTTCAGGATACAGAAGAGGTTTATAATGTATGGAGAAAAAAATATATCCCGAATGCCAAGAAATTGAAAAAACAGAGGGCGGAAAAGCTGGATTATGAACCATGTATCAGTATTATAGTGCCTACATATAAAACACCGGAAAAATTCTTGAAAGAGATGATTGATTCTGTAAGAAATCAGAGCTATGAAAACTGGGAATTGTGCATTGGAGATGGCAGCGTTACAGAGGATACCGTTAAAAATGTTGTTGAAAGTTATCAGAAAAAGGATAAGCGGATAAAGATGCTTTGCCTTTCAGAAAATCTCGGAATAGCAGGAAATACCAATGCGGCGTTGTCTATCGCAACGGGAGATTATATGGCATTACTGGATCATGATGATATACTGGCACCAGATGCACTTTATGAAGTCGTAAAATGGATGAATGAGCATTATAAAGATGAAACAGATGTCATTTATACCGATGAAGATAAAGTTTCTTTTGATTTAAAGGATTATTTTGAACCTCATTTCAAATCAGATTATAATTTGGATTTGATTCGGAGTAATAACTATATCTGCCATTTATTTGTGGCTAGAAAAAGTATTGTGGACCAGGTGGGTGGTTTCCGAAAAGAATATGACGGTTCACAGGATTATGATTTTATATTGCGTTGTATAGAACAAAGCAAGCATGTAGAACATGTTCCGAAAGTATTGTATCATTGGCGTTGTCATCCGGGCTCAACAGCAGCAAATCAGGAAAGCAAAATGTATTGTTATGAAGCTGGAAAAAGAGCAATAGAAGACCACTTAAAACGCATGGGAGAGGATGACTGTCAGGTTGTAATGACAGAGCACCTGGGATTTTATCATGTGATATATCCAATACGTGAACAGAAGAAAGTATCAATTATTATACCGAATAAAGACCAGAAAGAAATACTGGAGCGTTGCATAGAGTCGGTTATACAGAAAACAGATTACAAAAATTACGAGATTATTATTGTAGAGAATAATAGTACAACAAATGAAATATTTGAATATTATAAAACAATAGAGCAGCGTGAAAATATCCGGGTTGTAATATGGAAGGACAAGTTTAATTATTCTGCAATAAATAATTTTGGAGTAAGGTATGCGAATGGAGAGTACCTTCTGTTTTTGAATAATGATATAGAAGTAATCAGGGAAAACTGGTTGAGTGAAATGCTTGCAAATGTTCAACGTAAAGAAGTTGGAATCGTAGGAGCAAAATTGCTTTATCCGGACAATATGGTGCAGCATGCCGGTGTTATTATTGGCATGGGTGGAATTGCCGGGCATCCTTTATCCAGACATCCGGCAGATGATTGTGGTTATTTTGCAAGAGGAATTATCCAGCAGAATCTGAATGCTGTAACAGCAGCATGTATGCTCACGAAAAAAGAAGTTTATGAGAAAGTGAAGGGATTTGAAGAAAAGCTGGCAGTGGCTTTTAATGATATCGATTTATGTCTGAAAGTAAGAAAAGCGGGCTATTTAATCGTATATGATCCAGAAGCGTTATTGTATCACCATGAGTCTATTTCCAGAGGAAAGGAAGATACTTTGGAGAAACGAAATCGTTTTGAGGGCGAAGTAGATTATATGGCGAAAAAATGGAAAGATGTTTTAGAAAAAGGTGACGAGTATTACAATCCTAATTTAAGCTTGTTATCCGGAAATTTTGAACTGAAGAAAGAATCGGAGATGCAATGAAGAGAAAAGTAAAGAAAAGAGCGCAAAGGTTATTAACATTAGTGCTGGCAGCATGTTTCATGCTGGCACAACCGACAGAAGCTACGCAGGTAGTAAATGGGGTCAATTCTACTATAAATACATATTATGACGGTGGATATAGTATTATGGGACCGACAACGGTTACCATTGGACAGATGATTAATTATTATCAGGCAAATCAGGCGTATCCGGCATTTTACGCCAATACGGATGCACCAAATATTTATGTATTCTGCATGATGTATATGGAAGAATGTAATGCAGAGGGCGTCCGTGCCGAGGTGGCATTCGCACAGGCAATGAAGGAAACAGGATTTCTCCGTTACAGAGGAGATGTCCATATTGAGCAGTTTAACTTTGCAGGACTTGGTGCCACCGGTAATGGCAATCCGGGTAACAGCTTTCCAACCGTTCGTATGGGAATCCGTGCCCAGGTGCAGCATTTAAAAGCATATGCGACATCGGAACCATTGAATCAGGAAGTCGTAGACCCGCGTTACAGCCTTGTAAATAAAGGCAGTGCACCATATGTGGAATGGCTTGGCAAACATGAGAATCCAACGGGAATCGGCTGGGCAACTGCATGGGGCTACGGAAACAGTATCGTCAATGATTATATTGCAAGAATGCGGAATTATTCTACCTATTCCACCTGGTATCAGGGAGTGAACTATGAGGCAGTATACAACCCGGATTATTATATGTTACATAATCCGGATGTGGCAGCCGTATGTGGCGGAAGTTCCGACAGTCTGCTTTCTCATTTTCTGAATTATGGAATGAAGGAAGGACGGCAGGGAATTGTATATTTTGATGTAAATTCTTATAAACGCCGGTACAAGGATCTTCGAATGGCTTTTGGGAATGACCTTAAATCATATTATCTTCACTATGTATATTACGGACAGAGTGAACACAGAATTGCCTCTGGTGCGGTAGACCGGCTGGATGCGGTGACAGTTTATAATGGTGTGGACTATTCGGCAGTTTATGATTATTACTACTATATTAGTGCATACCCGGATATCCGGGCAGCCTTTGGAGATGATGATATGGCAGTTCTTGCTCACTTTGTAAATTATGGAATGAGCGAAGGACGGCAGGGTAATGAGGCATTTGATATAAATTCTTATCGGAATGCGTATTCTGATCTTAGGGCAGCTTTTGGAATGGATTTAAAGCAGTATTATCTGCATTATCTATATGCCGGCAAATCGGAAAAACGTGTAACCAGTGGCGTAACAGAACTGGTTAATCCGTTGACTGTATATAATGGGGTAGATTATTCTTCTGTATATGATTATAATTATTATATCAATTTATATCCGGATATAAGAGCAGCCTTTGGAAATGATGACAGAGCAGTCCTTGCACATTTTATAAATTATGGAATGACAGAAGGAAGAAGAGGAAACGCAGCCTTTGATGTAGCCGCTTATCGTAATAAGTATGCGGATCTGCAGCAGGCATTCGGAAATGACTGGAAGGGGTATTATGGACATTATGTTCAATATGGAAGAGCAGAAGGCAGATAAGAAAGCGATGTAGATGAAATGGGCAATATGAAGAGTAGAAAACGAGCAGCAATTCTTATTTTGATAAGTGCATTATGCTTAAGTGGATGTGGAAAAGAAGTACATGAAACTGCATTTACAGACAGTATTGCACCGGAAGATTATGGCTTGGAAATGGAGACAGTTCCTATTTCTATAGATGGAGTAAAGGGAAGTTATATTTTTCTTTATATGACAGATGACCAAGCAATTTTTGAAGATAGAGAAGACTTAGGTTGGTTTGGAAATACAGAAACGAGGGCTTTTCGTGATGAGAATGGGATACCATCCGGAGAAAATATAGAACATTGGATACAGTATGCCAATGACAGTAAAGTCGATGCATTTCTTACCGGCGGAGACATGATTGATTATGGTTCTGCAGAAAACATACAGACCGTTCAGAAAAAAATGTCAGAGCTTACGATGCCATACTTATATACCTACGGAAATCATGATTCCTATATTCCGTGGGAGAATACCTTTGCGGATACGGATGAAACATTCCTTAAAGTATTTAAAGATAACAACTGCGAGTTCCAGAGCCTTGATATGGGAGAGTTCTATGTTGCTTCTATCCGGGATTATCAGGTAGATGGAATTGCACAGATTTCAGCAGAAGCTCTAGAGGGCTTTCAAAGCTTATATAAAAAGGGAAAACCGATTATTTTAATCTGTCATGTTCCAATTTATACAGCCGGGGCAGAAGATTTGAGGAAGACACTTCAAAATGAGTATGGAGAACTGGTTGTGCAGTATGATGCCGGTGATTTTGGAACAGTAAATAAATCGCTTCTTTTAGGAGAAGATTGTGGCTATGAATTAACGCCGGAAACAGAAGAATTTTTAAAACTGCTGACAGCAGATGACAGTCCGGTGGTAGCAGTTCTGGCGGGACATCTGCATGCCGGATGGAGTGGAAATCTGACAGATAAGATATATGAGTATGTTGGACAGCCTGCTTTTTTAAATCAGGGGGCATTAGTTAAGGTACAAGGAAGTGAGTAGAAAGGATTGGGATAGATTTATGGAATGGATGATACAATGGACAGATAAAAAGAAAGAGAAAGTTGCAGTTGGTCTGGCGGTTCTGTTCTGCTTTATTGTACATCTCCTTACAAGCACACAGTTTACTGGCTGGTTCTCAGGTGATGTATATGGGTATCTTTCCCATGCAGCAACGTTCACTGGAAGAAACTGGTCAGGCGTATTGAGAAATGCAAGTTCTTTTTATTCATGGGGATATAGTGCCTTGCTGGCAATTCCGATGGCATTTAGCAGTAATATAATAACAGTCTATCGGGTGGCAATGCTTTTCAATGTGCTGATAAGCTGTGGAGTACTGCTTTTGTGTTATAGTATTGCAAAAATGTTGGCGCAGGATGTAAATAAGTACCTGTTACTCTTATGTGCAACAGCAGTATCACTTTATACCAGTTATATTTTCCAGGGAGCAGTTATGCTATCGGAGATGTGGCTTTATTTCTTTGTACTATTAAGTATTTATTTTGTGCTTAAATATTTAAAAACATATGCTATACGGTGGGGAATCTGCGCAGGGTTGGCAGTTGGATACACTTATATTATTCATAACCGTTCATTGGCAGTTGTGATTGCTTATGCAATAGTTGTGCTGGCACGGAGTATCCGGCAGAAAGATTGGAAGAGCTTGCTGATTCTTCTGTTGCCGCTGGCATTTATGCTTGCACTGAATCAGGGAGTATTGCAGTACCTGAATGTGCATGAGAAACAAGGACGTTCTTATACATATAATACATATGCAAGTCAAGCACAAAATGTTGGAAGCAAAGTTAATTTTTATTTTTTGATTTCCGGAATACAATGTATATTGGGAGAAATTTGGTATGCAATAATAGGGTCATTTGGCATTGTTTTGATTGGAATTTGCAGTGGAATAAAAACGTACATTAAAGAAAAAAAAGAAAAGAATGATTTGAAATATTTCTATGTATTTGTTGGACTGGCATTGGTCGGAACAGAGATGGTTTCAGTTTTAGATTTGGCATTAGCAAAGGTACCGCTTGATACATTGAGATATGATGTTTACATATATGGAAGATACTGGGAAACAGTATTTGCTTTCTTTTTGCTGCTAGGAATGATAGAATGTTGTAGAGGCATTGAAAGAAAAACCTGGATAGCGATTATTTCAGGTAGCGTTGTATTGTCTGTTTTTGTAGAATATATGACGAGGATATATCAGAATAATGCATTTAATTATTGGGCAATCCCAGCAGTGTTATTGCCATATTTCTCGACACAGAATCGCTTTACAGTAATGCAAAGCAGTATTGTTGGAATTACGTTTATGATATTTATTGCAGTCATATATTATAATTATAAAAAAATGGGAAAAATCGCTTTGATAGGCATATGGACTGGTATGTGTGTATTTAGTGGATATAATGCAAATTATCATGTAGCGGAATTGTATAAGGATACACCAAATGTCATTAATATGCCGCTTTATGAGACTCAGTTTCAAGTAGCGTGTGATTATTTGAGTGAGAATGGAATAGAAGAGTTTGCTGTGTGTGCAACAGATGGTTATCGTGCGGTTGCTTTCCAGATAAAATTTATGGAAGCAAAAGTTACTGGAATCACGGAAGGTGAGCTGGATGAAATAGAAAGTGGAAAGACATATGTTGTGGATAAAATGGCATGGGCAGAACCAATGGAAGGTACCGTGTTATATGAAAATGAAAATTATTACATTATAAGAAAAAAATAAAGTGAGGAACTAAAAGATGAAATTGATTATACAGATTCCCTGTTATAATGAAGCAGAGACACTTGAGGTAGCATTAAATGATTTACCAAAACATATTGATGGAATTGATAAAATAGAGTATCTGATTATCAATGATGGAAGTAAAGACAACACCGTTGAAGTAGCAAGAAATTGGGGCGTGCATTATATTGTGAGCTTTAAGAGAAATAAAGGACTTGCAAAGGGGTTTATGGCAGGTCTTAACGAATGCCTGAAACATGGAGCAGACATAATAGTGAATACGGATGCGGATAATCAGTATTGCGGTGAAGATATAGAGAAACTCGTAAGACCTATTATTGATAAAAAAGCAGATATAGTCATAGGGGAAAGACCTATTGATCAGACAAAACATTTTTCGCCGCTTAAAAAGAAATTACAGCATTTTGGAAGCTGGGTTGTGCGTAAGGCTTCTAATTCAGATATACCAGATGCACCATCTGGATTCAGAGCATATAGCAGAGAAGCAGCTCTTAAAATGAATGTAGTGAATGAATATACATATACACTGGAAACAATTGTACAGGCTGGGCGTGGTAAGATTGCCATGACATCAGTGCCGATACGTACGAATGCTGAACTGAGACCGTCAAGACTGTTCAGCAGTATGTTTGGTTATATAAAGAAATCCATGCTTACAATAATCAGAGCTTATATGATGTATAAACCATTGATGGCATTTACTACACTTTCTACAATTCCTATTTTAGGTGGAATTATATTGGGAATCAGATATATTGTTAGATTAGTGAACGGTGTAGGAGGAGGAAATGTACAATCGTTGATTTTATGTGCTATGCTTATCATTATAGGGGTACAAACTTTTGTAATGGGTATGCTTGCTGATGTAATATCTGCAAATAGAAAAATAATGCAGGATGTACAATATAAGGTAAGAAAAATGTACTATTCTTCTGATGCATGCATGGATAATACATTTGATGAGGCAAAAGATGAGGCTCCATTATCATAAAGAAAATTTTATTTATGCATAGGATTATGTATTTAATCTAAGAAAGTAGGAAGGAAAAATAAAATGAAAATAGTAATGGTTGGCCCTGTGTATCCTTATAAAGGTGGGATAGCACACTATATGGGAATGATGTGCAAGACTTTTGCGAAAAAACATGAAGTGATTGCATTATCATATAAGATGCAATATCCTAAATTTATGTATAAAAAAGAACAAAAGGATTATGAAAGCGATACGTTTAAGGTTGAAGGTACGAACTATTGTATAAATACAGCAAACCCTTTTAACTGGGTTCATGTTGCAAAAAAGATAAATAAGTTATCTCCGGATTTAGTGGTTTTTCAATGGTGGCATCCGTATTTTGCGCCGTGTTATCAAATAATATGCAGCTTATTAAAGACAAAGGAAATTTTATTTGTGTGTCATAATGTTTTTCCACATGAAAGATTTCCTATGGATAGACTGTTGACTCAAGCTACGCTGAAGAAGGGAAAGTATTATATTGTTCATTCCAAATTAGATGAAGAGGACTTACTTTCGGTAAAAAAAGATGCACGTTATAAAAAGGCTGTAATACCCACATATAATGTTTTTAATAAGAGTCAACTGGAAAAAGATGATGCAAGAAAAATATTAAATGTTGCTCAAAATGAATTTGTGTTATTGTTTTTTGGATTGGTTAGAGAATATAAGGGATTGAAGCACTTATTAAAAGCATTGAGCATTATAAAAAATAAAATACCTAATGTAAAGTTATATATTGTAGGTGATTTTGGAGGAGAAAAGGATCATTATTTAAAAATAATAAAAGATTTAAACATAGAGAATTATATATTAATAGAAGATGCATATGTCTCGGATGATGATGTAGAAAAGTACTTTACAGCAACAGACATGGTTATTCTACCATATGAATCTGCAACACAAAGCGGAATTGTTCAAATTGCATATGAGTTTTTAAAACCTGTAGTTGTTACAAATGTAGGGGGATTGCCAGAAGTTGTTGCGGATGGAAAGACAGGCTATGTTGTTTCGCCATTTAATGCAGAAGAACTTGGACAGGCGATAGTTAAATTTTATGAATGCAATGATAAACGGCATTTTGAAAAGGAAATAGAAAACGAAGCGTACAAATTTAGCTGGGATAGAATGAACGAAATATTAGATGAAATCGTAGAAGGAGGCAATTAATGGTTATATCACAAACTCCGTTTAGAATGTCATTTTTTGGCGGGGGAACGGATATGGAAAATTATTTTAGAAAGTATGGAGGGGCAGTTTTGTCAACAACATTCGATAAATATTGTTACGTTACTGTTAGACATCTGCCGAGATTTTTTGATTATAAAACCCATTTAACATATTCTAGAATGGAATATGTAAATACATATGATGAAATTCAACATCCTGCAATTAGAAATGCAATGAAAATGTTGGATATGCATGAATTACGATTGACATATGAAGCTGATTTACCAGCACAGTCAGGACTAGGTACAAGTAGTTCATTTGCGGTGGGAATGTTAAATGCCTTTTATGCATTAAAAGGAAAATATGTAGATAAGAAAAAATTGGCAGATGAAGCAATTTACTTAGAAAGAGAATTATGTGCGGAAGCTGGAGGCTGGCAGGATCAGATAGCGGCAGCATTTGGAGGCTTTAATAGAATAGATTTTAATGAGGATGGATATAAAGTAAGTCCGGTTATTATTTCACCAGAGCGAAAAAGTATGTTGAATTATAATTTAGTTATGTTTTTTACTGGATTTACGAGATTTTCATCTGATATACAAAAAGCGAATAATGCAGGAGAGTCGAATGAAAATAAAATAAAAAAGTTAAAAGAAATGTATTCTTTAGTAGATGAAGCTGAAAAGATTTTGGTGGAAAAGAATAGCGATTTAGATGAATTTGGCAGACTGCTTGATTACACATGGAAACTCAAAAGAACTACCGGGGAAAAGGTTAGTACAGAAAGCATTGATGCATTATATAAGAAAGGAATCGAAGCAGGTGCATTAGGAGGGAAACTACTTGGCGCTGGTGGAGGAGGTTTTTTGATTTTTTATGTTAAGCCAGAAAATAAACAGAATTTAATTAATGCAATGAGTGGTTTATTGCATGTTCCGTTCGAATTTGAAAATGGTGGCTCGAGAATTATACAGTATACAGCAGAAGATTATGAGGGATAAAAAGTGAACATAGGAATAGTTGGGAGCACAGGATATATCGCACAATTCTTAATTGAACATTTTGAGACTTGTAGCAATATTGCCAAGGTGGTAAAATTTGATAAAAGCGATTTAGCTGATATATATTTAGATTTACAAGATTGCGAAAAATTTAATTTTGATTTATTGGATGGATTATCATACCTTATTTTTACAGCAGCAATTTCTGGACCGGATATGTGTGCAAAGGAATATGAAATGTGCTGGAATATAAATGTAATAGGAACAACAAAATTTATAAGTGAAGCAATAAAAAGAAATATAAGAGTACTATTTTTCTCAAGTGATGCAGTATTTGG
Source organism: Roseburia sp. AF22-2LB (assembly GCF_003461125.1). Taxonomy (NCBI): domain Bacteria; kingdom Bacillati; phylum Bacillota; class Clostridia; order Lachnospirales; family Lachnospiraceae; genus Roseburia; species Roseburia sp. AF22-2LB. Next base: position 392,592 of record NZ_QTWM01000001.1, read on the forward strand.
AGATATTGATGGATTCATCTATAATGAAAAAAGTGAAACAATGGCAAAGACTCCATATGGTAGAATGAAAAAAGCGGTTGAGGATGAATTTAAACAATCAGCTTATTTTAAGGCTATTAGATTATCGTATGTAGCTTCGGGCAAGGATAGATTTGTATCGTATTGTATGTCCTGTATGGAGAAGGGAGAGATAGCAGATGTTTATCATCCTTTTTACAGAAATTGTATTGTGGTATCTGATGTTGTCAAGGTTGTAGAGTGGATGATTAATAACTGGGAGAAATTTACGGATTTTGTGTTGAATGTTGCTGGAAATGAGCTGGTAAGCAGAGTGAGAATTGCAGATGAAATCAATAGAATTAAGAAAGGTAAGCTAAAATACACAATATCTGTACCAGATGAAAGTTTTTATCAAAATAGGCCAAGCATAACTCAGATGGAAAGTTTATATCTATATGATATGAATATATTAAAAAGAGAAAGTTTTACAACAAAAATACAAAGAGAAATGGAGAATGAATAAAAATGAAAAAGAAGGCGTTAATAACAGGAATTACAGGAATGGTAGGTTCACATTTGGCAGATTTTCTATTAGAAAATACGGATTGGGATGTTTATGGTGTCTGCAGATGGAGAAGCCCGTTAGACAATGTTAGTCATTTGTTAGAAAGGGTAAATGAGAAAGACAGATTATTTTTTGAGTATGCCGATTTGAATGATCAGGTATCATTAATTACTGTAGTAAATAAAATAAAGCCTGACTATGTGTTCCATTTGGCTGCACAGAGTTATCCATTAACCAGTTTTACAGCACCAATTGATACACTTAATACTAATATACTGGGGACTGCCAGACTGTTAGAATCAATACATTTGGCAATGGAAGAAGATTCTTCATATAAGCCGATTATTCATGTATGTGCATCTTCAGAAGTGTTTGGAAAAATTCCAAAAGAAAAAAAACCAGAAGCAGGAATTAATGAGGAATGTCCATTTCATCCAGCTTCGCCATATGCAATATCAAAAGTTGGAACAGATTTGTTAGGAAGATATTATGCAGAGGCTTATGGGATGACAGTTATGACTACTCGCATGTTTACTCATACAGGACCACGAAGAGGCGATGTATTTCATGAGTCCACATTTGCAAAGCAGATTGCTATGATTGAGGCTGGATTAATAGAACCAAAAGTTATGGTAGGAAATTTGCAATCACTTAGGACATATGCTGATGTCAGAGATGCTGTAAGGGCTTACTATATGTTAGTTACTGTCAATCCTATTGCAGGAGAATATTACAATATAGGTGGATCATATACATGTGAAGTTGGTGATACATTGAATACTTTGATTTCATACTCGACAATGAAGGATAAAATAGAAGTTGTTACTGATCCGGAAAGATTAAGACCGATAGATGCTGATTTACAGGTGCCTGATTGTAGAAAATTTAAAGAGCATACTGGATGGGAACCTCAGATTCCATTTGAACAGACAATGCAAGATTTGCTAAATTATTGGAGAAAAAGAATCAGCAATGGAGAAAATTTTTTGACAAGATAATATGTATTATTAATGGAGATCATAATCTTGAAGAATTTTTTGATAGTACTGAATTATAACGATGCGGAGACAACGTTGGAGTTTGTAGAAATGGCAAAAACGTGTAATGCAATTGATAAAATTGTTGTTGTAGATAACTGCTCGACGGATTGTTCATTTTCTAAATTAACCTGTTTGAAATCAGACAAAATAGATGTTATACAGACTGATAAAAATGGTGGATATGCATATGGAAACAATTTTGGATGCAGATATGCTGAAAAAAATTATAATCCCAAGTTGTTCTTTATATCAAACCCAGATGTTCGGTTTGAGAATCATGTATTGCAAGAAATGGATAAGCTATCTAATAACCACAAAGATATAGGGGTTGTTGCACCGATAGTAAATCAAGGATATAATATTTGGAATTTACCGAAGTTTTGGGGGCTGATAGAATCTATTTTTTTGGTTTGGTTCAATCTGGACAAAAGAAAGATAAAAAGCAAAATGCTAGGTAGTAAAAATCATTTTGAAACAGTTGGTGTAGTTGAAGGCTCTTTTTTTGCTATTTCGCGTGAGGCATATGATAAGATTGATGGATTCGATGAAAAAACATTTCTTTATTGCGAAGAAAATATTTTGGCAAGACGGCTTCTGTGGAACGGCTATAAAGAGGCCGTTTTGCCAAAATGCAGGTATGACCATTTTCATTCGGTATCAATAAAAAAACATTACGGTGGAAAGGTAAAGGCATTTAAAAATTTTCATAAAAGTATGCTTATATATTTGCAAGACTATTTAGACGGAGGCATTGTTGAACGAATAATATTTGAGATATGTTTTGGTCTGGGATACATTGAAAGATATATGTATGATATATATATGAAAGTTAGAAAGTAAGTTACGGAGGTTAGTGTAAGTATGAAAAAAGTCTTATGGGTTTCGCTAATGGTTCCATATGATTCGGTATCACATGCAAGCGGTAAAACACAAAATTGGTACTTAAAACAGATGGCAAAAGAAAAAAACATTAACTTAAGGTTAGCTACTTTCTGCAAACCAGATGAGATAGGTAAAATAGATTTGGATTTGTATGGAATAAATTATAATATGTATGTCAGACCTAGAGGTGGAATTGTTAATGAATTAAAAAGAGGATTGGCATGGATATCGAAACTGGAAATTTGCAATAAATATGCGGGATTGACAACAATTGATTATAGAATTGGAATGCGAAGAATGCTCCGGGAATTGGAGAACGAAAATTATGAACCGGATATAATAATAATGCAATGGACAGAAATACTATTCTTTTTGCCGATTTTCAAAAAAAAATGGGTAAACGCGAAATTTGTTGCTATAGAAGAAGATGTTTCTTATCTGGGAATGCAGCGGAAACGTGATTTCTATAAAAATGTGTTTCAGAAGGCATTTTTTGCATGCAAAGCTAGACGAGTAAAAAAATTAGAAATACGGTATTTAAATCAATGTAATCTTGTGGTTTTTAATAATGAAAAAGATTATAAATTATCTTGTGGCGATGGATATGTGGGAAAGAGCATGGTATGGTCTGTTTTTTACCAAAATTTGTCTGACAGAAAATTATGCAATAACGGTAGTAACGAAGTAGTTTTTTATGGAGCAATGGCACGGGAGGAAAATTGGAAAAGCTGCGTATGGTTTATAAAGAATGTTTTGCCTGGAATTGAAGACAAAGAAATTAAATTTGTTATTGTTGGAAGCGGACCAAAGGCTAAACTATTATCATATGCTGGTGACCGGGTCGTAATCAAAGGATTTGTTGAGGATGTAGGTAAAGAACTAGCGCAATCCATGTGCCTGGTGGCACCATTGGTTATGGGAGCGGGAATAAAGGTGAAAATATTAGAAGCAATGAGTTTGGGACTCCCCGTATTGACTAATGATATTGGTATAGAGGGAATTCCAATGATTGATCAAGTTGACTATTACCATTGTGAAAAACCTCAAGATTATATAGATACTATTAATAGAATATGTAAAAAAAGAGAAGATGCAAGTTACATTGGGTGCAATGCAAAACAGAAAATAATTAGTAAATTTAATTATGATAATGATGCAAAAAAATTCATAGAACAAATCTTAGGTTTGTAGGAGAGAGGATGAAGATAATAAATGGCTTAAAAGTTAAAGAAAAAAAATATAGTGGAGTTTTAATGGTATTAATTCTGAGCTTTTTATTACATTTAATTCCGATTTTTATTGTTAAGACTCCAACATCAGGACCAGATGAGGTGCTTTCTTTAGCATCAGCCGCAAAACTGGCAGGATATGACTGGAGCTATTTAGTTACAAAATTTGGCACAAAATATGGATGCGGCAGTGCCTGGTATTTAGCACCATTATTTTATTTTATAACAAATGGGAAAATTATATATAATCTTGCAAGAACTGTATTGGCTTTCATACTGGCGTTACAGTCGGTCGTTTGTTGGTTAATCTTGAAAAAAATTTTTGAATATGATAATGAACTTGAAATAGCTGTGGTTTCATTAGCGGGTTCTTTTTTTTCAAATGCTACTGCTGATATTTTCTGTAACGAAGCCATATTAACACTTAGCACATGGTTATTTATTTATTTTATCCTAAAAATTTATAAATATGGAAGCAATTTAAAATATTCTCTTATATTGATAGGCGTATTTTCATATTGTTGTATCTGCCATGCAAGGACATTGATTTATTTACCTTCAATCTTGGTGGTTGTATTTTTTTTGTCTTTAAAAAAGAAGAAAAGTTTTCTTGATTATCGAGCAATTATTATTGGTAGTGCTTTTCTGCTTATTGCATGGAAAATTAACCGATATGTTGGAATGCAACTGTATAGAAATGAACAAGCTCTTAATGAATTGGCTTCGGCAGCAATCGGTCAGAGTGGTAATGTGGGATTAGTAAAAAATTTTATTCTGACGATTAAAACGTTTGGAATACGAGATACTTTAAAAGGAATATTAACCGTATCCGCTACTAATGCATATGCAATCTTAATTTTTACTGGTTTTGGTTTTGCAGCTTCAATTGTATGTTTTTTCTTTTTCTTGAAAAAAAGAAAAAACACAGAGGAAATGGCGAATATTGTTAGTATGTTTTGCATGATCGGTCTGGGCGTTAGTATTTTGGCAATGGGAGTTATAAATTGCTGGCATGGAATAAATTTAATGCAAGGTGATGTTTACAATGATGGAAGATTTTTTTTCTATTTAAGGTATTATATTAATTTTTTACCGCCAATGGTTATATCTTTATATGTATACATGAAAGAAAATGACACAAAAAAATTACTTACAAAAGCTATATTGCTTGCATTAATTTTATATTTATTATTTAGAGTGGTATTTTTAAGAACTTTTGATATAAATGGAATGGAAGAATTTGATGTTGGAAAATTCTTTGAAGCATTTTCAATGGGCAAAGTAATTTCTTATTCTTTAGCATTTAAGATAAGCTTGCTGATAAGTATTATTTTGATAATGGTTTGTAAAAAATCGAACAGTATTTATATTTATTTTACATTAATAGTCAGCTTGCTTTTTTATCAACAGTTGTATCAGTGTATATTTTTCAGGGGAAATATTTCTGAAACAACACAAGAATATACTGACAAATTTGTGGCATATAGCGAAAATGAAACATTAAGAACATATTTGGATAATTTCGGCAAGATTTATGTACATTCAAATAAAGTATATAAATTAGAATACTATATACAATTAATTATTCCGGAAATACAAGTTAAGCGATATGAAGAGAACTATGAGGATGATAATGAAGTAAAAATAGTATTTTCTAACGAAGATTTAACTACTTTTTTGGATAAAAAGTTATATTGCGTTAAATTAGATACAAATGAATATCTTTATACAGATACATATAAGGTATATAAAGATATAAATATGATAATAGCACAGATAGAGGAAGGATAAATGAATATAGGAATTTTAACATATGCAGGTGGATTGAATTATGGTGCACAGGCACAACTGTATGCGATGACAAATTATTTGAAGGAAAAAGGACACAATATTACAGTATTAATGTTTAAACCCAAATATTATTTTGTAAAAAATATAAAAATTGCATTGAGGGTAGAACCAAATTGGCAGAGGCATCCAAAGCATATTATGCAATCAATAAAAAGAATGAAAGCATTTAATAATTGGATAAAAAATATTCCTAATCAAATAGAGGTGAAAGACGGAAAAGAAGTAGATGGTTTGGATTTAGATTTAGTGATAGCAGGCAGCGATGAGATTTTAAATTGCAAACATCCTTTTTATGATGACATATATATAGGAAAAGATATAGATAAAACTGCATTGATTTATTATGCTCCAAGTACAGGAGCTTTATCAGTTGATTATGTGTTATCAGATGAACAGATAACGTGGTTTCAAAAATTTAAAAATTATTCCGCTAGAGATGTAGTTACAAAAAAATTTATTGAAAATAATGAACATCAAGAAGTTACTGTTGTATTGGATCCTACATTTTTATGGGAATTTAATGAAATTACATGTAAAACAAAGCTAGGGGAAAAAAGTATTGTATTATATTCATTTGATTCAATCGCTGATTATGCAGACGAAATAATTGATTATGCAAATAAACATGAATATGAAATTGTTTCTCTTGCAAGAGAATATAGATGGGCAAATATTAATTTGCCAGCAGCAACCGAGCAAGAGTGGATAACGTGTTTTCGTAATTGTGAAGTTGTTATTACGGATTCGTACCATGGCTTAGTTTTTGCTTTGAAAAATAAAAAGAAAGTTGTTTTAATATCGAGAGAAGACAAATTAAATAAGAATAATGGATTACTGGAATTTTTAGGAATACAAATGAGTTATTATAAAAAAGGCAGTATTGATAGATATTTACACACTGAGACTCTTGATTATTCAATAATAAATGAAAACATAAAAAAAAGAAAAATTGAATCTGAAAAGTATTTAAGTGAGGCATTGGAAAATTTATGAATATAATATTAAAGATAATAATAGTTGTTTTGTTAATATATCTATTAAACATTTTGTTTTTATCGGTTTATTGCAGAATAGAACGAAAAATAGATAGCATGGTAAAACAAAAAACTAAAAATTCTAATCAAAAAACAGAAGAAATAAAAAATAGCAAGTCTTCTTTGAAAGAAAGAAAACTTGTGAATGCATTAAAAACTTTTTATAAAAATGCGGATCATTATTTTTATGGATGGATGCGGTATTGTCAGATGCGCATGAGTAAATATCCGAGTAATAGAATTAGAAAGATATTATATAAAAGAGTTTTTTGCATGGATATAGACAAAAAAACTGTTATAAGTGCAGGCTGTGAGATTCGTTCTCCGTGGAATGTGCACATGGGAAATTGCATAATTGCGGGCAACTGCATAATTGATGGAAGATCAGGAATTATAATAGAAGACAATGTTGTTTTAGGCATGAATGTACATATTTGGACGCAAGAGCATGATGTCAATAGCCCAAGCTTTGCAGTTACACCTGAACATAGAGGTGAAGTTGTAATTGGTGAACGGGCGTGGGTGTGTTCGGATTCTACCATATTGCCAGGGGTAAAAATAGGAGAAGGCGCTGTAATAGCAGCAAAGGCATTAGTCTGTAAAAACTGTGAACCATATGGCATATACGGAGGAGTACCGGCAAAAAAAATATCTGATAGGACAAGAAATTTGACATATGTTTTGTCAGGAAAACCGCATTGGCATTTTAATTAAGCATAATCATAAGGAAGGTGTATTTTGGAAGAAGCATTTACTTTTAATTATATAAAAAAAATAGAATGCACTGGATGTGAAGCATGTGCGAATATATGCCCTGTTGGAGCTATGGAGATGCGAAAAGATGAAAGTGGTTTTTTCTATCCATATACAAATTATAAGAAATGTATTGCATGTGGAAAATGTACTAGTGTATGCCATAGGGCAAAAGATAAGCAGGAGAATAACATAGATGAAATTGAAACTTATGCAGGATACTCAAAAAAGAAACAGATAGTATATAGTAGTTCTTCAGGTGGGTTATTTAGAATTTTTGCAGATGAATTCATGAAAATGTATCCCAATGGAAAGGTATGTGCCGTTATTTGGGATGAAGATTTTAAGGGAGTTCATCATGAATTGGGCGGAGAAGAACTTCTAGAAAGGATGCAACGCTCGAAGTATGTGCAAAGCAGGAAGAACCTGATATATAAAAGAATAAAAGAATGTTTAGAAAGAGAGACTCCTGTATTATTTGTGGGATGTCCTTGTGAAGTTGCAGCTTTATCAACATTTTTGGGAAAAGAATATGACATTTTGTATAAGATTGATCTTGTGTGTCAGGGACCAACGGCACCTTCAGTTCTAGAAAACTATATAGAAAATTTAGAAAAAAAATACAAGTCTTCTGTAAAATCTATTAATTTAAGATTGCCTGCAGGAACAAATTGGATACCTCAATGGAGTGATATTAGATTTGATAATGAGAAGAGATATGTCAGGGTATTTTATGAAACTGATTTGGGGATAGCGGTTCATTATATGCAACGGGAGTCATGTTTTTCTTGTAATGTACGAGGAAAAAATAGGTATTCAGATATTACATTAGGAGATTATCATGGGGTATCGCCGCAAGAACCATACTATAACGCTAAAGGAACATCAATTTTATGTATAAATACAGTTAAGGGAAAGACATTGCTAAATCTTGTTAAAGAGCAGGTTTATCTGGAAAAAGTAGAATATTCAAAGGTTGAAAGACATAATAAGCGTTTGACCGAACCAAGGGTAAGAGATGAATCGGATAAAATTTTCTTGGATACTTATAAGAAAGAAGGCTTAAAAAGAGCAATTAAGAAAACCTTGTCATGGAAGCAAAAGGTAAAATATTACTTACCAACGGTATTGGCAAATAAAATTAATGGCTATAAAGGTTGTGGAAAAAATGAAGAATAAACAGATAGTATATGGAACAGTCATTAACTATGCTACAGTTTTTGTGCAAATGATCAGTACAGTTGTTGTAACACCCTATTTGATAAAAATATTTGGCGATAATGATTATGGAATATATAAAATTATAGTGTCGTTAGCGGCATATTTGATTATTTTAAATTTTGGCGTAGGAAACACATTGATACGTTTTTTGTCAGAATTAAGAGCGAAGGGTGAAGATAAAGGAGATACAGCAAAAGCATTAGTTTCATTTTCAACAGCATTGAATTTTGGGGCGGGATTATTTGCTGTTTTAGTTGGATGTCTGATATTCCGTTTTATCCCTAATTTTTTTTCTACCAGCTTATCAACGAGAGATTTGCAGCTTGCCAGAAATATTTTTATTATATTGTTAATTAGCGCTGTTTTTTCAATTCTAACAGATTTATATATGTCTTATCTGTTTGTATATGAGAAATATACATATGTAAAAACAGTGGATTTGTTGAAATATCTGTTGAGGGTAGCATTGATTTTTTCGTTGATAAACAAAGGAAAGTCGGCTACACTTATAGCGTATATAGATTTGTATGTTTCAATATTTACATTTGGTGCAAACTTTTTATATGCGATTTGTAAAGGAAAAATGAAAATTGGTTTCTGCAATCTAAATAAAAGGATGCCTATTTCACCTAAAAAATTCTTTTCGTATTCACTATTGTTTTTTTTAAATCTTATTATTGAACAGCTGATATGGAATACCGATTCGATAATAATTGGTATGCGCTTAAATGCATCAATGGTTTCTATTTTTTCATCAGGAGCCATTATTTCAGCAGCTTTTAACAGTATGACACAAATTGTTAGTACAATGATATTTCCAAAGATAGTTATGAAATTTAGTGAGAACAACCCGAAAGAAAAATCTACAGAAGTGATGATAAAGATAAGCCGGTTACAAGCATTTATTGCGTTCTATATACTGGGTGGATATTTAGTGGTAGGGAAGTTTTTTGTAACAGATATCTGGCTTGATTCTAGGTATGAATTGGCATGGACTACTAGCATGATAGTGATGGTAGGAACATTATTTAGCTCATTAATGGGAAGCGGACACTTGATTTTAAGAGCTATAAATAAACAGACATATTTTTTGGTGTGTGAGTTTGTGATATTTTTGGCTAATGTTGTGACAACATATGTATTAGTTAAACCATTAGGAATAAAAGGCGCAGCCTATTCTACAACAGCAGCGTATGTTATAGGAATGTGTGTATTTATAGTCCCATATCTCAAGAAAACGATTGGCTTGGATGTAAAAAGATATTTCCAAAATATTGTGCCAATTGTTGCTTCAATGGTATGTATGAGCATAGTATTATATGCTATTTCTAATAGAATTGGTATTACAAATAAGTTTGAAATGATTATATGGGGAATAATTTATACAGTGTTATATATAGCACTTGCTTATATGGTAAGTTCTGATGAGGAAAAAAAGGCATTAAAATCCATATAGATGAAGGAAGTAAATAAATGATAGTTTTAGGAATATTATGTTTGATAATAATGGTATTCATGTTATTGAATTATAGATATAAGAATTCGTTTTATTATCAAAATTTAGTTGAATTTGAGAATCGTCCTGTGAGAAAAATATATTGGTCCGACAAAATCAAAATGGTTAATTTGGGAAGTGTACATGCCAGATTTGCATTTCAGTACTTTAAAAATGAGGGAGTTAGTCTGGCCCGTGCACCACAATCTTTATATTATGATATTCAGTTACTGGAAAATTATTCGAAGCATATTCCACGAGATACAATTGTGGTTGCTTTTTTTCCTATTTGTTTATTTGCTTTAAAAAATTATACATCATTGAATCAAATTGCAAAGTATTATTATGAGCTGCCCAAAGATAGAATAGAAAAATATTCGCTTCTCAAGTATATAATTGCGGTAAAATATCCAATTTTGTATGCAGGGAAAAAAGCAATATATAGTATTGTAAATAGAAAAATTGACTCAGAATGGTCATATCAAAAATGTGTTGTATCTGAAGACAGATTGAAAAAAATAGCACAGGAACATTGTGATGTCTGGAAGAAACAGTTTCAATTAGAGAATTTGACAGATGCAGATACAACTCATTTAATACCATGCTTTGAATATAATCGAAAGTTACTAGAAAGATTGGTGGATAAATGTAAAGCACAGGGATGGAAACTTGTTTTTGTGACTGGCCCTATGGCACGGCAGATGAATGAAATGTTTTCTGAAAAATTTTTACACAATTTTTACTATTCGAATTTCCAGGATATAGCAGAAAAAAATAATATTCTACATTTAGATTATAGACTGGATAATACATTTCAAGATGATAATAATTTGTTTTGGAATGGAGTTGATTGGTTATCTGAGACTGGAAGACGAGTTTTTATGGAAAAATTAGAGAATGATTTATATAAAAATGGATATTGGAAAGGAGACCAGCCATGAATAAAATTAGCCGTACTTTAAAAAAATTGTTTGGTAAAAAGGTTTATGTAAATATTTCAACTACTCAAAGTGGAAATTTGCTAAGAGATAAATGCGTGGTTATTACTGGTGGTTCTGAGGGGATTGGAGCAGCTATTGCCCGCAAGTGTATTAGTCAAGGGGCAAGAGTTTTGATAACAGGGAGAGATGAGGTAAAATTACATGACTTTGCAGATACAGTGGATAGAGATAAAGTCAGCGTTTTAGATTGGGATATATCCGATTGCACAGTTATAGAAGAAAAATTTAAACACGTACTTAATGAATTGGGACAAGTTGATATTTGGATTAATAATGCCGGAATATATAGGGATGTTAATTACAGTTCATGCAGGTTACGGGATTGGGATGAGATAATGTCGACCAATATCAGAGGACCATATTTCGCTACAAACAGAGTGGCTAATTATTTTATAGAAGAAAAAATCAAAGGGGTTATATTAAATATTTCGTCTGAGACAGGAAAAGTAGCAGGCACAAATCCATATGGTTTTTCGAAAAATATAATTATGCAATATACAGAGGGGCTTGCGGTAGAATTAGGGAAATATGGAATTCGTTCGAATGCAATTGCCCCAGGTGGAGTTGCTACAAAGATTGCGGGAAGGACAACAGGTGACGAATTATCATTTCCTGCATTAGGTGGAAGATTAATTACATGTGAAGAAATTGCGGAGTTAGCATTGTTTTTAGTAGCACCTTTAAGTTCATGCATTAATGGACAAGTGATTTATGCTAACGAAGGTAATACTATTGTTATACCAAGTGGAAATATTTATTAGGAGAAAAGAATAAATGTTAGCAATCATAATGGCAGGTGGTAGAGGAACTCGTATTTCAGCTATTGCCCAAGATATACCAAAACCAATGATTCCAATATGTGGAGTGCCGGTATTGGAGAGAGAAATAGTCTGTCTTAGAAATCAGGGATTTACAGATATTATCCTTACTGTGAGTCATATGGGAGAAGTAATTATGGATTACTTCAAGGATGGAAGTCAGTTAGGAGTGCATATTAATTATTACTTTGAAAAAGAGCCGCTGGGCAATGCTGGGGCATTATTCCGGTTGAGACAGGAAATAGAAGAATCTGGAGATGATTCGTTTTTACTATTAAATGCAGATGCTATATTTGACGTTGATTTTAATAGAATGGTAACATTTCACAGAGAAAAGAAGGCTGAAGTGACTTTATTTACTCATCCGAATGCACATCCTTATGATAGTGGACTTATTATTGTTAATCGCAACGAACAGGTGGACAAATGGTTGGCAAAAGAGGATAAGAGACCTAGGTGGTATCAGAATAGAGTGAATGCGGGTTTACATGTTATTGCGAATAGGGTTATTGATGAATATTTGAAATTATTGGCAGATGATGAGAAGATGGTTGTCTCAGATGCAGGGGTGCATAGTGATAAGACGGCAATCGTACCTATTGGAAAAATTGACCTTGATCGTCAGATTTTGAAACCATTATCTGGAACAGGAAAGATGTATGTATACGATAGTCCGGAATATGTAAAAGATATGGGGACACCAGAAAGGTATTATGGTGTATGCAAAGATTATGAAAAAGGAATTGTTCAGGCAAAAAATTTGTCAAATAAACAGAAGGCTATTTTTTTGGATCGGGATGGTACAATAAATAAATATGTAGGATTTTTGAGAAATATTGATGAATTTGAATTGTTACCAGGCGTGATAGAAGCAATCAAAAAAATTAATGCATCAGGTTATCTGACTATTGTAGTGACTAATCAACCGGTAATTGCACGAGGCGAAGTGTCTTATGGAGAACTGGAAGAGATTCATAATAAGATGGAAACACTTTTAGGAGAGAAAGGTGCATATATAGATGCAATTTACTATTGCCCACATCATCCAGACAAGGGATATGATGGTGAAATACCAGAGTTGAAGTTTGAATGTGATTGCAGAAAACCAAAACCTGGGATGTTGTGGAAGGCAGCAACTGATTTTAATGTTGATTTGTCAAAATCATGGATGATTGGTGATGGAGAAAATGATGTATTGGCTGGAAAAAATGCTAGGTGTAAGACTGGATATATAAAACGTGAAAATAAGCTGATAGAAGCTGATATAACAGGTGAATCTTTGCTTGAGGTAATTACGGAAATTCTTAATTAGAATTTTATGAAGGAGAAATATGAGACATTTAGAAAAAAAATTAGGGAAACATATTGATTTGTTAATACAGCGATATCCTGTTTTAGAGTTGTGCAGGCAGGATATAATAGATGGTTATTTAGTTATGGAGGAGGCTTATGAAAATAACCATAAGCTTTTGATTGCAGGCAATGGTGGCTCGGCTGCTGATTCAGAACATATTGCGGGAGAGCTTATGAAACGTTTTAAAACTCCGCGAAAAGTATCAGCAGAATTTGCCAAGAAACTTTGTGAGGTGGATTCGGAGAGAGGACCATCTTTAGCTGAAAATCTGGAATGTGGTCTGATGGCTATTCCACTTGTTGCACATGAAGCACTTACTACTGCGTATATTAATGATGTGGATGGACTTGGTGTATTTGCACAGCAATTATTCGGATATGGAAGAGAAGGGGATGTTTTTCTTGGAATTTCTACATCAGGGAATAGTAAAAATATTATAAGTGCAACTGTTGTTGCAAGAGCATTGGGAATTAAGATTGTTGGACTTACGGGGGCAAAAGGTGGAGAACTTGCAAGTGTTTCGGATGTGGTAGTAAAAGTTCCAGAGACAGAAACCTATATGATTCAAGAACTGCATTTACCGGTATACCATTGCTGGTGCTTGATGTTGGAGGAACATTTTTTTGGATAGTTATGTTTGTTATAAAAAAGGGTTCAAGTACGAAATTAAAAAGTAAGTTTGTAAGGAAGGAAATATGACATGAGGGAAAAAGTTGTGAATAGTGCAGACTTTATTGTAAAAATATTGTCTGTTCTTGTATCAGTATACTTTGTCAGTTCATTAGTATATAGAAATATATATATATGTGTTTCACTGGACCTGTTAATGTATCTAATGTCAGCTATTGTAATTGTAGATTATGTAATGTATGCACTTGATACATATAAAATAAATTATGCAGAAAATAAAATAATAAGAGGATGTATATGGACGATAACAGCCTGTGTATGTAATGTAAAAATATTGGCAATATTATTTGCTGTTTCATTGCTATTTTGGCTTTATATATCCAATGAAAAAAGAAGAAAATTTGATTTTTCGTTTACATTTATGGTGGCATGTTTTGGCATGGAAATCATTAGCGTTATTGATATAATGTATGATTGCGAATATAGACATGGTGCAAAAATGCTGAATAGCTCGCTGGCAGTAGATATTTTGACAGTAATATCAGTATTGATGTATATATATTCAGACAAGATATTTACATGGATGGCAAAATTACCGGCAATTGAAAGAATGACAAATTATAATAGTGTGAATTTTAATGAGGAAACACTTTGGCAGAAGAGGATGACATATGTTGGAGTAATACTTATTGGGTTATTATTGGGATTACATACGTATAATTCTTTTGTCATTAATAAAGATATTTCGAGAATATTTATATTATCATTGATGATGATACTACAAATTGTAATTGTGTATTTTTTATATGACAAGATATGCAGTGACCTAGGCAGAACAGTCAATCTGTTTATAGCAGTAATTACGGTTTGCTTGCCATATATTAATTGTAAAAATTACAGTTTGAAAATGTCTCTTATATATTGTTCAGCGTTTGCAATTTGGTATTGCTGTTTCAAGTTTATAAAGAATAAGAAATGGAGTTGGATAATTGCTACAGTTTTGGCGATTTGTGCGGTTGCTTTTTTGGTTGTAAATGGTTATTATATTATCCCTTTCATAAATGTTGGCATCGGGATTCTTTTGGGAAAGATATTTAAAAAGAAGGAATGTTATTTAATTATTTTATGCATTATATTGATAATATGTGGTCAGGTGTTGTTTGATTATAAATATATAACACCAATGAAAGAATATGATGAAGTAATTAATACTTGCTATGATATCAATGAAAAAGTGGATGTTGACATGTTTTATGTGGGAGAAGATTCTCATATGATAAAGATGTTAAAAGATGGAGATATAACATTTAATTCAACAACCTGCGATAATATAACGGAAAGTGGAGTGATTATATTTGATGCCGCTATTCCAGAAAAATATATTATACATAAATATGTTGTGTTAGAAGACAATCAATTTATTGTTTGCTTTAACGATGAAAGTTTAGCGGAAAATTATCAAAATATGGGAGGAAAATATTCGAAGAAAGAATGTGATGCTCAATTGAATATAGACTATAAGCAGAAAACACACATGGCAGAAGTAACAGTCTCAAATGTAACGGAAGGGTATCATGACCTATCTGTGGCAGTCTGGAAAGGTAATGAGGAGCCAATATGGTATAATTTTGTGGATCATGGAGATGGACAGTTTCAAGTTAATGTAAAGTTGAAAAAATATAAGGAAAATGAAAGGATTAATTTTCATATATATGGGACATTTGAACAGGAAGACCCAAATATTATAATAGGAAGTGACTATTTAATCCCAGCGATTGAACAATAATCAGAAGTATAACAATAACAACAGAGAGGATAAGATAATGGTCTTGGCAGTAATACCGGCTCGTGGCGGCTCAAAAGGAATACCACGGAAAAATGTCCGTTTGATGAATGGAAAACCACTTATTTATTATGCAATTCATAATGCAAAGAATTGTCCAAGCATTGATGATGTTGTAGTTTCATCTGATGATGAAGAGATTTTGAAAATAGCTTCTTCTTATGGTGTAGAGACCATGACCAGAGATAGTGAACTGGCAAAGGATGCCGTGACATTAGACCCGGTTATCTATGATGCAGTCTGCACCATGGAAAAGAAGAAAGGGATTCAGTATGATGTGGTAATTACCTTACAGGTAACATCACCGTTACTTTCTTCTGATACCTTGGACAAGGCTTTGGAAAGCTTTTTGGCTTCTTCCGATGATACTTATATCAGTGTGGTAAATAAGCCGCATTTATCATGGACGAAGAAGGATGGCTGCTATGTACCGAATTATGAGAAACGTCTGAACCGTCAGCAGTTACCGCCGAACTATCTTGAGACAGGTGCATTTCTGATTACAAGAAGAGAATGTATGGAGGTAAACAGCCGTATTGGAAAGAAGGTTTCTGTCTATGAGATGCCGGAGCGTGAGGCGGTGGATATTGATGCAGCTTCCGACTGGGTATTGTGTGAGCATGAACTAAAAAAGAAACGGATTATTCTTCGGGCAGACGGATACAAAGAGCTAGGAATGGGACATATTTATCACTGCCTGACACTGGCATATAATCTGACCGGACAGGAGCTTCTCTTTGTAACAAAAGAGCAGCATGAGCCGGGACTGAAGAAACTGCAGGAAGCAAATATGCCGGTACATACCATTAAGAGTGACGAAGAATTCTTGGAATTCGTGCAGGAATGGAAGCCGGATGTAGTAGTAAATGACTGCCTGAATACCAAAGCAGATTATATCAAAGAATTAAAGAAATATGTAAAACGTGTCGTAACGATAGAAGATCTTGGTGAGGGAGCCGATTATGCGGATGCAGTGATTAATGCTCTGTATGAAGATCATACCAGAGGAGATAATTATTACTGGGGATCCAATTATGTATGTCTTCGGGATGAATTTTTCTGTGCCACACCATCCGTATTTCATGAACAGGTGCAGAATATAGTGGTTATCTTCGGTGGAACAGACCCTTCGAACTTTACCAAGAGAATCTATGAGATGGCAAAGCGGATCCATAAGGATTATCCGGAGATTAAATTCCATTTTGCACTGGGCGTAGGGTATGACCAGAAAGCAAATCAGATTGAGACAGATGAGACAGCAGGCATCTATGTAGAGCAGAATTTAAAACACATCAGCGACCTTTTTGGCAAGGCAGACCTGGCATTTACTTCTCAGGGCAGAACCGTCTATGAGCTTGCCACCATGGGCGTACCTGCAGTGGTTATGGCTCAGAATGAGCGTGAGATGAAGCACACCTTTGCACAGATGAACAACGGTTTCTTAAATCTTGGACTTGGAATCAACGTGGCAGATGAAACCATTGAGACAACCTTTCGCTGGCTGGTTGAGACACCGCAGATTCGAAAGGAAATGCAAAGCCTGATGATGCGTCATGACCTGAAGTCCGGTATTAAGAGGGTAATTGGATTGATTTTGGAGGACGAAGAATAGATTTTGGTAGCAAGAGTGAGACCATTGAGACTAAAAATGAGACCATTGAGACCAAAGTGAGACTAATTGGAGAACAAATATGCAGAAGAACATAGCATGGCTTTCGAGCCTGCGTGGAATAGGCTGCCTCTTCGTACTGGCGGCACATCTTGGCGCAAGCTCGACAAATTATGGAATGTATTTTAACGGCTGTGGCAAAATAGGTGTCTGGCTGTTTATGATTTTCAGTGGATTCTGGTTTCTGTATCCGCTCTGCCAGAGGCAGCAGGCTTTGAAGGGGCGGAATCTTATGGGCTATTATGGCAAGAAAATCATCCGGATTATGATACCATATCTGGCAGTTCTGTTGATTTCCATGGGACTGGGATTTATTCCGGATGGAAAGGAACTGGTGCGGCATTTGTTGCTGATAGATGGATTTGGGCATTTCTGGTATATGCCGGTTATTATGAAATTTTTCCTGATTGCACCGCTGTTCTGGCTGTTGCAGCAGATGATAAGGAATAAAAAATGGCTGTTTGCAATAATCGCAGGAATTGGCATTGCACTGTCAGTAGTATTTCCGTTTACCACATACACAGAAAATTCCACGCAGTTGCGGTGGTATGTTCCGGTATTTTTAATGGGAATGCTTCTTGCAATTATCTGGGACTTCTGGAATAACTGGAAGGAAAACAGCGTAGGAGCAGATGTAATTGTACTGGTGTTGGCAGTAATATTATTTTCCTTTACACCATGGTTCCGGCAGAAACTGTGGGGAATCGAGCCATCTGCTTATCTGCAGAATAAATATCTGCTGATGGGGGGATTGTGGTGCCTTATTATTCTTGGAATCGTAAAAGGAAAAATATGGAAAGCATGGCTTAATAAGAGCCGCATCCTGCAATGGATTGGAGAAATCAGCTTTCCGCTGTACCTCATTCATTTCCCAATCTTAATGCGGTTAAATACTACGGAAATGGGATGGACGAAAAAAGTGATTATTGTATTGGTTACAAGTATTTTACTGGCGGCAATTCTCCATTGGGGCGTGGAAAAGCCATGCATCACATTGGCAAAGAAACTGACAGAATATAAAAAGTCAGAGAAGTAAAGGAGAAATGAATATGAGTAAAATTATAGAACGTGCTCTGACACATAAAGCAGTACTGATTGCAGAGATTGGTGTAAATTATTATGACATTGCAAAGAAAATGAACATTTCCAATATGGAAGCTGCGAAGTTAATGATCAAGAAAGCCAAGGATGCCGGAATCCATGCAGTAAAATTCCAGACCTATAAAGCTGATACGCTGGCAGCAAAGGATTCTCCTTCTTACTGGGATACCACGGAAGAGACAACAACATCCCAGCATGAGTTATTTCAGAAATTTGACCAGTTTGGCGAAAAAGAATATCAGGAGCTGAAGGATTACAGCGACGAAATCGGCATTGAATTTTTATCCACTGCATTTGACATCGAATCTGCAGATTATCTCGATAAGATGATGGATGTCTATAAAATATCTTCATCAGATATGAACAACCTTCCGTTTGTGGAATATCAGGCAAAGAAAAATAAACCAATGCTTATTTCTGTAGGCGCAGCCAATGAGGATGAGATTGACCGCATGATAGCAACAGTCCGTAAGGTAAATAACCAACCGCTTTGCATCCTGCATTGCGTACTGGAATATCCGACTCCGTATGAGCATGCCAACTTAAATAAGATAGCAAGCCTGAAAGAAAAGTATAAGGATCTGATTATCGGATATTCAGACCATACGAAGCCAGATGCCTGCGCAGATGTAATCAAAACAGCGTACAATCTGGGCGCAGTAGTGATAGAGAAGCATTTTACCCTGGACAAGACCTTAAAGGGAAATGACCACTATCATGCTATGGATCCGGATGATGCAAGAAAGATTCTTGCTGGACTGGAATTTATTGATACCATTCGTGGCAAAGGTGATTTATGCTGCTTAGAGACAGAGCAGACTGCCAGAAAGAATGCGAGACGTTCGTTGGTAACAACCTGCGATATTGCAAAAGGAACCGTAATCACAAGAGAAATGCTGACCTTCAAGAGACCGGGAACTGGAATTTCTCCGGAACGGATGGAAGAAATTATCGGATGCACGCTGAAGGTGGATGTGGCAGAGGATACGATTTTGAAGGATGAAATGTTAGGATAGAAAATTCTGAAATGCATAAACTACATCATAGTAACAATTTGACAGTTGCCGTATTTTTTTTACGGCAGCTATTGAAAAGGACTGAGAAGTAAGTTATTATGGATGTAATGAGAGAAAGCGAGGAATCTATGTTATTAGAATTTCACGTAAAGAATTTTAAAAATTTTAAAGACGAATTGATTTTAGATTTAAGCAGAACAAACAATTATGAATTCAGTGAAGAGGCTGTCCAGGATGGTGTTGTTAAGACCGCTTTGATTTACGGTGAGAATGCCAGCGGAAAGACAAATCTTGGTTATGCCATTTTTGACTTGATTCTTCATTTGACAGATAAGGAAAAAGCAAGTGAAGATTATTCTCCATATGCGAATTTAGAGCATCGAGGATACGTGGAATTTTATTACAAATTTCGGTTTGGTGAGCATATTCTTGAGTACAGTTACAGAAAAAGCCCAACAATGCTTCTTGTGAAAGAAGATGTAGAGATAGATGGAAAGAGAGTCATCTTTTTTGATTATAGAGCAAATAAGGGAGAAGTTCTGCTGAAAGGTGCAGAGAATCTTAATACAGATTTGGCAGAGAAAAACATTTCCTTTGTGAAATATATTGCCCGCAATACGGTTTTAGATGATAATGATGAGAATAATACGTTTGAAACTTTTATTGATTTTGTTGAGCATATGCTGATGTTCAGTTCTTTGGCAAAGAATAGTTACCAGGGATTTACAGTAGGAAGTGAAAATATTGGAGAAGGAATTATTGAGAGAGGCTATGTGAAAGAATTTCAGGAATTCCTAGCATCAGTGGGAATTAAATATGAATTGGTGGCAAAAGAGAGTGATGGAAGCAAGCGGTTATTCTGCCGGTTTGGAAAAAGGGATGTAAGCTTCTTTCGGATTGCATCAAGAGGAACCAGTTCACTGGCATTGTTCTACTATTGGCTGATTCAGATGAAAGAAGCATCCTTTGTATTTATTGATGAGTTTGATGCATTTTATCATGATACATTAGCAGAGCAGGTAGTGCGGGAGTTGTTGGCAATGGAACATACTCAGGCATTATTTACAACACACAATACTGCAATTATGACGAATGATTTGTTAAGACCGGACTGCTATATGCAGATTGTCGATGGACAGATTCGTTCTTTTGCAGATTCAACGGAGAAGGAGTTACGCAAGGCACATAATCTGAGAAAGATGTACCAGGCGGGGGCGTTTGATGGAAAATAATTGTATTGCAGTTATCTATGAGGGGAATAAGACAGAACGGATATTGATTGAGAATTTGAAGAAGATTTTCTTTTTAAACAGAGCCAATATTGTTTTTGTTGGATTTCCTGCAGGTCAGAATATTTATATGCTGTGGAAACAAATCCAGAAAGATGAGTACGAAACAGATTTAATAGAGCTGATTCGTGAATATAATAAGGATGCAGCAGAAAAACTAAAGGGATATAGCCGGGATGATTTCTCGGAGATATATCTCTTTTTCGACTATGATGGACATAATTGTAATTTGAGTGCAACAGATCCGGATGGAACTGCTGTACTGGGGGAGATGTTAGAGACCTTTGATAACGAGACAGAATTAGGAAAGTTGTATATCAATTATCCGATGGTAGAAGCAATACGGGATAATAAAAAAGAAGACTGCTGTTACAGAAGGTGCAGCGTATCTTTGGAAGAAGCAGGAAAATATAAGAATATAGTTTCAGATATGAAAGAGTTTCAGGATTTTCGGAAGTATACATATGAAGACTGGCAGTATCTGTGCCAGCAGGCAATAAAGAAAGCAAACTGTATTGTTCAGGGAAAATATGAAACTGCATCTTATAAGGAATTGTTTCAATATTTGTCACAGAAGGATATTTATCAGAGTCAGCAGAAAAATTTTGTAAGCAAAGGGGAAATAGCAATTTTAAGTTCGGTTCCGTTATTTTTGCTGGAATACTTTCCGGGAACCTTTTATGAAAAGATATTAGAGCAAGCATTGTGTTGAAAAAAGTCATCAAAACAAGTAACATGAGATTATATAAATGTGTAAACAAATAAAAAATTAAGGAGGGCACCAATGAAGAAAAAAGTGGGAAACAGATTAATTGCCTTGTTACTGGCATTATTTATGGCAGTAACCATGATGCCGGATATGGTGGTTGGGGCAGAAGAGACAGACAATGGGGTGGCTGATGAAGCACAGAAGTGTGGCTATGAGCAGCCAAAGGCCATCAATGTCGGAGAACTTGATGAGGATGAAGCAGAAGATTTACCAATAGTCAGGGCACAGTATAATGTAGCAGATGCATCTTACTGGGCAGTATATGGCTCCGACTATTATTATAGTAAGATGTCTGGTGCAGAGAAGCAGTTCTATCAGGCACTTTATGATGTGAATATGTCATTCCTTACAGGAAATAAGAGCGCCGGCTATAAGACCTTTGATTCTACGAGACATTATCATTCGGGCTTTGTTTCAATCGGCAGTCTGGATTTGGATACTGCACTGGAAGTAGCAAAAATTCTCCAGATGTCCAATCCGCAGTTCTATTTTGTAAATGATGAGATGCTTTATGGTGTGAATTCAGATGGTAAATATCAACTGGCATTAGGCGTTTACAATACCTGCTCAAATGGAAGTGCAAGAGCGGATAAGACGAATGGAATTAAAAACAAGCTGGATTCATGGATAGCATCGATTAAGAGCAAAGCGACAATTCTTGATATGGAGCAGGAAGCACATGACATTATTATGCAGAATTGCTGGTACTCTGAGAAGGGAAGCTATCATCAGAGCAGTGCCGGAGTTCTGTTAGAAGGTAAAGCAGTATGTGCCGGTTATGCGGAAACCTTTGAAATGCTTTGCAATGCAGTTGGTATTCAGACGGTATGCGTTACCAGCAGCAGTCATGAGTGGAACAAAGTAAAATTATATGGCAGATGGTATGTGGTGGACTGTACCTGGGATGATGATGCAGATGATACAACCGGAACTGCCTATAGTTATTGGTGTTTTAATGTATCCGATAATTTCAGTGATGAATATGGCAAGTGGTCGCATACAGCAGAAAGCTGGTGGAGCAGCTATAGTGTTCCGGTCTGTGAGAATGACAAAGTAATTACAGATAGAGACTATAACTATCAGGGAGTGGATTATTCGTCAGTATTTGATGTGGATTATTATTTGAAAACCTACCCGGATATTAAAGCAGCTTTCGGTGCAGATGAGAATCAGGCATTTATGCATTTTATTAACTGCGGAATGGCAGAAGGACGTCAGGGAAAATCAAGCTTTAATGTAATCTCTTATAAGAACAGGTATAAGGATTTAAGGATGGCATTTGGCAATAATTTACGCTCTTATTATTTGCATTACATATCAAATGGTAAAGCAGAAGGACGTAAGGCGACTGGTGATGTGGCGATTACGGATGGTGTCTTTGTATATAATGGAGTAGACTATTCCGCAGTATATAATTACAGCTATTATATTAAGAAGTATCCAGATATTGCAAAGGCGTTTCCAAATGATGATATCAGTACACTGGCTCATTTTGTGACATGCGGCATGAATGAAAAACGTCAGGGAAATATGAACTTTGATGTGAATTCTTATTACAATCAATATGCAGATTTACGGAGTGCGTTTGGTACAAACTGGAGAGCTTATTATCTTCATTATATACAGAATGGCAAGGCAGAGGGTCGGAAAGGAACCGGAACTAAAACTATGCAGGGAACTACTGTATACAATGGAGTAGATTATTCTGCAGTTTATAATATGAGTGATTATCTGAACAAGAATACAGATGTGAAGAAAGCTGTTGGTGGGGATGACCTTGCTGCGATTGCTCATTTTGTGAATTATGGAATGAAAGAAGGACGTCAGGCAAGCAGTAAATTTGATGTGAATTCTTATCGTATGCGCTATAAAGATTTGAGAAGTGCATTTGGTTATGATTTGGCAAGTTATTATTACCATTATATGAGTTCCGGTAAAGCAGAAGGTCGTCAGGCAACCGGAAAAGTAACAGATATTGACGGGGTTACAGTATATAATGGAGTGGATTATGCTGCAGTTTATAATTTTAATTATTATGTGGACGCAAATCCGGATATCAAGGCAGCATTTGGAAATGACGATCTGGCTGTATTGTCACACTTCGTGAATTATGGAATGAAGGAAGGCCGCCGTGGTTGTGAAGCATTTAATGTGTTGACCTACCGTGAGAAAAATGGAGACTTAAAAGCCGCATTTGGCGATGACTTGAAACAGTATTATATCCATTATATAAACTATGGTAAAAATGAAGGAAGAAAAGCAGCATAGATTGGAATGCAGATAAGAAAGGCTGTTGCACAGGCAGATGAAATTCGGCGGTGCAGCAGCTTTTTCCATTTTGTGACAAAATTCTTAAGATTTTCATAATGACAAGTAGTAATTCTTTAAAGTAGATTCATATCGTGTTACAATACAAACAGTTGTGCAGATAGAAAAATATGGAGAAAATACTTATGAGAAAAACATGGAGACGACAGCTTGCCTTGGGGCTGGCAGTGGTAACAATATGGACGGGTGGAAATGCAGAACATTTCTATGCGGGGCAGAAAAATTGTGAGACTTTGGCAATCAGTACAGAGAGGCTGACAGATACAGAACAGAAAATCAATCTGGATAAAGTCAATTATCAGTTGAAGAAAAGTGCGTATGCACCTGTTTTTGATGCGTCCTATTATGCAAAGAATAATAAGGATTTAAAAATAGCATTTGGAAATGATGAAAATGCACTTTTTCAACATTTCTTAAATTACGGAATGTCAGAAGGCCGTCAGGCAAGTGCGGAATTTAATGTAAGGTCTTATCGGAATGCTTATGCAGATTTACGACAGGCATTTGGAAATGATTTAAAGAGTTATTATCTGCATTATATGAATTGTGGTAAGAGGGAAGGACGGAAGGCAGCCGGTGTTGCAACCTTGCAGAACCCGGTTACAGTATATAATGGCGTAAATTATTCGTCTGTATATAATTACAACTACTATATCAGCAGAAATCCGGATGTTGCAAGGGCATTTCCGGATGATGATATCAGTACTCTGGCACATTTTGTGAATTATGGAATGGCAGAAGGACGCCGGGGAGCACAGAATTTTGATGTAGCATCATACCGGAATGCGTATGCAGATTTGAGACAGGCATTTGGAAATGATTGGAAAAGCTATTATCTGCATTATATGAATTGTGGTAAGAGGGAAGGAAGAAAGACAACCGGTGTCACTTCATTGCAGAATCCGGTTACAACATATAATGGGAAAGATTATGCAGCCGTATATAACTATAATTATTATATTTCAAAATATAGTGATTTAAAGAAAGCATTTGCCGGAGACGACAGAGCAGCAATCCGCCATTTCGTGGAATGCGGAATGGCAGAGGGCAGACAGGCAAGCAAAGATTTTGTATTAGGCGTGTATAAGAGCAATTACAGTGATTTAAGAGCTGCATTTGGCAATGATAATAAGAGCTATTATCTTCATTACATAGATTGTGGTAAAAAGGAAGGCAGAAATGCAGTAACGAAGATTGGTACACCGCCGAAGCCAGAACCAAATCCGGAACCGGAAGAGCCGGCAACAACGGAGGATAAGATTAAAGCAAAGGTTGCAAAAATCAGTAACGATTATGGCGTGACAGTCCTGACTGGAGATTCGGCAGGCTTCTATTGGACGGATACTTATTGTTCCGGAGAGACAGACCCGGAGACAACGCTTACATGGATTACAATGGTGGATGAACAGATGGCAAGATATCCAAAAGGTTTTTTTACAGACATGCAGGATATTACTACAGTAACCATAAAGCTGGTACATAATTTGGATGCCGGTGGAGGTTCTTTTGCAGGAGTGACAAGCAGGGAGTATGGAGATCAGATGTTTATTGCACTAAATACATCTCAGTCCTTTTTATTGTCTGATAGAACCTTTAATCATGAAATGATGCATCTGATAGAATATTATATAGAAGCAAAATCATGGAATGCTTCTACACAGCAGTATGAATCACCATTAAAAGCAACGGAAGCAATCAAACCGGATGCAGAAGTGAATAGTACAAATAATGATTATACCACATCGGACTATAACAGAGGGTGTGAAGAACAATATTATATTTCTGCTTATGCCAAGACCAATGGAAGGGAAGACCGGGCAGAAACATTCACAGATTATATGTTCCGTGCCTATAAGAAGGACTATATGATAAGGGCAGACTATCCTATCCCAAAGAAACAGCAGATTATTGCCGACTGTATCAGACAGTATTTTCCATCAGCAGCAAGCCAGCCGGCAGGCAGTCTTTCATGGGAAAAGTGGTTGCCATAATCAGATAAAGTGTTAAAATAGATAGTTAGTAAAAAGAAACAAGTAGTAAAGCAGCAAAGGAGCAAAGACAAAATGAAAAAGAAATGGAGCAGAAAAGCAGCCCTTTTGCTGGCAGCAGTAACAATTCTTACCAGTCTGCCTACAGAATATCTGTATGCAGCACAAACGCAGGAAACACAGGATACTGTAACGCCAGAAGAGCAGAGCAATGAGGAAACAGTAATAGACACAGCCCTTACCGGACAAGAGAGTATTACAGACACTGAGCAGGAAACGACAGAGGCAGTAGAAGGAACAACCGCTACAGAAGAAACTGCTGATGGAACAGAAACTGCCGGAAAGTCAGAAATAGAAACACAGAGTGCGGACACACAAAATGCAGTGACAGCAGATATATTGGCAGCAGAAGATTTACTGAATTATCTGGTATTAGATAATGCGTACATAGCAGTTGGCGGTACACAGAATGTAGTTGCCAATATCGGAAATGAAGATTTAGCTATTGGTGGTGGCAGATTACTGTATCACAGAGTATCTGATGGAGCAGCTTATGAGATGGCAGCTACAGAGACAGATGGAAACGGTCTCAGATTTTCAGAGACTTTTGCAGATGAGAGCCGTACCGGTGAATATGCACTGGATGCTATCATTTATGAAAAAGATGGTCAGGAATATCAGATTAATTTATCTGATGCAGGAATGGACGTTAGGTTTGGTGTCAATACAGAAGTAGAGACCAATCCGGATGCAGAAGTAGTAGATGAAGCGACCACAGATGTAGATATGGATGTAGTAAGCTTTGATGAAAATGGCAATCAGACATCAGAAGATTCGATTGCAGATGCCATTGCAACCCAGAAAGCAGAAGCAGCAGAATCCGGAATAAGCACAGCACGTTATAATGGAAATGTGGTTGTTGTCTTAGACCCGGGGCACGATGGAACCCATGGCGGAAGTTCTGCAAATGGATTCGTGGAAGCACAGCTGAATCTGAAAATTGCACAGTATTGTAAAGCGGAACTGGAAGAATACTATGGTGTGACTGTATATATGACGAGAGATTCTGCCTCCTGCCCGAATGGTGGGGGAGATAATAAATCCTGCCTCCAGCGGAGAGCTGATATAGCAAGAGATATGGGAGCAAATCTTTTTGTCTCTCTACATAATAATTATTCCAGTGCATCCAGTGCATCCGGTGCAGAAATCTGGTATCCGAACCAGAATTATAACCCATGGACCAGTCAGGTGGGTGGCTCTGCAGCATCCTGTATATTAGAACAGTTGACCAGCCTCGGATTAAAAGGCAGAGGGACACAGATAAGAAATGCAAATGAGGATAAATATCCGGATGGTTCGGCAGCAGATTATTATGCAGTAATCAGACACTGTAAGGAATATGGTATCCCTGGAATTATTGTAGAGCATGCTTTTATGTCTAATTCTTCAGATGCTGCTAACTTTCTTTCCAATGATGAAGGATTAAAAAAACTTGGTGTGGCAGATGCAACCGGAATTGCACAGTATTTTGGGTTAAAGAAAGAGAAACCGGAAGAATATTCAGCAGTATTTGATGCTGCATATTATGCAGACCGCTATCCTGATTTAAAGACAGCATTTGGCAATGATGACAGTGCATTATTACAGCATTTTATACAGTATGGTATGGCAGAAGGACGCCAGGGAAGTTCCCAGTTTGATGTATATTCATATAAGAATCTGTACCCTGATTTGAGGGCAGCATTTGGTAATAATTTAAAGAGTTATTATATGCACTATATTAGTAGTGGAAAGTCAGAAGGCAGAAAAGCCACAGGTGTAAATACATTACAAAAGCCGATAACGACGTACAATGGAATAGATTATTCTGCCGTATACGATTATAATTATTATCTGAAAAAGCATAGCGATTTGGCGAAGATATATACGAATGATGATATAGGATTACTTGCTCATTTTGTGAATTGTGGAATGAGTGAAGGCCGTCAGGCCAAAGACAGCTTTGATGTTTTCTCTTATCGTAATCAATATCAGGATTTGAGAGTAGCTTTTGGAAATAATTTAAAGAGCTATTATATGCATTATATTAGTAATGGTAAAGCAGAAGGAAGAAAAGCTACAGGTGTGAAATCTATTCAGAATCCAATAACAACATATAATGGAGTAGATTATTCTGCGGTATATGATTACAATTTTTATATCAAAAAATATAGTGATTTAGCAAGAATATATACAAATGATGAAGTAGGATTGCTTGCCCATTTTGTAAACTGTGGGATGGCTGAGGGACGTCAGGCAAAGGCTGATTTTGATGTTTTCTCTTACCGGAATCAGTATCAGGATTTAAGACTGGCATTTGGTAAGGACTTAAAGAGTTATTATTTTCATTATATGAATAGTGGCAAAAAAGAAAGGCGGACTGCTGCCGGTGTCAAGGTACTTCAGAATCCGGTAACAATTTACAATGGAACGGATTATTCTGCGGTATATGATTACAACTATTACAACAGTAAATACAGTGATTTGAAATCTGCTTTCAAGGGAGATGACATTGACCTTTTAGCCCATTTTGTAAATAATGGAATGAAAGAGGGACGTCAGGCAAGCAAGAAGTTTAACGTTCAGATATATAAAAACAATTACATGGATTTGCAGCAAGCGTTTGGCAATGATTTAAAGCCATATTATATGCATTATATCCAGAATGGTAAGGCAGAGGGCAGAAATGCAGAATCACAGATATATCATTCTGTAATAACAAAATCAACTACAACAGTAAATCAGATGGTAAATTATTATAATGCCAAAGCTTCTTATCCGGCATACTACGGAAATGCCAATGTTCCTGATATCAGAAGCTTTTGCCAGGTTTATTATGATGAAGCAACGGCAGAAGGAGTGGATCCGGCATTGGCATTCACCCAGGCAATGAAGGAGACTGGTTTCTTAAAATTTACCGGACAGGTAAAAATTGATCAGTTTAATTTCGCAGGAATGGGTGTAACAGATGCAAGCACGAATGGAGATTCTTATCAGAATGTAAGAGAAGGAATCCGGGCGCATGTGCAGCATTTAAAAGCGTATGCAGTAAAGAATCCAACCTTTGCGAATCCTGTTGTAGATAAACGTTACAGTTCCTGGTTTGCAGCAAACCGCTCTGGTACAGCTCCATACATCGAATGGCTTGGTATATCAGAAAATCCATCTGGATTTGGTTGGGCTACAGAAAAAGGATATGGTTATAGTATTTTAAATGATTATATGAATCAGTTATATAAATATTAATAAGAATAAAGAAGATAGGAACCGGATGGTCGTTATTTGACCATCCGGTTTATTTTTGGTACAATATAGAAAGCTATGATTTCTTTTAAAATGGAGGCAACTATGGCAGAAGTAAACTTTATAGTAGAATGTATCAGATTATATGCCCGGGAGGAAAGAACATTGATTATTCGGGGATTTTTCCCGGAAGATAATCCGGAAAACCGAACATTAAAAGTGTATCTGAATCAAAAAGAAATTCCAGTGGAATATACGATTACCAGTGGTGCAGAGGTAAGACGAAGACACTTGCAATACCGGATGAATGTAGGAGAAGAAATCACTGGAAAATTATTGTTACCGGAAGAAACTGTAGTAGATTTTAAAATATGTAGTTGCCTTGGAACAGAAGAGACAGAAGTATATCATGTTAATAAAAAACAGTTCGAGAAGATGATAAATCATCTGGATGGAAATTTGGAGATGGAACGCCTGGAAGATGGGCAATTTGTACTGACAGGATGGTGTGTGGCTGGAGAACAGACAAAGTGCCAGGCACAGGTAGATGGAAAAAATGTTCCGATAGATGTTCAGTGGAAATATCGAAAAGATGTTATGGATGTATTTCCTGAGTTAGAAGAAACGGTAAAATGCGGATTTGAAATTTATGTACCGGAACAAAATGGCAGAAAACTCAGTTTACATTTATATGCAAATGAAAAAGAAAATAAGTATATCGTGTCTCTGGATAAAGTGAGACATGGTGAAAGTGGGCATGATACAGTAAGCCTGTTTCAAAAAGGGATATGTTATTGGAAACAGTATGGTGTGAAACGTACAATACGTAAAATAATTAGAAAAATGCAGGGAAAAAAGGATACTGTATCATACGAGGATTTTCTGAAAAAATATGGTGTGAAGGAAGAAGAACTGGCTCGTCAGAGACAGGAAGTATTTGAAAATGGTCCATGTTTCTCCATTGCAGTTCCGCTGTACCAGACAAAAGAAAAATATCTGCGGGAAATGATAGAATCGGTACAGGCACAGACTTATACGAATTGGGAGCTTTGCCTTGCGGATGGAAGTGGCAGGGAGCACAGCCTCCAGCCTGTTGTCGGGGAATATATTGCAAAAGATAAACGGATTAAATATTGCCTTTTAGACAGCAACGAGGGAATTGCCGGCAATACCAATGAAGCATTGAAAATGGCAGACGGTGATTTTGTTGTGCTGACAGACCATGATGATTTACTTTCTCCGGAAGCACTGTATCAGTGTGCAAAAGCGGTACAGAAGGAGCCGCAGACAGATGTGATTTATTCGGACGAAGATAAAGTGGATATGAGTGGAAAGAAGTTTTTTGAGCCACATTTTAAATCCGATTATAATATTGATTTGTTGTGTACCATGAATTATATCTGTCATCTCTTTGTTGTTCGCAAAGATGTGATGGAGCGGGCGGGGCTATTTGAAAGCTGTTATGATGGTGCACAGGATCATGATTTTATTTTACGCTGTACCGAGAAGGCGGAGCATATCGTGCATATTCCCAAGGTGCTGTATCATTGGCGGTGTCATGCACAGTCAACCTCCGAGAATCCGGAAAGCAAGTTATATGCCTTCGAAAACGGATGCAAAGCGGTAAAAGCACATTATGACAGAATCGGAATTCCAGCAGAAGTGGAGCAGGGACCCTTCTATGGGATGTACCGTACCCATTATCTCTGGAAGGAGCAGCCGCTAGTATCTATTTTGATTCCAAATAAGGATCATGTTGCGGATTTAAAAAAATGTATGGATTCCATTGAAGAGAAATCCTCATACCGGAATTTTGAATTTATCATTGTAGAGAATAACAGTACAGAAGAAGAGACCTTCGCTTATTATAAAGAGATTGAGAAAAGGGATAATGTCAGAGTTTTATATTACAAGGAAGAGTTTAACTATTCAAGAATTAATAATTTTGGCGCAAAAGAGGCAAATGGGGAATATGTCCTGCTTCTGAACAATGATACAGAAATGATTGAACCGGACAGCATCAAAGAAATGCTGGATGTATGCATGCGTCCTGATGTTGGAATTGTGGGAGCAAAGTTAATATTTGAAGATAATACCATTCAGCATGCCGGAGTTATCATTGGATTTGGCGGTGTTGCAGGACATGCCTTTATCGGACAGGACAGAGATGATAATGGATATTTTTCAAGAATTATAAGTGTTCAGGACTTGTCAGCAGTAACGGCAGCCTGCCTGATGGTAAGACGAAGTGTATTTGATGAAGTAGAGGGCTTAAATGAAGAATTTAAGGTAGCCTTTAATGATATTGATTTTTGCCTGAAGGTAAGAAAAGCGGGCTATCTTGTAGTATATAATCCATATGCCCAGTTCTATCATTATGAGTCAAAATCCAGAGGGCAGGAGGATTCCGCAGATAAAGTAGCAAGATTCCAGCAGGAGATAGGTTTATTTGGAGAACGATGGGGAGAACTTTTAGAAAATGGAGATCCGTACTATAATCCGAATTTAACACTGGATAAAGCAGATTTTTCTTTGAAAGAGTAGCGTATTTATTGTGTTAAAGAACAAAAAGTCATATAATGACGTTAATATACAATGGAGGATGAAAAATGATTAATTTCAACGAACCACCTTATATGGAAAAAAGCATGGACTATATCCGTAAGGCGGTAGAAAATAAGAAAATATGTGGGGATGGAGAATACACAAAGAAGTGTAATGCCTGGTTAGAAGAACATACAGGAACAAAAAAGGCATTACTGACAACATCCTGTACCCATGCAACAGAGCTTGCAGCAATTCTGTCAGAAATTAAGCCGGGAGACGAAGTAATTATGCCGGCTTATACCTTTGTGTCAACAGCAGATGCTTTTGTACTAAGAGGGGCAAAGGCAGTATTTGTAGATATCCGGCCGGATACCATGAATATCGACGAAAAACTGATTGAACATGCAATTACGGATAAGACAAGAGCAATTGTTCCGGTACATTATGCCGGGGTATCCTGTGAAATGGATACTATTCTTGCAATAGCAAAGAAATATAATCTTCTGGTGATTGAAGATGCAGCCCAGGGTGTGATGTCTTCTTATAAGGGAAAAGCACTTGGAACCATGGGAGATTACGGATGTTACAGTTTTCATGAGACGAAGAATTACAGTATGGGAGAAGGCGGAGCACTTTTAATCCGGGATGAGAAAAATGTAGAGAATGCAGAAATTGTCCGGGAGAAAGGAACAAACCGTAGTAAATTCTTCCGGGGGCAGATTGATAAGTATACCTGGGTAGAAGCGGGGTCTTCTTATCTGCCAAGTGAATTGAATGCAGCATATCTTTATGCACAACTTGAAGTAGCGGATAAGATTAATGAAAAACGTCTGTCTATCTGGAACCGCTATTGGGATGGATTGGAAAAATTATCTGATGAGGGTAAAATTGCCCGCCCAACGATACCGGATGGTTGTGTACATAATGCACATATGTTTTATCTCAAGGCCAGAGATTTAGAAGAAAGAACAGCTTTAATCAGTTATTTAAAGGAACAGGGTGTACAGGCAGTATTTCATTATATACCATTACATACAGCACCGGCAGGTCAGCGTTATGGTGTATTTGCTGGAGAAGACCGTTATACAACAGTGGAAAGCGAGAAGCTGGTTCGATTACCGTTGTATTATAATCTGTCATTGGAGCAGGCAGATTATGTAATTGATAAGGTCAATGCATTTTACAAAGAGAGATAAATGAAAATACAGGAAAGAGGATTAAGGATATGGTTGTTATTATTGGGGCAACAGGATTTATTGGAATGTATACGGTAGACCGCTTTTTAGAAGAAGGCTATGAGGTGCTGGCAACTGGAAGAAATGCAATCATGAAGCAGGAACTGGAAGCAAAAGGCGTTACCTGTGTGTCATTGGATATTTCGAAAAAAGAAGATTTTGATAAATTACCGACAGAAGGTGTAGAGGGTGTCATTTTACTGGCAGGTCTGCTTCCGGCAAATGCACCGGTGGATATCAGTGCAGATGAGAATGCCGCAGACTATATCCGTATCAATGTAGAGGGAACCATTAATGTGCTGGAATACTGCCGGAAGAATGGCATTAAGAAAGTGATTGCTACCAGCAGCTATGCAGATGTAAGAAATGCATGGAAAAAAGGCGTTGCCTTAAAAGAGACAGAGCCGAGAGATTTCATGTATACTGGAGACCATGCGGTATATGTGATTTCCAAAAATGCCGCCAATGATGTGATGGAATATTATAATGAGCAGCATGGCATGCAGTGTGCATCTTTCCGCCTGCCACCGGTATACGGAGTAGGACCTCATTCTGAGATTTATGTGAATGGTAAATATTATAAGACCGGAATCCAGACCTTTATTGAGAATGCAGAAGCCGGAAAAGATATTGAAATCTGGGGTGACCCACAGATTTCCAGAGACATTATTTATGTAAAGGATGTTGCGAGAGCATTTGTGCTGGCATTACGCAGTGATAAGACCTATGGTCTTTATAATATGACATCCGGTACAGAACTTACTTTAGAGGAGCAGGTGCAGACCGTTATTGATGTATTTGGACCGGGTAAGGGTTCTAAGATTGTCTATCGCCCGGACAAGCCAAATAATACACCATCCTTTTTGTTTGACATGACAAAGGCGAAGGAAGATTTCGGCTTTGTACCGGAATATCTTTCTTATCGTGCAATAATGGAAGATTATAAAAAAGAATTAGAAAGCGGAAGATGGGATAAGTTCATCGCAAGCCGCCGCAAGGATAAATAAGTGCCGGGAGGATGGCAATATGAAGAAAATTGTAATTATAGGAGCGAATTCTTTTCAGAATCCGCTCATTTTAAAGGCAAAAGAGATGGGATATGAGACACATGTATTTGCATGGAAAGATGGCTCTATCGGAGAGAGGACAGCAGATTATTTTTATCCTATCAGCATTGTGGAAAAGGAAGCAATCTTAGAAGAATGCCGGAGGATTCAGCCGGATGCAGTTGCAACAATAGCATCTGATCTTGCCAATATTACCGTGCAGTATCTGGCAGAGCAGCTTGGATTACCACATAATTCTGACAACTGTATCTATATATCTACCAATAAATTTGCTATGCGGGAAGCTTTTTCGAAGCATGGTGTGCCTACACCGGGCTTTGTCAGTGTATGTGAAGGGGATGATTATGCGGCGGCTGTAGCAGATATGCAGTTTCCAATGATTGTAAAACCGACCGACCGTTCCGGAAGCCGCGGTATTATGAGGGTGGAACGTCTTGAAGAGATTGCTCCGGCAGTGGAAGAGGCAGTGCGTAATTCCTTTGAAAAGAAGGCAATTATTGAGGAATATATCGAAGGCAATGAATATAGCTGTGAATGTATTTCTTATCAGGGCAGACATCATGTACTGGCGGTGACAAAGAAATATACCACAGGATATCCTCATTTTATTGAGACCGGACATATGGAGCCGCCGGAGCTTTCTGAAATCGAAATGAACCGGGTGAAGGAATTTATTCCGAAGGCACTGACAGCCCTTGAGATTGAAAATGGTGCTTCTCATTCAGAATTTAAACTGGATGCCGATGGTAATGTACGAATCATTGAAATCGGTTCCCGTATGGGTGGCGACTGTATTGGCTCCCATCTGGTATATTTATCTTCCGGATATGACTTTGTCCGCATGGTAATTGAGACTGCTTTGGGACAGGAACCGGAACTGACACCGGCACATGAGCCAATGTGCGCGGGAATCCGCTTTGTGTTTACAAAGAAGGATCTGGATGTCTTGGAAGAGATTAAGAGCAAAAGTCCGGAACTGCTTCAGATGGTCAGTGAAATGGAGCCGGTAGGAGAACATCAGGTAGTAGACAGTGGAAGCCGTTTTGGTTATTACATTCTGGCTGGAAAAAATCAGGCAGAGATTAAGGATTGGTTGGAACGATGAGTAAAGTAGAAGGAAAGAAAAAGTGGATACTGCTGATTTTACTGCAGCTGGTAATTATGATATACACATTATCCGGTGTGGCAGCGAAGTTTGCAGCAGGATATGAGTTTTTATCCATGGGATTTATTCTGTGTTACGGAGTGGAAATCTGCATCCTTGGATTGTATGCCATTTTCTGGCAGCAGATTATCAAAAGGGTTGATTTGTCGGTAGCATATGCAAACCGGAGCATTGCGATTCTATGGTCTATGATCTGGGCAGCGCTGATTTTTGGAGAACATATTTCGGTACAGAATATTATTGGTGTCCTTCTGGTAATTGCCGGCACCATGATTGTGAATAAGGAGGGTTAAAAGATGATATACTGGCTTTTTCTGGTGGCATCCGTAGTAGTAGCTTCCTTTTCGCAGATTTTGTTAAAGAAAAGTGCTGCAAAAAAATATGATAATGTAATAAAGGAATACTTAAATCCATATGTCATCATCGGATATGCCATGATGGTAGGAACTACCGTATTGACGATTCTGGCATATCATGGAATTGAATATAAGAATGGCCCGGTCATTGAATCCCTGGGCTATATCTTAATTATGATTTTAAGCTTTTTCTTTTTTAAAGAGCCGATTACAAAACGTAAAGTATTTGGAAATGCACTGATACTGCTTGGCATTATCGTGTTTTACTTATAGGAGGGTATGAAAATGGATATATCAGTTGTAGTTCCGGTCTATGGATGCCGGGCAGCACTGCATGAATTGCATAGACGTCTGGTGGAATCAGTAAGCACCATCACCGATGATTTTGAAATTATTCTGGTAAATGATGCCTGCCCGCAGAATTCATGGGAAGTAATCGAAGAAATCTGTAAGGAGGACAGCCGCGTAAAAGGGATTGAATTATCCCGGAATTTTGGACAGATTATGGCAATTACTGCAGGACTGGATGCCTCAAAGGGAGACTGGGTAGTGGTGATGGACTGTGATTTACAGGACCGACCGGAAGAAATCCCGAATCTTTATCGCAAGGCTCAGGAAGGTTATGATGTGGTCTTTGCCAGACGAGCACATAGAAAAGATTCTTTCTTAAAGGTATTGGTATCTAAAATATTCTATAAGATTTATTCCTTTGCATCGGATGGACACTATGATCCGGCAATCTGTAATTTCAGTATCAGCAAACGTGTGGTAATCGATAATTATTGTAAAATGCGGGAAATGCACCGTGCCTTTGTTATCTATGTAAAATGGCTTGGCTTTAAACAGACAGCCATTGATGTAGAGCATGATCAGCGTTTTGAGGGAAAATCTTCTTATAACATGAAGAAGCGTTTTAAGATGGCGGGAGAGATTTTAACTTCCCAGTCAGATAAACTTTTGAAATTCACCATGGGCTTTGGATTCCTGATGTCCATCATTTCAGCAATGATAATTATCGGACTGATTATCTATTATTTTACCGGTCATGTGGCAGCAGGCTGGACTAGTATCGTAGCAACCAACTGTCTCATCGGAGGAATTATTATTATGGTAGTC
The DNA here is from genome assembly GCF_003461125.1 of Roseburia sp. AF22-2LB. NCBI lineage: Bacteria > Bacillati > Bacillota > Clostridia > Lachnospirales > Lachnospiraceae > Roseburia > Roseburia sp. AF22-2LB. The sequence continues at coordinate 429,236 of NZ_QTWM01000001.1, forward strand.
GGTCTGGTAGGCATTTATGTAGGAAATATCTTTATGCAGTCAAAACAAAGACCATTATATGTGGTGCGCCAGATGCTGAATGAGGAGAAGGAAGATGCAGATTCAAGTCGATAGGAAGAAATGGTTAAAAAATGCAGCAGTATTGTTTGCAGAACTGGTTCTGATTCTTGCAGGGCTGGTTCTGGTGGGAACAGTTGGAGCAAGAGGTTTTGACAATCTGAATGTATATACCACCATCTTCCCACAGTATCAGGATATGGATGAAGTGTTAGCAGGGGCTAACGACCTGATTCCATCGGAGGATGGAAATGGTTATGTGACAGGGAAAGATACTTATTTTGTAATTCCGGTGGATTCGGATAAGTTAATTGATCTTGAGATGAGTCGTATTGAGGGCGAGGGAATCTTAGGAGAAATCTGGCAGTCGGAAAACGAGACCTTTGCAGAAGAATCGTCTCCGTATACTTTTGAACTGGGGCACAACCCGGTTCAGGTAAAGAAAACAACAAAGTATATCCGGGTTAAGATTTCTTCACAACCCGGAGTTCATTATAATCTGTCAAGGATATCTTATCGAAATCCATTTTCTGTTTTTGCAAGAATAAATAAAAGTTCAATTATAACAACAGCCTTTGCATTATGGGGGTTATGTATTCTTTTACAAGTTATGCAATTAGTATTCAAAAATTGCAAAAAGGGTCGCAATTTTTTGCATATAGTATTATACACTGGTTTTGTTGGAATAACTATAGCATATGTATTTCATGATTTTATCTGGGGAGAGAAATTGTTCTTATATATGGATATAGGTTCGGATACGATACAACAATATTATCCATATTATATGAACTGTGTAAGAAGAATATCGGAAGGTTCATTTTCTATCTGGAACTGGGATTATGGATTAGGAACCAGTTTAATCAATAATATTTCTCAGACATTGGATCCTTTTGGTTTATTTGTAATTTTAGGTGGAGTTGTTTTCGGAATAGGAAAAGTAAAACGACTTTTAGTAGTTGCACAGATATTGAAAATTATTCTCTCGGCATTGTTGTGCCGGTACTTCTTAAAACTCTTTCATGTAAGTGAGAGGGCTGCTTGTATTGGTGGATATTTATATGCATTTAATGGATATTTGATGCTTTGGGGACAGCATTATCTCCTGGGAACAATCTGCATTTATCTTTTGTTAATATTGATTTTTTTAGAGAAGCTGATACAGGAATTCAAAGTAAGGTATGTTATGGGACTGGGTATTTCTGTTGCAGCATCAATAATTTACAGTTATTACAATACTTATATGGCGTTGCTGTTTGTTGGCATTTATTGTGTCTTGCGCCTTTTAAACCCAAACTTGAATTGGCCTTTAAAAGAGCGTATAAAACGTGCATTTACAATTTTGGGAAGTATTATTTGTGGGGTACTGGCAGGGGCAGTATCATTACTTCCGGCAGCATCATATCTTACATCCAGTTCATCAAGATTAGATTCAGATATGTCGGCGTTGACAAAATTCTTTCATGGATTATTCTCCGTATACTCTATAGAACAGAATTCAGAAATAGCGGGGCGGATGATATCAAATAATCTATATTACATCAATGACATAAATGCTAGTAGTGGCTGGGGAAATTATTATGAAATGCCTAATATATGCATTACAATTTTTATTTATTTTTTCCTTGGGCAGTTATTAGTACAGAGTATAAAAAAATGTAAGAGTTATAAGAATGCATTATACGGTATTCTTATAACTTTTGTTGGAATTCTACTGGTGTTTAATCCGGGAATGGCAATTGCATTTAATGGATTTGCTTATGCACAGGCAAGGTATACATTCGTACTTATGCCGGTTGCAGCATTACTTGTAGCAGTAGAATGGGATAGACTGACAAGAAAAAAGGAATTTAGTTTTATTGGTCTTGGTCTAGGACTGATAAGCAGTTTGTATATTGCTATAAAAGCGTATAACAAGGCATCATTAGAGGTAAGGAGTTATGATGCAGAAATCATAATGCTGCAAATATGTTTTGCACTTCTTTTGCTGGTAATGTTTCTTTGGAAAAATAAGCAGGGGCGTAAGATTGTAGAAAGCTTACTAATAGTGTGCGTGCTGCTTTCAACATGCACAGAAACCTATATGACAACTAGCCAGAGAGGTACTGCTTATACAACGACAGAGGCAATTGGCTATGATGGTAAAACAATGACGAATGATACTATAGAAGCAATCAGATATTTAAAAGAGAATGACAACACCTTTTTTAGAATGGACAAAACATATACATTTTTATCAACTTTTGGGGATTCTCAGGTAGCAGGTTATTCTGCTGTGACAGACTATAACAGTACGATTAATCGCAATCTGTCAGAATTTTATAATATGTTATATACAGGAGCCATTGTGTTGGATGCACAACGCTTCTTCATATACTCTGATGAGTCTGAAGTATATCCAATGAGTTTGATTAATTTAAAATATGTATTGACAACAGAAGAAGTGGGATATCCATGGGGAAAATTGATTAGGAAAATTGGCAGTGTTTATATTTACAGAAATAAGTATGCTGATTCTGCGGCATCCTTTTACACCAATACAATTTCTCAGAGTGAATGTGCTGCAATGGATGAGACAGACCGGCGTATGCTGTTAAAAGATACCTTGATTGTGCCGGATGAGCAGGCTGCTTTACATGAAACAGAACGTGGAGAAGTAAAGCTTGGAGATTTTGTGGCAGATGGAAAATATTTTACCGGAACTATTTCGAATGAAAAGGAAGGCTTTCTGCTTCTTACAATTCCAGACCAGGATGGATGGGAAGTTTATGTTGATGGTAAGAAAACGGAGACTATCAATGGAGATTATGGTTTCATGGCAGTAAAACTTACTGCTGGCAATCATGATATTAAAGCAGTTTATCATATTCCATATATGAAACAGGGAGCGGTAATGAGCGTATTTGGTGTATTGCTGCTGGTAGGATATTGCTTATGGTTATATCGTAGAGATAGAAAGAAAAAACAGGGGTAAGGTAAATGAAGGAAAAGTTAAAGAAGATACCACCAAAATATATCGTGGCAGGGGTAATCCTCATTGTTATGTTATTGCTATTGATAAAACATCGCAGTATTTTCTATAATTCAAGGCAGGACAATTACAATGACATGAGTGGTGAAGAGGAAAATATTGCAGCAGAGAATGCTGTGATTTCTCAGTATTTTACTGTTTCCGGTAACATGCAGAATATTGCGCTTCTTATGACGAATGATTCAGGAGAAGACGTTACGATTCAGGCGATGCTTAGGGATGCAGAGACGGATGAGGTATTAAGTGCAGTAAAATGTAATGTGCCAAAGTCTACTGGAACAGAAGAAGTAGTAAGCATGGAACTGACCTTAGATGGGGTAGAGGGAACACGTAGTGTTTATCTGACGTTAGAAGAGGAGACCAAGGCATCGGAGGTATATTATTGTGCCTTGGCCGGAGATTATGAACAGACACTTCTTGTTAATGAAGAGGCAACGGCTGCAAGACTTCGTATGTCGGTAGTCTATGGTGGTGGACTCAATAAGACATTTTTCATTCTGTTTGCGCTGGGAATGGCAGTGGTAATCGGAATCTTTGTAATGCCGGTAAAATGGGCAAAGCCGGAAAATATGGTACTGATACTGGTTTTTGTGATGGGACTTAGCATGGCAGTAATCAATCCGGCATTTCAGGAATGTGACGGACCTTCCCATTTCTACCGGAGTATGGACGTGTCCTATGGAAATATACTTGGTTCCTTTGCTAATCTCACACATGAAGATGGTGTGATTTATGTGCCGGAAAATGTACAGGAAATTGCTTATCGTAAGCTGACACCAAATGGCAGTGAAGGAACAGGGTATCTGGAGTATTTACAGACACATAAGTTTTCTAAAAATAAGATAAAGATGACTTATTATGACAGTGTAACTTCAGTAGTGTACTGGCCACAGGGACTTGGAATCTTCCTTGGAAGGACGTTCAATTTCAGTATTTATGGTGTAATATTGATGGGACGTATCTTCAATTTGCTGGCATATATGGGTTTGGCATATGCGGCGGTACGGTTAATGCCGTTTTATAAGAATCTTATGGCAATGTTTGCAGTGATGCCTTTAAGCATTTATCAGGCATCCTCTCTTTCCCAGGATGCAGTATTAAATGGTGTGGGCTTCTTATTTGTAGCACTGTGCTGTTACTATGCTTTTGATGAAAAAGTGAAGCTGAACTGGAAGAAGACACTGGTGCTTGGACTGTTATTATTGACTATGTTCTTAAGTAAATATGTCTATGCGTGTCTTGGCCTTTTGGTATTTATGATACCGAAAGATAAGTTTAACAGCAGAAAAGATTACTGGAAATCCTTTATAATCGCATTACTTCCGTTCGTCATCTTAGGCGGCTATGTCATGTTCCGGGTATCCTCCGGAATCAGCGGGTTACAGGCCGGTGCTGGTGGCGGTGCAGACACCATGACACAGATGCAGTATCTGAAAGCATATCCAATTGCTGCGATAAAGGTAATTATTTCAACATTAATAGTAAACCTGAATGACTATTTACAGCAGTTGAATATGCTTGGAAGCATGAATTATCCATTAACTTTGCTTGCGGTAATAGGACCTTGCTTCCTTTTAGGTGTTGGTCTATTAGACGGTCAGGAAGTAAGAGGACGGATTAAGATACGACACCGGATTATTATGCTGCTTGCTTTTATAATCACTTTTGCAGCAATTATGATGGGACTTTATATCGGGGATGGCATTGCCAATCCGGTAGGTTCTTCTGTCATCAATGGTATTCAGGGAAGATATTTTATTCTGATGCTGATATTACCGTTTCTGGCGCTGGGAAGTGACCATGTGAAACAGGACATCAGACATTTTACGGTAAAATGTTCCGGAATCATGGGCATCATGCTTTTATATGCAGTATTTATGCTGGTGAACACCTGTTACTAAAGGAAGATAGAATAAAGAAAAGCTAGAATAAAGAAAAGTTGGAACAAAGAAAAACAAAGGAAGACTTAAGGAAAAGGGAGAAAACATACGATGGGATGGAACTTTGGAACTACAATTTTTTATGGAATAGCAGTGATTTCACTTTTAAGTGGTGCATTCTTTAGCTATAAGTCAGAGCGGAAGCAGGCAGGAATGACATGGATTGCATTGTTGTTGATTCTGATGAACTGTTATCACACATTCTGGGCAGCAATCCTGAATGTAATTCATATTCCGGTTAATATTATTTCAATGGGAATCATTGACTTGCTTACCGGCGGATTGCTCTGGTTCTTTATCGTAAAGAAAAAGAAATGGCAGAGGTATGAATTTGCCATAGCAGATGCAGCATTTCTTGTAACCGCAGTGGCAATTATTGCAGTATTTGCCAAGGTAAGATATGGCGGAATGGCATTAAATATCAATTTCCTGACCATTGACCCGGCAAACCATTTCCGGGCAGCGATGGATTTAGTAGAGACCGGAACCGTAACCAGTATGTTTTATGAGACGGTGTTAAATGGACTGCTTTTTGAATTCTTAGCTCCATTTGCACCGGTGGATTATTTCTATCGATTCTTCGTCTTAAGTGAACTGATTCAGCTATTGATGTCGGCATTTATCTTCTATGGAATTGCAAGAAGGTTAAGCAAAGACCGGTTTGGCAGAGTGGCAGCTTATGTCCTGTCCTTTATCTATATGATAGGCTATCCGATGTGTTCTATGCTCTATGGCTTTGTTTACCTTGGCATGGGCGTAACGGTTATCGGAATGATTATTATTTTGACAGACGTTTATTTAAAGGATGATATGCCAAAATGGCAGAATATTGTATGTCTGATGTTAGGCTGTCTGGCTATCTTTGAATGTTATGTGATGTTTATGCCGGTTACCTTCTTTGCTTTGATTACCTGCATTTTTGTAAAACAGTTTAAAGTAAAGAAACTGGTATCCAAAGATACCGTGGCAATCTGTCTGACGGTATTCCTGTTCCCATGCATCGTAGGCTTTTATTATACGTATGCAGGTATCTTTACCAATGGCGTGACGGTATCTTCTGCACTGGTAAATGAGGGAGCCTGCTACCGGGATTTGTTTTCAAACTTTGTACTGTTTATTCCATTGATGCTCTTTGGATTCTATGGGATGTGTAGGAAGAAGGAGAATAATCTGGTATTGTTTTTAGCACCGTATACGCTACTGTTTGCTTTATATCTTTTCATGAAGACAGTAAATGGACAAGCATCTACCTATTATTTTTACAAGATTCATTTCCTGTTGTGGCTGATTGCGTTGGTATTGGTCTATTATGCAGTTGTCTATGCAGAAAAGCAGACAAAGGTACTGATAACCGGAAGCTTTGTGATGTGGGCATTTTTAACAGGAATGTACCTTGGCAAGATAGAGGAGAAAATTGCAATCCATAATGATTTGATGATTTCTACTTATAAGGCAGAGGATTTTAATGATATTTTGCGTTATAATTATGTGTCATTTGGCATGCCGGGCTATTCTAAGGAAAAGGAAGAACTTTATCACTGGGTATATAATGAATTAATCAGCAAGGGTGAAGAAATTGTGCCGATGGCAGGATACTGGGAAGATGATTTATGGTATCAGGCAATTTCAGACCAGCGGTATTATGGCTGGGGACAGAGTGACCCGGATCATACAGATTATTTCAATCACCTGAATGCATCTGATGCCAGCTATATTCTGGTATTAAAAGACAGCCAGATTTATGCGGATGAACAGGCTTATTTTGATTCATTAGAGAGAATATATGATACCGGGATAGGTTTTGTGGCAAGAAAGGAATTGTATGAGTAAAAAAGTAAATGTATTACTGTCTGCTTATAATGGAGAAAAGTATATTAAGGCACAGATTGACAGTATTTTAAATCAGTCCTATACCAATGTGGAACTTTATGTCAGGGATGACGGCTCTAAAGATGGAACCCTTGCAATTGTAAGGGAATATGAAGAAAAAGGACTGCTTCATTTGGAAGCAGGAGAGAATGTGGGCTTCGTAAAAAGCTTTGAATGGCTCATTGCAAATGGCGGCGAAGCAGATTATTATGCTTTCAGTGACCAGGATGATGTCTGGTTTGAAGACAAGATTAAGATGGCAGTGGAAAAATTAGAACATGCAAGGGAAGATGTGCCGGTATTGTATTTTTCCAATTATGATTTCTATGACGGAGATTTAAATTTCATGGCGCACCGGGATGGGAAGACGCCGAATATTTCTTTTGTGAATTCATTGGTGGATTGTGTGTCTCTTGGCTTTAACAGTGTATTTAACCGCAAAGCAAAGGACATGGTAACAGAGCAGATGCCGGAGAAATCTACCGGACATGACTGGTGGATGTATATGGTCTGTGCTGGAATGGGCGAAGTAATCTATGATGAGCGTCCGACGGTAAAATACCGCAGACACAATAATAATGTCAGTGATGGTGGGGACAGCTTTATTAAGTTTCAGATCTGGCGTTTTAAACGTTTTTTCCTGAATCATTATTTCCATCATATTCATGAGCAGATTAAGGAATATGGCAAGCTTTATAAGGACAGGATGACACCGGAGAATCAGAAAATCTTAGACCTTTTTACCAAAGACGGCTTTCATCCGCTGATTGCACTGCGCAAGGTTTTTTATCCGAAAAAGTTAAGACAGAAGGTAGTAGATGAGATATTTGTACGTCTGGTATTCCTCATCGGCAGACTGTAAGTTGCAAATTTTAAGAAAACATAGTAAACTGTATAAGTTAACAAGAAGGAGCAACGATGAAATTTACTGTTTTAATTGTAACTTATCATCCAGACTGGACGAAATTGTTAGTAACTCTGGATTCTGTCATGGCACAGACCTTTAAGGATTATGAAATCGTAGTCTCAGATGATGGTTCAGAAGAAAACTGTTTTGATAAGATAGAAGCATATTTTGCAGCACATCAGTTTGCAGATTATACCCTTGTTCCTCATGAGAAGAATCAGGGAACGGTAAAAAATCTCATAGATGGTCTGGCAAAAGCAAAAGGAAAATATGTCCGGGATTTTGGCCCGGGAGATGCATTCTATAATGAACATACCCTGCAGCAGGTGTATGACTTTATGGAAGAGAACCGGTATGAGTCCTGCTTTGGTCTGATGCGGGGGTATTGCCGCAGGAAAGATGACGGTGTAGATTATGTGGAATTTCCGCATCCCTTTGATTTATCTCCGTATAAGAACTGGAATGAGGATAAGATTGTAAAGAATCTGGTGCTGTATCGGGACAATGCTTCCGGTGCATGTACCTGTTATACCGTAGACTATTATATGACTTATCTTAAGAAGATAGAGGGAACGGTCATTTATGCAGAAGATATTTTTCAGATGATGGCAGGCTTAGATGGCAGACCGATGCATTTCTTCCCGGATTATCTGGTATGGTATGAAGCCGATACCGGAGTATCCACTAAGAAGAAAAGCAGCTTCTCGGAGCTTCTTGCACAGGATGTAGACCGTTTCTATGCCATGATTCAGGAGCAGTACAGCGATAATCCATATGTGAAGAAGCAGAAAAAGGTATTGGGATTATATAAAATCAGAAACCTTTATCTTCGTACTTTGTTACGGCTGTTCCGCAATCCGGATGCCATCCGTTATCTTATAAGCCATATGCTGCAGGCACGAAAAGGCGCATACCGGCCATTACATCAGCAGAAGGGATTTTTAGATAATCCGGAATTCGGCAAAGAAAAAGCAGAGTAAGAAGAGAATTGAAACAGGAACTAAAATAAGAGCGAAAATAGAAAGTAACATAGAAAAGAAACGAGAAAAGCAGAACACAGGAATGTGGAAGAAGGAGAATGTCCATGGAAGTGATTAAGTACAGATTTCAGCAGCATGGGGATGAACGCGGTCAGCTGGTAGCATTGGAAGAGATGCGTGATATTCCATTTGAAATTAAGCGTGTTTACTATATGTATGATACCGTCGATGGTGTACGAAGAGGCTATCATGCACACCGGTGTTTAGAACAGATTCTGATTCCGATTCATGGAACCTGTAAGATTCATCTGGATAACGGCAGTGAGACGGCAGAGGTCTTATTGGACAAGCCATATGAAGGCTTATATATTGCAAATAATATGTGGCGGGAAATGTATGATTTCTCCGAGGATGCAGTGCTGATGGTACTGGCATCAGAATATTATGATGAAAATGATTATATCAGGGATTACGATAAATTCCTTGCATTTGTAAAAGAGGAAAATAAGGATAAGTAAAGGAGAATTGCCATGAAAATACCATTTGTGTCATTTGAGAAAATGCATGATGAAATTAAGGACGAACTTACCGGAAAATTTCAGCAGGTTTTAGCGAAAAACTGGTTTATCCAGGGAGAAGAATTAGCAAAGTTTGAAGAAGAGTATGCCGCATATTGTGGCGTGAAATACTGTGTCGGTGTAGGCAACGGACTGGATGCACTGTTCCTTCCACTGAAAGCATATGGAATCGGGACAGGCGATGAAGTCATTGTTCCATCCAATACCTTTATTGCAACTGCACTGGCAGTTTCTTATACAGGTGCAACTCCGGTATTTGTAGAGCCGACTTTAGAGTCCTTTGACATTGACCCGGCAAGAATCGAAGAGAAGATTACCGATAAGACCAAAGCAATTATGGCAGTACATCTTTATGGACAGCCGGCACCAATGGATGAAATCATGGAGATTGCAAAACGTCACAATCTGAAAGTAATTGAAGATTCTGCACAGGCACATGGTGCACTCTATAAGGGAAAACATGTGGGAAGTCTTGGAGACGGAGCCGGATTCAGCTTTTATCCGGGCAAGAACTTAGGCGCATTAGGAGATGCAGGAGCTTTTGTAACCAATGATAAAGAGCTGGCAGATAAAGTACGTGCCCTTGGCAACTACGGTTCTGATTATAAATATCATCATATCTATCAGGGAAATAACTCCAGACTGGATGAGATGCAGGCAGCTTTCTTAAGAATTAAATTAAAGAACTTAGACCGCTGGAATGCAAACCGTATTGAGACAGCAGAGAAATATCTTGCCGGAATTAAGAATCCGGAAATCGCTCTGCCAACTATAATGCCGGATACGAAGCATGTATTCCACATCTTTGCAATCCGCTGTGCACGCAGGGATGAATTAGAGAAGTTCTTAAATGAAAAGGGAATTGGAACCAATAAACATTATCCGATTCCAATGCATCTGCAGGGCGCATATGAAAGCCTTGGCATCAAAAAGGGAGAGCTTCCACTGGCAGAAGAGATTTCTGCAACAGAGCTTAGCATTCCGATGTACTATGGAATGACAGAGGAAGAAACCGGATATGTCATTGATGCAATCAATGCATTCAAATAGAAGAGGAGAGACTATGTTTCGATTTGAAAAATATGAGGACAGTTTAGAGGAACAGTGGGATAAATTTATCACAGAAAAATCCATAAACGGAACCTTTTTACAGAGCCGCCGGTTCTTCAATTATCATCCGGCAGGCAGATTTAAAGATGTATCTTTGGTAGTATATAATGAGAAAAATAATATCGCAGCCCTGATTCCTGCATGTGAATTGGAGCAGGATGGAAAAAAGGTTTTTTTCTCCCACAAAGGAACTACCTTTGGCGGTATCATTATCGACAAGAAGCATCACAATGCCAAACATGTAGTGGTATTAGTAGAAGAATTAAAGGATTATCTTAAGGAGCAGGGCTATGATGAGGCTTACCTTAAGATGACTTCCGATATTTTTTCAGAAGTAGAAAGTGATTTATTCCAGTATGCATTCCAGCATGCAGGCTATACGGAGCATAAGGAACTGAGCACTTATGTAAACTATGCTACCTATAAAGAGGCAATTCTATCTAACTTTGCACAGGGAAAACGTACCAATGTACACAACTGTGAGAAGGAAGGCCTGGAATGCAGACCGCTGACGACAGATGATGAGATTAAAGAATTCTATGATATTCTCTGTGAGAACCTTTCCAAGTATGATACCAAACCGGTACATACTTTAGCAGAGCTTTTAGATTTCAAGAATGACCGTTTTCCGAAGGAATGTGGCTTCTTTGGCATCTTCAAAGAGGATGAAATGTTAGCTGGCTCCATGATGTTTTATTTCGATAAAGTAGGCTGTGCCCATACACAGTATCTTGCTGCAAGACAGGCGTTTAATAAATTAAGCCCGATGACCTTTATGTATTATTCCATGATTGTGGAAATGAAGAATCGTGGCTATAAACGGATTTCCTGGGGAACAGCAACCGAAGATTTGGGTAATTATCTGAATATGGGACTGATTACCAGTAAAGAAGACTTCGGAAGTTCCTATTGTAATAACCTGACCTACTCAATTACATTGTAGGCACTGGAGGATAGTATGAAAGTAAGCGTCCTTGTGACTTTTTATAATCAGGAAGATTATGTGGATGAGGCATTGCAGAGTGTCTTTGACCAGAAATGTGATTTTGATTTTGAGGTGCTGATTGGTGACGATGGTTCTACCGATGGCACCATGGCAAAATTACAGAAATGGAAGCAGAAATATCCGGATAGAATGGAAATTTATGTGATGGACCGGGAACCTGGTGTGAAATACAACAGCAGCCAGCGGGCATCAAGAAACCGTCTGAATCTTTTGCAGTATGTAAAGGGAGAGTATTTTGCTTATCTCGATGGGGATGATTTCTATATCGATGACCATAAACTGCAGAAGCAGGTAGAGATTATGGATCAGCCGGAAAATGCAAAATATGCAGTCTGTGCCCACAATGTCTATGCCTATGATGAGAAGACGAAAGAAAATACACCATTTTTAAACTGCAATCATACGATGAAATTAAAGGGAAAAACCTATTGGGGACGTTTCTATTTCCATCCGGATTCTATTCTGATGCGAAGTGCCTATATCAAGGATATTCCGATGGATGTGGTAGCAGATTATTTTAATGATAATACCATTACGTTCTGTTTTATCAAGCATGGGGATGTATATTATATGCCGGATATTATGGCGAGCTATCGTCAGACCGGAGACGGCATCTGGACGGGAAATTCCCGGTTTATCAACTATCTTAGAAATTTGATGGACTATGACTTGGAGCAGAAGATTGCACCGGAATTTATCCGCTACAGTCTCGTACGTCACCGGGCAGATATGAGTTTCATGCATAAATGTAAGGAACAGCCAGCCGGAGAAAAGGTGGCTTTCTATGAGGAAAAGATAAAAAAAGACGGACTTACAGTATCCGAGGCGTGGTTAGAATATTGCAAGACCGGAAAGATGTCTGATAAAAAGGCATTAAAATTATACCGGAAGGCAATGCTTTGGTATTTTGTATGCCATGTAAAATGGCTGTTCATTGACAGTTTATTATTACACAATTAGGATATCTGGAATGGATGGAATCAAAGATGAGTGAGAAGAAAAAATTTGGCTTTGTGGTATTGCATTATTGCACTCTTGATATGACGAAGAAGTGTATTGCGGCAATTCAGGAGAAAATGGCACAGGCCGATTATGAAATTGTGGTAGTAGATAATGCATCCGGCAACGGAACCGGCAAAGATTTAGCAGAGTGCTATAAAGATACAGAGCATGTAAGTGTTCTTTTGAGTAAGGAAAATCTCGGCTTTGCCAAAGGCAACAATCTTGGTTATGTATATGCAAGAGAAGAGCTGCACTGTGATTTTATCTGTGTGATGAATAATGATGTGATTTTATTGCAGGATAACTTTGCACAGCTGGTGGAGGCAGCCTATGAAGCCCATCAGTTTGCAGTAATGGGACCGCATATTGAATTAAAGGATGGCAGGGAAAATGCCATGTATTATGAAATTGCATCCATTGAGGGTTTGAAAAAAGAACGCCATGTATATGAGACGAGATTAAAACACATTACCTCTTCCATTTATCCGCTTTGGAATCTTTGGGACAGAGCAAAGCTGCTGCTTCGCATCTTCCTTGGAAAGATTCATGTCATGCCGGAATTAAAGAAACATGAAGACTGCACAGAAGGCTCCTTGGAATATCAGGATGAGCTGGTACTGCATGGCTGCTGTCTGATTTTCTCGCCGATTTATCTTACAAAATATAAAGATGCATTCGTACCGGATACCTTTATGTTCCGGGAAGAGGAACTTTTATATTTAAGATGTAAAGAAGCGGGAATACCGATGGTATACTGTCCGGAGGTAAGAATTCTTCATCTTGAGGATATCTCTACGGATTATATTTATAAGACCGAGCGCAAAAAAGAAATCTTTAATCTGGAGAATCAGATTAAATCGCTTGGAATTCTCTTGGAACATTTAGAGGCAATGCAGAAGTAACAGCGAGGACATATTGTGAAAGAAGTAAAATCAATCAAATTTAACTTTATAATGAATCTGATTCGGGTTTTGATGACAATAGTATTCCCGCTGATTACCTATCCATATGCAACGCGGGTACTGAATTCTGCCGGAGTGGGACGGGCTGCCTATGTAGCATCCATTGTCAGCTATTTTCAGCTGGTAGCATCCTTTGGTGTTAATAATTATGCCATTACAGAGGGTGCAAAAATCCGTGACGATAAGGCAAAATTAAATAAATTTGCTTCGGAGATGTTTTTCATCAATCTGGTATTTACGGTGCTTGCTTATATCGGATTTGCAGGTGCGTTGTTCCTGCCGAAGTTTGACGGCTATGAAATGCTGCTGTTAATCAGCAGTTCTACGGTTCTATTTACCACCCTTGGTATGGAATGGCTCTATGAACTGTTGGAAGAGTATGAGTATATTACGATTCGTTCTGTCATTTTCCAGGTAGTAGCACTTGTAATGCTATTTGTGCTGGTACGGAATGAAGGTGATGTGGCATGGTATGTGGCATTGACTGCGGTATCTACCGTTGGCTCCGGTGTGCTGAATTTTATTCACAGCAGACATTACATCCATTTATTTGAAACAAGAGTCCATTGGGCTGATATCAAGGTTCATATGAAACCGATGGTATATATGTTTGGCGTTTCGATTGCATCTGTTATTTATCTCAATTCCGATATTACAATGTTGGGATGGATGAAGGGAGATAAGGATGCGGGAATCTATACAACGGCATCGAAGATGAATCAGGTTTTGTGTACGCTGATTAAATCTCTGAGTACGGTTATCATGCCCCGGATGGCATATTATCTTGAAAATGACCAGAAGGATAACTTTGACCGACTGTTAAAACAGGCATTCCGTTTTATGATGATGTTAATTGTACCATGTATGGTGGGTATGCTTTTGATTTCGCCGGAAGTCATTCATCTGATATCCGGTAAGAATTACAGCGAGTTTTTCCCGAGTGTTACAACATCGAGAATTCTTGCCATCAATTTGTTCTTCTCGCCGATTAACGGCTTTATTGCATATCAGATATTTATGCCAAAGAAGAAAGAGAAGATTATTTTCTGGGCAACCTTGGGTGGCGCAATCAGTAACCTTATCATTAACTACCTGCTGATTCCGGTATTAAGCTACGATGGAGCAGCAATTGCTACCGTACTGGCAGAGGCAATGGTAATGTTAATCTGCATTATCTTAGGACATAAGATGATACCGTTTAAGGGAATGATGCAGGGTGTCTGGAAATATGTCATCGCATCCGTTCCGATGGTCATTGCATATGTGCTGTTTCAGAAGGTAACTTTCAGCAGTTATTTGATTTATATGTTACTGATGATTATAATTGGAGTAGTAACCTATGGCATTATGCTTTTAATCTTAGGGGATGAACTGGTGCGTGAAGAAGTACGCATGATATTTGGAAAATTGAAACACAATGAAAAATAAGGAGGATACACATGAAAATTGCAGTAGCAGGAACCGGTTATGTGGGATTGTCAAATTCCATTTTATTAGCACAGAATAATGAGGTATGGGCAGTCGACATTGTTGAAGAGAAGGTCGATCTGATTAATCATAAGAAATCTCCAATCGTCGATAAGGAGATTGAAGAATATTTAGCAGAGAAACCATTGAATCTGCGGGCTACCACAGATGCAAAGGCAGCATATGAAGGAGCAGATTTTATTATCATTTCCACTCCGACCAACTATGATGAGAAGAAGAATTACTTTGATACATCATCCGTAGAAGCCGTAATCAAGCTGGTTATGGAATATGCACCGGATGCAATTATGGTTATCAAATCTACAGTTCCGGTTGGCTATACCGAAAAAGTAAGAGCGCAGTTTGGCAGCAAAAATATCATCTTCTCTCCGGAATTCTTAAGAGAAGGAAGAGCATTATATGATAACCTCTATCCATCCCGTATCGTAGTGGGATATCCGAAAGAGGATGAAAGCTTAAGGGCAAAGGCAGAAGAGTTTGCCGGCTTATTAAAACAGGGTGCTATCAAAGAGGATATTCCGGTATTATTAGCACACCTCACCGAGGCAGAAGCAATCAAATTATTTGCAAATACTTATCTTGCACTGCGTGTTTCCTATTTTAATGAGCTGGATACCTATGCAGAGGTAAGAGGATTAAATACCAGACAGATTATCGAAGGCGTAGGCTTAGACCCACGAATCGGTAATTATTATAACAATCCATCCTTCGGATATGGCGGATACTGCCTGCCAAAGGATACCAAGCAGTTACTGGCAAATTATGCGGACGTTCCAAATGATATTATCGGAGCAATCGTTGCAGCCAATACGACAAGAAAAGATTTCATTGCACAGCAGATTTTAGATAGAAATCCTTCTGTAGTAGGTATTTATCGTCTGACCATGAAGACCAATTCCGATAACTTCCGCCAGTCTTCTATTCAGGGCGTTATGAAACGTCTGAAAGCAAAGGGCATTGAAGTAGTGATTTATGAGCCAACCTTAAAGGATGACAGCTTCTATAATTCCAAAGTAATCCGTGACTTAGATGAGTTCAAGAAGATGTCCGATGTTATTGTATCCAACCGTAACAGTGCAGACTTAGAGGACGTGCAGGACAAGGTATATACCAGAGATATTTATGACAGAGATTAATTTTAGAAAATAAAGCTGCCTGATTAGAACGACGAGATTAGCGCAGTGAGATTAGAGCAGTGAAAAAAGGAGACAAGATGAAACTGAGCCTTTATAACCTCAGAAAAGGTTTCCGATATTTAAAAAATTATGGTTTAAAGGAATTCTTCATCCGCCTGAAAGAAAAAGGAGAACCGGAGCAGATTTCCTATGCGGAATATGCAGTAGGCCATAAGGTAACAGAAGCACAACTTAAGATACAGACAAAAGAATCTGATAAGTGGTCTTATCGACCGCTTATCAGTTGTGTTTATATGGGAGAAAATAGAGAAGATGCGTTGGCTATGTTAGAACAGCAGAGCTATACCAACTGGAATCTAACCTGTATCGATAAGCTTTGTACCGGAAAAGAAATAGAACTTTCCGGGGAATATACAGCGCTTATTGAGGCGGGTGACACCATAGAACCGGATGCTTTATACGAGCTTGCCCATGCCATTGCTTTTCCAAAAGAGACAAAGCAGTCAGGAATTCACTGGGAAGAAATCGGAAAGCCGGATTTGGTTTATACGGATGAAGATGTCAGATGTCCGGATGAATCA
Source organism: Roseburia sp. AF22-2LB (assembly GCF_003461125.1). Lineage (NCBI taxonomy): Bacteria > Bacillati > Bacillota > Clostridia > Lachnospirales > Lachnospiraceae > Roseburia > Roseburia sp. AF22-2LB. The sequence goes on from NZ_QTWM01000001.1 coordinate 445,883, forward strand.
AAGACAACGGAGACAGCAGAGCCTCTTTTAAAGCCGGACTTCAGCCCGGATTATCTGGAAAACTACTGTTATATCAGACATTTATGCTGCATCAGAAAAACGGTATTCCTGCAGGCACTAAAAGAAAATGACGGAAATCCTGCAATAGAAGAACTGATCTGCCGGGCGGCAAAGCAGTCCGATAGTATCATCCATATTCCCAAAGTGCTTTATCATACAAAGGCGGAGCATGCACCGAGAGTAGAGCATGCATCTATGGCAGCAGGCAGTCACAAAAAGAAGCAGCCATTGGTATCCATTCTGATACCGAATAAAGACGAAAAAGCTTCTTTGGAAAAATGCATCACATCCATTCGGCAGGGCAGCTACCGGAATTATGAGATTATCATTATAGAAAATAACAGTAAAAGCGAAGAAATCTTTGATTATTATAAAGAGCTGCAGATGCAGTATCCGGATATCCGTGTGGTAGAATGGAAACCTGAAATACCGGGTACTTTTAATTATTCAGCCATTAATAACTATGGAGCATCCTATGCAAAGGGTGACTATCTTTTGTTCTTAAACAATGATATTGAGATTATAACAAAGGATTACATGGAACGGATGCTTACCCTGTGCGGAAAAGAAAATACCGGAGCAGTGGGAGCAAAGCTTTATTACCCGGATGATACGATACAGCATGCCGGAATTGTCATAGGCATCGGTGGACATGCCAGAGGAATTGCAGCCAATATGTGTGTAGGACAGGTACGCAGCGATAGTGGGTATATGTATAGAGCCAGCCTGCGGCAGAATTTAAGTGCAGCAACAGCAGCATTTCTTATGGTGCCGGCAAAGGTGTTCCGTGAGGTGGACGGATTCTGCGAAGCTTTATCAGTAGCATTTAATGATGTGGATTTGTGTCTTAAAATCCGGAAGAAGGGTTATCTTATTATATATGAACCATCCGTAGAAGCGTACCATTATGAATCAAAGTCCAGAGGACAGGAGGATACAGAGGAGAAAGTACGCCGTTTTCAGGAAGAGATTGAATATATGCGAGCCCGCTGGATTGATATTTTAAAGCAGGGAGATCCCTATTATCATCCTGGACTGACCCGTTACCGGACAGATTATTCCCTGGGACAAAAGCACTAAGGCATTGCAGAATTTGTAAGAAAGTGGTAACTTTGTAACTGAGTATAGAGAAAAACAAGTAACAGGGAGGTAGAGTTACACATGATGAAAGTTTATATTTGTCCGAAATGTGGCTGGATACGGACGGTTTCAAGAAGAAATGAAGTGGAATGTTTTAAATGTGGAAATGAAAAGATGGTTCTGGCAAAGATTCCTTATGAGAAATATGGGAAGATGAGTGAGAAAGAACGGAAAGACTATTCGGAAAGCTGGCTGTATATTCACAGAAACAGCATTTGACAGAAGAAGAACATACTTTTTTCACAGAAAATTAAGAAAGAATTCGGTTGTACCTGACAGGGTAGGACTGGTATAATATTCCTAAAAGGATGGCTTGTATTGCATAAGAGGGAATAGATTATGTATAAAAAAGAACGAAAAAGCTGGATGAAGCATCTTGACTTTACGATTCTGGATATTATCTGTCTGGAACTTGCATATGCCTTATCCTATTTTATGCGTTTTGGAAGAAAAAATGAGTTTTTAAATGAGGAATATCAGCGATTAGCGGTAGTCCTTATTTTGATTGATATCTGCGTGGTATTTTTCGGCGAATCCTATAAGAGCATTCTGCGGAGAAAGAATACGCAGGAATTTAAGCATGTTGTTGTTCATGCAACAATCATTGTTGCCGGAATGATGGTATATGGATACTGGACCAGACAGTCTGACTTCTCCAGACAGATTTTCCTGATGTTCTGGGGACTGTCTATGATTTTTGAATTTGTCGGCCGTTCCGGGCTTAAGAATTTTATTAAGAAAAAGATGATGAATGACAGAAATCTGTCTGCCATGATAGTGGTAACGACAGATGAACTGGTGGAGAGCTGTCTTAAGGAATTTGAAAATCTGCCATATCGGGAATTTGCCGTGCACGGAGTTGTTGTAGTGGATGCAATGCGTAAGGGAGAAATTATCCGGGGCATTCCGGTGGTAGCAAATGCAGATGATTTCTTTGAATATGTAAAAAATAATGTGGTAGATGAAGTATTTATCAATGGCAATACTATAGCCAGCAGCCAGGCACTGGCAGATGATCTGCTGGAAATGGGCGTTACGGTACATTTTAATCTGGTACATGCTTCCAAGCTGATGCCGAATAAAGTAATCGAGCAGTGTGGAAATTATATGGTTTTAACTTCCAGTATGTGTATTGCAACACCACGTCAGTTGTTTTTTAAACGTCTGATGGACATTGTAGGCGGTTTTGTGGGATTGGTGATTGCAGGTATTGCTACCATTATTTTTGCACCGATTATTAAGAAGCAGTCACCAGGACCGATTTTCTTTTCCCAGATTCGTGTGGGAAAAAATGGCAGGAAATTTCGCTTTTATAAATTCCGTTCCATGAATGTAAATGCAGAAGAACAGAAAAAAGAGCTGATGGGGCAGAATGAGATGTCAGGGCTGATGTTTAAGATGGAAGATGATCCGAGAGTATTTCCGGTTGGCAGGTTCATGCGGAAGTTTTCCATTGATGAACTGCCACAGTTCTGGAATATTTTAAAAGGGGATATGAGTCTGGTAGGCACAAGACCGCCGACGGAGGAAGAATTTGCCGGATATGAGGCAAGGCACCGGGCAAGACTCGGAATTAAGCCAGGACTTACCGGAATGTGGCAGGTCAGTGGAAGAAGTGACATTACGGATTTTGAAGAAGTGGTACAGCTGGATACCTACTATATTACAAACTGGTCACTGGCATTGGATATTAAAATCTTGTTTAAGACCATTCAGGTTGTTGTAACAGGAAAAGGATCGAAGTAAGCAATGGGATTAACGAAAAAGGCTGCATATGCAGTTGGAATGATACGCAAGCATGGACTCCGGGGACTGGCGATTAAAGTAATGGAAACAAAATATGAGCCCATAGACCATGAATATACGAAAAACTGGCAGAATTATATGGTGACAAAAGAAGAATGGAAGGTGCAGCGGAATACGTTGTTTGAACATATGCCGCTGGTTTCTGTTGTAGTACCATTATATGAGACACCGGAATGCTTCTTACGGGAACTGATAGAGGGCATGCTGGGACAGTCCTATGAAAACTGGGAACTGTGTCTTGCAGATGGAAGCCCTACTGATAAAATCGAACGTTTTCTTGCAGAAAATTATAAAGAGGATGCAAGAATACGTTACCGCAGACTGTTGGAAAATGGTGGGATTTCAGAGAATACCAATGAGGCAGTTGCGATGGCAATGGGTGAATATATCGGATTATTGGACCATGATGATGTGCTGGCTGCCAATGCCCTTTATGAAGTGGTGCGGATGTTAAATGCCCATCCGGATGCACAGGTGATTTATTCCGATGAAGATAAAATTGATGCAGAATCCGGGATACACAGCCGGCCACATTTTAAGACGGATTATAATCCGGAATTGCTGATGCATTATAATTATATCTGCCATTTTCTGGTAGTAAAGAAGACCATGTTAGAGAAGGTGGGGGATTTCAATCCCTGCTATGATGGTGCCCAGGACTATGAACTGGTGCTCCGCCTGACGGAGCAGACGGATGCCATTTATCATATTCGAAAGATTCTTTATCATTGGAGAATACACAGTGGTTCCACGGCAGGTAGTTCCCTGTCCAAGGATTATGCCTATGATGCGGGAAAGCGGGCATTGGAAGCCTACGTGCAGAGGCGGAAAATCCCGGCAGAGATTAAAGAAGCCCAGGGGCATAATTCTTATGAAGTGATTTATGAACAGGAAGTTCCGGAGCCGGAGCTTATTAATCTTGCGGAAATAAAGGAAAAAGATGCTTTAAATGAACTGGTAGAAAACAGCACAAGGGAATATCTTTTCATTTATGACAGCCGTCGCACCAGATTGCTTGGGGAGAGAGAACGAAAAGAACTGGCACAATATGCCTGCTTAAATAAAGTGGGACTGACAGGTGTCCGGTTTAAAAAGCACCGGAAGTTAGTTTCGGCAGGCATTGGCGTATTACCGGATGGAAAGAAGGGATACCTTTTTGAAAAACTTCCGGTCTGCTTCAAGGGATATTTCAACCGGGCAGTGCTTCCCCAGAATGTCAGCGCCGTTCCGCTGGAACAATGTATCATAAAGAAAGAAGCATATCTTAAGGCTGGCGGAATTGCTCTGGATAAAGAACCGTTAGAGCGAGCAATAGATTTTGCCGGACGTCTGCAAAAAGCGGGATATCAGATTATGCTGGATGCAAAACTTACAGCAGTTTATAAGGGATAGAAAATGAAACATGTATTTATTATAGGCAGTAAAGGAATTCCGGCGGCTTACGGCGGGTTCGAGACATTTGTAGAGAATCTGACCGGACAGGCAGTCAGTGAAGACATTCAGTACCATGTGGCGTGCATGTCTGACCATAATGAAGAATTTACTTATCATAATGCGAAATGCTTCCGGGTGAAGGTGCCGGATATCGGACCCGCGAGAGCCGTGTATTATGATTTGGCAGCATTTCGTTACTGCATTCAGAAAATTAAAAAAGAAAAGATAGAGGATGTCGTTGTCTATGTGCTGGCATGCAGAATCGGACCATTTGTGGGGCACTTTAAAAGGCAGCTGCACCGGTTGTCTGGTACACTTTATGTAAACCCGGATGGACATGAATTTATGCGGGCAAAATGGAATAAATGGATTCGTAAATACTGGAAATATTCGGAAAAGGGAATGGTAAAGCACGCAGATTTATTAGTCTGTGATTCAAAGAATATTGAACAGTATATCAGGGATGAATATCATAAATATCAGCCGAAGACCACATTTATCGCATATGGAACACTATCTTATAAAGCAGGTGAACCAACAGAGGATTTGCTGGCATGGTATCAGAAGTTTGATATCAGAAAAGAAAATTATTATCTTATCGTCGGAAGATTTGTCCCGGAAAATAATTACGAGACAATGATTCGGGAATTTATGGCATCTGATTCCACAAAAGATCTTGTAATCATCACAAATGTGGAAGAAAATGCTTTTTATGAAAGTTTAAAAGAGAAAACCGGCTTTTTAAATGACAAGCGGATTAAATTTGCAGGAACCGTGTATGATGCTGCATTGCTGGCAGAAATCCGCTGCTTTGCTTATGGATATTTCCATGGACATGAGGTGGGAGGAACCAATCCATCCCTTCTTGAGGCACTCAGTACCACAAAACTGAACCTGCTTTTAGATGTGGGCTTTAATAAAGAAGTGGGGGAAGATGCCGCACTGTACTGGAATAAGAAAAACGGAAATCTTGCCACACTGATTCAGAAGGCGGATACTATGGATGAAGCAGAGAGGGAAGAGCTTGGCCGGAAAGCGAAGGACAGAATGAAGAAATGGTATAGCTGGGAAGCAATTGTACAGCAGTATGAAACACTGTTTCTTACAGGAGAGGAAGAGAGAGAATGATATCGGTCTTAGTAGTAACCTATAACGGAGAAACCTATATCAGAGAACAGATAGACAGCATACTTAAAAATATCGGACTGGGTGATGAACTGGTGGTATCGGATGATGGTTCACTGGATACTACGAGGGAAATCCTTAAGTCCTATCGGGAACAGGATGCCAGAATCCGTGTTATGGAAGGACCGGGTGAAGGCGTTATTGCCAATGTGGAAGCAGGACTTAGGGCGTGCCGGGGCGATTATATTTTCCTTGCAGACCAGGATGATGTCTGGATGCCGGATAAAGTAGAGAAAGTCATGGAAGTATTCCGGAGGAAGAAAGCCATGGTTGTGGTTCATGATGCCAGAGTGACAGATGCTGCATGCAAAGAGACACTGATGCCGTCCTTTTTTGTTTACCGCCACAGTGGAAGAGGTGCGATTAAAAATATGATTAAGAATACCTATATGGGCTGCTGCATGGCATTTCGGAAAGAGGTATTGGATGCAGTACTTCCGATTCCGAAGGATGTTACCATGCATGATCAGTGGATTGGTGTGAAATGTGATTTGAAATATCACCGCACGGTATTTTTAAAGGAACCATTGATTCTTTACCGGAGGCATGAAAAGAATGTATCCGATTTTTCCCATAACAGCGTGGGTGTAATGATTAAGAATCGCTTAATTTTTCTAAAACGGATATTAAGCTATCATGGATAATATTGACACAAAAAGTGTTTTGTTATATATTAGTTTCAATTGTTTTGAAAAAATGAATAGAAAATGTTTAACATCAGGAAAATAAGATAATGGAGATGACTTATGAGTACAAGTAGTAATAATAGAAACCGTAAAAGAAAGAAAATGACCAGACGTCAGAGAAGAAAGAGAAAATTGATTCTTTTTATAGTGGAAGTACTGGTTATCTTAATTCTTCTGGCAGCATTATTTGTAATTATTAAATTAAATAAACTCAATAATACCGGTGATTTGGATGAAGATAAGCTGAATATTAATATTGATGCCAAAACCCAGGAATTGTTAGATGGTTATACGAACATTGCATTATTTGGTATTGATAACCGCAGTACCGGCAAATATGAGTCCGGAAACAGTGACTGTATCATGATTGCAAGTATTAATAATGATACGAAGGAAGTAAGACTGATATCGGTTTATCGTGATTCTTTCCTGGCAGTAGATGATGATGACAATTTAAGAAAACTCAATGCAGCATATGCAAAAGGCGGTCCGACCGGTGCAGTTGCAGCATTGAATAAGAATCTTGATCTGGATATTAAAGAGTATGTAGCTGTGGACTTTAATGCAGTTATGGAAGTGGTAGATGCACTGGGTGGAATTGAACTTGATATTAGTTCCAAAGAAGCAGAAACCATGAAAATATATATCAATGAGATGAATGAGGTAATGGGAACCAATGGAACAGCAGTTTCCGGACCTGGACTTCAGACAGTGAACGGAATCCAGGCATTGGCTTATTGCCGTGACCGTTACAGCGGTGGTGATGACTACGGCCGTACCGAGCGTCAGAGAACCGTTATCAGTAAAATAGTCGAGAAGGCAAAAGCAGCCAGTCTTCCTACATTAAATAAGGTGATTGATAAATTATTCCCGGATATTTCCACAAGTCTTAGCAGTTCTGAAATATTGGGACTGGCAGCAGGCATCAAAGACTACGAACTGGCAGATACACAGGGCTGGCCATTCCAGCTTACCACAGAGCGTATGGGAGGAAAGCTTGGCGATGTAGTAGTTCCTACAGATCTGGAAACCAATGTGAATTTACTGCATCAGTATTTATTTGATGTAGAAGATTATGAGACAACACAGACCGTAAAGAATATCAGTAAATCCGTAATCAATGAGTCTGGAAAGACTGCTTCGGATACAGTAAGAGATACAAATCCGTTTACGGCAGAGGACACAGAGGCGGATACCCAGACACAGTAAAGAAAGATAAATAAAAATATTCATAGGAAAAGCTGTCTGGAATAGGACAGCTTTTCTTTCGCAGGAAATAAGGAAGAGACGAAAAAGAGACGGAAAACGAATTCAGAAAAGTTGTTTCTTATATCATGACAGGAGGTTCTCCATGGCGGGAAGAACATCGGAAAAAGGGAATACAACAGGAAAAACAATATTCTGCTTTATCGGAAAGGTAATTGGAGCTGGAATTACAGCATTTGCAATTCTGGCGCTTTTTTGCGTATTTTATTACAACCCTCCGGTACATGAACCATGTGGAAATGGAGTGACCAGCTATGTAAGACAGGCAGATACGTTCTGGGCGAGAGGAACGGAAGGTTTTGCCATGGGAACTACAGATGACAGTGGTTATAACAACAGTTATCCGGCGGATGGAAGAAAGACTGCTATTTTAATGATGGGTTCTTCCCAGACGGAAGGACTGTATGTCAACGAGGATGATTGTGTATCTTATTTGCTAAATGAGAAATACGCCGAAGATGGAAGCAACCGGTATGTATACAACGTGGGAATGTCAGCCCATACCATTTACCGTAATATCAGTAATTTGGAAAATGCCCTTAAGGTTTATCAGCCTGCTGAATATGTTGCGTTAGAGACCGGAACACTGGCAATGAATCCGGTAGAAGCTGCTCAGGCATTAAATCATGAAATGCCGGAGCTGACAGCGGGAAGCGGAATACCGGCACTGGAAGTATTAGAAAAGAATCCTTATATCAAGCTATTGTATCAGCAGTATAAGAATCTGCAGAGCCAGAACAATGGAGAAGCAGATGTAACAATTACGGAAAATGCCGGATATGATGTATTTGGTGATGACACCTATGCGGCCACGGAGGAACTGCTTGCCTATATCAGCAGGACAGCGGAAGAAGCAGATGTTCAGGCGGTGATTTATTATATTCCGGATATGACATTGACAGAGGATGGCAGTTATGAATGCTCTGCAAGTGTGGACACCAGAGATACTTTTGCAGAATTATGTGGAAAATATAATATTATTTTTGCGGACATGACAGATTCCGTAGAGGAAGCTTATGTGAAAGAGCATATTGTAGCCAGTGGATTTGATAATACAACAGTTGGCTATGGGCATCTTAATGCATATGGACATGAGCTTCTGGCACAGTGCATTTATGATGCAATCGGAGAGGAGGAGCAGAGATGAGTTTTGCAAGTGTAAGCTTTTTACTGTTTTTTCTTGTAGTGCTTCTTCTTTTACTTCTTGTACAGAGGGTGCTGCCTTTTGCGGAAATAAAGTGCCGCATCATATGCCAGGGAATCCTTCTGATAGCCAGTTATGTTTTTTATGGCTGGTGGAATATGCGGCTTTGCCTGCTTTTAATGGGAATTACATGGATTTCCTTTTTTACCGCGGTAAAAAAAGATGAAAAGCATCTGCGGCAGAGCCGGATTTCTCTTCTGATTGGAGTAGGCACGCCTTTGGCGGTCCTTGGAATTTTTAAATATTATGATTTCTTTGTGACTTCCTTTTGTGATGTGTTTCATCTGACACCGGGAGTGCTGAATCTGATTCTTCCGGTAGGAATTTCCTTTTATACCTTTCAGGCATTGAGCTATACCATTGATGTCTATACCGGGAAGATAGAAAAAGAAAAAAGCTTTTTGCAGTTTGCGTTGTACTTAAGTTTTTTTCCACAGCTTGTAGCGGGACCGATTGTAAAAGCATCGGAGTTTCTGCCACAGCTTAAGGAGAACCGGAAGGTTACACTTGCGGGACTGGAAAGTGGAATACAGATATTTGTATTTGGTATGTTTAAAAAAGTGGTACTGGCGGACAATATTTCTGTATTTGTGGATGAAGTATATCGTAGTCCGCAGATATTTGGTTCCGGAACGGTTGCACTGGCAGTAGCAGCCTATGCCATTCAGATTTATATGGATTTTTCCGGTTATTCGGATATGGCAATCGGCTGTGCAAAATGTATGGGCTATGAATTACCGGTGAACTTTAACCTTCCATATATATCCCATAATGTCAGTGAGTTCTGGAAACGGTGGCATATCAGCCTTTCAAGCTGGCTGATGCAGTATCTTTATATTCCGCTGGGTGGTAACCGCAAGGGACGTATTCGTACTTATGTAAACCTGATGATAACGATGCTTTTAGGGGGACTCTGGCACGGTGCAGAATGGAGCTTTGTATTGTGGGGTGGTCTCCATGGACTGGCTCTTTGTATCCATAAGGGCTTCCGGAAACTGGCTGGGTATCAGAAAGGGCAGGAGAGAAAGAAAAATGTTCTGGTGGATACCTTATCCATCCTCGGAACGGACATTTTTGTCTGCATCTGCTGGATATTCTTCCGGGCAGAAAATGTGCCGAAGGCATGGCTGGTATTAAAACAGTTATTTGGCTTCCGGGCGGGCATTACACATCCGTACAGCTTTGCCATTGCAGCAATTATTATTCTTTGCATTGCAACAGTGGCTGCATATCTTAGGGCAGCAAAGAAAAAAGAAAAGACCGTCAATGGTTTTTATCCGGTTATGGATTTAAATCATTTCTGGTCTCTTGTGATTTTCTTTGTTGAGATAGGCCTTATCCTTGGTCTGGCTTATGTGAAGGGCAGTCCGTTTATTTATTTTCAGTTTTAGGTAAGGCAGTTTGTGTGTCTGCCATGGAGGTCTTTGGTGTCATCGGTTCATCAATAATGAATGGTGGACGGTTTCTGGTGGCATCATAAATACGCCAGATGTAGGAACCAATAATACCGATGGAAAGCATAATAATTCCCATACCCATTAAAAGTACGATTAATAATGAGGTATAGCCTTCTGCAGTTATAATTCCGGTCATTTTCCGGTAAATTGTAATAAAGAACAGAATGAGTGCAAAGAGAAATACTCCGGCACCGGCTGCAGTGACCATGGTAATCGGAAAGCTGGAGAATCCTATCAGGGAATCCGTGGCAAGTTTTATTTTTTTGTGAAGAGTCCATCGGGAATGTCCGATGGTTCTTTTTTTCCGGATATAAGGAACAGTTGCAGTCTGAAAGCCACTCCACAGGACCTGTCCCATAAGAGAGGTATTTTTTTCCTTCATTGCGACCAGCAGGTCAATGATTTGGCGGTCAATCAGAAAACTGTCAAATCCACCTTTGGGCATGGTGGGAAGTGCAACCTCCTTCATAATATAGGCATAAAGGGAAGAAACAGCTTTCTGTGTAAGAGGTTCTTCACGGTCAGCACGGGTAGCAAGTACTACTTTATTACCATCCCTGTATTTTTCTAACATACTTAAGATTAATTCTGACGGTTCCTGTAAGTCTGCAGCTTTGCGGACAGCACAATCGCCACTGCAGCGGGAGAGTCCTGCAAGAATGGCAGCATGTTCACCAAAATTACGGGATAATTTTAATGGGATAATATGTGTATCCAGGCGGGCAAGCTCGCAGATGACATCATAGGATTTATCTTTGGAACCATCATCAACCATGAGAATTTCATAGTCACAATCTAGTTTACATAAAACCTTTTCCCGCAGATCATTGTAAAGTGGAAGAAGGTTATCATGGTTAAAATACACTGGTATTACAATGGATAGTTTCATAACATTGGCTCCTTTCATAAAGTATTACTTCTTGATTCTTTATTATGATAACGTATGTTTTTGTAAAATCAATAGGGTAAAGAAAGTCTTAAGAAAATAGTAAGAGAACTCTTAGTTGTCTGGATAAGTTTTCAGGAGTATAATACCAACGATTCATCATGAAGAAGAAATTAATAATGAAAAGGAAATGAGAATGGAAAAGACAAATCAGACTCTGAAAAGAGGGTATTTAATATGTTTATTTCTGGCATTGACAATTTGGAGTATGGCAACTACTTCCGGAAGCGGGCCGGATGAAGCAATGAAATATGATATCTGTAATTATATAGCGTCCCATGGAAAGCTTCCTGATGGAACGGACCCGGCGCTAAGAAATCCAATCTGGGGAATATCATATGGATTTACTCCGATTCTGTCATATATGATAAGCGGAGTTTTTTTGAAAATAGCTTTTTTATTTACCACAAATGCGTATTGGCTGTATGTGGCAGTCAGATTCACCAGTGTACTTTCCATAACCGGAATGGCATATTTGATGTTTCAGATAGGAGAGTACTTATTTCAAACCAATAGAAGCAGATTTTTGTTCGTAATGTCTGGAACCCTGCTGCCCCAGGTAATGTATCTTGGAAGTTATCTGAATAATGATTCCTTTGCATTATTTACAATTGCATGGATTATTTATGCCTGGCTTAGGGGCAGGGACAGACACTGGGACTGGAAAAGCTGTATCCTATTAGGAACTGGAATAGGGTTATGTGCATTATCTTATTATAATGCCTACGGTTATCTTTTGATGAGTATACCGTTTTTCTTTATTTCCTACTGGAAGGAAAGGCAAATAGAAGGTGAAGGAAAAAGAACTGACATGCATCGGATGTTCAGGATGGCAGCAGTAATTGCTATTGTAGCAATACTTTTAGCTGGCTGGTGGTTTATCCGGAGTGCAATATTATATGATGGTGATTTCCTTGGACTTCGAACAACGGATAAATATGGGGAAATGTATGCACAGCCGGGATTCCGTCCGTCAGAACGGCCGACGCCATATCATCAGGGCTGGTCATGGTACCAGATGTTATTTACTTCCGGCTGGCTGAGAACATCACTGATCAGCTTTATTGGAATATTAAGGACCTGCGACTGGAATCTGATGGGCAGGGGCTATCTGGGGATTGGAATACTTTTTCTTGCTGGAATCATTGGCTATCTGGCAGGCGGGTGGAAAAGAAAAATATTTTCGTCAGACAGACTGCTGCATATCACATTTCTGATATGCATGGTAATTCCATGCGGATTGAGTATTTATTATTCTTTTTATAGTGACTATCAGCCACAGGGGCGGTATCTGATGCCGATGCTGATTCCGTTTCTTTATTTTGTCACGACAGGACTGACTTTGGTACTTGAAAAGATACCACAAAAAGTAAATCGTATGTTATACGGTGGAATTTATATGTTTTTCATATTGATATCTGCAGCAAGTTTTTATTATGTTCATGCGCTGATATAGATTTCAAAAAAGGGCTGGATAATCCCCGGTTATTCTTATATAATGTCAAAAGGACGATAAAGACAGTTCTATAAAAGATAGGATGAAACAACAGCAATTGGAATAGAATGTAAAAGAAAAGCAGGAGGAAGAATTATGTGCGGAATTGTTGGATATATAGGGAAGAAACAGGCTGCACCAATTTTGTTGGATGGACTTTCAAAACTGGAGTACCGTGGTTATGATTCGGCAGGTATGGCAATCTTTGATGGGAAGAAGATTAACATGGCTAAGGCGACCGGAAGATTAAAGGTATTATCTGAGCTGACCCATGAGGGTGCTACCTTGCCGGGAACGGTTGGAATCGGTCACACACGCTGGGCAACCCATGGTGCACCGAGTGATATCAATGCGCATCCACATTTCAATGAAGCCGGTACGATTGCTGTGGTACACAATGGTATCATTGAAAACTATATGAAATTAAAGAAAAAGTTATTAGAAAAAGGCTATAAGTTCCAGTCAGACACGGACACTGAGGTTGTGGCCCAGCTGCTGGATTATTACTATACCGGGAATCCATTGGAGACCATTACCAAGGTCATGCATCGTGTGGAAGGTTCTTATGCACTGGGAATTATCTTTGCAGAGAATCCGGATGTTATCTATGCAGTCCGTAAGGACAGTCCTCTGATTGTAGGAAGAGGTGAGGGGGAGAATCTGATTGCATCCGATGTCCCGGCAATTTTAAAATATACCAGAGATGTATATTTTATTGAAAATGAAGAAATTGCCTGCCTCTCCGAGGAAAAAATAGAATTCTTTAATGTAGACGGGGAATCTATCGAAAAAGAATGCAAACATATCGAGTGGGATATTCATGCAGCAGAAAAAGGCGGCTATGAGCATTTCATGTTAAAAGAAATGAATGAACAGCCAAAGACCATAAGAGATACCATCAGTCCGCGTATCAAGGATGGCAGAATTGTCATCGATGAGCTTGGAATGAGTGACGAAGAAATCAGAAATATCAGCAGAATTCACATTGTTGCCTGCGGTTCTGCTTATCATACCGGATTTACCAGTAAGTATATTTTCGAGGGAATGGCAAGAATTCCGGTAGAAGTAGATGTGGCATCTGAGTTCCGCTACCGGAATCCGATTTTAGAGGACGGAGCCCTTGTCATTATTATCAGTCAGTCCGGAGAGACAGCAGATTCCCTGGCGGCACTCCGTATGGCAAAAGAGCGTGGCGTTAAGACCCTTGGTATTGTAAATGTAGTTGGAAGCTCCATTGCAAGAGAGGCAGATAAAGTAATGTATACCTGGGCTGGACCGGAAATTGCAGTTGCAACTACAAAGGCATACAGTGCACAGCTTGTGGCACAATATCTTCTGGCAATTAAATTTGCACAGGTTCGTGGTAAAGTTTCAGAAGCAGAAGTAGGAGAAATGCTTCGTGACCTTAAGAAACTGCCGGATCAGGTAGAAATGTTACTGAGCCATAAAGAGAAGATCCAGAAATTTGCCAACCGTTTCATTGCAGCTAAGGATATTTTCTTTATCGGAAGAGGAATTGATTATGCGATTTCCATGGAAGGCTCTTTAAAATTAAAGGAGATTTCCTATATTCATTCTGAGGCATATGCAGCAGGTGAGTTAAAGCATGGAACCATTTCTCTGATTGAAGATGGTACACCGGTCGTTGCAGTGGCAACACAGGATGCACTGCTGAAAAAGACCATCAGCAATATTGTAGAAGTGAAGACCAGAGGCGCATTTGTCATGGCAGTCACCAATGAAGGCAATACAGAGATTGAAAAGACAGCAGATTATGTCATCTATATTCCACAGACCAATGCATATTTTGCCAATTCACTGGCAATTATTCCATTACAGCTGTTCAGCTACTATGTAGCAGTTGGAAAGGGCTGTGATGTGGATAAACCAAGAAATCTTGCAAAATCTGTTACGGTTGAGTAATTCCAGTGCTTTGACTTAAGATAGCTCCACCGTCCGTTGAATACGGATGCCACATAATGCCTGCAAGGGGCACTAAGGATTTCGGATAAAGTTTAATTCATCTGGCAACCGGCGCATATTCACATCCATGTTCAGATGCGCCTCGCTGGCACGTCCTGTGCCAGCGTTGCCGGGTGCCAGACGAAATCCTAAGTGCCCCTAACAGTCCTTATCAGGCATCCGTACTTCGACGAACGGTGGAGCTATCTATGTCAAACATTGGAAAGACTGTTTTTATAGCAAAAAGCAAAACGAAATATTAAGAACGGTGGTATTTCGGTGTGAAAATAAAATGTCCTTTTTTATAGAAAAAATTCTAATGTAAAATATATCCTCTTTTGCAGAGCTTTTTACAAATTAAACATAAAAGAAACATATTTTTCTCAATAAATAAACACAGAACTGACACAATTTATGGATATTATCATAATCAGAAAGTAACAAAGAGATGAAAGGAGTAATCTTTATGGAAAACAATTATAACAACAATTTTAACTCCAGCTCTCCTTATTCATATAATCAGACGAACCAGCAGACAGGAGACGGAACAAATACTTCATGGAGCAGTCAGGTGAACGGAAATACTTCACAGGGCTACAGTCAGGGAACCCAGTATGGACAGGGAAATGCCTATTATAGTCAGGGAACCCAGTATGGACAGGGAAATGCCTATTATAGTCAGGGAACACAGCCATATGGACAGAATCAGCAGAAGAAAAAACGGAAAGAAAAAGTAAAGAAAGAACATGGTAAAGGTGGATTTGGTGTAAAACTTGCAAAATGTGCAGCTATTGCATTAGTCTTTGGATTGATTTCAGGAAGCGTATTTGCGGGAACAAATCAGCTGCTTGGAACGAAGTGGAGCAACTCTGAATCTGCTAAGACAGAGGCTTCCCTGAATAAGAGCAGCAGCGGAGATACCGTTAAGGCAGCAAATACTTCATCCAAAGCAGTAACCGATTTGACGGATGTCTCAGATATTGCAGATAATGTAATGCCATCTATTGTTGCAATTACGAATATGAGTGAAAAACAGGTAAGCACCTGGTATGGATATACTGCATCACAGCCACAGGAAAGCTGTGGTTCCGGAATCATAGTAAGCCAGGATGACCAGTACATCTATGTAGCAACGAATAATCATGTGGTATCCGGTGCCCAAAGTATTACCGTGCAGTTCTCAGATGACAGCACAGTAGCCGCAGAAGTAAAAGGAACAGATGCAGGAAGTGACTTAGCAGTCGTTGCAGTTCCGATTTCCGATATCAGCGCAGACACCTTAAGTACCATTAAGGTTGCAACCCTTGGCAATTCTGATGACTTAAGTGTAGGTCAGGCAGCAGTCGCAATCGGAAATGCGTTAGGTTATGGGCAGTCTGTTACAACCGGTGTTATCAGTGCATTGAACCGAGAGGTGTCCGTAGAAAATGATGACGGTTCTACCACCACCAATGAACTGATACAGACTGATGCGGCTATTAACCCTGGTAATAGTGGTGGCGCATTACTGAATGCCAAGGGTGAAGTAATCGGTATCAGTTCTGTAAAATATTCTGATACCAGTGTAGAAGGTATGGGCTATGCTATCCCGATTAATACAGCGTCTCCGATTATTGAAAAATTAATCAACCGGGAACAGGTGGATGAATCCCGTTCCGCATATCTTGGAATCTCAGGTGTAGATGTATCCTCCACCGTTGCACAGACCTATAATATGCCGGAAGGAATATATCTCTATCAGGTAAAGGAAGGTTCACCGGCAGAGCAGGCAGGCTTACAGGCAGGAGATATTATCACATCCTTTGATGGAAGCAAGGTTTCATCTACAACAGAATTAAATGATGCGATTAAGTATTGTGCAGCAGGTGATTCTGTAGAAGTTGTATTTGAACGTCAGACAGATGGACAGTATCAGGAACAGACGGTAACCGTAACTTTAGGGCAGAAAAACTAAAAACGGATAACGAAATGTAATCCTTAGTCATCTATAAAGCAAAGCTACCGATAAGGCAGATAAAACAGCAGTGTCTTAAATATGTTGAAGAAAACATGGACACTGCTGTTTTTTTACTTTACAGGAAATTGCTTTCCTGTAAAGTAAAAAACGCTCCGCGAGGATGCACACTGCGGCGTATAAGGTAGATGTCGCAAGCGACCGCCGCAGGCGCGAGAATGTGCCAAGGCACATTCTTTGTTACGCAAGTAGCGAGAAAAAATCTAGCAGAAAAGAAGGAGCCAGGTTTGTTTGAGCGAACTTCTTTTCTGCCAGACTTTGGTAAGCGCTGCGATAACTTTAGAAAAAATTAATAGTTGTTTCGGGTATTTTCTGATATGATAGAAAAGTAAGAAAAATAAACTTATGAGGAAAGTAAAAGATGAATCCATTAGATTTTAGCAGAATAAAAGACGAGGCACATCCGGAGGATTTTTTAAGTGAGATGAAACCCTTTGGGGATTTGATGATGTATTACCGATGTGCCATGATGGAAGTGGAAACAAAGTTTAAGGTATTAAATGAGCAGTTTTCCACACAATATAACAGGAATCCGATTGAGTCCATAAAAACAAGACTGAAGAAACCGGCAAGTATTATTGAAAAAATCAAACGGAAGAACATTGGATTTTCCATGAAAGCAATTGAGGAGAATATGTTTGATATTGCGGGAGTGCGTGTCATCTGTTCTTTTCAGGAAGATATTTATACTATGGCAGATTTGCTGCTGCAGCAGGATGATATCATTCTGGTAGAGAAGAAAGATTATATTGCACATCCGAAGGATAACGGATACCGTAGTCTGCATCTGATTGTAGATGTGCCGATATTTTTATCGAACGAGAAGCGCCATATGAAAGTGGAGGTGCAGCTCCGGACCATTGCCATGGATTTCTGGGCGAGTCTTGAGCACAAGCTTCGCTATAAGAAACATATTAATAATTCAGAAGAAATAGCAGATAAATTAAAGCATGTTGCAGATGTAATTACAGAAATGGACTGCGAGATGCAGGATATCCGTCATATGATAGAATTTATAGACGATAATACAGAATCGTAGTATACTATAGATATCTGGCACAAGGAGGAGGTAATAAGATGACAGAGGGTGGACTTCTGATTTTCCTTGGAATTTTAATCTTATTTGTAATAATTGTAGCTGTAATAGCGGTAGTAGCCGCAGTATCCGGGGCCGCAGCGGCAATTGCAGATGAGGACAAAGAAGAAGAGTAGAGAAAAAGAACGTTCCTGAATGGAAATTATTCCAGACGGGAACGTCCTTTTTTGTCTTTTACAATGTTATAAATCGATACCAAGTCCTTCAAAAAGCACTTTCATAGAGTCTATTTCAAGAATCAGAATCATGGCACTTTTAATCTGGGTATGGGCAAAACTTAACCGTTCATCAATAAAGAGAACCTGATAATCCAGTTTTGTAAATTCTTTTTCCGGGACAGCCAGAATTTCACCAATGGTACCAAGATGGTTCTGCGGTGGTTCAATATCAATAAAGGTATTTGTCATTTTTGCAATAGAATTTACATAAGCAGCAGTTGTGATGTTTGCCATTTCGCGCAATACGGATAAATCCATATCATCCAGTGAATCAATGGAAGCGACATTTTTTTTATAAAAGGTGTTGATAAGCCGGCTGGCAAATTCTTTCTCCACAATCTGAAGCATAACACCATTCATATCACCTTTTACATTTACAGTCATACCAATAGCAGTTTTATCTGCCCCACCAAGATAATCTGCAGCTTTGGTATAATCCATCAGGCAGATATTTGGCACTTCAATATCTACCGGTGTATTTAAGAGGCCTGCCAGTGCAGTAGCAGCATTACCGGAACCGATGTTTCCAATTTCAGCTAGAACGCTTAAATGCATAGAATCCAGTTCTTTTAAATTTAGCATAGACATAAAAACTCTCCCTTTGTCATTACAGTATAAATTTTTCTCGTTTTCGTTTATTATAACATAGGATACAGGCAATGAGAATGGATTTTTATGGCATTTCGAAAGGAATTATAAAGAATTTTGAAGAATAAAAAACTCACCCTTGACAAAAGTGCCTGGCAAATTTAATATAATGCCTAGAGATAAAGGTAATGAGAAAGAGGAGTACATCGGTACGGTTCTAAGAGAGGACGGCTCATCGGCTGAAAGGTTGTCTGAATACGACAGATGGAAGGTAGCTTTCGAACCGGAAGACCCAGAAAGCCTGTAACCGGAATCATATAAAGAATTTCAACAAGGCATAAGTTTTCCCGGCACTCCACGTTACGGAGAAGAGATATGCATAGATACTATGTATAACGAAGGTGGTACCGCGCTGATTCGCCCTTCTTATCCAGCTGGATAGGGAGGGCTTTTTAACTTTACAGAAAATTGCTTTTCTGTAAAGTTAAAAACGCTCCGCGAGGATGCACCAAGTCCTATACCTTTCAGATAACTGAAATGTCTACTAATAAAGATAGCACTTTTATAAATTACGAAACGTCCAATTTAGAAAAAGGAGAACAATTATGAGCAAAGAACTTGCAAAAACCTACGACCCAAAAGGGATTGAAGACCGACTTTATAAGAAATGGGAAGACAATGGATATTTCCATGCACAGGCTGACCGCAGCAAGAAACCGTTTACCATTGTAATGCCGCCGCCAAATATTACCGGACAGCTTCATATGGGACATGCATTGGATAATACCATGCAGGATATATTAATCCGTTACAAGAGAATGCAGGGATATAATGCATTATGGCAGCCGGGAACAGACCATGCAGCCATTGCAACAGAGGTAAAGGTGATTGATTCCTTAAAGAAGCAGGGAATTGACAAGAATGACCTCGGAAGAGAAGGCTTCTTAGAAAAATGCTGGGAGTGGAAGGATGAGTATGGCAGCCGCATCATCAACCAGTTAAAGAAAATGGGTTCTTCCGCAGACTGGAGCAGAGAACGTTTTACCATGGATAAAGGATGCTCTGATGCAGTTCTTGAAGTATTTATAAAATTATATGAAAAAGGTCTTATTTATAAAGGCTCCCGTATTGTAAACTGGTGTCCTGTCTGCAAGACATCTATTTCCGATGCCGAGGTAGAACATGAAGAACAGGATGGCTTCTTCTGGCATATCAATTATCCGGTAGTAGGGGAAGCGGGAAGATTCGTAGAAATCGCAACCACCCGTCCGGAGACTTTATTTGGTGATACTGCAGTAGCAGTAAATCCGGATGATGAACGTTATCAGGATATTATCGGAAAAATGTTAAAGCTTCCGATGACAGACCGTGAGATTCCGGTTATTGCAGACTCCTATGTAGATAAAGAATTTGGAACCGGATGTGTAAAGATTACACCGGCTCATGACCCGAACGACTTTGAAGTGGGAAAACGTCATAATCTGGAAGAAATCGTTGTTATCAATGATGATGCAACCATGAACAGCAAAGCCGGCAAATATGCGGGCATGGACAGATACGAATGCCGGAAAGCACTGGTAGAGGATTTAGAGAAGGAAGGACTTTTGGTAAAAGTTGTTCCGCATTCCCATAACGTAGGAACCCATGACCGTTGTGGCACAACCGTAGAGCCAATGATTAAACAGCAGTGGTTTGTAAAAATGGATGATTTAATCAAACCGGCAGTAGAAGGTGTAAAGAATGGAGATATCAAGCTCCTTCCAAAACGTATGGAGAAAACCTACTTTAACTGGACGGATAATATCCGTGACTGGTGTATTTCCAGACAGCTCTGGTGGGGACATCGTATTCCTGCATATTACTGTGATGAATGCGGAGAAATGGTAGTATCTAAGAACGCACCGGAGAAATGCCCGAAGTGCGGCTGCACCCATATGACACAGGATCCGGATACTCTGGATACCTGGTTCTCTTCTGCATTATGGCCATTTTCAACCTTAGGCTGGCCGGAGAAAACAGAAGACTTAGATTATTTCTATCCGAATGATGTATTAGTAACCGGATACGATATTATTTTCTTCTGGGTAATCCGTATGATTTTCTCAGGATATGAGCAGATGGGCAAAGCACCATTCCATACTGTATTATTCCACGGACTGGTTCGTGATTCCCAGGGCCGTAAGATGAGTAAATCTCTTGGAAATGGAATTGACCCGTTAGAGGTTATTGATAAATATGGTGCAGATGCCTTGAGACTGACACTGATTACCGGAAATGCACCGGGAAATGATATGCGTTTCTACTGGGAGCGTGTAGAAGCATCCCGTAACTTTGCCAATAAAGTGTGGAATGCATCCCGTTTCATTATGATGAACTTAGAGGGCATGGAGGTAACAGAGCCTGCAATTTCTGACCTGGCACCGGAAGATAAATGGATTCTTTCAGCAGTTAATACATTGACCAAAGATGTAACAGAAAATATGGATAAATTCGAACTTGGTATTGCAGTACAGAAAGTATATGACTTTATCTGGGATGAATTCTGTGACTGGTATATCGAGATTGCCAAAGTTCGTACTTATAAGAAAGACGAGGATGCCAGGGCTGCTAACAGTGCACTCTGGACACTTCGTACTGTATTAGGACAGGCATTAAAATTATTACATCCATATATGCCATTTATCACAGAAGAAATCTATTGTACCTTAAATCCGCAGGAAGAGACCATTATGCTGGCTGACTGGCCGGTTTACAAAGAAGAGTGGAATTTCTCGGCAGAAGAAGAGATGCTTGCTCATGTAAAAGAGCTGGTAAAAGGCATCCGTAACTTAAGAACAGAGATGGATGTTCCACCATCCAGAAAGGCAAAGGTATTTATCGTATCTGAAGACAAAGCACTTTGTGAGACCTTCGAGAGCATGAAGAAAACATACCAGAATCTTATCAGTGCCAGCGAGATTGATGTCCAGTCCGATAAGGCAGGAATCGGAGAAGATGCAGTATCCGTAGTTATTCCGGGAGCTGTTGTATACATGCCGTTGGAAGACCTGGTAGATATGGAAAAAGAAAAAGAGCGTCTTTTGAAAGAAGAAGAGCGTCTTAAGAAAGAACTTGCCCGCTCCCACGGCATGTTAAATAATGAGAAGTTTGTAAGCAAGGCACCTGCTGCAAAGATTCAGGAAGAGAAAGATAAGCTTGCAAAATATGAGCAGATGATGGCTACCGTACAGGAGCGTCTGGCTCAGATGAAATAGTTACAAAAGTTAAAAGACAGGTATTGTCGATTCGCCGCAGTTTCTGCGGCGAAAACTTTTTATGGAAACAGGATAACCTCTTGAAAAAATTTTCCACTATATTATACTTAGAAAAGCGGTGACAAAAATGACTTATGAAGAGATTTGCAATTATATATATGAAATACCAAAGTTCACAAAGAAAAACAGTTTAGAGCATACGAAAGAAATGCTGCAGAGACTTTCTATCAGAGAGCATCAGTTTGAAATCATCCATGTGGCAGGAAGCAATGGCAAGGGAAGTGTGTGTGCATTTATCAATCAGGTGCTGGTGGAACATGGATATGAAGTGGGACTCTTTACTTCTCCGCACCTTGTATGCATGGAAGAACGTTTCGTAATCAATGGCGAAAAGTGCAGTCAGGAAGAATTTGTAGAAAGCTTTGAGGCAGTGCAGAAGGTGGTAGAGCAGATGGAAGCAGAAGGACTGCCGCATCCAGCATTTTTTGAATATCTTTTTGCCATGGGCATGTATCTTTTTCAGAAGCGGAAAGTACATTATCTTATTTTAGAGACTGGACTTGGCGGAAGGTTAGATGCAACGAATGTATTTGAGGAACCGTTGCTTACGATTATTACATCTATCAGTCTCGAGCATACACAGATTTTAGGAGATTCCATTGAAGCAATTGCAGGAGAAAAGGCAGGGATTATCAAAGAAGGCGTTCCTGTTATCTTTGATGGAAGTAATGAAACAGCGGCAGAAGTGATAAGGCAGACTGCAAGGGCAAAAAGAGCACCTTATTACTGTATTTCTTTAGAAAGTCTTAAAATTCATAAAATAACCGGGAAAACTATTGATTTTTGTTATACCAATGGGTATGATGTTGTTGATTTGAAAATCCCGTTTCCGGCAGAATATCAGATGATGAATGCGTCACTGGCATATCGGGCGTTATCTGTCCTTCAGGTGGAAACCGGAATTGGAAAAGCAGAGATTATCTCTGCAATGGAACATACCAGATGGATGGGCAGAATGCAGCAGGCAGAGCCATTTATCTATTTTGATGGAGCACATAATGCAGATGGTATTGCCCACTTTGTGAAAAATGTGCAGAAGATTGCGGAAGAAAAGCCAGTTCTTCTTTTTTCCATGATGGAAGAGAAGAATCATAAAGAAGCAGTAAAAGTACTGTGCAAGGAAGTTTCGTGGGATAGTATTGTACTGACCCGCATCCCGGACAGCCGTGGAATTGACCCATTGAAATTGCAGGATGAATTTATGGCAAACGACCGGGAAACAGTAGTAATAGAAGACTGTGCACAGGCATACAGATATGTAAAGGAATACAGGAAGGACAACCAGATGGTATTCTGTGCGGGTTCCCTGTATTTGATTGGAGAATTGGAAAAGATAGCAGGAGGAAATGAAGCATGATAGATTTTGAAGAAGAATTAAAGAAATTCAAACCAAGCCTGGAAGTAGAAGAGGCAGAGGAAGCTATTTACAATCAGGACTTAACGGATATGACAGACATTTTAAGAGAAATGATGAAAGAAGCAAGACGACAGTAGAATTCGTTAAGTGAGGTAAAGTATGAAATGTTATAATTGCGGAGCAGATCTGACAGGGGACAACCGTTGTCCGAACTGTGGAATTGACGTAAAAGTATATAAGAAAATTGTGATGACCTCTAATTATTATTATAATCAGGGATTAGAGCGAAGCAATGTCCGTGATTTATCCGGAGCGATTGAAAGTCTTAAGAAGAGTCTTCGGTTTGATAAGACGAACATTCAGGCAAGAAATCTCCTGGGACTGGTACTTTTTGAGACCGGTGAGGCGGTATCTGCCATGGGTGAATGGGTGATTAGTAAGAGCCTTCAGCCAAAGGATAATGATGCAGGACGTTATCTGGACGCTGTGCAGAAGAATCCGGCACAGTTAGAAACGGTAAATCAGACCATTAAGAAATACAATCAGGCATTGTTATATTGCAGACAGAATAGTACAGATCTTGCAATTATCCAGTTGAAGAAGGTATTGTCCTTAAACCCGAGACTGGTAAAGGGACATCAGTTGCTGGCTCTTTTGTACATGAAAGAGAATAAATTCGAGCAGGCAAAGAAGTCATTGCGGGCAGCTATGAAAATTGATTCCAGCAATACGATTACACTGCGTTACATGAAAGAGACCAATCAGATGCTGCGCAGTGCCAACAGCGGTAAGAAGAAAAAGAAAGAAGATGACCTTATTTCCTATAAGAGTGGAAATGACCTCATTATCCAGCCGACAAAATTCAAAGATACTTCAGGTTTTGCCACGATACTGACCATTTTGCTTGGGGTGGCAATTGGTGTTGCAGTCACCTGTTTCCTTGTAGTGCCAAGTGTAAGACAGAAGGCAAAGAGTGATGCCAATACATCAGTGGTTCAGGCAAATGATACCATAACCACGAAGAATCAGCAGATTACCAATCTGGAAAATCAGATTGATGACCTGAACCAGCAGGTGTCTTCTGCAAAAAGCGATTCCGAGGAGACTTCCAATAAGATTAACAGCTATGACCAGCTGCTTTCAGCATATAAATCCTTCCAGGAGGGAGATATTACAGCAGCAGGAGATGCACTTTCCGATGTGAAGGAAGAAAACCTTTCCGATACCGCAAAGGAAATTTATCAGAATATCAACGCAACTGTAAATGACCAGTATCTTCAGGTGACTTATGCAGACAGTTATCAGGCATACAGTAATTATAACTATGAAGAAGCGAAGACCGGATTTGAAAAAGTAGTAGAGATGGATGAGGCATACCAGGATGGCAATGCGATTTATTATCTGGCACAGACCTACCGGAATCTGGGCGAGAATGAAAAAGCCATCGAATACTATCAGAAAGTGATTGATGGTTATCCGAATACGGAACGTGCAGCCAATTCTTCCCGCTATCTGGAAGAATTACAGAATGCAGAACAGTAACAGAATAAAGAAAAACAGTTTACAAAAGACGTCAGGCAGATTGCCGGGCGTCTTTTGTAGTTTACAGGAAATTGCTTTCCTGTAAACTACAAAACGCACCGCGAGGATGCACACTGCGGCGTATAAGGTAGATGTCGCAAGCGACCGCCGCAGGCGCGAGAATGTGCCAAGGCAGATTCTTTTTTACGTAATGTATATGGAGGATAGAAGAATGGAATTTAAGTATGAATTAGAAAATGGATGTCTTACCATCCGGGTACCAAAGGAGTTGGATCATCATTGCGCCACACAGCTGCGGGCAGAGGCAGATTTACTGATTGATTCTTACCGGGTTAACAAACTGGTTTTTGATTTTGCCGGTACAGAATTTATGGACAGCTCAGGGATTGGCGTGGTAATCGGAAGGTGCCGGAACATGAATTACAGCGGCGGAAAAGTGGTGGCAGAGAATATGAATGAGCGGATCCGGAAAATTTTCGTGGTATCAGGTCTGCATAAACTGGTTCAGATGAAAGAAGGGGAGAAGAAGTAGGTATGAAAATGGAGGCTGTAAATATGGGAAGAAGAAATAAGATGAAACTGGAATTTGAGGCATTATCCGTAAATGAAGGATTTGCCAGAGTAGCGGTAGCAGCATTTTGCGCCCAGATGAATCCCACACTGGATGAGTTAGAGGATATTAAAACTGCGGTATCGGAGGCGGTAACCAATGCCATTATCCATGGCTATGAAGAAAAGGAAGGAACGGTAGTGATGCAGTGCTGTCTTTCCGGAAGTACCGTACATATTACCGTAAAAGACAGCGGGAAGGGAATTGCGGATATTGAACGGGCAAAGGAGCCGTTTTTTACGACAAGGCCGGAGCTGGAGCGGTCCGGTATGGGCTTTTCTTTTATGGAGGCTTTCATGGATGAAGTAGAAGTACGGTCAAAGGTCGGAGAAGGAACTGTTATAAAAATGAAAAAAAATCTGGTGCGGGAAAGTTAAGTGGAGAATGGAACAGACAATTGCTTATATCAAACGGGCACACAAAGGGGATAAGCAGGCAAGAGATACGCTGGTGCTTGGAAATCAGGGGCTGGTCTGGAGTGTGGTACAAAGATTTTTAGGAAGAGGACATGATAAAGAAGAACTGTTTCAGATTGGATGCATTGGACTGATGAAGGCAGTGGATAAGTTTGATGTAAGTTATGAGGTATGCTTTTCCACTTATGCAGTGCCGGTGATTATGGGAGAAATACGCCGCTTCCTGAGGGATGACGGCATGGTGAAGGTCAGCAGGAGCATGAAAGAAAAAGGCTATCTTATCAGCAATGCAAGAAAGGAACTGACAGACATGCTTGGAAGGGAGCCGGAGTTAAAGGAACTGGCAGAAAAAACCGGGCTTTCGGAGGAAGAGATTGTCCTTGCAGTGGAAGCCAATGGAGAAGTAGAATCCATTTACCAGAGCGTCTATCAGTCGGATGGCAGTGAAATCTATTTATTGGACCGGTTAAAGGATAAGAAGAATGCGCAGGAAGAACTGGAAAATAAGCTTCTGATAGAAGAATTGCTACAACAGTTATCCGGAAGGGAGCAGCAGCTGATTAAGATGCGTTATTTTGAAAATGCCACGCAAAGCCAGATTGCTGCAAAGCTTGGCACCAGTCAGGTACAGGTCAGCCGCATGGAGAAGAAAATATTACTGCAGATGAGAAAATACATGAGTCAGGGTTGACAAACAAAGGGGGTGGAAATATACTAAAAAAGGATTAAGCGAGATTCCCTTGTCAAAGTGTTCCGGCTTTGATGGGGATTTTTTTTACAGGAAATGAAGAGAAAGGAAGTGGAAAGATGATTAAGTACTATTGCAGTGAACAGAACCGTATCAGCGAAATTGAATCACCAGGGGAGGATTGCTGGATATCCCTTGTAAATCCAACAGAGGCAGAAGTCGCAGCAATGGTAAATCAGTATGGAATTGATGCAGATGCCATGCGTTCTGCACTGGATACGGACGAGCGCTCGCGTATTGAAACAGACGAGAATTATACCATGGTATTGGTTAATATCCCGAATATTGAAACCCATAATGATAAGGAACTTTATGATACCATTCCACTTTCTATTTTTGTGGTAAAAAAAGCAGTCATTACAGTAAGTCTTGAGAAGACTCCGATATTAGAAGCATTTGCCAATGGCACGGTGCGGGATTTTAATCCTGCCATGCGTTCCCGCTTTGTGCTTCAGATTTTGTACCGGACATCCTCTCTTTTCTTACAGTACTTAAGAAGTATTGACCGCCAGAGCGAAATTGTGGAAAACAAGCTGCACAAGTCCACACAGAACCGTGAGTTAATCGAACTTTTGAAACTGGAAAAGAGTCTGGTTTACTTTACGACAGCACTCCGCTCCAATGAGGTGGTACTGGAGAAATTATTTAAAAATGACAATATTAAAAAATATCAGGAAGATGAAGAACTTCTTGAGGATGTTATTGTTGAAAACAAGCAGGCAATTGAGATGGCAAATATTTACAGCGGCATTTTGAGCGGAATGATGGATGCTTTTGCATCCGTTATTTCCAACAATCTGAATGTGGTAATGAAGGTGCTTGCCATAATAACAGCTGTACTTTCTGTTCCGACTATGATATTCTCAGCGTATGGCATGAATGTGGCTGCAAAGGGAATGCCGTTTGCAGAGAGTCCTTATGGATTTCTTATTATCGTATTAATCGCAGTGGTATGCAGTCTCATTGTTGCATTAATCTTTGCTAAGACAAAGATGTTTAAATAAAAGTAGGGGATGGAAGGTAATATGTACGACAATTATGTGTTTGACCTGTATGGAACACTGGTAGATATCCATACAGAGGAAAACGATGCTAAGGTATGGGAAAAACTGAGTCTGTTTTACGGATTTCATGGAGCTTTATATGCCCCGCAGGAATTACAGGAATCTTATCTGGCATTGATTCAAAGCAAAGAGACAGATTTAAAAGGAGAGTTGGAAAAGGAGCCACACTATGCCCATGAGGCATTTCCGGAGATTCGCATTGAAGAAGTATTCAAAGAGCTTTATGCGAAGAAGGGGATAAAGGCTGAGGATGCGCTGGCAGTTCATACCGGACAGTTCTTCCGGGTACTGACCATGGAGTATGTGCGGATTTATGATGGCGTAAGAGAATTATTAAAAGCATTGAAAAAATGTGGTAAAAAGGTATATCTTTTATCCAATGCCCAGAGAATCTTTACGGAATATGAGATGAATTATTTGGATATTACAAAATATTTTGACGATATTTTAATTTCATCCGATTATGGAACCAAGAAACCAGACATCCGCTTTTTTGAACAACTGATAGAGAAGTATCATCTGGATGTGAAGAAAACACTGATGATAGGAAATGATGTGCGCTGTGACATCAACGGGGCCAAAGAGGCAGGCCTTGACACTTTTTACATTCATTCGAATATTTCTCCAAAAGATGACCAAAAGCCGGACAGTACCTATTACCTGCCTGCAATGGATATGAAAAAAGTAAAAGAACTTATCCTGCAAAACGCTTTCGGTACTCACGGGGTGTAACATAAAAGCGTTTCTTAAACAGCCGGTTGAAGTAAGAGAGGTTGTCAAAGCCTACTTCAGCGGCAATGTCTAATATAGAAGCTTCAGACGAAATAAGCAGCCGGCTGGCCATGGTCAGCCGGTAATCATTTAAATATTCTGTAAAAGTAGTTCCCATGGTATTTTTGAAAAACTTCATAAAATGAGACTGGCTTAAGTCCAGCGCATCTGCCATTTCTTCAATGGAAATTTTACTGGCATAATTTGTCTCAATATATTTAATGATGCGTTTCATCTTTTCCAGGGATTTCTGGTTCTTGCGGGAGACGCTTGTTTCGCAGCAGTTAGAGATCAGAATGGAAAAGAGCAGGAAAAGCTGTCCTTTAATCACAAGCTGGAAGGCCGGGGGATTGGTCCTGCAGACTGCATCCGCAGCATTGATACAACCGGCAACCTCGTTATAGAATGGCATACCCGGTGTAAAATGTGTGGTAAGCCGCAGTGTGCCGTCTAAAAGCGGTGTAAAGTAGCGGCTGTTACAGATGTCTGTCTGTTTGGCAAGGAGCATTTCCAGTTTAAAAATAATATTAATATATTCCATTTTGTAATCGAGATACTGTTCAATGGAATGAACCTGTCCCGGAAGAATCAGAAGAATACTTCCTTCCTGAACCGGGTATTCTTCCAAATCTACGGTAATCAGTCCGCAGCCTTTTTTGATGTAGATAATTTCCGTTTCATCATGCCAGTGGGCAGGCACCCGCTCAAAATCTAAGGGAATTGAACAGGGATAGGTGATATATGGGAAACTTTCTGAACCATGTGATTTTTTTTCCTGGTAATTTTCATATTCGAGAATATTCATGGGAAACGCCTTTCGTCAAAATGTACAAAAAAGTGATTTTTTCTAAAAATATCGAAATATGATAGTATTGTACCACTTTTGACCGGTATATTACAAGAAAATGTAAAAGAAATGTTAGATAATGCATACATAAGAGAACGAACTGAATTCAAATTTTACGGAGGGTCAAAAATGAATTTACAGGAAATCGTAACAAAGAAATATAACAAGGGAATTGCTGATTGCTCTAATGAAGAATTATACTTCGCATTATTAGAGATGACAAAAGCAATGGCTGAGAAGAAAGAAAACCACAACGGAAAGAAAAAATTATATTATATTTCCGCAGAGTTCTTAATTGGAAAACTTCTCTCCAACAACCTGATTAATTTAGGCGTATATGATGAAGTGAGAGATGTACTTGCAGCAAATGGCAAAGACATCTGTGCAATTGAAGAGGTTGAACCGGAACCATCACTTGGTAACGGTGGTCTTGGAAGACTTGCAGCATGCTTCCTTGATTCTATTGCAACATTAGGATTAAACGGTGATGGAGTTGGACTTAACTATCATTACGGATTATTCAAACAGGTATTTGAAAACAACCTTCAGAAAGAAACCAAGAATCCTTGGATTCAGGATGAAAGCTGGCTGACAAAGACAGATAAGAGCTATCAGGTACAGTTTGG
Organism: Roseburia sp. AF22-2LB; assembly: GCF_003461125.1. NCBI lineage: Bacteria > Bacillati > Bacillota > Clostridia > Lachnospirales > Lachnospiraceae > Roseburia > Roseburia sp. AF22-2LB. Next base: position 475,735 of record NZ_QTWM01000001.1, read on the forward strand.
TGGATTTAATGTAACTTCAAAATTATATGATATTGATGTTACCGGATATGAAAACACAACCAACAAGCTTCATTTATTCGATATCGAAACAGTAGATGAGAGCATCGTTGGGGATGGAATTGACTTTGACAAAGAGGATATCAGGAAAAACCTGACATTATTCTTATATCCGGATGACAGCGATGACAAGGGACGTCTCCTTCGTGTTTACCAGCAGTACTTCATGGTAAGCAACGCTGCACAGTTAATCTTAGATGAGGCAGTAGAAAGAGGATGTAACTTGCATGATCTTGCTGATTATGCAGTAATCCAGATTAATGATACCCATCCATCTATGGTAATCCCGGAGATGATTCGTCTGTTAATGGAAAGAGGAATCGGCATGGACGAGGCTATTGCAATCGTTTCCAAGTGTTGTGCATATACCAATCACACCATCTTAGCAGAAGCATTAGAGAAATGGCCAATCTCTTTCTTAGAGAAAGTTGTTCCACAGTTAATGCCAATCATCTACGAATTAAACAACCGTGTAGTTGCTAAATATGATGACAAGTCTGTATACATCATTGATGATGAAAAACGTGTACACATGGCTCATATGGATATCCACTACGGATTCAGCGTAAATGGTGTTGCATACCTTCATACAGAAATCTTAAAAGATTCTGAGTTAAATAACTTCTACAAGATTTATCCTGAGAAGTTCAATAACAAGACAAACGGTATCACATTCCGTCGTTGGTTATTACACTGTGATAAGGGATTGACATCCTTAATCGAAGAACTGATTGGACCAGGATTCAAGAAAGATGCAATGGAACTGGAAAAATTAGGACAGTTCGTAAATGATGATGCAGTATTAGATAAATTACTTGCAATCAAGACTGAGAACAAAGTTGTTCTTAAGAACTACTTAAAGGCAACACAGAACATCGACTTAGATGAGAACTCAGTATTTGATATTCAGATTAAGAGATTACATGAGTACAAGAGACAGCAGATGAATGCACTCTATGTAATTAACAAATATTTTGAAATCAAAGCAGGAAAGAAACCGGCAAGAAAGATTACTGCAATCTTTGGCGCAAAGGCAGCTCCGGCTTACATCATTGCAAAAGACATTATCCATTTAATTCTCTGCTTACAGCAGTTAATCGCAAATGACCCGGAAGTAAGTCCATACTTACAGGTTGTTATGGTAGAGAACTACAATGTTACTTTAGCTGAGAAATTAATTCCGGCAGCAGATATCCATGAGCAGATTTCCTTAGCATCTAAAGAGGCATCTGGAACATCTAACATGAAGTTCATGTTAAACGGCGCAGTAGCAATTGGAACCATGGACGGAGCAAACGTAGAAATGCATCAGTTAGTAGGAGATGATAACATCTACATCTTCGGAGAGTCTTCTGACGAAGTAATTGAGCATTACGCAAAAGCTGATTATGTATCACGCAAGTATTATGATAATGATGCAGATATCAAACGTGCAATCGACTTCATCGTAAGTGATGAAATGAAAGCAATCGGAAATGCAGAGAACTTAGAGAGACTTTTCAATGAGTTAATCAACAAAGACTGGTTCATGACTCTTCCGGATTTCGAATCTTATCGTGCAAAGAAAGATGAAATGCTTGCAGATTATGAAGATAGAAAAGCATGGGCAAAAATGATGCTGACAAACATCAGCAAAGCCGGCTTCTTCTCATCTGACCGTACAATTGAGCAGTACAACAAAGATATTTGGAAATTAGACTAAATTTTGATAAAAGTATTCTCCAACCTTTAAAAACAATGAGGGACAGATAGAAATATCTGTCCCTTGTTGCGTTTTATGAAATACGACTTAGAGCTTCAATCCCTTTAACAGTGCGCCAAGGCTGGTAGAAGCACTTTCATCAGAGGTGTAGGCGGATAAGTCTTCTTTTTCTTCTACAGAAGTATCTACCATTTCTTCTTCCAATGCACGCATGCTTAAGCTGATTTTGCCGTCGTTGGTATTTAAAAGCTTGGCTTTTACATGCTGTCCTTCCTTTAATACTTCGGAAGGCTTATTAATACGGCGTTCACAAATCTGGGAAATGTGGACAAGTCCCGTAAGTCCGTCCCCAAGGTTGATAAATGCACCATATGGCATCAGGCTTTCCACGGTTCCTTCTACAATACTGCCCGGAACTAACATGGCAATCTTGTGATTCCTCTCTTCTGCTTCTTTTTCAAGAGCAACGGATTTACCGGAGAGCACCAGACGGTCATCTTCCTCGTCTACAGTAATGACACGGACTTCTAATTCTTTGCCAACATAGCTTTCGGTATCTTCTACATAGGCTGTGGTAATCTGTGAAGCCGGAATAAATCCGCGAATGCCATAAAGGTATGCAACCACACCGGCTTTTACCGCTTCACTGACCTTTACGGCAACAACGGTTTCGTTTTCCAACAGCTCTTTTAACTTATCCCAGGCAAGCACTTCGTTGGCTTCTTTCATGGAAAGTAAAATGTTGCCTTCTCCATCATCCCGGCGGATGACCGTTGCTTCTAAGACATCTCCCGGATGAATGTGCTCGTCAATGACAAAGGATGGGTCGTTGCTGACTTCATCTGCTTTGATGATTCCCGGGGCATAATACTTTAAGTCCAATGTGATGGCGTCTTCATCCACAGAGATAACGGTTCCGGTTAAGATGTCTCCTTCGTTGATTTTCCGGAAGGAAGCCTCAAGCTCTGCTTCAAAGTCCTGCATGGTTTCTTTTGCTTCGTTTTCTGACATAGTAAAACCTCTTTTCTTATCTGATTCTGGTTGGGCGATTGCGAAAGGGGACAGGAGCTGCCAGTAAAGAAGTTTTACGGTATTCCAAGACACTGATTTTCAGATGATGAAATACCACCGTTCTAAGTGGTTCGTTTTTCTTTTTACGATAAAAACAGTCTTTTCCATGTTTGAGCAGAATCGGGACACTGTCCGTCAAAGTACGGTTGCCAGATGAAAGAAAAAGTATGCCGAAATTCCCAGTGCCCCTTGCAGACATTATGTGGCATCCGCCCTTGATGGACAGTGCCCCGATTCTATCAAAGCAAGTGAAAAGACAGTTTATAATTAAGAAAAATAAACCACTAAGAACGGTTGGCATTTCACATCAAAGAAAATCAGATTCCATTGGAATGCCGCAAAACTTTTTTACCGGAATCCTTTCTGTCCCGCTTCGCAATCGCCTAACCATATGCATGAGAATAACTCATGATTTTTCTTGCAGTGTATCACAGGAAACGAAGAAAAACAAGCCGGGGCGAGGTTGAAAGAAGAGCCTTAATTTGCTATACTAAAGCGGATGAAAGCGAGGCAATTATGAAGAAAATAAAATATATGGCAGTTGTACTTGCCACTGGACTACTGTTGGCCGGCTGTGAGGAGGATGAGACACAGAATAATAAAGATGCATATCGGCAGATAGGCATCAACTGTATGCAGGAGGGTGACTATGAAGGCGCCATTGATGCATTTCAGAATGCACTGGACCAGTCGCTGGCAGTTGTGGGAGAAGAAGAAATAGATACCTGTTATTATAAAGCAGCAGCACAGTATGCCGCAGGAAAGAAAGAGGATGCCATTGAGACCTATCAGGCATTAATCAATTATGACAAGAAAAATGCCCAGGCATATTTCCTGTTAGGAGAACTGTACCGGAAAGAAAATGACATGGATAAAGCAAAAGAAAATTTTAATCTGGCAGCACAGTATGCCGGTACTGACTATGAAATGTATATTGCTTTGTACCAGGAGTGTTATGCCGCAGGAATGCAGACTGAAGGTCAGGAGTATCTGAAAAAAGGTATTGAAGCAGGTGGTAAATCAGCGGAGGACTATGCCCAGAGAGGCAGAATTTATCTATTACTGGGAGATTATGATAATGCGGAAACAGAGCTTACGACAGCTATTAATAAAAAGAGCACGGAAGCTTCTTTGTATATGGCACAGCTCTATGAAGTGAAAGGCGAAGATGAGAAGGCAGCCGGATTATATAAAGAATATATCGATGAAAATCAGGATAATCCGACAGCATTGATCTGTCTGGGAGGAATGGAATTAGAAAAAGGTAATTATGACAGTGCAATAAACTATCTTAAGATGGCACTGGATTTAGATGCAGGCTCACAGAAGCAGGAGGCGCAGCGTAATCTGATACTGGCATATGAACAGAGCGGAGATTTCGCATCTGCAAAAAGCGAGATGGAGGATTATACAAAGAATTATCCGAATGACGAAGAAGCTGCCCGGGAATACTTGTTTTTGATGACACGTTAAGCAAAAAGGGCAAAATGTATGGGACAGGAAAACGAGGGAAAAAGGCAGAGAGGAACAATACGAAAATGAGCGAAACCTATGAGATTATCGTGCTGGATTTAGATGGCACCTTAACTAATTCAAAGAAAGTCATTACACCAAAGACGAAAGACGCACTGATGCGGATTCAAAAAGAAGGGAAAAAAGTAGTGCTGGCATCCGGCCGTCCTACCGGGGGCATCGTAAAGCTGGCAGACGAACTGGATTTGAGGAGCTATGGCGGATTTGTACTGGCATTTAATGGTGGAAAGATTATTAATTATGAGACCGGAGAGATTGTATACAATAAGACAATACCGGTAGAACTGGTGCCGGCAGTGTATGAGCAGGCATGCAGACTGGGTGTGGGCGTGCTTACTTATAAAGGAAATACCATCATCCATGGAAACGGAGTGAATGAATACAGCAGTATCGAGGCAAAAATTAACGGAATGCCGATGGAAGAGGTAGATAATTTCGCAGAATATGTAGATTATCCGGTAAATAAATTCCTGATGACAGGAGAACCGGAAAAGATTGCAAAAGCACAGGATGTGATGCGGCAGACCTTTGGAGAACAATTAAACATTTTTCGCTCAGAACCGTTTTTCTTAGAAATTGTTCCACCATCCATTGATAAGGCATATTCTCTTGGAAAACTGTTAGAATATCTGGGAGAAAAGAAGGAGCAGATGATCTGCTGTGGAGATGGCTTTAATGACAAGTCTATGATTGCATTTGCCGGGCTTGGTGTGGCAATGGCAAACGCACAGCCGGAGGTAAAAGAGGTCGCAGATTATATTACCACTTCCAATGATGAAGACGGAGTGGCGCTTGTAATAGACAGATTCATGTAAGGAAGGCGTATGGCATGCAGAAAATAACAGAACTATTGTCAAAGGGAAAATCACCATATCATGTAACAGAATGGACAGGAAAGCAGTTACAGGAGGCAGGGTATGAAGAATTAAAGCTACAGGAATCCTGGCAGCTTCATGCAGGCGGTAAATACTATGTAAGACCGTATTCCGGTATGGTAGCAGCATTCGCTGTTCCGGAACAGCTGGACAGAAAGACGGCACTCCGCCTGATGCTGGCTCATACAGATTTTCCATGTTTTAAAATAAAACCGAATCCTGAAGTGAAGACGAAGGATTACAGGCAGTTAAATGTGGAGCCATATGGCGGTATGCTCAAAAATACATGGTTTGACCGTCCACTTGGAATTTATGGGAAAGTGGTATTAGAATCGGAACATCCATTTGCACCGGAAGTAAAGCTTTTCGGAAGTGAGGAACCATCAGCAGTGATTCCGTCATTAGCACCACACCTGAACCGTGAGGCAGGCGGAAAACAGGAATATGATATGCAAAGAGAACTGCTTCCACTGCTTGGAATAGAGCGGGACGGAGACGTTACAGAGAATTTTTTCACGGATTACTTAAAAGAACAGCTTGGGGCAGAGGCAAATGAGGTTTTAAGCTATGATTTATTCCTTACCAATATGGATGAACCGGAATTAATAGGAAGTGATAAGAAGCTTCTTTCTTCTCCGAGAATCGATAATCTGGCATCGGTAGCAGCAATTGTGGAGACAATGTGTGAAAAAACGACCGGAGATTCACTGGTTGTGGCAGGACTATTTGATAATGAGGAAATCGGCAGCCGCTCCAAGCAGGGAGCAGACAGCAGTCTTCTTAAGGATATCATAATGAAGATTGGTGCAGCCTTTGGAATGGCAGAAACAGAGGTAAATGATATGCTCCGGGGAGGCTTTCTCTTGTCTATAGACGGAGCTCATGCTGTACACCCGAATTACACAAATAAATCAGATATTACGAATGATGTGATATTGGGAAAAGGAATTACCGTAAAGACTTCTGCCAGCCAGCGGTATCTTTCTGACAGTGAGGCAACAGCGGTGGTGATGCAGCTTTGTAAAAAGACAGATATTCCATATCAGGTGCAGGTAAACCGTTCCGGCATGCCGGGTGGACAGACCCTTGGACCGATTGTGGTTTCCTATCTGCCGATGCAGGGAGCGGATATTGGAATTCCGATGCTTGCCATGCATTCTGCAAGAGAACTGGCAGATATGAGAGATTATCAGGCATTGGTAATGTTTTTGAAAATATTTTCTGCATAAAGAAATTGCAAAAAAAGTTGAATTTTTTAGAAAAATATCACAAAATGTCGTTGACAATCGGTAAGATTCAGTACAAAATTAGTAGTATAACGTAATGCACAGAAAGTGCATTGATTGGAGGAAATATATGGCATTGGGAAAGAATAAAAAAATTATAAATCTGGTTCAGTCAATTAGTGAGATGAAAGAAGAGAATTATGCTGCAGGTTCACCGGAACTGCAGAATATGTATGAACGCATGAGCGCTGGCAGACGTCAGCTTGCACAGGTATATGGGGAAGATATGCAGGCAGTTATGACAATGAGTGCCTTAGGCCTGAAAGTTGGACATGATACCGTAAAGATGACAACGACAGCAGAGGATGTCAATACAGCAACAAAGGCAATCCATGATGCAGCAGCAGAAACATCCAGTATTGCAGAGGAAGTAAGAAATGCCCATGAGGGTCTGACCAATACAATTGTTGATGTATCAGAGAAAACTACTGATATTTATAAGAAGATAGAGAATGGCCAGGAAGAACTGACAGCTATCCGGGATTTATCCAAAGATGCAATCTCAGAATCCACAGAAATGAAGAAGAATATGGATGCATTGATGGATGTTATCAATCATATGAATGAAGTCATTGAAGGTATCAATGCAATTTCCGAACAGACCAACCTGCTGGCATTGAACGCATCAATCGAGGCAGCAAGAGCAGGAGAAGCAGGAAAGGGATTTGCCGTTGTAGCGGAAGAAATCCGTCAGCTGGCAGAGGGAACCAAACAGTTAACCGGAAATATGGGTGAATTCGTAGAAGGAATCCGCGATGCTTCTGAGAAGAGTTCTAAGAGTGTAGATGTTGCAATTACATCTCTTGACAATATTGATCAGAAGATTAATGCTGTATGGAATATTAATGACGAGAACAAGAAAAATGTTGGAACCATCAGCGAATCGATTGGTTCCCTTGCTGGTATCAGTGAAGAAATCAGCAGCTCCATGAATGTGCTGGAAACCCAGGTGTCCTGTATTGAAGACCAGTGCGGTAATCTCAGCAATGATGCAGAATTGCTGACCGTTATAAATGGAAATTTAAAAGGTTCGGTAGAACCATTAACCCAGGTTGAAACGGGTATGGATAATGTGGCGAAGGTTATAGGAGAAATGAGCCGTGATGCATTTTACCGTATGGATAATGCAGTTTTTGATGCTTATGTACAAAAAGCAATGGAAGCACATAGGGCATGGCTTGAGACTTTACATACCATGGTAACTGGGAAGAATGTCCTTACGTTACAATTTGATGATACAAAATGCGGCTTTGGTCATTTTTACTATTCCATGCATCCGGAAAATCCGGCAATTGCACCGGCCTGGAATGCACTGGCAGAGAAACACAGAAGATTCCATGGATATGGAAAAGAAGTGCAGCAGGCACTGTTTGATGAGAACGCTGAAAAAGCAGAAGAAATTTATCTGGAAGCAGAGAAATGCTCAAATGAATTACAGAATGATTTTGCTGCAATTTTAAATATTTCTGCAGGATTATCCCAGAACGGACAGAGTGTGTTTGCATAAACAGAAAGTAAGAAAAGGATATTTTATGCCTGAATTTTTTGAAAACAATGAAATGGAAGAAAGAGTCATCCTGGTTGGCGTAAGCAGCCAGGATGGCGATGATACAGAAGACTCCCTGGATGAATTGGAGGAGCTGGTGAAGACTGCCGGAGCAGTAACGGTGGGCAGGGTAATCCAGAACCGTCAGACAATACATCCGGGGCTTTATATTGGTAGCGGAAAAGTAGAAGAGCTGCTGGATGAAATTGCATGGACCAATGCAACAGGAATTGTCTGCGATGACGAACTAAGCCCGGCACAGCTTCGGAATCTTTCGGATGCCCTGAACGTAAAAGTGATGGACAGAACCTTAATTATCCTTGATATTTTTGCTGCCAGAGCATCTACCAGTGAAGGAAAGATACAGGTGGAGCTGGCACAGCTTCGTTACCGCATGAGTCGCCTTTCCGGCATAGGAAAGAGTATGTCAAGGCTGGGAGGAGGAATTGGAACGAGAGGTCCGGGAGAGAAAAAGTTAGAGGTAGACCGTCGTCTGATTGCATCAAGAATCAGCCAGCTCAAACGGGAGTTAGAGGAAGTGAAACGGCACCGGGAAGTGAATCGTGTGGCAAGACAGCGGAATCATGTTCCGGTGGCAGCAATTGTAGGGTATACCAATGCCGGTAAATCAACCCTTTTAAATGCTCTGACCGGAGCTGGAATTCTTGCAGAGGATAAACTTTTTGCAACCTTAGACCCGACTACCAGAATGTTAGAACTTCCGGGAAGCCAGAAGCTTTTGCTTACGGATACGGTAGGGTTTATCCGGAAACTGCCGCATCATCTGATTGATGCCTTCCGTAGTACTTTAGAGGAAGCTAAGTATGCAGATTTTATCATTCATGTGGTGGATGCATCCAATCCACAGGCTGCCAAGCAGATGCATATTGTATATGAGACATTGCACCAGTTAGAGGTTACAGATAAAAAGATACTGACATTGTTTAATAAGCAGGATGCTATTACAGACCGGGAACCATTGCGGGATGGCAGGGCAGATATTACTTTACGGGTATCTGCAGCAAGAGGTGATGGACTAGAAGAACTGAAAGACTGCCTCGCCCGGATACTGCGGGAGAACAAACGATATCTTGAGACAGTGCTGCCATATGACAAGGGTGGATTGCTGCAGCAGATAAGAGAAACAGGAGAATTAATAGCAGAAGAATATCTGCCGGAGGGAATCCGTATAGAAGCATATGTACCTCCGGAGCTATTTGAGAAAATACATGCATGAGCAGATTGCCCCAGAACTGCTTGTATGCTAAAATAGGAGCAACAGGAGGTATTCCACATGACAATCTTAATAAAAGGTGGCCGCATTTTAGATCCGGCTACGAAAACAGATGATGTAATGGACCTTTTCATAGAAGATGGAGTCATTACCAAAAGAGGAAAAAATATCAAGAAAAAGGCAGAGAAGACTATCGATGCCAAAGGACTGTATGTAATGCCGGGACTCGTTGATATGCATGTGCATTTGCGGGATCCAGGATTTACTCATAAGGGTGATGTTGAAACAGAAACCCGTTCCGCAGCAAGAGGCGGATATACCACGGTACTTGCAATGCCAAATACCAAGCCGGTGGTAGATAATGCTGATGTGGTACGTTATGTACATCATAAGGCAGAAAGTGTCGGACTGGTGCATGTATTACAGGTTGGTGCTGTAACAAAAGGACAGCAGGGAGAGGAATTAGCTGACATCAAAGAGATGGTGGAGGCAGGAAGCCCTGCAATCAGTGAAGATGGCAAATCAGTCATGAATTCACTTCTTGCAAGAGATGCCATGCTGGTAGCAAGAGACTGTAACATTCCGGTACTGTCACATTGCGAAGATAAGAATCTGGTTGGCTCCGGCGTGGTCAACGAGGATGAGAATGCAAAACGGTGGGGACTGGCTGGAATTACCAATTCTGTAGAAGATATCATGATTGCAAGAAATATCCTGTTATCCAAAGATACCGGTGCACACCTGCATCTTTGCCACTGCTCCACAAAGAACAGTGTAATCATGGTAAAATATGCCAAGTTAGAGCATATTCCGGTATCCGCAGAGGTATGTCCGCATCATTTTACACTGACATCAGATGATATGGTAGAGGGAGATACTAATTATAAGATGAATCCGCCACTCCGCCGGAAAGATGATGTGGAGGCATTGAAAAAGGGACTTTCCGACGGAACCATGGAAGTCATTTCTACAGACCATGCACCGCATACAGCAGATGAAAAAAATAGCAGCATGGTAAAGGCACCATTCGGAATCGTTGGAATGGAAACTGCAGCAGCACTGACTTATACAGAACTCGTGCTGGGTGGATACTTAACACCGATGCAGATGGTAGAGAAGATGAGCTATAACCCGGCACAGATTCTTCATTTGAAGAAAGGAACTTTGGAAGAGGGAAGAATGGCAGATGTCATGCTTTTTGATCCGGAATGCACTTATGCTATTGATAAGAACAAGTTCTGGTCGAAAGCAAAGAATACACCATTCCACGGCAGAAAAGTAACCGGTAAAGTAATGATGACTATCTGTGACGGCAAAATTGTATATGATGCAGCAGAAGAATAAGAAAAAGAAAGGCTTAAAGATATGATTAACAAATTAATTAAAAAAATTGAGAAAACCCATGCACCAATCGTTGTCGGCTTAGATCCGATGTTAGATTATGTTCCGGAACATATTAAGGCAGCAGCATTTAAGGAGTGTGGTGAGACTTTAGAGGGTGCAGCAGAAGCAATCTGGCAGTTTAACAAAGCAATTGTAGATGCCACTTATGATCTGATTCCTGCTGTAAAACCACAGATTGCCATGTATGAGCAGTTTGGAACAGAGGGTGTGAAAGCATATCAGAAGACAGTAGATTACTGCCACTCCAAAGACCTTGTGGTAATCGGAGATGTAAAACGTGGCGATATCGGTTCTACATCCGCAGCTTATGCAGTGGGACATCTTGGTAAAGTCCAGGTGGGAAGTAAGAAACTTTCTGCTTTTGATGAAGACTTTGCAACCGTTAATCCATATCTTGGTTCAGACGGAATCAAGCCTTTCCTGGAAGTATGTAAAGAAGAGAAAAAAGGTATCTTCATTTTAGTTAAGACCAGCAATCCATCCAGTGGAGAATTCCAGGACAGATTAATTGATGGCAGACCACTGTATGAATATGTCGGTGAAAAGGTAGCACAGTGGGGCGAAGAAGTCATGGGAGATAACTACAGCTATGTGGGAGCAGTAGTAGGAGCAACCTATCCGGAGATAGGAAAAGTCCTTCGTAAAGTAATGCCAAAGAGCTTTATCCTGGTTCCGGGATACGGTGCCCAGGGTGGAAAAGGAGCGGACTTAGTACATTACTTCGACGAAAACGGACTGGGTGCAATTGTCAATTCATCCCGTGGAATCATTGCAGCATATAAGCAGGAGGCTTATGCATCTTTTGGAGCAGAACATTTTGCAGATGCATCCAGAGCAGCAGTAGAGGCAATGATAAAAGATATCGATGGAGCTTTACAGGCAAGATAGGAGAAGAAGATGGCAGAGAAGTTTAAAGAACAGGCGATTATTATCCGCCAGGAAGAAATTGCGGATGACATTTACAGTATGTGGCTGCGTACGGAAGAGATTGCAGCGCATGCAAAAGCAGGTCAGTTTGTATCTGTATATTGTAATGAAGGAAGCAGGCTGCTTCCAAGACCAATCAGTATCTGTGAAATTGATAAAAAGGATAATGCCATCCGTCTGGTATACCGTAAAGTTGGAAAGGGAACAGAAGAGTTTTCCGGTATGCATACCGGCGGAATTCTTAATATAACAGGACCGCTGGGAAATGGATTTCCGAAGAAAGAAAAGAAAGCGTTCTTAATTGGTGGTGGAATTGGTATTCCGCCAATGTTAGAGCTGGCAAAAGAATTGGACTGTGAAAAGCAGATGGTACTTGGTTTCCGGGATGAGCTTTTCCTGATGGATGAATTTCGTGAAGAAGGAGAAGTCTATGTGGCAACTGAGGACGGAAGTGCCGGGACAGAAGGAAATGTATTGGATGCCATCCGTGAAAATGGGCTGACAGCAGATATTATCTATGCCTGCGGGCCAAAGCCGATGCTGGCAGCTATTAAGGAATATGCAAAAGAGAAACAGATTGAGTGCTGGATTTCCATGGAAGAACGTATGGCTTGTGGAATCGGAGCCTGTTTAGCCTGCGTGTGCCAGTCTAAGGACAAGGATGAACATTCCAATGTCAATAACAAACGTGTATGTAAAGAAGGACCGGTTTTCCGGGCTGAGGAGGTGGAACTTTAATGAATACAAGAGTAAATCTGGCAGGAGTATTATTGAAGAACCCGATTATGACAGCATCCGGAACCTTTGGCTCCGGTCAGGAATACAGTGAATTTGTAGATTTGAATAAACTGGGTGCAGTAGTGACGAAAGGTGTTGCCAATGTACCATGGCCGGGGAATCCGACCCCTCGTGTGGCAGAAGTGTACGGTGGAATGTTAAATGCTATCGGTTTACAGAATCCTGGTATTGATGTATTTGTACAGCGTGATATTCCATTTCTTACCCACTATGACACACGCATTATTGTAAATGTTTGTGGAAAAACAGCCTCCGATTATATAGAAGTTGTGGAAAGACTGGCCGAACAGCCGGTAGATATGCTGGAAATCAATATTTCCTGCCCAAATGTCAAAGAAGGCGGTATTGCCTTTGGACAGAATGCTGCTTCTGTAGAAGAAATTACAAAAGAAGTGAAAAAATATGCAAGACAGCCGGTTATTATGAAATTGAGCCCGAATGTAACGGATATTACAGAGATGGCAAAAGCGGCAGAAGCAGGCGGAGCAGATGTAATTTCCCTGATTAATACACTGACTGGAATGAAGATTGATGTAAACCGCAGAAAATTTGCTTTGGCAAACAGAACTGGTGGGATGTCCGGACCGGCAGTGCATCCAATTGCAGTGCGTATGGTATATCAGGCAGCCCAGGCAGTGAATATTCCGATTATCGGAATGGGAGGTGTACAGAGCACTGAAGATGCATTGGAACTGATACTGGCAGGAGCAACCGCAGTATCTGTGGGAACTGCAAACTTTACTAATCCTACCGCAACGATTGATATTATCAATGGTATACAGGATTATATGGAAAATAATGGAGTTGAAGATATCAATGAACTGATTGGTGCAGTCACTGATTAATGGGACTGTTTTTGATGCTGCCGGAAGAATATCACGGGATTCACAGGGGATTATCTTTTGCTACGAAATACCGCAGTTCTAAAATGCGTGTTTTTCTTTTTGTTATGAAAACAGTCTTTCCAATGTTTGTCAGAATATCGACACAGTTCGCCGAAACACAGATGCTTGATAAGGGCTGTTAGGGGCACTGGGAATTTCGTCTGGCAACAGGCAACGCTGGTACAGGGATGTACCAGCGAGGCATAATTGAACATGGATGTGAATTTGTGCCGGTTGCCAGACAAAAAGCAACGCATACCGAAATCCCCTGTGCCCCTTGCAGGCATTATGTGGCATCTGTACCCGGCGGACAGCGTCGATATTCAGCCAAAGCAACCGGAAAGACAGTTTATAATCAAGAAAAACACGCATTATAAGAACTGTTGGCATTTCATACCGGATAAAGATAAATCTCCTGTAATCCCGTGATATTATTGGGGCAATCATCTTTTTGTCCCCTTTCGCAACCGCCTAAAGGAATGTAATTGCCAGAAAGGATAGAAACAGTGGAAAAGATTTGGAATTTCTTTGAAAATCTTGATGAATTTGTATATGTCTCAGATGTTGATACATATGAGCTTGTGTATATGAACCGGAAAACACGGGAAAACTTTGGATTTCAGACCCAGGAGGAAATAAAAGGAAAGAAATGTTATGAGGTGATGCAGCATAATGCCGCCCCTTGTAGTATGTGCAATAATCAGGAACTGGTAGAAGGTGAGTTTAAAGAATGGAAGTATTATAATCCGGTTCTTGGCAAACATCTGTTGTTGAAGGATACTATGCTGGAACAGGATGGTCGACGTTACCGGGTAGAAATTGCACTGGATGTCAGCAACGAAGAAAAACAGGGAAGTCTGATTCAAAACTATGAAAATATGGAGGCTATTATAAATGAGGGCATAAGAATTTCGTTAAATGCCCCTACGTCAGAACAGTCGCTGGAAATTATTCTGGAATATCTTGGAAAGGCATTGAATGGAGAACGTACCTATATTTTTGAAAAAAACTTATTGGGAAATGACGATAACACCTATGAATGGGTAGCGAATGGTATCGGGCCTGAGAAAGATAATTTGCAGAATGTTCCGGCTGAAGTATGCGAGAACTGGTACCGCAATTTTAGGGAAGGCAAAAATATTATCATTGGTAATCTGGAAAATATACGTGAGAGTGATCCACTGCAGTATGAGAATCTGAAACAACAGAATATTTCAACGCTGGTAGTAGTTCCACTGTATGAAGGGCAGAAAATCATCGGTTTTTATGGAGTTGATAATCCTCCCGAAAAAATGTTGGATTATACTTCTAATATGCTTCAGATTATGGGATATTTTATTGTCTCCAGCATCAGAAGGCGTAATCTGATGCGGGAATTGGAACGGATGAGCTATAGTGACCAGCTTACGAAACTTGGAAACCGGTTCGCCATGGAACGGTATGTTACAGATGCATCAGGGACTTCAGGCTTTGGTGTGGTGTATTGCGATATTACAGGACTGAAAAAAGTAAATGATACTTTAGGTCATCAGGCAGGTGACCAGCTCATTCTGCGTGCCGGCGAATTACTCCGTGAGGAATTTTCAGACTATGGACTGTTCCGTATTGGAGGGGATGAGCTTCTGGCATTGTGTGCAGGTATCGGAGAAGAGGAACTGAAGCAGCGGATTGAACGTATGAAGGCTGGCATGAAGAAAAAAGATGTAGTAATGGCAGTCGGAACAGTATGGCAGGAAAGCTGGGAGCGTGGATTTGACCTCTTGCTGATGGAAGCTGAACGCAGAATGTATCAGGAAAAAGCAGCTTATTATAAAAATGCCGGTATAGACCGGCGCCATTAAGAAAAACGCATTGAGGTTTTCAGGGAAGTATGGTAGCATGAGAAATTAGGTAAAAGAAAAAAGTGTGTAGTAATTCGTAGGAAGGATACGCCAAATATCAAGAGTGGCAGTGAATTCGTCCATGTGTTTGTAGAGATACAGATGCATGGACTTTTTTTATTTTGGTTACCGGCACAGAGCAGTGAACAGCCGATAGAAGCTGGAAAACAGGAGCAAATGGAGCCGGAAGAGAATGAGTTTCTGGATTGCTCGTTTGGTGTGTCATCCGTGTGGGCTTGCTTTTTATTCGGATATTCGTATATAATGTATTGTATTGAGTATTATCCATGCGGATCCTCTCCGCATTGGAATTGGAAGCATCCGCAAAAAGGAAGTGAACGCTATGACCTGCGACGAGGCTTTATACCGCCAATATCTGAGCGGCGACGACGAAGGACTCAATGCCCTGATGAAAAAATACGGCGACCCCCTGACCCTGTATATCGACGGCTATCTGCACGACGTTCACGAGTCCGAAGAGCTGATGCTGGACGTTTTCGCCTATCTGTTCACGAAAAAGCCCCGCATCCGGGACGGCGGCCTCAAGGCGTATCTCTATAAGGCGGCGCGGCACATGGCGCTGCGCCACAAGAGCAAACGAAAGCCACTGTTTAGCCTTGATGCGCTGACCAACGAGCCGGACGGACGGCTGCTGACGGAGGAGATCATCCGGACGGAGGAGCGAAACCGCATTCTGCATTTCTGCATGAGCGAAATGAACCCGGACTATCGGGAAGTCCTGTATCTCACCTATTTTGAGGATATGAGCTACGCACAGGCGGCGGAGGTCACGGGAAAAACGGTAAAACAGATCACCAACATGGTGTATCGCGGAAAAAAGAGCCTACGAAGGCTCTTAGAACGGGAGGGAATCACAAATGCGGAGTCATGAGGAACGGGTCACGGAGACCAAGCGGCGCATTGCTAAAATTGAACAGGAGAAACGGCTGCGGCGCAATACGATCACCATGGCTTCCGCTGTGGCGGCGTGCCTTGTGCTGCTCATAGGCGCGTCCCTCGCCATGCCCGGCATTGCCGCAAGCATCCAGACAGGCGATTATTGCGGCTTTGAAACTGCGGCAAGCATCTTTCACAGCGGCGTAGCTTTGGGATATATTGTCATCGGGCTTCTGGCGTTTTTACTGGGCGTGTGCGTGACCGTTTTGTGCTTCCGGCTGCGGCAGATGAACCGTGAGGACGGGCAGGACAAAGAAAGCGAGGGAATTCATGGAGCTGATTGAGAACCTGCTGCAATTACTGACCACATTCGTCGGTGCGCTACTTTCGGGTATCTCTTGCCGAAAAAGTGGGCGGCAGGCGTACTTCCTGCTGCTGTGCTTCTACGGCTGCTTTGCCCTCGGTGCGCTCTACTGGACGCTGTATCTGCTGCTGTTCGATACCACGCCGCGGGTCTTTTATGTGTCGGAGTTCGGCTGGGTGGCCAGCGTAATTTTCCTACGCATTTTGCAGGCCACGCTGACCGGAACAAATGAGCGCAGTTTCCACTGCCGCAGGGCATGGCTTGCGCCTGTGTTCGGCGTGCCGCTGCTGGCGTTCTACTGCACTTTCGGGGACATTTTCTCCAACCTGATCTGGTGCGGCATGATGATATGGCTCTCCTTCTGCGCCATTCGAGGGCTTGCCTATGCGAAAACGCAGACGGGCACAGCGCGGAATATGCGGTGGTTTCACATCGGCGTGCTGTGCTTTGTGTACGCAGAATACCTGCTGTGGACGGCGGGCTGCTTCTGGCCGGATACCTCTCCGGCAAGTCCAACCTTCTGGTGCGATATGCTGCTGACGCTTGCGATTCTGGGGCTGCTGCCTGCCACGAGAGAGGCGGTGGAAGCATGACCTACATCGAAAACATCTTCATCTGCATGGTATCTCCCCTGCTGGTGGCCGCTCTGTGCATGGGCAGGCGGCAGCTCCGCTTCTTCCTGTTCTGCATTGCCGGAATGGGGGTGTGCCTGCTCTCGGCCTATATCAACACCTTCCTCGCGGCGGTGTGTCAGGCGGACGCCCTTGCCGCCACGGCGGAGATCGCGCCGGTGGTGGAGGAAATGATGAAGCTGCTGCCGCTGATGTTCTATCTGCTGGTGTTTGAGCCGGAGGGGGATAAAATCAAGGCTGCCGCCATCACGGTTGCCCTCACTTTCGCCACCTTTGAAAATGTGTGCTATCTCATCCAGAACGGCGCGGACCGCTTCTCCTTCATCTTCTTCCGGGGCTTCGGCACGGGCGCGATGCACGTCCTCTGCGGCTTGATCGTGGGCGGCGGGCTTGCCTACATGTGGCGGCGGACGTGGCTGAAGGTTGCAGGCACCTGTGGGTTGCTGGGCGCAGCCATCACCCTCCATGCCATCTACAATCTGCTCATCGCCTACGGCGGCGCGGCGCAGTACATCGCCTACGCCCTGCCGGTGCTGCTGGTGGCGGCAGGAAGGCTATCCGTTTTCCGATTATCACGGAAGTAATAACCGAATATCCACTCTTTGAGAGCTGCTTTTTGGCAGCTCTCAAATTTTTGTGAAAAATTATGCGTTTTGGGTGAGAGTTTTTTCGTTTTTTTGTACCTATATAAGTGAAAGGGTTTTTATCACAGTTTCAGACAAACCGGAAGGGGGGTTCAAACGAAATGTACGATACCGCAAGACGGGTCGCACTCGTCAAGCAGCGGGTGCGGGAAAACAACCGCCGAAGGCAGCAACGCGGCATATATGGACTGAGCGCCGCGTGTATGCTGCTGTTCGCGGTGCTGATGCAGGCGGCAGACGCATTTGCAGTGCAGGGACAGACCGCCGCATGGGGCAGCTTCGGCGCGATGCTTCTGCGGGAGGACGCAGGCGGCTATGTGCTGGTGGGCGTCGTCTCCTTTGCTGCGGCGGCAGCGATCACTGCGCTGTGCTTTCGGCTCAGAAACAGAGAAAACTGTAGAAAAGGCGGAGAGGATAAGCCCGCCCGACACGAAAAGGAGGAGAAAAGCCAATGAAAAAACGAATACTCAGTATCTTGCTTCTATGCTGCATGGTGCTGACCATGCTGCCGACAACTGCGTTTGCATCGGTGAGCGATTCGCTGGGCAACACACCTGAGGAAAATCAGGCGATTTTGGAGCAGCTCGCCGACCTGACTGGCGGTAGCAGCGACCAGGTGCTTTCCATGCTGAACGCTTTGGGGCTGCTGGATGAAGACGGCAATTTCAAGGTGGATCAAACCATCACGCTGGACGGCCAGGTGTTGACACTGGCGGCCGTCATGGAACTGCTGGAAAATCCCGCCACGGATCTCACCCGTATAGCCGACGTGGATGGGACTCCGGTGGCGCTGGGCGATTTGAAGACCATGATCCAAATCGAACAGGAGCTGCAGCGGATCAAGGACACCTATTTCTCCGGCAGGGAGTTTACTGGGGAAGCACTGGAGAATCTCAACAGCCTGATGGAGCAGCTGGAGCTGCAGGGTATCAGTTTGCAGTATTCCGCCTCTGCCACAAAGCCTGAGGGCGTTGAGACGGTGGATATGAGCGGCATGATGAGCCAAACACTGGAGAGACAAGCAAACAACGAATGGAAATCCGGGACTTTTACTGTATACCGCGGAAAACCGGCCGGCTTTTCCTACCGCATTCAAGGAGGCCAGCTCAGCAAGTATATCACCGATGTGGAGGTCTCGATAGGCGAGACGAGTAAGGTCGTCGAGCAAAGCGACGGGTCCTACAAGCTGACCTATGACGTAGGCGAAACTTACAGTTTAGGTGGTTGTAAAATCACTGTCAAGGTTCAAACCAATGGAGGGAACCCAGACTGGCTCAAGGATTCTTATTCCTATGGCGACCTGCTGGGGATGATCGAATTTTACGATGCGGAAAATCTGGTGTTCTATGACGGCGCCGCTTATGCCGACCACTGTCAGCTCAAGCTAAAAAAGACGGTTGACGCCCCCGCAATAAAAACATCAATGACCGCGCCGGACTATGAGAAAACATACAAAAGTGAAGGCACAATACAGGGGGATATGTATATTCCTTTGCTGGCGGATGAATACAATGCCGGCGAGGGTGCCAAAAATCCGGATTTCGTTGCACTAAGCGATACCATCGGAATTCTGGAGGGCGCCCGCAACTCGGTGCTTCCCGGCGGCTCATCCAAATTTTATCAGCCATACCAAATCGACGCCAGCATCAAGTTTGACTGGAACCCCGGCAAAGAGACCTATACCGGCCCTGCGCCGTATGGCTATGATAGTGCCACACAACCCCATGCCCCGTTCTATCTGATGGAGTACAAGTTCGATGAAGCAGATCTGACGCCCACCAGCGGCGACAGAAAGAAACCGGGGAACTGTACGATTCAAAAGGGCAGTACGGTCAAAATCTCCCTGCAGTCTACCACGCAAAACAGAGGGGATCAGAAGTACTGGCTGCCCTTCCGACTGTATATGAAGAGTGTAATTGACGACCAACCATATGCCTCCGCCACCGTCAATACCAGCAGCGTCACCGCCAGGCTGTTGGACACGGACGCCCCCATCATTCAAAGCGTCACGGCCCCGGCGGGAACCTATGCCAGCGGACAGCATGTGCCCATCACAGTTACCTTTAACGAGTTCGTGGATCTTAGAAACGCCAGCGTGACCATCAATGGCAAAGAGTATACCGCCGCTGCTCTTTCCATGAACAACTACGGTGTCACGGCAATGCTCTGGTACCCGGTGCAGGATGCGGATGCCACCACGGTCACCGTCAATGGTATGACCGGTGTGGAAGATGTTTTCGGCCATATGCTGGATACCACACTCTATCAAGGCGATTCGATTATCGACGTTACGCTGAAGAGCGTCTTGATGCGCAACGCTTCCACCGAACTGACGGCCACCTACGCCAACGGCAAGGCATCGTTCACGATGCAGGCCAACATGGCGCAGGACTACGAGACCGCATACAGCAATTATCACACCCCGGAAGGAACAGAGCCGAAGGAAGCCCCTTTCCGCCTCGAGCTGAGGTACGACTCCGCGGTTGAACCAATCCATCTGCAGGTCTATCTGGACACAGAGAAGGAAGCCTTCACCATTAGCGACTACGCAATCGCACCCGCGGCTAACACCCGCACCTATACGGTGACGCTGCAGGCCAACGAGGGCACGAAAGACGCTCCTGACTGGGTGAATGTTCTTCCCCTGACCCGGCAGTTCACGGTGCCAAAGAAAGTTTCCGCGCACACGGTGACCATCGTCCCGGAAGCGAATGACGCCGACTATACGATTTCCCTCGGCGAAACCACCCGCCCCACGCTTAGGGCCGAGGTTTTTGGGGAAGGCGGTGAGCAGGCAAGCTACACCACCGGCAAATGGAGCAGCAGTGACACGCTCATTGCCACCATCAACGAGGATACCGGCGTTGTTGCCACCACAGGAACCAAGGTGGGAGCCGTCACCTTTACCTTTACGGCGGACAACGGGACTGAGGACGCTACCGATGATGTGACGGGCGAGTCAGAGCCCTATACCGTGACGGCAGGCGATTCCTTAGCACTGGTGATTCCCGGCGGATCGTCCATCGTGACGCGGGT
Source organism: Roseburia sp. AF22-2LB (assembly GCF_003461125.1). NCBI lineage: Bacteria > Bacillati > Bacillota > Clostridia > Lachnospirales > Lachnospiraceae > Roseburia > Roseburia sp. AF22-2LB. Next base: position 496,505 of record NZ_QTWM01000001.1, read on the forward strand.
AAATCAGCCCGCCACCGTGCTGTGGAGCTCCAACGCCGCGCTGATGGCACCGGACAAAGAGTTCAATTACAGGATTGACCTGTATGAGGGCAACTACGCGAATGAGGCGGCGCTGAGCGGCCTCAATCCCGTTGCGACTTATACCGCCGGCAAGGATAAAAACAGCGTGCGGATCGAGGAGAATGTGCTCTCCAGGCTCTCCAACGGCGATACCCCTGCCTACACGGTATTGGTCTCCATGCCGCACCCCAACGCCGAGGGTGAGAACGTCCGCCTGTCGGCACTTGCCTGGATCATCGTGCAGGCACCACCTGCCACAGCCAAGCTGACACCGCCCCAGAGCATTTACCTCACGGATACCGACAGCGCCGTCAATATCGACTGGTCGGTGGAAAACGCCACTGACGGGGCCTCTCAACAGCCCACGCTGACCATTACCCGGGTCACAGAGGACAACACCACCCAAGAGGTGGCCAGAGAGAGCCTATCCGGTACCTCCGGAAGCTTCTCCCTGTCATTGCAGAGTGTGAAGGACGGCAATCTAAAGGACACCTATCAAGTGGTTTTGAGCGTGGAGAACCCTGGTGAGGAATCTCCCAGCACAGACTCCTTCCCCCTGTATGTCTACGATGCCGACGCACTGAAGGTGCAGGACGACAAAGGAGACACGATTTCTAAGCTGACCATGGACAATACCTCCAAGGTCAGCGGCAGCCTGCCCACTGATACAGCTGAAATTTTGCAGCTGCGCCAGGAGTTGGGGCTGATCGAGTACATAGGCATCAACTATGACGAGTACGGATGGAACTCCTTTAAAGACGGCATCCGGTGGCTCTCCAGCAACAACAATGCCATTTCCGTCAACTACAAGCAGGGCGGACTGTATGAGGACATCAGAAACTTCTCCTTTGATTCCTACCTTCCCGAAACCAAAATGGCGCTGTCCGGCTTGGCCAACGGTACCGCAACCGTCACGGCTACCCATGCCGCCACGGGCATGCGTGCCGATGTACAGGTGACAGCGAAAACGCTGCAAAATAAGTTCTATCTCTTCCAGCTGACGCCTGCAGCGGAAACTACGCTGCAATACACCGATGGCAAAGGTGTGTCCAAAACGGTCACGACCAACAGTGAAGGCGTGCTGGCGCTTTACGAACCCAACGGAATCGCCAGTGAGGTGTCTCTGCAGTCCGGCTCCGGCGCGGATATTTATCTGGGCACCATCTATAAAGAAAATCTGCGTTCCGGCGAGCAGGATGCCACAAAACTGCAGCTTTATCCCTTGAATACCTTCAGCCTTCGGCGAGTCGCCCGGGCATCTGTGATGCTCATCACGCCGGGCGGCGATCCGCTGGCGAACAAGACGGTGACCGTTCGCGGTGGCGTTTATAAAAACGGAGGCTACTGCGAGACAGCTCTGCTGGGCTCCGGGGCAGGAGCACTTGTCAGCGGCATCACCGGCGACACCTATACCACGGATGCGGAGGGAAATATAACCGTCTATCTGGATTCCACCCAGTTCTGGTCGGCCGAAAAGGGCGAGTGCAACACCACGGTGCTTTCCGCTCTGGATCAGCTGGAGTACATTCTGGAGATCAGCGCAATTGACGGCGACAAGTACTATCCGCTGCTGCTGACCGTCAACGGCAAGCTGGGCGTGGATGATGTAATGCGCACCGCAGAGGGCGTTGTCTCTCTGGAGTGCGTGCCGGAAGGGGAGGAAAACAAACCCTTCATTGTGGCGCAAAGCGTTGATTACGGTCTTGCCAACGGTCAGAAGGTGGATGTCCGCAACTCGACTGGGAAGATTGGCCCTAACAGCAGCTTTAAAACAGCAACCCTGCACACCACCATGTTCCTCTGGGGCGAGAAGATTGCCAACGCGAAGAATTACAGTCTCAAGCTGGCGGACGAATACGGCGTTCTTCCTGCCGCCCAGAGCAGCAGTACCACGCAGTATCCCTTCTCATCCATCCCTGTAGCGGAAAACGATCTGACCCTCACCGAGGCCACCATGACCACCTCTGGATGGATCGCCGACGGCAAGGATGTAGGTATGAAAACGCAGCTGAGCCTGAACGGCAGCCTGCTGCAAGAGAAAATAATGCCCTTCCGGGTCGTTGATCTGACCCGAGTGCCCAAGGTGACAGAGGATGAGCGCGTCACCGGTATTCTGCTGACGATGAAGGACTCCAGTGGAGTGAATGACGTTGACTTTGGCGGAGTGGGCGATAGTAACATTCTCAAGGTGCTGACCGGACGGCTGGATGATCTGAGCGGTCCGGTGGACACATCCGTGTTCAAAATGATTATCACCCCTAGCGAAGATCCCTCCGTGTTCCGTGCCATGATTTGGGCCGGGTACAATACGCTGGAGATGGAGGACATGGACTATTCCGAGGACGGCGTGGCCTTGGGTGCGAATGTGCTGACACAGAACCTGGAAGTGGGCGTGCCCGGGACCGGGGATCTGAGTCAGATGGCCAAAGGCACCTATAATCCCGAGGGGGAGTACAAAGCCAACTCCATGGCCGGCAAGGTCACCAACACGGATCTCAACTTGCAGTTGGAGGGCTTTTACGAAGCGGAAATCCGCTATAACGCCGAAAAAAAGGAGTGGGAGGTTTTCACCGTAGGCGGCGGCTTTACCGCCGGCGTTGGCGTGGGCTTCACCTTCAGCGTGAACGCCATGGCTGGCCCCGTACCGTTGACAGCAACCTTTGAGCTGGGTGGTGCCATTCAGCTGGATTTCCGTACCGCAGTGCGCTACGGCCGGCAGGGCGAGGGTACAGAGCTTGCCTGGAGCGATCCAACGGCCACGGCAGTGAATGACTTTTTGACCACGCTGCGTATCAACGCCTATGTCCACGCGTTTGGCGGCATTGGATTTGACTATTCGGTCGTGGCGCTGAAGATCGGCCTATTCGGCAATTTGGATGTGGATAGTCAGAATAAGTTCCTTTCCCGCACCTATCTTGCCGACGAGACAAAGCGCCAGATCAACGGTCAGGCCCTGGGGATCCAAAGCGAAGTGGGAATCAAATTTGTGGCCAACTTCCTGTTTATCTCCTACGAGGCGGTGATCGCCTCCGGAACCCTTGGAGCTACCAGGACTTTTAATGACTGGAAAACAATCGACAACTACTGGAATAACGCCACCAGTGGGCTGAGCCTTGCCTCGCTGCGGATGGCGGCGGCCCAGAGCGGAATGCAGGTGGCTTCTGGCAGTGCAACGCTCCAAAGCCGGGACTATCTGGAGCAATATGCCCGTACTTGGGGCCAGCCCCAGCAGCGGATGATGCTGTTCTCTCTGAACTCCACCAGTGGGCTGGAAAACATCCAGACCAATGCCAACCCCACATCCTATCCACAGCTCAGCGATGACGGGAAGGTATTGGCCTACATCAACGACGGCAACAGCAGCAGTATTTACGACAGCCGGGCGCATTTCTCCACCCTCAATGGCGGCGTCTATACTCTCTCCAGTGAAATTGACGCTTCCACAGAGTTCCCCGGCTACGGTGACACGAGCGTTTCTTTGTCTGGCACTGGCAGCTTCGCGGCGGCGGCTTGGGTTCGCATGGGCACCGACCTGCCGGGTAAAAATGCCGGTGATTCCGTGACATTGGAAGAGCAAAACCTGCTGATGAACAGCACGGAAATCGTAGTGTCCGTCTATGACGGCACAACCTGGACTTCCACCCGCCTAACCAACGACGGCATGCCGGATCTGGCCCCAGCCACGGCAGTGGGCGGCGACGGCAAGGCCATCGTGTTCTGGCGCAGCGTCTACACCCCCGATCCCGGTACGCAGGACAGCAACAACCTGCTGAACTTCACGACCAGAGATTGTATCATGTACCGTTGCTATGACAGCAGTAACGGCACCTGGAGCGAGTCCAAAATGCTTTATAACGGTGCTACTGGCAGCGTGAAGGCGTTGCAGGCGGCCATGCTGCCCGACGGAACCGCTATGGCGGTTTACTCGCTGGACCGCAGCGGAACCGGAGATACCTCCGCCTACGAGATCGCCTATTGTACCGTGGCTGCTGACGGAACTCCCGGTACAGCCATGCTGGCGACCTGTGACAGCAATCTTGACGAAAACCCCCAGGTCGTTGCAGCCAACTTCGGCAGCGGGGATGACCGATTTGTCATCGGTTGGCATAGTGTCCGAGACGGCAGCAGCGATATCCAGCTGTTGGCTGTGGACGGCAGCGGCACCATGTCCAACAGTTTCCCCGGCTCTCTGTCTGCCCTGACCAGCAGCGGCAACGCCGTCGTGGGCGGAGACTTCCGCTTCGCTTCCCTCAGTGGGGATCATCGCAGCCTCAATGATCTTACCATCGTCTGGAATGAGACTGTCAATGATGCCAACGGCGCGGTAGATCACGGCATTTTGAAGGCGGCCAAGCTGCGCTATGCCACAAATACCTACACTCTGTCTGCACCATTGGAACTGGCAGAGCTGCCGGATCGCACGCTGGCTGACCATTTTGATGCCTATGTCAGCGGCACCAATCAGGTGCAGGCTGCCATTCAGGCAACCCGGTATGACGATAAAAACCCAGAGGTAATCGGCGGCGTGACCGTTCCGGGGGAGGAAACGATCCTCTATACTGCTACCTCTAATTTTATCACCGATGCGGTGGCTGTGGAACAGATCGGTGTGGATTATGCAACGCTGGCATTGAACAGCCTGACACCCATTCGCTTTACCATCCGCAACACCGGGCTGAACGATGTGACAAGCCTAACGGTCGGCCTTGACAGCGGGGAAACCGTCACCCTTACGGAAACACTGCTGCCCAATGAAAGCACCACCCTTACCGTCTGGCACCATGTGAAGGATCGCGTGACCGACCCGAGCTATACCATCACCGCCGCCGGCGGCATCAACGAAAACGGCACAGTGTATCTGGATTATCCAGACATTGGCATCTCGCAAATGGAAGTGATTGCGGAGAGTGCCGGCAAACGCACGGTGCGCATGACCCTATATAATTCCTCTGCCGCCACGCTGGCCGGCGGAAAGAACCGCGAGGTGAAGCTTGCGTTCTATGCGGACGATCTGCATACCCAATCTGCAGCGGTAGACTGCGCCACAAACGGCGTATCGGTTCGCGATAATGAAATTACCATTTCCGAAGACAGCGCCCTCGCCCGCATCGATCAGGGAACCTTTACACTGGACCTGACCTATGATCTGGGCGGGTATATGACATCCATTGGCAAAACCGAGATCCCCAATGTGGGTACCTATCTGTACGCCGAGGCGTGGGTGGAAGGTCAGATCGGTGGAACAGGAAGCAATCAGCGCCTGCCGGAGTATGACGGCAGTGACAGCGAGGCCAGCGTCCATATGACCGGCGCACTGGCCCGCACCGGAGAGCGGATGACTATGGATGTGACACAGGGGAACGACGGCAACGGTCACAGCACCGCCGCCATTACCCTGCGCAACAACTCCCTGCAGTCTCAGACTAGCGCAACGCTGGTGGCCACGCTGCTGGATGCTGCCGGGACCGTTCTGGAAACGAAAAAGACCAGTATTGGCGGTGCCATCTCCGGGGAAACCTTCCGGACGGAAACCGTCACCTTCTCCCAGCTTGGCACCCGCGTAGTGGTGCGAGTCGCAGTGCCCGGTAATGACCTTCTGACCTTTGAAGGTCTGGCAGTGGGGATCGGCGATTTTACCGCCAACGGAACGAACTATACCTATACGCTGCAAAATGATAGCGGAGCAACATCTACGCTAGTCACAGCGGTGTCTGGAAACGGCGAGCCCGTGAGCATCAACGGACAGGCTCTGTCCACCGGCGGCAGCGCAACCGTTGCCATCCCCGACAGCGGCACAACCGACATTGTCGTGGAAATCGGTGCTAAAACCTACACGCTGACGATTCTGCGCAATAGTGGCACAGGCGGCGGTGAGCATACTCACAGCTACGGCAGCGAGTGGAAGTACGACGCCGACAACCACTGGCATGAGTGCTCCTGCGGTGACAAGGACGATGTTGCAGTACATAGCTTCAAGTGGGTGGTAGATAAGGAAGCGACCGCAACCCTAAAGGGCTCCAGGCATGAGGAGTGCAAGGTTTGCGGCTACAAGAAGGCGGCAGTTGAGATTCCGGCTGCCGGCTCCACAACAAAACCGACCGATCCTACGCAAACCAACCCGGACACCGGCGCAGAAAGCCCGAAAACCGGTGACAACAGCAATATGATCCTCTGGATCGCACTGCTGTTTATCAGCGGCGGCGCAGTAATCGGTATCAACGTTTACAGCAAAAAGAAGAAAGAAAACGCTGAATAAATCAGCTGCGAACCTTTGAGCAAAGGGCGGTGACGGACATTGCCGTCATCGCCCTTTCGCTTGGACTGGAGAAGAACCACATGATGCAGGATTATCAATCGAACCGCCCCATCAGGCAGCAACCGCCGGGACGATTCACGAACAAGTCAGATCAAACGGTAGAGAGAATCAGAAAAAGGAAGAAAAAACAGACGCAGCGCCGTATGGTGCTTTGCGGTGCGATCGCCGCACTGGAGCTGCCCTCCATATCCTACGATTTCGCCTATACCATCGACGGCAACAAGCTCATGATCGATTACGCCAACGAGTCGGTGCGGGATTCCGAATATGAATTTACCGTTGATGGAAATACCCTTACCTTGATCGGTGGCGAGGGCACGGTCGGCAGGACATACGAGCTGAGCGGAGTATGCGTTACAAGATGTCCGCCTATGATGATTTTACGGAGGAATATGATTATCGTGTGAAATACAACAGAACACACAGATAACAGGGTGGAGATTGTATGGAATTTTAAAGAGATATGATTGTGAAAGAGGTTATTAAAATTTCACAAATTAATTAGTAGGCAGGAGGTGCTTTTTCGTGTATACTATAACCAGAGGTCAGAAATACAGGAAGAACACCGAAGAGATTTGGAGGTGATAAGAATGCTGACAAAGCAACAAAAACACGAGCAGGATATGCAGAGAATAAGAGAATTTCGCCTGTTTGATGACGATTTTTTGAAGAAATGCTTTGAAGATCATGATGAATGTGCGGAGCTTGTTCTGCGTATTATAATGAATAAAGAGGACCTTAAGGTTCTTCATTCTAAAACGGAATATGTCATCCAGAATTTGCAGGGGCGTTCCGTTAGGCTGGATGTAAAGGCTACGGATTCTGAGAATAAGGAATACGATATAGAGGTGCAGCGAGCGGATAAGGGAGCAGGACGAAAGCGTGCAAGACACAACAGCAGTATGTTGGATGCCAATGCACTTGCACCACAGGAAGATGTCAATTTTCTTCCGGAAACATATGTGATATTTATTACGGAGCATGATGTGATAGGAAAAGGAGAGCCGATATACAGAGTAGAGAGAAAAATTCTGGAAACCGATGAATTTTTTGATGATGGTTCCCACATCCTGTATGTGAATGGAGCATATCGAGGGGATTCGGATATCGGGAAGCTGATGCATGATTTTTCCTGTACCGATGCGGATGATATGTTTTATGGAAAACTGGCAGACAGAGTCAGATACTTCAAGGAAGATGCGAAAGGAGTTGAGAGTATGTGCAAAGCAATTGAAGAAATGAGAAATCAGGAGCGTGAAGAAGTAACACGTGAGTTCGTTGTTCGTATGATTCGTGATGGCGAAACATCCGTTGAGAAAATGGCACGTTATTCCGGCTTGTCTTTGGATGAAGTGAAAGAAATCGTAAAGCAGGAAGCAGTTCTTGCCTGATTATAAGGTGTGCGTATGGGGCAGAGAAATCTGCTCCATATTTGTTGTAAAGGAAGAAAAACAATTTTCAGATACCACTTCGAACGGTGGAAGAGTGGGAAGCAAAACAAGAAGGAACACGATGATACTGTTTGAGGTCACAGTTTGTGACCTCAAAAGAAGGGAGAGGTGGAAGAAGATATATATGTCAGCTCTTACAATGTCAACCATAAGATTTAATGGAATGGAAAGTTGACTTGAAACCAGAACTGTCATATGAGAATAGATTTGGAAACAATGAATATGAACAATGAATATGATGATTTGTCAGTTGAAAAAAAGTGAATTTGGTGGTATGCTAAGAAAGTATATCTATGCTTAACTTTTTGGTTTGCTGAACAAATCAGAAAGGATTGATATATATGGGTAAATCGTTAAATGGTACAGTTGTGGCACAGTAAAGCAAAATTTAAAATACAAAATGCCGAAGAATGGCTTAAAATCAGGAGGTTTTAATAAAATGGAAGCATATAAAAAAGAGTTTATCGAATTTATGGTGGAGAGTGAGGTTTTGAAGTTTGGTGACTTTACATTAAAGAGTGGAAGAAAGTCACCATTTTTTATGAATGCAGGTGCATATGTAACCGGTTCACAGTTATCCCGCCTTGGAGAATATTATGCAAAAGCAATTCACGACCACTATGGTACTGATTTTGATGTACTGTTTGGACCGGCATATAAGGGAATTCCGCTTTCTGTTGCAACAACAATCGCATTCAGTCGTCTTTATGGCAAAGAGATTCGCTACTGTTCTAACCGTAAAGAAGTAAAAGACCATGGCGATACCGGAATTTTGCTTGGAAGCAAAATCAAAGATGGTGACCGTGTTGTTATTATTGAGGATGTAACGACATCCGGAAAATCTATTCAGGAGACATTCCCAATCATTCAGGCACAGGGAGATGTAACCATTCTTGGACTGATGGTATCCTTAAACCGTATGGAAAAAGGACTTGAGACAGACAAATGCGCATTGGATGAGATTCAGGAGAAATATGGTTTTCCTGCAAATGCAATTGTCAGCATGGCAGATGTGGTAGAGTGTTTATACAACCGTCCTTGTCAGGGCAGGCTTATCATTGATGATAAGATGAAAGAAGCAATTGATAAATATTATGAGCAGTATGGGGCAAAATAAACAGCAAAAATGAAATGGGGAAAAGGAATTGAGTCAGAAGACGAGAAAACTGCTTCGTATCGGAGTATGGATTTTATTCGTAATATATCTGGGTCTGCTTTGCTATTTCCTGTTCTTCTCAGAAATGATGGGAAGAACCTATTCCGAAAGAAGCTACCATTATAATCTTATGCCCTTAAAAGAAATCAAGCGGTTTATTATTTACCGGAAGGTACTGGGGACGAAAGCAGTCTGCTTTAACCTTCTGGGAAATATTGTCGCTTTTATTCCTTATGGAATGCTTCTGCCATTACTGGCACATAATCAGAGAAAGTTCTACCGGATAGTGCTTTTGAGTTTTGACTTCAGCCTGCTGGTGGAACTGGTACAGCTTGTATCCAAGGTAGGAAGCTTTGATGTAGATGATCTGATTTTAAATACCATCGGCGGGGCAATTGGATATGTTGGATTTTTGCTGGCAAATCATATCCGGTGTCACAAATTTGAGCAGAAAGAATAGACTTCGGTACAATATGGTATCGGGAGAAAGAACATGAGAAAAAGACGAAGAGGATACAGAAAATATAAATTTACGGAAAAAACACTTTCGAAAAGAGGAATTACAGCACTTGTTCTGGCATTACTGTCACTGGTCAGTTTTGTGGTGATGGTAGTTCTTGCATTCAGAAGTGCCGGTAATTTAAGCATATACATAGCCTGCTATGGAATCCTGGCCTTTTTTGCAGCATTAGCCGCAGTGATTCTTGCAATTATAAGCCTGAAGGAGGAAAATTCATTTCGCAGCATTCCGTATGCTGCTACATTTTTCTCGATTTTTTCACTGCTTATCTGGATTGCTGTCTATGCAGGCGGTATTCTGTTGTAGGCAAAATTAGAAATATAAAGGATATAAAGTATGGAATATCAGAATTTAAACGCAGAAGAAAGAGAAGCAATTACAGAACGACTGGATTTGGTAACGGAACGGATACATGAACTTGCGGCAGAACCGGAGGTTTGTGAGCCGTTCCGTGCTTATTTTAAAGGAACGGCAGCATTTATTGTAAAAACGGAAGAAGTATTGCGGCAGGTATTAAATGACAGCTTCTGCAGCCAGAGCAGGAAAACATTACAGAAGATAAATGAAGCATTGTATGAGGATATTTTGCCGGAACATTATAAAGAAAGCTATGCCAACCCGGATTATGCCTGTATAACCCTGGGCGAGGAATACGGCACACTCCTTAGCATGCTCTATGCAGAGCTTCGGAGCCTGATTCCTTATGCTTATGAGGGCGATGTGGAAGCCTATACCTGCTTCTGTGAATTGTTTATCCAGGTTTATACCTGTTTTAATGACGAAGAGGGAACAACCCCGAAAGAAGTGCAGCAGGCAATTTACTGGTTCTTCCACGATTATAGTGAATTGTTTACCGAGCGCAGCGTCTGTGAAATGGTAGATGCCAGCCGGGATTTCTTTACCCGGATAGTAATGGATTCTGATTTACAGGATTTAAAATACCTTTATTATTATGGAGAACCAGTCGGAGAAAATGAAATCCGTATGGCAGAGTATATGAACCAGCTTCCGCAGGAGAAGATTCAGGCAATGGCGGATACTTATACGGAAGGCTACCGGATTGGCTTTATTACCACCGGAAAAGACTTATCCATAAAATCTACCGTAAATGTGGAATATGCCATCGGAATGGAACGTATGGTGCGGGCAGCAATTGCTAATTTTGAGAAGATGGGATTAAAACCGACGATTTACCGGGAGGCGTTTTCTTCCTTCCGTAACCGCGGCAATTCCAAGCGGGGCTGCTATGCGGCTTCTGTGAACCGTCAGTTTGATTATGACCATAAAGCAGATAAAGCAGTATATTTAGATAAAGCCTTTGTGGAACGCCGATTAGAGACACTCCGGACTGTATATGAAGATAAGAAAGAACTTGCAGCAGGCTACGCAGGCCCGGCAGTAATCGAAGTGTTTGGAGAACCGTTATTTGAACCGGAAAATAAAAAAACTGCCTGCCATTACAGCGACAAGCAGAATGAATTAAATGTCTATTATGCGTCACAGGCTGGGCAGATTACCAATCAGTATATTAAGGGAGAGGAAAGAAGCTTTACGATTATTGCTTATCCGCTCCCGCAGATTGGCAGCAACTTTGAAGAAATCTTTGATAAGACGGTAGAATTAAATACACTGGATTATACCCTGTACCGGGATATGCAGGCGAAAATTATTGAAGTATTAGACCAGGGAGTCAGGGCACATATCAGAGGAAAAGGCGATAACGAAACAGATATGACCGTGGAATTATACCACCTTAAGAATCCACAGAAAGAGACTATCTTTGAAAATTGCGTGGCAGATGTCAATATTCCGGTAGGGGAAGTGTTTACTTCACCGGTGCTGACCGGAACCCACGGAGTACTGCATGTATCTTATGTCTATCTTAATGGACTCCGGTATGAGAACCTGAAAATGACGTTTGAAGATGGAAAAGTTGTGGATTACAGTTGCAGTAATTTTGACAGTGAAGAAGAGAACCATAAATATATTTATGATAATGTGCTGATGCACCATGATACGCTGCCGTTAGGGGAGTTTGCTATTGGAACCAACACCACGGCATACCGGATGGCAAAGGACTTTGATATTGCAGATAAATTGCCGATTCTGATTGCAGAGAAGACAGGTCCACATTTTGCAGTGGGAGATACCTGTTATTCCCAGGCAGAGGATACGCCGGTTTATAATCCGGATGGCAAAGAAATTGTGGCAAGGGATAATGAAATCTCAATTCTTCGGAAAGAAGACGAAAGTAAGGCATACTTTAACTGCCATACGGATATTACGATACCGTATGATGAATTAGACTGCATTTATATTGAAAGGGCAGATGGCAGTACCGGGGATATTATAAGAGATGGCAGGTTTGTAGTACCGGGCACAGAAAAACTGAATGAGCCGTTGGAAAATAAGACTTCATTTCCGGCGTAAAACAGTGTATACTAAAAGGACAAGTATCTATGAGAAAAGGAGAAAGAAAATGGCAAAAGTAGGAATTGTAATGGGCAGTGATTCAGATATGCCTGTAATGGCAAAAGCAGCAGATATTTTGGAACAGCTTGGAATCGAGTATGAGATGACAATTATTTCCGCACATCGTGAGCCGGATGTATTTTTTGAATATGCAAAGAGCGCAGAGAGCAAAGGATTTAAAGTAATTATCGCAGGAGCAGGAATGGCAGCACATCTTCCGGGAATGTGTGCAGCAATCTTCCCTATGCCGGTAATCGGAATTCCAATGCATACCACATCTTTAGGCGGAAGAGATTCTCTTTATTCTATCGTACAGATGCCAACCGGTATTCCGGTAGCAACCGTTGCAATCAATGGTGGCGCAAATGCAGGAATTCTTGCAGCAAAGATTCTTGCAACATCAGATGATGCATTATTGGCACGATTAAAAGAATATTCTAAGAATTTAAAAGAGCAGGTAGAAGCAAAGGATAAGAAGCTTCAGGAAGTCGGCTACAAAGAATACATGAAATAGCAGGCGTAAGTGAGTCAGTATGCCTTTATCGTTGACGAGCGGCGAAATCATTAGATAAGAATAGTGAAATAGAGGAAAAAGAAAAGGGTAGAGAGAAAAAAGTTTTAAAAATAAGGTTGAGGAGAATACGAATGAAAACAACACTGATTATTATGGCGGCAGGCATTGGCTCCCGTTTTGGCGGCGGAATTAAGCAGCTTGAGAAAATGGGACCAAATGGCGAGATTATTATGGACTATTCCATTTATGACGCGGTGGACGCAGGTTTTGATAAGGTTGTATTTATCATTCGCAAGGATATTGAGGCGGATTTTAAAGAAATCATTGGAAACAGAATCGGAAAACAGGTAGAAGTAGATTATGTATTCCAGGATATCAATGATATACCGGAAGGCTTTACAGTGCCGGAAGGCAGAACAAAACCATGGGGAACCGGTCAGGCAGTATTATGCTGCAAAGGCGTAGTGAAGGAACCATTTTTAGTCATCAATGCAGATGATTATTACGGAAAAGAAGCATTTGTAAAGATGCATGATTTTCTGGTAAATCATGAAGAGGATAAGGAAAGATTCCGCCTTGGAATGGCTGGATATATCCTGAAGAACACACTGAGTGATAACGGAACCGTTACCCGTGGTGTCTGTGTGGTAGATGAAAAGAGTGGCTATCTTGAAAAAATTTTAGAGACACACAGCATCTATGCCGATGAAAAAGGAAAAGTACATTGTGAAGAAGCTGATGTGGCAGAATGGATTCACCCGGATGTAAATGTATCTATGAACATGTGGGCTGGCTATCCGGATTTTATTGATTATCTGGAAGAGGGCTTCCGTGAGTTCTTGGCACATATTGAAGACAATCCGATGAAGAAAGAGTATCTGCTGCCAAATATTGTGGAATTGCTTTTGAATCAGGATAAGGCAACCGTAAAAGTTTATGAGACAGCAGACCGCTGGTTTGGAGTTACTTATTTAGAGGACAAACCATTTGTTGTGGATTCCATCCGCGGACTGATTAAAGACGGTGTCTATCCGGAAAATCTTTGGGCATAGAATTGGAGGATTGTAACATGAAAAAGAAGAGAATTGTGATTGCATTAGGACATGAAGCATTGGGAACAACACTTCCGGAACAGAAGAAAGCAACCAAGCTTACCGCAAAAGCAATCGGAGATTATATTAAGGATGACTGTCAGGTAGTTCTTTCCCACAGCAATGGACCACAGGTGGGAATGATACATACTGCAATGGCTGAATTCGCAAGAATTTATCCGGAATATACTGCTACTCCGATGTCTGTCTGCTCTGCTATGAGTCAGGGCTATATCGGATACGATTTGCAGAATGCCATTCGTACCGAATTATTAAACCGTGGAATTTACAAACCGGTATCTACTGTTTTAACACAGGTAACCGTAGACCCATACGATGAAGCATTTTATCATCCAACCAAAATTATCGGCCGTGTCATGACAGAGGAAGAGGCAGAAGCAGAAGAGAAGAAAGGGAACCATACGGTAAAACAGGGCGATGGATACCGCCGTATCGTAGCAGCTCCAAAGCCAATGGACATCGTAGAAATTGATGCCATCCGTGCACTTTCCGATGCAGACCAGGTAGTAATTGCCTGTGGTGGTGGCGGTATTCCTGTATTAGAGCAGGATAATAATCTAAAAGGTGCCAGCGCAGTCATTGAAAAAGACCTTGCAGCAGGCAGACTTGCAGAGCTTTTAGATGCTGACCAGCTCATTATCTTAACTAGTGTAGAGCGGGTATGCTTAAATTATGGTACAGCCAATGAACAGCCATTGGATGAGATGACCGTAGAAGAAGCAAAACAGTATATGGACGAGGGACAGTTTGAAGAAGGAACCATGCTTCCGAAGATTCAGGCAGCAATCGATTACATCGGCAATTCTGCAGTCCGTTCCGTACTGATTGCAAACTTAGAGGAAGCATTAGATGGTGTCAGCGGATTAAAGGGAACTTTGATTCATAAGTAAGATGATATAGGGAAATGTGAGGGAATCTATGAGAACATCAGAAAGAAGCACATTCCATAAGGGCAGCAGGCACTCGGCAGTTACCGTATGCCTGTTGCTTGTTATGTGTCTGGTATTTCTGACCGCTTGCGGGAAGGATAAAAAAGACGATACAGTTGCGAATGTGAATACCGAAGAAACATTAACAAATACAGAGGTACCAACAACAGAAAATGTAATTGACACCGAAGAAGTTGTAGATACGGAAACAGAAACAGAGACGGAAACAGAGCATGTTCCGGCAGTATTGAATCCGGATACGGTAGTTTATGCAGAAGAGACTGTTTATACGACAACAAGAGTCAATGTGAGGGTAGAACCTTCTACCGATGCAGAGGTTTATAAGAAATTATCTGCGGGAAAAGAACTTACCCGCACTGCAAATGATGGAAGCTGGAGCCAGGTTTCATTGGATGAAGGAACTTATTATATAGCATCCGATTATCTGACCACAGAGAAGCCGCAGGAGCCGGTAGCATTGACTGGAAGTGCGGGAACCGGAATTACATCCGGAAGCGGTGGACATGTCATCTGCATTGACCCGGGACATCAGAGCAGAGGAGACAGTACACCGGAGCCGGTAGCACCGGGATCTTCTGAGACCAAGGCAAGAGTAACCGGAGGAACATCCGGCGTTGCAACCGGACAGACAGAGTATCAGCTTAATTTATCCGTCAGCTTAAAATTGCGGGATGAACTGGTTGCAAGAGGTTATACCGTAGTCATGACAAGAGAAACCAATGATGTGAATCTCAGTAACAGCGAGCGGGCAGCCATTGCAACCAATGCGGGAGCAGAAGCATTTGTCCGTATACATGCCAACGGATCTACCAACAGCGGAGCCAATGGGGCTATGACAATCTGCCAGACGGCGTCCAATCCGTATGTAGGAAGCTTTTACAGCCAGAGCCGTTCTCTTTCCCAGAATATACTGGATAGTCTGTGTGCGCAGACCGGTGCAAAGAAGGAATATGTGTGGGAGACGGATACCATGAGTGGAATTAACTGGAGTACCGTACCGGTAACAATTGTTGAAATGGGATATATGACAAATCCCACCGAAGATTCCAATATGGCAACGGACTCTTATCAGACTCAGATTGCACAGGGAATCGCCAATGGGATTGATGCTTATTTTGCCGGTAATTAGGCAAGATAATTAATGACAGCAAAGAGAATGAGATCTTCTTTTGGAGAAGCATTTGCAATGCTGTGGGACTCTCCGCTTTTGCAGACGCAGGTATCACCGGCTTCTAAAGCAACGATGGTTCCGTTATCGTCATAGGCTGCATGACCGGAGAGAATGGTGATGATTTCTTCTTCCCCTTCATGCATATGCTTTCCGAGAGAACAGCCCGGTCTTAAGATGAGTTTTGCAATCATCTTGGCTGGGCTTTCATAGTCTATAGGATTGACGGAACGGATAATCTCAACAGTGCCGGTTCCGCCTTTCATATTTTCGTTAAAAATATGTTTTAATTCAGATGCTCTATGATACATATATTACCTCCTGAATAGTTGTGCTATGCATTACAGTATAGTCAGTGAGCAGTCAAATGTAAATATGTATTGTGATAGAAAATTATTGCCAATAAGAATGAAAAAGAAATACAGGAGACCTTTATGAATTTATTATCAGCAGAGAATATAACCAAGACATTTACCGGAAGAAAGTTATTTTCCAATACCTCCTTTTATTTGCAGGAAGGAGAGAAAGTCGGAATTGTGGGAATTAACGGAACCGGAAAATCCACTTTACTGAAAATGCTGGCAGGCTTAGAGGAACCGGATGCTGGAGAAATCACCAAGGCAAATCATGCGGTAATCCGCTATCTTCCGCAGATGCCGGAATTTGGAGAAGAAGAGACTGTTTTAGAAAGTGTACTGGTAGCGGCACACCGGAAAAATCAGGCAGATGCTTCCGGGGAAGATTATCAGATGTGGAATTTAGAGAGCAAGGCAAAATCCATGCTCACAAGACTTGGCGTATATAATTTTGAAGAAAAGACGAAAAACTTATCCGGTGGAGAAAGAAAACGTCTGGCTCTTGTGGCAGTACTTTTAACACCCTGCGATATTCTGCTGTTAGACGAGCCTACCAACCACCTGGATGCAGATATGGCAGAGTGGCTGGAAGGATACTTAAAGGGCTTTAAGGGAACACTGATTATGGTAACCCATGACCGGTATTTTCTGGACAGCGTATGTAACCGTATTGCAGAAATTGATAAAGGCTCCATTTACAGTTATCAGGAAAATTATTCCGGTTATCTGAATCTGAAGCAGGAGCGCATGGATATGGCAGTTGCCGGGGAACGGAAGCGGCAGTCCATCCTTCGCAAGGAGATCGCCTGGATGCAGCGGGGCGCAAGGGCAAGGTCTACCAAGCAGAAAGCCCATATCAAACGTTATGAGAATCTTAGAGACCAGGCGGGACCACAGTTTGATAAGCAGGTGGAATTGAGTTCGGTTTCCAGCCGTATGGGAAAGACGACGGTAGAGCTTCATCATATCAGTAAATCCTATGGAGAAAAAAAGCTGATTGAGGATTTTTCCTATATCTTTCTTAAGAATGACAGAGTCGGATTTGTGGGACATAATGGATGCGGTAAGACCACTTTGATGAAGATTATCGATGGCAGGGTAGAGCCGGATGCCGGAGAACTGGTTATCGGACAGACCATAAAGATAGGCTATTATTCCCAGGAGATTGAAAAGGATGCATCGGCGGGAGTTGCCTATATGGATCCGTCTTTAAAGGTTATTGAATATATCCGCAATACTGCAGAATATGTCCGGACAGAGGATGGACTGGTATCCGCATCAGCCATGTTGGAGCGTTTCTTATTCCCACCGGAAGAACAGTATGGCGTTATCGGAAAACTTTCCGGTGGAGAAAAGCGGAGACTGAATCTGCTTCGTGTATTGATGGAAGCACCGAATGTACTGATTTTAGACGAGCCGACCAATGATCTTGATATTACCACACTGGCAATCTTAGAGGATTATCTTGATAATTATGATGGAATCGTCATTACAGTATCCCATGACCGGTATTTCCTTGACCGTATCGCAAAGCGGATTTTTGCATTTGAACAGGGAAACATAAGACAGTATGAGGGCGGTTATACGGATTATCTTGCCAAGCGGCCGGAGGATGAGACAGCAGTGGGAAATGCAGGCACAGAGACTTCCGGGAAGAAAGCAGACCAGACGGAAAACGCAGATGCCACAGAGAATGCCGAAAAGAAGGATTCCAAGGCGACCTGGAAGAGCGGCAGGAAGTTGAAATTTACCTGGCAGGAGCAGAAGGATTATGAGACCGTCGAGGACGATATTGCAGCTTTGGAAGCAAAGTTAGAAGAACTGGATGAGAAGATGGGAAGCTTTGCCAGTGATTTTGTAAAATTAAATGAGCTGACCCAGGAGAAGATAAAAGTGGAAGATGAATTAGAGCATAAGATGGAACGCTGGGAGTATTTAGAAGAACTGAATGCCAGAATAAAGGCTCAGGACAGGTAGGAGATAAGGCTATGGAGAAGGAAAAAAACAGTAAGAATATTATGGATTATGCAACGGTTACACTCTTAGATGCAGAGAATGCCATTGAAATCATCGACCAGACAAAGCTGCCGGGAACGATAGAACTAATCCGGTTAAAGAGTGCACAGGAAATCTGGGATGCCATTTATTTATTAAAAGTCCGTGGCGCACCGGCAATTGGTGTAGCAGCAGGCTTTGGCATTTATCTTCTGGCAAAAGAAATTGAAACAGAGGATTATGAAGTCTTTTATGAAGCTTTTCAGAAACAGAAAGAATATTTGAATTCTTCCCGTCCGACCGCAGTCAATCTCTCCTGGGCACTAAACCGGATGGAGAGGGTCTGCATTGCAAATAAAAATAAGCCGGTTGCAGAGATAAAAGAATTGCTTCATAAAGAAGCCCTTGAGATTCAGGAAGAAGATATCCGGGTCTGCAAAAGTATCGGAGAACACGGGCTGACACTGGTGAAGCCGGGTGATGGCATTTTGACCCATTGCAATGCCGGACAGCTTGCCACCAGTAAATATGGGACTGCTACAGCACCGATTTATCTGGGGGAAGAAAGAGGTTATCATTTTCATGTATTTGCAGATGAGACAAGACCTCTTTTGCAGGGGGCGAGACTTACTTCTTTTGAACTGCATGCAGCAGGGGTGGATGTGACCCTGATTTGTGATAATATGTCTGGCACCGTCATGAAACAGGGACTGGTACAGGCAGTATTTGTAGGCTGCGACCGGGTGGCAGCCAATGGAGACACCGCAAATAAAATCGGAACCTCCGTTGTGGCAACGGTAGCAAAGCGGTATCATGTACCTTTTTATGTCTGTGCACCGACCTCTACCATTGACTTAAATACAGCAACCGGAGATGACATCTGCATTGAAGAGCGTCCGGCAGAGGAAGTGACGGAAATGTGGTATCAGGAGCGGATGGCACCGGAAGGCGTCAAAGTATACAATCCGGCATTTGATGTGACAGATCACGATTTAATAAGCGGAATTGTAACAGAGTATGGAATCGCAAGAGAGCCATATACGGAGAGCTTAAAAGAAATCCTTTCGAAGAGAAATGCATAAGGTATCAATTTTTGTGCAAACTGATATCTTGAAAAGTATCTATCAGTAAGGTATGATAGTAATAATGAGGTTTTAATAAAAATATAGGCGGTGTCGATCACGTACACCGCCTGTTTAGCGAAAAGAGGGAATAGAAATGGCAATAAAGTTTCAGAAAGAGCCAATGAATGCACATTCATCCATAAAGCATGTAATCGGCGTAGTCAGCGGTAAAGGTGGTGTTGGAAAATCTTTTGTCACAGCATCCATGGCAGCCGCTATGCGTAAGAAAGGTTATGAAGTAGGTATTATGGATGCCGACATTACCGGACCATCCATTCCAAAGATGTATGGAATTCACGGAAAAGCAGTCGGAGATGGAAAAGAGATTCTTCCGGCAGTGGCAGAAGACGGAACCAGGATTATGTCTGTAAATTTATTGGTTGATACAGAAGAAACACCGGTTGTATGGCGTGGACCAGTCGTTGCCGGCGTAGTAAAGCAGTTCTGGAGTGACGTGGTATGGGGTGACATTGATTACCTTTTCGTAGATATGCCACCGGGAACCGGAGATGTTCCACTGACTGTATTCCAGTCTCTTCCGGTAGAAGGAATCATTATCGTAACTTCTCCGCAGGAACTGGTTCAGATGATTGTAAAGAAAGCATATAACATGGCAGGGATGATGAATGTTCCTGTCCTTGGAATCGTTGAAAATTACAGCTATTTAAAATGTCCGGATTGTGGAAAAGAGATTTCCTTATTTGGAGAAAGCCATATTGATGAAATCGCAGCAGACCTTGATTTGTCCGTTCTTGGAAAACTTCCATTGGATCCGGCATATGCAAAAGCTGCCGATGCAGGACAATTTTATACTATGGACAACCCATATATTGCCAAAGCAATTGAGACGTTGGAACAAATTTAGATAATAACAGGTAATCTGCCATTTCGGTGGGTTACCTGTTTTATGCGGGAAAATATGTTTCCCGTAGTTAAAGCGGATGCAGCATAGCAACAGAAAAATGCATGAAAAGCACCGCAGAAGTGGAAAATAAAATTCCACGGATATCACACATTATATTTTAAGGAGGAGCTTTCGTTATGAACGAACGAAAAGACGCAATTCGCGACGCACGGACACTTGGTGTTCCGAAGATGCTGTTGTTAGGACTTCAGCACATGTTCGCAATGTTTGGCGCAACCATTCTTGTGCCGATTCTGGTGAACAGCTATTTTGAGGGAGAAGGCCTTTCCGTACAGGTTACTTTAATCTGTGCCGGTCTTGGAACTTTATTCTTCCACCTTTGTACCAAATTAAAAGTACCTGCATTCTTAGGTTCATCCTTTGCATTCTTAGGAGGATTTTCTACGATTGCACAGTTGGATACCGGAGTCTTTGCAGACATGACCATGGGAGAGAAGCTTCCATATGCCTGTGGTGGTATTGTTGTTGCAGGAGCTTTATATCTGATTCTTGCACTTGTTATCAAGGTCGTAGGAGTAAAGAAAGTAATGCGTTTCCTGCCACCTGTTGTAACAGGACCAATCATCATCTGTATCGGCCTTTCCCTTGCACCATCTGCAGTAAACAATGCATCCACCAACTGGATTCTTGCACTGATTGCACTGGCAGTTATCATTATCTTTAACATCTGGGGAAAAGGAATGTTCCGCATTATCCCGATTCTTTTAGGTGTTGTCATTTCCTATGCAGCAGCACTGATTATGCAGGCAGCAGGACTGACTAATCCGGATGGAAGTGCTATCTTAAACTTTACCGAAGTAGCATCTGCAAGCTGGGTAGGACTTCCTCCATTCCAGTTATGCAAATTTAACCTGACTGCAATCTTGGTTATGGCACCAATCGCACTGGCAACTATGATGGAGCATATCGGAGATATGTCTGCAATTTCTGCAACTGTTGGTGAGAACTTCATCGAAGATCCGGGACTTCACAGAACCTTAATCGGTGACGGACTTGCAACCGCATTTGCAGGTATGGTTGGTGGTCCTGCAAATACTACATATGGTGAGAATACCGGTGTATTGGAATTAAGCCGTGTGCATGACCCTAGAGTGATCCGTATTGCAGCTGTATTTGCAGTTATCTTAAGCTTTATTCCGAAAATGGCTGAAATCATTGGTTCTATGCCATCTGCAATCATCGGTGGTGTCAGCTTCATGCTTTATGGTATGATCTCTGCAATCGGTGTCAGAAACGTAGTAGAAAATCACGTTGATTTTACCAAATCCCGTAACTTAATCATTGCAGCAGTAATCTTAGTCAGCGGACTTGGATTTTCCAATGGACTTACCTTTACCATTGCAGGAACCAGCATTACCTTAACCGGACTTGCAATCGCAGCTTTAGCTGGAATTATCTTAAATGCAATCTTACCTGGTAAAGATTATCATTTCGGAGATGATCCAAAGGCAGATGCCAACCGTGGACTTGACATGAATCCGATTCAGGAAGAAGATATTCAGTAAGTAATAAAAAGCAATTTATGTAGAAAGAAACAGGTCATGTTCAGCTTGTGAGGGCTGGGATGACCTGTTTTGCGTTGCTTGGGAATGGCTGGAGTTTAGTTTTTTAATATTTCATTAAGTTGTTTCGAAATCAAAGGAAACACGGTATACTATAAGCAGCAGTAAAAGTGATGAAAACGTACGGAAAGAAGAGGAACATATCATGTTAGAACAGTTATTACATATAGATGGGCAGATTTTATTATGGATACAGGAGTATCTGCGATTCCCGGCATTGACTTCCGTGATGAAGGATATTACGAATCTTGGAAATGCTGGAATCTTATGGATTCTGATAACCATTGTGCTTTTGTTGGACAAGAAGACGAGAAACATAGGCTATATGTCGGCACTGGCATTAATTGGTTCGTTAATTGTAGACAATATTATACTTAAAAATCTGGTGGCAAGAACCAGACCCTATGAAGTGGTTGATGGATTGAAACTTTTAATTGAAAAGCAGTCAGATTATTCTTTCCCATCGGGACATACCGGAAGTTCTTTCGCATCAGCAATTGTATTATGGAAAGAGCTTCCTAAAAAATATGGAGTAATGGCATTAATTGCAGCTGTTCTGATTGCATATTCACGGTTATATGTAGGGGTGCATTATCCATCGGATGTGTTGGCAGGAGTGGTGATTGGAACCGTACTGGCGTTAGTTTCGGTATGGCTGGTAAAAATGATTCAGGGACAGAAGAAACTTGTGAAGTAAGAGAAACATTTCTGAACTAGAGGCGAAGAATAGAGAATGATAGAAAACAGAGAAGAGCCAGAAAACAGAGAAGAGCCAGAAAACAGAAAGCAGGAGGAGAAGGATGGAATTACAGCAGGCGGTGGAATTATCAAAGCGGGTTCAAAATGAAATCAAAAAAAGCGTAAAAGGAAAAGATGATTGTATCCGGAAGGCATTCTGTGCAATTTTAGCAGGAGGACATATTTTAATTGAAGATGTACCGGGAGTGGGAAAGACAACGCTGGCGCTGGCTTTTTCGAGGGCATTGTGCCTTGAAAATCACAGAGTACAGTTTACACCGGATGTACTGCCGGCAGATATTTTAGGCTTTTCTATGTATGATAAGGAGCAGGGCGGCTTTTATTATCATCCGGGTGCAGTCATGTGCAATCTGTTTTTGGCAGATGAAATCAACCGTACTTCTCCAAAGACCCAGTCAGCCCTGTTAGAGGTTATGGAAGAGGGAAAAGTGACGGTAGATGGCATCAGTCATCCGGTTCCGAAACCATTTCTTGTAATGGCAACCCAGAATCCGAAGGGAAGTGCCGGGACACAGATGCTGCCGGAATCCCAGTTAGACCGTTTCATGATTTGTATGAGCATGGGATACCCGGATTTGAAAAGTGAGATTGAGATTGCCAAAGGAAAGAGCATCGGACAGAGCTATGAGAGCATAGAAGGTGTGATGACAGGGGCGCAGCTGCAGGCAATGAAAGAAACCGTAGAAAATATTTTTATACATGACAGAATTTATGAATATATGATGGGCGCTGATTCATGCCACCAGAAAAAATCCTTATATTGAGCTGGGCGTCAGTCCGCGTGGAATGGTGGCACTGACGAAAATGGTGCGTGCCAATGCATTTTTTAATGAGAGAGATTATGTGATTCCGGCTGATGTAGAGGATGTTTTTTATGATGTCACAAAGCATAGAATCGTATTAAATACCAAAGCACGGGTCACCGGGGTGTCCGGGGAAGCAGTTCTTGAAAAAATTATGGAAGATACCACAAAACCAACTTCATTTAAGGGAAAAGAGTAGCCTATGGCAGCAGGACTGATACTTGTACTTATTGTTGGTGCATTAGGATATCTTGGAATCATTTATACCAGCCCGGCATTGATGCTTTTGGCGATTTGCTGCGGAGTAATGCTGTTTTTAGGCTATGGCTATATTTTATATATGATGCTTCGGGTAAAATGCCGGATTCAGATTCCGATTGTTATGGCAGAGCAGGAAGAAGGCGTTATGATCTGTGCGGTGACGGAAAACCGGAGCAGGCTGCCATTGCCGAAGGTAGTATACCGGATGGATTACCGGAATTCTTTTGGCAGGAAAAAAAGAATATTATCCATACAGGCGGCAGCGGATGCAAAGAGCAGCAGCCGGATGAGCGTGGAGGTAGCAGCAAAAAGCAGTGGAAATTATACATTCCGGCTGGTTCGGGTAAGATTTTATGGTCTGCTTGGAATCGGCTATCTGACCAGGTATGTGCGCTATGAGGAACGGCTTTCCATTATGCCAAAGATAATGCCGGTAATGATAGAGGTGGGATTAGCATCCCGGTATTTTCAGGGGGAATCGGAAGTATATGATGATAAAACCGGGGGAGATGACGTATCTGAGGTATTTCAGATCCGTTCCTTTCAGCCGGGAGATAAAATCCAGAATATCCACTGGAAGTTATCTGCAAAAGAAGAGGAATTAATGGTGCGGGAAAACAGCCAGCCGATGGGCTGTCCGGTGGTGATTCTGCTTGACATCAGCGGAGGGCAGAAAGAGACGGAGAAGCAGAGAAACCACTTTTTTGAAATGGTAATTTCGATTTCTTTTGGACTGGTGGAAAAACAGTGCCCTCATTATATCGCATGGTATGATGAAAAGGAACATGACCTCATCCGGGTAAGGGTAGATAAGGAAGAGAAGGTATATTATTTTATTCTGCTTTTGTATGGAGCGGTTCAGAGCCGGGAAAAGATGGATATTGCACTTTTATATCAGGAGAAATACCGGGGTGAGACAGCAGTTACAAAGATAGAAATGAACCTTGCAGGAAAACTTATTGTGGCAGGAACGGAAATAGAAGATTTCGCAAAAGCGGAGATTAGAGTATGAGAAAAAAGAAGAAAACATATGCATCGGTTATGAAAAAGACTGGAAACATACGGTATTCGCAGAAAGGACGGCGGGCAGGAAAAATTGCATTGCCGCCGCAGGTCATGCGTGTGGGAATGCAGAGCCTGCTGGCTGTACTTTGGGAGCTTTCCATGTTCTTTATATTTGGAGACATCTTTCTGACTAACCGGTTTGGAAAGCCTGTATTGATATGGGTTTCTGTTTCTGCGGCAGCATTGACGTTTTCTTTTTCCTATTTTAAGAAGGCGGACAAGTGGCTGCTGCCTGTGGGAGAACTGCTGGTGGGACTGGTGCTTAGCCGGAAAGAGCTTTACCCAGGGCTGGCAGGACTGATCCGGCTGGTAGTGCAGAAAATCAATATGTACTATAATGTGCAGATTGTATCCGGATTTGAACGGTATCTTGATTTAAATCCGGTGGTAGCAGTAACAGCATGGCTGTTAGTTATCTTGTCTATTCTGCAGATTTATTTTCTGGTGGTAAGAAAACGGCTGGCTGGAGTGTTGATTCCACCGCTACTTCTTATAATGCTGGATTTTGCGGTGGGCTATGCACCATCAAAGCGGGCATTGATTTGTTTCTCACTGGCTGCGGCAGGAAGCTTTGGCTACCGGGCTGCCGGCCGGGTGGAATTAAAGCAGTTGGAATATCTAAGGCAGAAAGCAGTATGCCTTTTTCTGGTGGTGGCGGTAGTTGTTTCTTCGCTGGTATTTAGAGTGGCAGAACCGAAAGCCAAAGAAATGGTGGCAAGAAGAAGTGAAATTGAAAAAACTGCGCAGGATATGGTAACAGAAATGGCAATGACAGCTGCCAATCTTTTGGCAGAAATTCCTTTTGGTAAAGATATTTTCTCCTTCCATCAGCCGGGACGGGTCAGCAATATGGCACCGGAATTTGAGGACAAGCCGGTTATGGAAGTGACTGCTTATCAGATACCGGATGATACGGTATATTTAAGAGGTTATGTAGGCGATTATTACAAAAATGGAAGCTGGAAGACTTATGATTCCAGTGATTTTGTGACTGCCATGCAGGAAGTGGACAGCAGTCTTAAGGAACAGACCGCGGGACAACAGGTACAGAATATTCTGGCATATACCCAGAGCTATTATACCTATTACTGGGATACCATTTACCGGGTGCAGTATTTTGATGAGAAAGACCCCTATGCATACCTGCCATACTATACGTTGGCAAGCTATTATCAGGATGAACGGCAGCCCGCCGGGGTTCTTATGGATGGAGACCGTACTGTGCTCCGGAATGGCAATGACGTTCTGGAAGTAGACGGAACCATAAGAAACAGCATGTCACATCTTTATATGAATGCTTTGTTTACAGCAGATTTGACAGATGGTGCTTATGTGGACCGGAATGAGACACTGAGCGAATCGGAAGTAAATGAAATTATAGAGAATATGAATAGCTGGCGGTATGATTTGGCTGGGTTTAACAGCAAATTACCGGAAGACGAATGGGCATTTATAAAGAAATATAATGAGTATACGGAAAAATATACGTATGTGCCGGAAAATCTCACAAGAATCCGGGAACTGGGAAATCAGTTGGAAGCGGAGTATGAAAGAGATTATTCGGATTTTGTAGATAACCGATTTACTGAGAATGGTACTTATTATGATAATATTTATAACTTTAAGGAAATCTATGCAGTCTATCTGGTGAAACGGGAACTGGCGAAGTGTAACTATAATCTGGATTTGGACAATGTGCCATGGGGACAGGATGTAACAGAACATTTTCTGTTTGATACGAAGGAAGGCTTTTGTCAGCATTTTGCCAGTGCTGGAACACTGCTTCTGCGGCAGATGGGAATTAAGGCACGGTATGTCAGCGGCTATGCTGTAAGTACATCAGAGTTTAAAAAGGACAGTGATGGGAATTATACGGCAGAGGTTCTTGATAATCAGGCACATGCATGGACGGAAATTTATATAGACAGTGTTGGCTGGGTGCCGGTGGAGATGACGCCGGGAAATAAAACCGGCATTGACCGTCTGGAGATTCAGCAGGAAAGTGACAGCATTACCATCCGGATGAATGATGGCAGAACAGCAGACCTAATTACGCTGGAGCGAAGTGATTATCAGGACAGTTCCAAAGATGACAGTCAGTCGGATTTATCTGGCAGCGGAATGCCAAATACGGAAAATCAGAATACAAAAAATCAAAACACAGAAAGTCAGGATACAGAAAACCCAGATACAGAAAACCCGGATACGGAAAATCAGGGCACGGAAAACCGGAATACAGAAAATTCCATGCAGGATGGCAATAAGGCAGGAAAACAGAATCAAAAGGGAAGCCGTTTAAAGGTCATTTTGATTGCTGTGGTAATCATCATTCTGCTTCTTGCAGCAGGTATCTGGTATTACTTAAGAGAGATAGAAGGAAAACGGAAGAAGGGAACACATAGTTACAAGCGTATCATCCGTTGGAATTCGAACCAGATTTATCGTATTTTACGGCGGAAGGGCATTGTAAATGCTAAAGTACAATCCGACCGGGCATTCAGGGAACAGCTTTTAAATTATGGGGGCTGGAGCATGGAAGAAAAGGAGCGTTATCTTCAGATTCTTGAAGTGGCAGCGTATAGCCATAAGAAACTTACCAGAGAGGATATGCAGTTTGTACAGAAGCTTTACCGGAAGTTAAAAGAATAAAAACAACAGCCGCACCAGTGTATACACGGATACGGCTGTTGAGCTTGGAATTATACGGTTTCCGGTTCGTCGTAATCAACACCAAAGGTTTCTACGGTAACGGTTTTCATTCGTTGGTCTTCCATTGGACGGTCGCTGTAGTCGGTTGCAACTTCTGCGATTTTATTTACCACATCCATGCCTTCGATGATTTTACCGAAAGCAGCGTAAGCACCATCTAAGTGTGGAGCATCCTTATGCATGATAAAGAACTGGGAGCCGGCAGAGTTTGGCATCATGGAACGAGCCATGGAAAGAACGCCTGCAGAATGCTTTAAGTCATTGGCAAAGCCGTTCTGTGCAAATTCACCCTTGATACCATATCCTGGACCGCCCATTCCGGTTCCTTCCGGGTCACCACCCTGAATCATAAAACCGTTGATGACACGATGGAAGATAAGTCCATCATAAAATCCCTTGTTGACAAGGCTGATAAAGTTATTTACTGTGTTAGGAGCAACCTGCGGATATAATTCCGCTTTCATAATATCTCCGTTTTCCATTTCAAATGTAATAATAGGATTCTGAGCCATTGTAAGATACCTCATTTCTGTTCATTGAATTCATCCTGCATAACAGAATGTAGTTCTACTATAGCGGAAAAAGGCTTTTTTGTAAAGAAAGAGAGAAGGAAATATGTGTCACTGGAATACTGTAAACTGGAACTGTATCATACGAAAAGAAACATTAGAAGAAAAACTTTCTGAAGAAGAGAAACATGCATTAAGCCGCCTGCAAAAAGAACTGTCAGAGCAGAAAAAAGTGGAACTTCTTTTTACAGATGCTGATATGGAAAAAGATATCACATTTTTCCTGAGCGGACATCATGTAAAGCCGGAGGAATGTATGCTGCTTGCAACAGAACCGGAAGAAGTGGCATGGGCGAAAAAGGATGCAGATGCAGACTCAGACTCAGACTCAGACCAGCTTACCATCATTGGCTATGAAGTACCGGATTTTTCAAAACAGATGCCTTTAAGCAATGTGGATATGCTGCTTCTTGGACTGGAAGAAGTGGACACAGAATTTTTACTTCGGACATTTCAGCGGAAGCATCACCTGCCGTGGCGGATACTAGAGACAAAGCGGTGCTATCTGAGAGAGATTACGTTAGATGACATGGACGATTTATTTGATTTATATAATAAGAAGGGAATCTCCGATTATATCGAGCCCCTTTACGAAAGGCAGGAAGAGGAGGAGTACCAGAGAGCATACATTGAAAATATGTATGGCTACTATGGATATGGCATGTGGCTGGTAAAGGGAAAAGACACCCATCAACTGATTGGAAGAGCCGGGATCGACTATCGCAAACTGCTTGACGAAGAAATTATCGAGATGGGCTATGTCATTGCACCGGAATACCAGAGGCAGGGTTATGCATATGAGGTCTGTCAGGCAATCATGGCATGGGTAAAAAATAATCTTGAATTTCGAAGAATTGACTGTCTGGTGGAGCCGGGGAATGAAGCATCGTTGGGACTGCTTCATAAACTTGGCTTTCAGGAAACAGAGAAGATAAAACAGGATGGAAAAATATTCCGGCATTTCTGGTATTTTTATCCGTGATTGGAAAGTTAAACGGTAGGAGACATTTTTATACATAATATAAATCTTTTTTTCATATATAGTACAAAGCGAAAATGTATCCGGAACATGATATAAAAAATAAGTTACGGATACAGACGCAAGGTACGAAGATGGATGGAGGATATATGGGAAAAGAGAAGGTGGCAGGAAAAGGAAATCTTTTTACGACAATGGGCAAAGTGTTGCTGGTCATGTATATTCTGACGGGAATACTGCTTTTTATTCTGGCGGCAGTCTTATATAAAATGGAATTAAGCGAAGCTGCGGTAAATATCAGCATTATCATAAGCTATATTGTAGTGGGATTTGTCGGCGGCTTCATCATTGGAAAGATTAAGAAGAGCCGGAAATATCTGTGGGGAGCCTTGATGGGGCTTTTGTATTTTACGGTGCTGCTCATTGTGTCCCTGATATTGAAAAAGGGACTGGATTCCGGGATGCAGCACATCCTTACAACACTGATTTTATGCACTGCTTCGGGAACTGTGGGCGGAATGCTCAGTTGAAAAAAAGTGCTTTTCTTATGAAAGACTATGTGTTATACTAACTAGAGGTATTTTTTCGAAAGGAGATAACGAGATGAAACATATTAAGACCCTGAATACAAGAAAGTTACAGAATACAGTAAAGAAGGGCGGATGCGGCGAGTGCCAGACATCTTGTCAGTCAGCATGCAAGACTTCCTGTACTGTAGGAAACCAGACTTGCGAGCATTGCAAATAATTACCAGAAGTTCAGATTGAGAACGAACGAAACGACCGTACGCCTGCGCGGACGGTCGTTATAATGTTGTAAGAAAGTGAGGAAATATTGTAGTGGTTCACCAGTATAAAAACAACGGCTATAATATTGTCCTGGATGTAAACAGCGGCGCCATCCATATTGTGGATGACTTAACCTATGATGTCATTGCATTGTGGGAAGAGACAAGCCGTGAAGAAATCATACAGAGACTGAATAAGACCTATGATGAGGCGGAGATAAAAGAAGCAATTGAAGAGATAGAGGAATTGCAGAAGAACGGAGATTTGTTCACACCGGATGATTATGAAGAATACATCGGTGATGTAACAAAGCGTCCTACTGTAGTAAAAGCACTGTGTCTGCATATTGCCCATGATTGTAACCTTGCCTGCAGATACTGTTTTGCAGAAGAGGGAGAATATCACGGCAGACGTGCGTTAATGTCCTATGAAGTAGGAAAAGCTGCATTGGATTTCCTGATTGCCAATTCCGGCAACCGCCGGAACTTAGAGGTGGACTTCTTCGGTGGAGAACCTACCTTAAACTTCCAGGTGGTAAAAGATTTGGTAGCATATGGAAGAGAGCAGGAAAAAATACATAATAAGAATTTCCGGTTTACACTGACCACAAATGGCGTTCTTTTAAATGATGATATTATGGAGTTCGCTAATAAAGAGATGGACAATGTTGTATTAAGTATTGACGGAAGAAAAGAAGTCAATGATTATATGCGTCCGTTCCGTGGTGGTCAGGGAAGCTATGATGTGATTGTTCCGAAATTCCAGAAATTTGCAGACAGCAGAAATCAGGAACGCTACTACGTGCGTGGAACCTATACCCATCATAATTTAGATTTTTCCAAGGATGTACTGCATCTGGCAGACCTTGGGTTTAAGCAGATTTCCGTAGAGCCGGTTGTGGCACAGGAGACAGATGATTATGCCATCCGTGAGGAAGACCTGCCACAGCTTTTTGCAGAATATGATGCACTGGCAAAAGAGATGGTAAAACGGAAAAAAGAGGGAAAAGCATTCAACTTCTTCCATTTTATGATTGATTTGGAGGGCGGTCCTTGTGTTGCCAAGAGACTTTCCGGATGTGGTTCCGGAACCGAGTATCTGGCAGTAACACCTTGGGGAGACTTGTATCCATGTCACCAGTTTGTTGGAAATGAAGATTTCCTGATGGGAAATGTTTTTGAAGGCTTAAAACGTACCGATATCCGGGATTCCTTTAAGAGCTGTAATGTTTATTCCAAGGAAAAATGCAGAGAGTGTTTTGCAAGATTCTACTGTAGCGGTGGATGTGCAGCGAACTCTTATAATTTCCATGGTGATATTCATAATACCTATGACATTGGTTGTGCATTGCAGAAGAAACGTGTGGAATGCGCAATTATGATAAAAGCCGCAGAGGCGGAAATTTAAGTCAGGAGAAAGGAAGAAGAAAATGAAGAAAAGTAAGGGCGTAGCCATATTACTTGCAGTTCTCTTGGTTTTAGCAGGACTGTCGTATTATGCGTCTATCATCTTATCTTCAACCGGAAAAGGTGAAGATAAGAACATTAAGCTTGGATTGGATCTGGCAGGTGGTGTCAGCATCACATATCAGGTGGAATCCGAGAATCCGACTTCCGAGCAGATGAAGGATACTATTTACAAGCTTCAGAAGCGTGTGGAAGGCTACAGTACAGAAGCATCTGTATATCAGGAAGGTGATGACCGTATCACCGTTGAAATTCCAGGAGTAAAGGATGCCAACAAGATTCTGGACGAACTTGGAAAACCGGGTTCCTTAGAGTTCCGGGATCCGGACGGAAATGTTTACATGACCGGTAATGATGTAAAGGATGCACAGGCTGCAACACAGCAGGATAACCTTGGCAACAAGCAGTATGTGGTCCAGCTTACACTTACCGATGAAGGCGCACAGAAATTTGCAGATGCAACCACTGCCAATGTTGGAAAGGTCTGCCCAATTGTATATGATGATGAGGCAATCAGTACTCCTCGTGTAAAAGAAGCAATTACCGGCGGAAGCGCAGTAATCGATGGAATGAGTTCCTATGAAGAAGCAGAGACTTTAGCTTCTAACATCCGTATCGGTTCTCTTTCCTTAGAGTTATCTGAGTTACAGTCCCAGATAGTAGCAGCACAGCTTGGTACAGAAGCAATTTCAACGGCATTAAAGGCAGCAGCAATCGGTCTTGCCCTGATTGCGGTATTCATGATTGCTTACTACTGGATTTCAGGTGTGGCAGCAACCATAGCACTTGGAATTTATACTACAATGGTAGTTGCAGTTATTTATCTTTTTGAAATTACACTTACCCTTCCGGGTATCGCAGGTATCATCCTTTCCATTGGTATGGCGGTAGATGCAAATGTTATTATCTTCGCCCGTATCAGGGAAGAAATTGCATCCGGCAAGACTGTTTCGACAGCGATTAAGACCGGATTCCAGAAAGCGTTATCTGCAATTTTAGACGGAAATATCACCACCCTGATTGCTGCAGCAGTGCTGGCATTTAAGGGAAGCGGTTTCGTAAAAGGATTTGCTTATACACTGGCAATCGGTATCGTATTATCTATGTTTACTGCACTGGTTGTAACAAGACTGGTATTACATGGACTGTATGTAATTGGTTTCCGTGATGCAAAATTCTATGGAAGACAGAAAGACCGCCGTCCAATGCATTTTATTGCAAAACGCCACGTATTCTTTATTATTTCAGCAGTAATTATCATTGCCGGATTTGTGGGAATGGGCGTAAACAAAGCCAATGGCAAGGGCGCATTGAACTTAAGCCTTGAATTTGTCGGTGGTACATCTACAACCGTAGATATGGGTAAAGATTATACTCTTGCAGAATTAGATTCTGAAGTAATTCCTCTGATTGAGGATGTGACTGGAGATTCCAGTGTACAGGCTCAGAAGGTAGAAGGAAGTACACAGGTTGTATTTAAGACCAGAAGCCTTGATTTGGACGAAAGAGAGCAGTTAAATACTACATTAGAAGAAAATCTTGGTGTAGATACTTCAACTGTTTCCTCTACTAATATCAGTTCCACTATCAGTGGTGAAATGACAAAAGATGCAGTCTGGGCAGTAGTAATTGCAACAATCTGTATGCTGGTTTATATCTGGTTCCGGTTTAAAGACATTCGTTTTGCAACCTCTGCTATTTTAGCACTTATTCATGATGTACTGGTTATTTTAACCTGTTACTCTCTGCTGCGGCTGTCTGTAGGAAGCACATTTATTGCAGTAATGCTGACAATCATCGGATATTCCATCAATGATACCATCGTTATCTTTGACCGAATCCGTGAGAATATGCATCTGGTAAGAAATGTGGATAAGGAAAGCTTAACCGAAATAGCTGACCGCTCCATTTCCCAGACAATTTCACGAAGCTTAAATACTTCAATTACAACCTTTGTAATGGTATTCCTGCTTTATATCCTTGGAGTTGCATCCATTAAAGATTTCTCACTTCCTCTTATGGTAGGTATTGTGAGCGGAACTTATTCTTCTATCTGTATTGCAACAGAGCTGTGGTTTGTATTCAAAACACGCTTTGCAAAGAAGAATGCATAAGTAACAGAAATGGTTTCCCCTCTTCTGATTTGGAAGAGGGGATTTTTACATTTGGGCGTTGTTTAAAAATTAATATCCGGGGATTGCAAAAGGATAGAAGAGATTTGTTACAATAATATTACGTTGATTCGCAGCAGATTATCTTTCGTTATGAAATACCACAGTTCTAAAATGCGTGTTTTTCTTTTGGTTATGAAAACAGTCTTTCCAATGTTTGCCAGAATAGCTACACGGTTCGTCGAAGTACAGATGCCTGATAAGGGCTGTTAGGGGCACTGGGAATTTCATCTGGCAACAGGCAACGCTGGTACAGGGATGTACCAGCGAGGCACATTTGAACATGGACGTGAATTTGTGCCGGTTGCCAGATGAAAGTATAATTATGCCGAAATTCCCTGTGCCCCTTGCAGGCGTTATGCGGCATCTGTTCTCGACGGACAGTGCAGCTATTCAGTCAAAGCAACCGGAAAGACAGTTTATATGCAAGAAAAACACGCATTCTAAGAACTGCTGGCATTTCATAACGGATAAAGATAATCCGCTGTAAATCTCCGTAATATTTTCCAGCAAAGATTATTTCCGTTTGCAATTGCCAAAAATTAATATTTGAAAAAGGAGAAAAGAATGACTACAATTCAGAAAATAGCAATTACATATGCAATAATTGCAAATATTGTCGGGCTATCCGTCATGGGAATAGATAAACGCAGAGCCATCTGTCATAAATGGCGTATTCCGGAAAAAACATTATTTCTGGTAAGCATACTGGGAGGAAGCATTGGGACATGGGCAGGTATGTATCTGTTCCGTCATAAGACAAAACATTGGTACTTTGTAATAGGAATGCCATTTATACTGATTGTGCAACTGGTTTTATACTATTATTTTTGGTAAAAATATTTTCAAACCGGGATAGGCGTGATAAAATATATCAAACAGAAATGAGATATGGATAATAGGTGAACAACAGTATCAGGGAGAAATGCAAATTATGGCAGGAATGATGGAGTTAAATGGCTGCCGGATTATTGTAAAGGAAATTGCCGGCGGGAAGAGGGTATTAGATACAAGAATTAAATCTTATGATCCGATCCGTAAAGTAGTAAAGGTTAGTGCAGGAAGCCTGGACAACCGGATGGAGCATGCAGTGACGGTTATCATATTTGGACCGAATGGGAGCCTGGTAGAAGCTACCGGTAATCTTCGGAAGGTTATAATTGCCAATGAAGTAGAAATCGAGCTGGGCAGGAGTAAGAATGGTGAGAAGCGGAAGCATGCCCGTTATCCCTTAAAAGAAAAGGGATATATAGAATCTGTTATTGTGGATGGAACATTAATTGAATTGCAGAAGCCAATTGAAATGGAAACCTGTAATATCAGTGGAAATGGAATTCTGATTCAGACAATGGCAGGAAGCGGGACAGTTGGAATGGAACTGCGGATTTGCGTGAAACTTGGAGATACAATGTTACAGAAGACATATCGGATTGTCCGGATACAGAATGCAAATCTTAAGACAGAAGAGTATGGCTGCATGATGATTCGTGACAGGAATATATAAGGGCGGAGTGACAGAATGAGACTTAGAAAAATTCCAATTGATTTTTTATGGGAAGGCCTGGAACTTTCCGGAGATATTTATAATGACAGAGGTTCGGTGCTACTTTTGAAACGGGGCGAAGTCCTGACACAGGACCGGTTAGATAAACTTTCCAAGTTTGAACGTGGTGGATATATTACAACCAGCGAGGAAACTTATCAGGAAATTCTCAACAGTGGAAAAGCACCAAGAGCTGCATTGCAGAGAGTATACGAAGAAGCAGTCGGCTATACAGCATTAAAAAACGATGTAGACAGTATTTTTTCTGTAACCAGAAATGCTTCCGAAATTAATATGGAAGTAACGGAGACTGTTACAAAGGATATTTTTACTAAGATTAAGGTATTGGATTTTCCTAAAATATTTCAGTGTATTGATGCACCGAGAGAGATGGATGAGAATTTGCAGCGCCATTCCCTGAACGTAGCATTTACCAATGGTGTTATCGGGCAGTGGCTGAAGCTTCCGGAACCGGTGATTAAAAAGCTGGTATGCGCCGGATTAGTGCACGATATCGGAAAGACGAAGATACCGGAAGAAATCTTAAATGCACCGAGAAGACTTACGGAAGAAGAATTTGAAATCATAAAAGCTCATCCCGTTTATTCATATGAGTTGCTTTGGGATAATGTAGATGAAGATATCCGGTTAGCGGCAAGACATCATCATGAGCGGCTGGATGGAAAGGGTTATCCGGATCAGATTGCAGGAGATGAGATTTCTCTGCTGGCAAGGATTACTGCCATTTCCGATGTGTATGATGCCATGATTTCCCAGAGAAGTTATAAGGAATCCATGATTCCTTTTGATGTGTTGGAGAAATTTAAAAAGGGCGAATTTCCGGGACTGGATGAACGCCTGGTAGACTTATTTGTGAAAAATATGGTGGAAAATTACCGGGACGTAAAGGTACAGATGTCCGATGGAAGAATCGGTGTGGTACGTTACATTCCACCAAATGACCTGAATCATCCGATTATCAACTGTAATCATGATGTCAGTCAGACAGATGATAAATGGTATTGCGTCTGCATTGCAAATCAGACAGGAAAATAGATTTTGCATAAATAAAAACCTCTTTACCAGAAAACTGGTAAGGAGGTTTTTATTTACAGGCTCTGTTTCAGACAGGTTTTGATATCATCGGAAGCATTGCTGATTGGTTTCAGGTGGAAGGTATCGGTAAGATACTGCAGCACATTTGGACTGATGAAGGCAGGAAGCGTTGGACCTAAATAAATATCATGAATGCCAAGGCTTAAAAGGGCAAGCAGGTCAGCAACCGCTTTCTGTTCATACCAGGATATAATCAGTGACAGTGGAAGTCCGTTTACGTCCGTTTCAAAAGCATCTGCAAGTGCAGTAGCAATGCGGATGGCAGAGTAGACATCATTACACTGTCCCACATCTAAAAGGCGTGGAAGCCCTGCTACTTCACCAAAATCCAGTTTGTTGAAACGGTATTTGCCGCAGGCAAGCGTCAGAATCATACAGTCAGTTGGAACCATCTGGGCAAAGTCAGTGTAGTAATTTCGACCCGGACGGGCACCGTCACAGCCGCCGATAAGGAAGAAATGGCGGATTTGTCCGCTTTTAACAGCTTCCACAAGCTGTGGGGCATAGCTTAAGGCAGCGTGGTGTCCGAAACCTACCAGAATCTCTTTTGCCGGCTGGTCTTCCTGAAAACCGCCAAGTTCAATTGCCTGTTTTATGATTTCACTGAAATCTTTGTCTCCATTTTCTTTCCGACCGACATGTTTCACACCATCCCAGCCCACTACATTTGTGCTGTAAATCCTGTCTTTGTAGGAATCTCTCGGGCGCATCAGGCAGTTGGTGGTCATCAGGATACAGCCGGGAATGTTGTCAAACTGTTTCTGCTGATCCTGCCAGGCTCCACCGAAGTTACCTACAAGATGAGAATATTTTTTCAGTCCATCATAACCGTGGCAGGGCAGCATTTCACCATGGGTATAGATGTTGATGCCGGTGCCTTCCGTCTGCTTCAACAGCATTTCCAAATCCTTTAAGTCGTGGCCGGAGACAATGATAAATGGCCCTTTTTTAATAGTAACATTTACCTTATGCGGGGAAGGATTGCCATAAATAGTGGTATTGGCATCGTCCAGTTTTTTCATGACTTCAATAGCCATTTCACCGGTACGCATGGTCAGACGGATCAGGTCTTCGACAGTCAGCCGGTCATCGGTAATGGCTTCTAATGCCAGTATATAAAAGTCATCCACTTCATCACTGAAGTAACCTAATTCTCTTGCCTGATGACCATAGGCACTGATACCTTTTAAACCGTAGAGAATAGTCTGACGGAGGGAGCGGATGTCTGGGTCTAAGGATTTGTCATACATAATGCCCGCCATAGGAGCATCCTTTAACATATCCGTTTTTGAATCCGGCAGATGATAGGTGGCATGGAGTGTGGAATTCGAAATTTCACCTACCAAATTGTGAAGTTCTTCTTTGATTTGCTGTGATTGCCGGAGCAGTGCCACATGTACATCTGCATCAAAATTTACATTGGTAAGTGTCGTAAAAAGTACATTTTCAATAAAGCTTACAATCGATTTGTCCATATGTTGTCCCTGCTCCACCAGCACTTTTCCGTAGCAGCTGATTCCCTTTATCTGAAAAATAAGTAAATCCTGCAGGTTGGCAATTTCCGGTGTCTTTCCGCATACGCCAAGCTTTGTACAGCCTTTGCCACCGGCTGTCTGTTCACACTGATAGCAGAACATTTCATAATTTAAATCCATGTTATTTCCCATACGATAATCTCCTTTTATAGAAAATTTTTTGGACGATTGCGAAAAGATATATTTTTCTTTCAAAATTTTTACTATAGAAGGGCATTTCAGCACAAATTACTTCCAATGCCCTTCTATATTTAAAATTTTTGAAATAAATTCTTACGTTCTTTTTCACAATCGCCTAAGAAAAGTTTAGATATCGGCATTAGCATGAGCCGGAAAAAGGAATATTATGCATGAAGAAATAGAGTAGATAAAATAGAAAGTTGACAATGGAATAAAATCTGGCTAAAATACTTAGGAACCGAACTAATTAGAAATAGTAATAAGTTTAAAGAAAGGAACAGATTTGCCATGGAAACAGGAAAGGTAATTAATAAAATATCCAACCGGCTTCGCAGACGTTCTAAGAAAATACAGGAATCTATCGGAATCAGCGGAGCAAAGGGTAACATTTTAAATTATATTCTGGTGGAATCAGAAAACCATCCGGTATACCAGAAAGAGATTGAGGAAGAATTTGGCTTGCGTCCGTCTACTGCAACAGAGACTTTAAAGAATCTTGAGCAGGCAGAACTAATCTGCCGGGTGCCGGAATCAGAGGATGGAAGATATAAGAAGATTGTTTTTACAGAACAGGCGCGGAAGATTGAACATATTCTGCGAAAGGAAATTACGGAATCGGAAGAACTTTTATTACAGGGAATTACGGAAGAAGAAAGAAAAGAATTTTTAAGAATTGCCGAGAAGATGCTTCGGAATCTGGAATGAGAAATTTAAAGTTACAAGAGGCCAATGAGTGTCTTTGGGAAGCAGATTTTACCGGCAGAAAGGAAGGGTTACAATGGGCGAAAATGAATTAATGGGCAGCATGAAGGTTTCGAAGGCAGTAGCA
This sequence comes from Roseburia sp. AF22-2LB, assembly GCF_003461125.1. Taxonomy (NCBI): domain Bacteria; kingdom Bacillati; phylum Bacillota; class Clostridia; order Lachnospirales; family Lachnospiraceae; genus Roseburia; species Roseburia sp. AF22-2LB. Next base: position 534,959 of record NZ_QTWM01000001.1, read on the forward strand.
AAGATGGCAATTCCAAGTGTCATCAGCAGTCTGGTTACTGTCGTTTATAATATGGCGGATACATTTTTCGTAGGGCAGACAGGGGATCCGTTGCAGGTGGCAGCAGTCAGTCTGACGAATCCGATTTTTATATTATTCATGGCATTTGCCAATATGTTTGGTATGGGCGGAAGCGCAGCGGCATCTATGGCATTGGGCGAAAAGAAGGAAAAAAGAGTAAAGCAGGTTTCTTCTTTTATTACCTATGCATCACTTATCGTGGGAATTGTTTTTGCTGCAATTTTACTGGTTGGAATGCAGCCGGTTTTACAATTGTTTGGAGCAGATGCAGATACTTATGAACTGGCGAAAGGATACACAACATATATTTCTTATGGTGCACCGTTTATTATCTGGTCTGCGGCAGCAAGCTTTGTTGTGCGTGCGGACGGAGCCAGCCGGGAAGCTATGACAGGAAGTATGATAGGAACCGTGGCCAATATTATTTTAGACCCGATATTTATCAGTGGATTTGGTATGGGTGCAGCAGGCGCAGCCATTGCAACGACTATTGGAAATATAATGGCGAGTGTATATTATCTTTGGTATTTCTGTAGAAAGAGCAGGAACATGTCTATGGCATTCCGGTATTTTAAATGTGGGGACAGAATTCTGTCCCAGGTATGCTCGGCAGGACTTCCAACAGCTATTTTTTCTGCATTGATGAGCATTTCTACGATTATTTTAAACCAGATTCTGGTGGCATATGGAAATGCACCGGTAGCGGCTATTGGAATTGTATTTAAGGCAAATATGTTTATCACATTTTTACAGATGGGACTGGCAAATGGAGTACAACCGTTATTAGGCTATAGTTACGGTGCAGGGAACAGGGAGCGTTTTCTTGCAGTGGAACGTTATACGAAGAAATGCTGTCTGATTGTAGGTGTATTGGCGACAGCACTGTTTTTCTTTTTCCGGGATCCGATTATCCGCCTGTTTATTTCTGATACAGAGGTCATAAATTATGGTGTGGAAATGCTGATTGCTTATATGATTTCCGGTCCGGTCATTGGCATTTTATTTATGAATATGAACTGTATGCAGTCTACCGGAAATGCACTTCCGGCAACGATTCTTTCTATATTGAGACAGGGCGTACTTTTGATTCCGGTGCTTTACGGCTTGAATGCATTGCTCGGTCTGCACGGTGTTATCTACGGACAGGCATTGACGGATTATGTGGCAGTTCTCCTTTCTATTGTAATCTGGCGTTGGAAACGCAGGAAAACTTTATAGGCGAAAATGGTCAGGTTGCCTTTTTCACAGGTTGGTGCTATGCTGACGATAGTAGATTGGCAGAGTAAGTGGAGGAGAAGGCATGGGGCAGAATGTTCAGAAAGCAGAACAGATGAAATACCGGCTGGCAGATGCCATGAAGCAGTGTATGGCGAAGATGCCGATAGAACGGATTACAGTGCGGCAGCTTGTGGAACTGAGCGGAACTACAAGACAGACATTTTACCGTCATTTTCAGGATAAATATGATCTGATAAACTGGTATTTTGACAAAATTTTAGCAGAATCCTTTGAACATATGGGAGAGGGAAAGACGGTATATGAGGGGCTGGTAAAGAAATTTGAATATATTGAGCAGGAAAAATTATTTTTCCGGGCTGCATTTAAATCAGACAGCCAGAACTGCTTAAGAGACCATGATTTTGAACTGATTACCCGGTTTTATACGGATAAGATAGAAAAGAAATCAGGACAGAAATTATCGGAGCATCTTCATTTCCTTCTGGAAATGTATTGCCAGGGTTCAGTTTATATGACAATTCAGTGGGTGCTTGGAAGAAAGAAGACTACACCGAGGGAACTGGCAAAGGCACTGACGGAAGCGGTGCCGGCGGAACTGAAAGCAGTATTTGAAAAATTGCAGATGATATAGTGGTGACGGATGATGATTGAGAGTGGAATTTGCCCATGACAGATATTGAAAAATCAAGTGACAGAGTTGCCTTTTTGTAACTTTTTATTTGTCTTTTTCATTGGTAAAATGGATGTATCAATAAAGGACAAAGGAGAAGATAAAATGGCAAACAGAATTATGTTAAACGAGACTTCCTACCATGGCGCAGGAGCAATTAAAGAAATCGCAAACGAGGCAAAGGCAAGAGCATTTAAGAAAGCATTTGTCTGTTCTGACCCGGATTTGATTAAGTTTGGTGTAACATCCAAAGTAACCGATGTATTGGATGAAGCAGGACTTGCTTATGAAATCTATTCAGATATTAAGGCAAATCCTACCATTCAGAACGTACAGCATGGTGTGGAAGCATTTAAAGCATCAAAAGCAGATTATATCATTGCAATTGGTGGTGGTTCTTCTATGGATACATCAAAAGCAATTGGTATCATTATTGCAAATCCGGAATTTGAGGATGTCAGAAGCTTAGAGGGTGTAGCTCCGACAAAGAAGCCTTGTGTTCCGATTATTGCTGTACCGACAACAGCCGGAACTGCAGCAGAAGTTACCATTAACTATGTAATTACAGATGTAGAGCGTAAGAGAAAATTTGTATGTGTAGACCCGCATGATATGCCGGTTATCGCAGTAATTGACCCGGAGATGATGTCATCTATGCCAAAGGGACTGACAGCTTCCACCGGAATGGATGCACTGACACATGCCATTGAAGGATATACTACAAAGGCTGCATGGGAAATGACTGATATGTTCCATTTGAAAGCGATTGAAATTATCAGCAGATCTTTAAGAAGTGCAGTTGCCAATGAAAAAGAAGGCCGTGAAGGAATGGCATTAGGACAGTATATTGCAGGAATGGGATTTTCTAATGTAGGACTTGGAATTGCACATTCCATGGCACATACATTAGGTGCTGTATATGATACTCCACATGGAGTTGCCTGTGCAATGATGCTTCCAATCGTAATGGAATACAACGCAGAATGCACTGGTGAGAAATATCGTGAGATTGCAAGAGCAATGGGTGTAAAAGGCGTAGATGACATGTCTGTAGAAGAATACAGAAAGGCAGCCATTGATGCGGTACAGCAGTTATCTGTAGATGTTGGAATTCCAACAAAATTAGAGGCGTTAAAGGAAGAAGACTTAGAATTCCTTGCAGAATCCGCTTTTGCTGATGCCTGTGCACCGGGCAATCCAAAGGATACAAATGTAGAGGATTTGAAAGCTTTATTCCGTAAACTGATGTAATCAGAAACTTAGACAATATATGATAGAAGAAAAGATAGCAGACTCCCGGAGCATCGGAAAAACGATGTTTCGGGAGTTCTTTATGAAAAATTTATTTGCGTCTGATAGGATGGAACCGTATAATGAAATTGGATTGATATTCAATAGAGCATACTTTGTGAAGGGTTTGAGAGAGGAATCGGAAACAAAGGAGGCTATTAATCTGAACAGCGAAATTACAAATGCAGTAAAAGCGGCAAGAAATCGGGCACAATATGATGAATGTGCCAAAAGACTCTTAGGACAAAAAAGTATTCTGGCGCATATTTTGGTGAATACTGTGGATGAATTTAAAGGTATGAATCCCAAGGATGTGATACCGTATATTGAAGGAGAACCACAGGTTGGTGTTGTGCCCATAGAACCGGGCGATATTCTATGTAAGCAGGCTTATTTCATCCCAAAAGGAACGTGATTTTTGGCATTCGGATTATGGTGACATAAAACGGGTATTTAGTATCTGGATTTGCATGAATATGGATATGAATTCGATGAGTTATATTCATCTGATGAAAGAAGATATCGTAAATGAATATGACTGGGAAGGAAATATAGACCTTTTGAATATTGTATTGCTTGGTGTAACAAATGAAGTTCCCAAAAGAGAGGAACGCTATGAGCTGCATCGGCTGATAAGCACACTTTTGTCAAATGAAATAGAAGCAGAAGAAAAATTAAATATGATAGAACTGGAATATCAGATTCCGGTAAGTGAAGAATTGAGAGAGGAAGTGAACCTGATGTGTAATCTGAGTGAAGGAATAGAAGAAAGAGCAGCAGAAAAGGCTGCAGAAAAGACATTAAGAGAAACAAACAAAAAAGTAATTACCAATATGCACAGGAAGGGCTATACCTTAGAACAGATAGCAGAGATTGTGGAAATCAAACCGGAGGAAGTAGGAAAAATCATAGAAGAAGAATCTATGTCAATATAGAATAGAGAGAGGAAAAGAAAAATGGCAGCACAATTAGCGTTTGCAAGTGATTATATGGAAGGAGCTCATCCGGCAATTCTCAGGAAGTTAGCGGAGACAAATCTGATAAAAAGTGCCGGATACGGACTGGATGAATATTCGGAAACTGCAAGGGAAAAGATTCGGAAGGCCTGCAATGCACCGGAGGCAGAGGTGCATTTTCTGGTGGGAGGAACACAGACCAATGCCACGGTAATTGGGGCCCTGTTAGCATCTTATCAGGGAGTGATTGCGGCAGAGACCGGACATGTCAGCTCCCATGAAGCAGGAGCTATTGAAGCGGGTGGACATAAGGTGTTGACGATTCCGCAGACAGATGGAAAAATCAGCGCAGAAAAGGTGGAAGAAGTCTTAAATAAATTTAAAGAGGATGGCAACCGTGATCATATGGTGATGCCGGGAATGGTATACATTTCCCAGCCGACAGAATATGGAACCTTATATAACCGGCAGGAATTAGAAGCATTAAGTAAAGTATGCCGCAGCAATGGTATTCCACTTTATTTAGATGGAGCAAGACTGGCTTATGCACTGGCATGCCCGGCGAATGATGTGACATTAGAAGATATTGCAGCATGCTGCGATGCCTTTTATATCGGAGGAACAAAATGCGGTGCATTGTTTGGAGAGGCAGTGGTATTTCCGAAGCCAGGACTTATTCCGCATTTCTTTACCATTATAAAACAGCATGGAGCACTGCTTGCTAAGGGACGGATACTTGGCATCCAGTTTGATGTCTTATTTGAAAATGATTTGTATGAGCATATCGGAGAGCCGGCAATTGCAGCGGCAGATAAGATTCGGGAAGGCTTAAAGGAAAATGGAATTGAACTTTATCTGGATGCTCCCACCAATCAGGTATTTTGTGTGGTAGACAATGCATTTATGGAAAAGCTTGCGCAAAAAGTTGAATTCAGCTTCTGGGAGAAAAAGGATGAGACGCATACGGTAATTCGTTTTGCAACTAGTTGGGCAACGACAATGGAAGACGTGGATGAGCTGATAAAATTGATTAAACAGATAAATGAGTAGATGAATGATAGACGGATAAACAGATAATGAATAAAAAGGATGGAATGAGGATTTAAAAGATGTGGGCAATACTAATGATAGTACTGTTTTTCAGTGCGTTTGCAGGAATCATCTATCTGATAAACCGGATTGGAAAATTTGGTTTCCTGAATAAAATAACAAAAGGAAAAAAGTGGCTGCGCATCCTAATTAGTGCGGTTTTGGTATGTGGAATCACCGTAATACTCTGGGTAGCGTGGGGTTCGATGAATGCTATAGTATGCATTCTGCATCTGATTATATTCTGGCTTATCAGTGACGGAATTTTTGCACTGATAAAAAAACGCCGGAAGAAATCTTTGAAAAGATATTATGCCGGAGCTGTGGCACTTGTATTTACCATAGGATATCTTGGAAGCGGCTGGTATCTGGCACATCATGTATGGGAGACGGACTATCAGATTCAGACGGATAAGGAAGTAGGAAGCCTTCGGGTGGCAGTATTTGCAGATTCCCATGTAGGGACAACTTTTCATGGGGAAGGCTTTGCCGAGCATATGAAAACCATAGAGGAGCAGCACCCGGATGTGGTTCTGATTGTGGGAGACTTTGTGGATGATGATACGACAAAAGAAGATATGATAGCCTGCTGCAAAGCATTAGGAGAGCTTGATACGACTTATGGTGTATATTATGTCTTTGGAAATCATGATAAAGGATATTATCCGCCGGAATACCGGGGCTATGATGGAAATGATTTGATAGTGAAATTAGAAAAAAATCAGGTACATGTTCTGCAGGATGAGGTAGAACTGATTGCGGATAAATTCTATATAATAGGAAGACAGGATAAATCCGAAGAATATGCAGAAAAAAAGAGCCACAATGGAAGAACTGACGGCAAACCTTGATCCGGATAAATTCTCCATTGTATTAGACCATCAGCCACAGGATTATGCAGCGCAGCAGAATGTCAATGTGGATCTGGTTCTTTCCGGACATACCCACGGTGGACAGCTATTCCCGCTGATGACCATTGAGAATCTTACGAAAATGACACCGGATGACCGTGTCTATGGATATGAGCAGAGAGAAAATACGAATTTTATTGTAACATCAGGAATTTCCGACTGGGCGATTAAGTTTAAAACGGGATGTAAGTCGGAGTATCTTATGATTGATATTGAAGGAAAATAAAAGAGGTGTATATGAAAAAGTTATTTTTGTATTTGACGGAATTTTTTGCAGGAATGTCAGTGATGGCAGTAGAGTTAGGCGCAAGCAGATTACTTGCACCATATTTTAGTTCTTCCCAGATAGTCTGGACAATCATTATCGGAACCATTATGATTGCCATGGCATTGGGAAATATTTATGGCGGAAGGACGGCAGACAAATCACCGAACCCGGATAAACTGTATGGAAGAATTATCATTGCCGCAATCTGGATTGCATTAATTCCGGTAGTGGGAAAATATATTATCATAGGAATATCAGCCCTTTTAATCTTTGCGGTAAATAATAATTTCCTGATTATTGCAGCTTTTGCAGCCTGCATGGTAATTTTCGTATTTCCGCTGTTTCTGTTGGGAACGGTAACACCATCCCTGGTAAAATATTCTGTTGATAATTTAGATGACAACGGAAAGACAGTAGGTACCTTAGGGGCATTTAACACCATCGGAAGCATCATTGGAACCTTTATCCCAACCTTTGTGACAATTCCGGCAGTAGGAACATCCGTTACATTTCTTATCTTTGCGGGAATTTTACTGGCATTATCCATCGTATATTTTATCAATGCGCATACCGGAAAGAAGAAAATAGTTGCATCTATTCTGATATTTGCACTGTGCTGCGGGTTTGGATATTCCGACTCATTTGCATTCTGGGAAAATAATCTGACCTATGAGGGGGAATCCGTATATAACTATCTTCAGGTATACGAAAATCAGGACAAGGTGTCCTTATCCACCAATGTGTTATTCGGTGTGCAGTCTGTGTATATGAAGCAGGATGAACTGACCGGTATGTATTATGATTATGCCATGGCGGCACCGCTTATGTTAAAAGACAAAGAAATATCAGACATGGATGTGCTGATTCTTGGAATGGGAACCGGTACTTATGCAACCCAGTGCCGGAAATATTTTGGAGATATGAATGTGGAAGGTGTTGAAATTGATGAGAAGATTACAAAGCTTTCCAGACAGTATTTTTCACTTTCGGAGGATGTGCCGGTAACGACTTATGATGGAAGAGCATTTTTAAATGCATCCGATAAGAAATACGATGTCATTATGGTAGATGCTTATCAGGATATTACGATTCCGTTTCAGATGTCTTCCGTTGAATTTTTTACGCTGGTAAAAGAGCATTTAAATGAAAATGGCGTAATGGTGGTGAATATGAACATGCGTGGGCAGAAAGAAGGAAATATTAACCAGTATCTTTCCGACACCATAGGAAGTGTATTTGGAACAGAATATACTGTGGATGTGGCAGGCTCTACAAACCGGGAACTGTTTGCATCCGACAATGGAGAAATTTTAAAGAATCTTTCTAACAACATTTCCAAGCTTGAAAATCAGGAGTTAAAGGGAATGATGACAGAGGTATTGGCAGATACCGTTTCCTATGAAAAGGGCGATTATATTCTTACAGATGATAAGGCACCGGTGGAACTTCTTGGAATGCAGGTGATTGATGAGATGATAAAAGATGAAGTTGCATATTATAAGGGAGTTTATAAAGAGGAAGGGCTGAAAGGACTGCTGAATTCCTTTTAAATATAAGAAAAATAGTAATTAACAAAAATTGTCTGAAAATTTTAGCACTCACCTCTTGACAGTGCTAATAATGCGTGCTATATTTATGCTTGGAAACAGAAATAACAGGAATTCGTTCATAGCACAGTGGGAAATGAGGTGAAAGATATGAACATTCAGAAATTTACACAGAAGTCAATGGAAGCAATCCAGGATTGCGAAAAATTAGCATATGAATATGGCAATCAGGAAATCGAGCAGGAACATCTTTTAGTGGCATTACTGCAGCAGGAAGATGGACTGATTTTAAAACTGATTGAGAAAATGGAAATCCAGAAGGAGCATTTTGTAGACAATGCAATCCGCCATCTGGAAGCAAGAACCAAGGTGTCCGGCGGCCAGGTTTATGTCGGCCAGGCATTGAATAAGGTATTGATTAGTGCAGAGGATGAGGCAAAGCAGATGGGAGATGATTATGTTTCTGTAGAGCATCTGTTTTTATCCTTATTAAGATATCCGAACCCTGCATTAAAGGAAATTTTTAAGGAATATGGTATTACAAGAGACCGTTTCCTGCAGGCACTGTCTACGGTGCGTGGCAACCAGCGTGTGACCTCCGATAATCCGGAAGCTACTTATGATACCTTAAATAAATATGGTTATGATATGGTAGAGAGGGCGAGAGACCAGAAGCTGGATCCGGTCATCGGACGTGATGCAGAAATCCGGAATGTAGTGCGAATTTTGTCCCGTAAGACGAAAAACAATCCGGTACTGATTGGCGAACCCGGTGTAGGTAAAACCGCAGTTGTAGAGGGACTGGCACAACGGATTGTACGTGGTGATGTTCCGGAAGGATTAAAGGATAAGAAGCTCTTTGCACTGGATATGGGTGCATTGGTAGCCGGAGCAAAATACCGTGGTGAATTTGAGGAACGTCTGAAAGCAGTATTGGATGAAGTAAAGAAATCCGAAGGACAGATTATCCTCTTTATCGATGAGCTGCATACCATTGTCGGTGCAGGAAAAACCGATGGAGCCATGGATGCCGGACAGCTTTTAAAACCAATGCTTGCCCGTGGAGAACTGCATTGTATCGGTGCTACCACATTGGATGAGTACCGGGAATACATTGAAAAGGATGCCGCATTGGAACGAAGATTCCAGCCGGTTATGGTAGACGAACCAACGGTAGAAGATACTATTTCTATCCTGCGTGGATTAAAGGAGAGGTATGAAGTATTCCATGGAGTAAAGATTACCGACAGTGCACTGGTTTCCGCAGCAGTGCTTTCGAACCGTTATATCTCAGACCGGTTCTTACCGGATAAGGCAATTGACCTGGTGGATGAAGCCTGTGCACTGATTAAGACAGAGCTTGATTCCATGCCGACCGAGTTAGACGAACTGAACCGTCGTGTCATGCAGTTAGAGATTGAAGAGACTGCATTGAAAAAAGAGGATGACCGTCTGAGCCAGGAGCGTCTGGCAGACTTACAGAAAGAGTTAGCGGAGCTTCGGAGTGAGTTCCAGAATAAGAAGGCACAGTGGGACAATGAAAAGAAATCCGTAGAGAAAGTCCAGAAGCTGCGTGAGGATTTGGAAAGCCTGAAAAATGAAATCCAGCAGGCAGAGCAGAGCTATGATTTAAATAAAGCGGCAGAATTAAAATATGGTAAGCTGCCGCAGTTACAGCAGCAGTTGGAAATTGAAGAAGAAAAAGTCAAAGGTGAAGATTTATCACTGGTACATGAAAGTGTCAGCGAAGAAGAAATCGCAAAGATTATCTCCCGCTGGACCGGAATCCCGGTAGCAAAACTGACTGAGAGCGAACGAAATAAGACACTGCACCTTGATGAAGAACTGCATAAACGTGTCATTGGACAGGACGAGGGCGTTACCAAGGTAACAGAAGCAATCATCCGTTCCAAAGCCGGAATCAAAGACCCGAGCAAGCCAATCGGTTCTTTCCTGTTCTTAGGACCAACCGGTGTAGGTAAGACAGAGCTTGCCAAAGCATTAGCAAGCTGCCTTTTCGATGATGAATCCAATATGGTCCGTCTCGATATGAGCGAGTATATGGAGAAATATTCCGTCTCCCGTCTGATTGGAGCACCTCCTGGATATGTAGGCTATGATGAAGGTGGTCAGCTGACGGAGGCAGTCCGCCGGAAACCGTATTCCGTAGTCCTCTTTGATGAGGTGGAAAAAGCACATCCGGATGTCTTTAATGTACTGCTTCAGGTACTGGATGACGGACGAATTACCGATTCCCAGGGGCGTACCGTAGACTTTAAGAATACCATTATTATCATGACTTCTAACTTAGGCTCCATGCATCTGTTGGAGGGCATTGACGAAAATGGCGAGATTCGTCCGGAAGCAGAAGAAGCTGTCATGGAAGAACTGAAGGGTAACTTCCGGCCGGAATTTTTAAACCGTCTGGATGAAATCATTATGTTCAAGCCGCTGACCAAAGACAACATCGGCAACATTATTAAGTTACTGATGGCAGATTTGAATAAACGTCTTGCAGACCGTGAACTGAAAGTAGAACTGACCAAGGCTGCCGAGGATTATATTACTGAGAAGGGTTATGATCCGGTATATGGTGCAAGACCGCTGAAACGTTTCCTGCAGAAACATGTGGAGACGCTTGCAGCAAAATTGATTCTTGCAGATAAAGTCAGAGAGGGAGATACCATTCTTATCGACCTTACCGATGGAGAACTGACTGCAAGCGCAAAACCGGCGACCGCCTGAAATGGTTCAAGCCTGACATAATAAGAAATGCAGTTGCTGCATATATTGTCAGGAGAGCAGAAAAGTAACGGTGTAAAATGAGTCGAATCCGAAAAGCATTGATATGGATGAATCTGGCACTGGCGGTATTGGTAATTGCCGCCGGAGCCTGTCGGATCCGTGTCAATCATCTGGTAAATGCAGAGAGCATGAATATAAAGAAAACAAGTGGAATAAAAGAGGTTGCATTGACATTTGACGATGGACCAAGCCCGGAATGTACGAAAGATTTACTGGAAGGGCTGGAGGAGCGCAATGTCAAAGCAACCTTTTTTGTAATCGGAGAGAAAGCAGAGGCATATCCGGATTTGATAAAGAAAATTCAGGATGATGGGCATATCATAGGAAATCATTCCTATACCCATGTGAACCTTGGCATCTTATCGAAGAAAGATGCCTGTGAGCAGATTCGAAAGACCAATGATGCCATTTATCAGATTACCGGGGAATATCCGCAGTTTTTGCGTTCTCCTTTCGGAAGCACCCAGAAGAATCTGGACTGTCAGATGAATATGATAGAGGTGCTCTGGGATGTAGACCCGAGGGACTGGGAGGTACAGAATAAGGAAAAAGTCGTCAATAAAGTAATGACGGATGTCAAAGATGGTGATATTATTTTATTACATGACGGTTATGACAGCAGTATGCTGGCAGCATTTGAGATTATTGACCGGCTGCAGGCACAGGGTTATGAATTTGTAACGGTAGATAAGCTGATATTTGAGTTACCTTGAGAAAAAAGAATGTTTCAATGGATTTTTTTGTGTGTTTTCACTGGAAAATCGAGAAAAAATACCAGAATAGACTTGTCAAAAGACGAAAATTAAGGTATGGTATCTTAGGATGAAATGAATTATTTTAAAGCTCAAATGTCATTTTGAAACCAAAAAAGTATAAAAATGAAGAAAAATAAGAGTAAAAATGCAAGATTCGTTTTGAAATTATGCAAGGAGCAAAAATGGATTTATTTGATTACATGCGGGAACAGAATATGGAAAAAGAGTCTCCCCTTGCGGCAAGACTTCGTCCCACGACCTTAGACGAAGTAGTCGGGCAGGAACATATTATCGGAAAGGACAAGCTGTTATATCGTGCCATAAAAGCAGATAAGTTAAGTTCTATTCTTTTCTATGGACCGCCGGGAACCGGAAAGACCACGCTGGCAAAAGTGATTGCCAATACCACCAGTGCTGAATTCCTTCAGATGAATGCTACATCTGCAGGAAAGAAGGACATGGAGGAAGTGGTGCAGCAGGCAAAGAACAATCAGGGAATGTATGGAAAGAAAACGATTCTTTTCATCGACGAGATTCATCGTTTTAATAAAGGACAGCAGGACTACCTTCTGCCTTTTGTAGAAGACGGAACGATTATCCTGATTGGTGCCACAACGGAAAATCCATATTTTGAAGTCAATGGAGCTTTACTATCCCGTTCCATTATTTTTGAACTGCATGCACTGGAAAAAGAAGATATTAAGAAGCTTTTGGTGCGGGCAGTTACTGATAAGGAAAAAGGAATGGGTGCATATCAGGCAGTCATCGATGAGGATGCACTGGAATTCATGGCAGATGTAGCCAATGGAGATGCAAGGGCAGCCCTTACCGCCATTGAACTTGGAATCTTAACCACACCACGAAGCGAAGACGGACTTATCCATATTACAATCGATGTGGCACAGGAATGTATCCAGAAGCGTGTAGTGAAATATGATAAGGCAGGCGATAATCATTATGATACGATTTCTGCATTTATCAAAAGTATCCGTGGAACAGACCCGGATGCAGCCCTTTATTACCTCGCAAGAATGTTATATGCAGGAGAAGATATCCGTTTCATCGCAAGAAGAATCATGATCAGCGCGGCAGAGGATGTTGGTACAGCAGACCCGATGGCATTGAATGTAGCGGTTTCTGCAGCACAGGCAGTAGAACGTATCGGTATGCCGGAGGCACAGATTATTCTTGCAGAAGCAGTTGCCTATGTGGCAAGTGCCCCAAAGAGTAATGCATCCTATATGGGACTGAATCGGGCGATGGATGTGGTAGAACATACCAAAACGGCACCGATACCAAATCACTTAAAGGATGCACATTACAAATCCGCCGGAAAATTAGGACATGGTCTGGGTTATCTTTATTCCCATGATTACCCGCACCACTATGTCAGACAGCAGTATCTTCCGGACGGGCTGACGGATTCGGTATTTTACGAGCCGACCGACAATGGAAAAGAAAAAGAAATCGCCCAGTGGCTTCACTGGTTAAAAGAAAATGATGAATGATACAGGAGGAAGGAATAAGATGCAGTCTTATCAGGAAATGTCAAAAGAAGAATTGTATAAGGTAAAGGAAGGCCTTGAAAAAGAATATGCAAAATACAAGGGAATGGGGCTTTCTTTAAATATGGCAAGAGGAAAGCCGGCAGCAACCCAGCTCGACCTTGCTATGCCGATGCTGGATGTATTAAACAGCAGCAGTGAATTAATTGCAGAAGATGGTACAGACTGTAGAAATTATGGAGAATTAAAAGGAATTCCGGAAGCAAGAAAATTAATTGCAGATATGGTAGGAAGCACACCTGACCATGTTTTTGTATACGGTAATTCCAGCTTAAATGTTATGTACGATACCGTATCCCGTTCCTTTACCCACGGTGTCATGGGAAGTACACCATGGTGCAAACTGGATAAAGTAAAATTCTTATGTCCGGTACCGGGCTATGACCGTCATTTCGGAGTAACAGAATTTTTCGGTGTAGAAATGGTAAATGTACCGATGACTTCCGAAGGACCGGATATGGATATGGTAGAGCGTCTGGTAAGCAGCGATGATTCCATTAAAGGAATCTGGTGTGTACCAAAATATTCCAATCCTCAGGGAATCACTTATTCCGATGAAACCGTCCGCCGTATGGCAGCATTAAAGCCGGCAGCAGAAGACTTCCGTATTTACTGGGACAATGCCTATGTAGTACATCATCTCTATGAAGATGAGCAGGATGACCTTTTAGATATCATCAGCGAATGTGAGAAAGCCGGCAACCCGGATATGGTATATGAATTCTGCTCTACATCAAAGGTAAGCTTCCCGGGAAGCGGTATTGCAGCAATCGTAACTTCCAAGGCAAACCTTGACTTCATTGAAAAACAGTTTACGATGCAGACCATCGGACATGATAAGATTAATCAGCTTCGTCATGTACGTTATTTCAAAAATATTGACGGAATCAATGCACATATGATGAAACAGGCAGCAATTATGCGTCCGAAGTTTGAAATGGTAGAAAGAACATTGCAGGATGAATTAGGCGAGCTTGGAATCGGTTCCTGGATTAGCCCGAAGGGTGGATACTTCATCTGCTTTAATACTTTACCGGGATGTGCAAAGAGTGTTGTTGCCAAAGCAAAAGAAGCAGGCGTTGTTATGACACCGGCAGGAGCACCTTTCCCTTATGGAAAAGACCCGGAGGATTCTGTTATCCGTATTGCACCAAGCTTCCCGACTATGGAAGAACTTGAGACAGCAACTAAAATTTTTGTACTTTGCGTCAAACTTGCAAGCGTAGAAAAACTGCTTGCAGAATAGAAAGAATCATATGAAACAGGAAAAAAGACAGGGAATTTTATTTATTATAGGAGCAGGCTTCTTCTTTGCACTGATGACATTTTTTGTCCGGCTGTCAGGAGACCTGCCTACGATGGAAAAGGCTTTTTTCCGAAATGCAGTAGCTGCCATTGTGGCAGCTTTTCTGCTCATCCGGGCAAAAGAGCCATTCTATGCACCAAAGAAAAGCTGGGGCGGACTCTTCATGCGAAGCTTCTGCGGAACGGTAGGATTAATCTGTAATTTCTATGCCATTGACCGGCTGAATATTGCAGATGCCAATATGTTAAATAAGTTATCGCCTTTCTTTGCAATTATTATGTCAACCTTTATCTTAAAGGAAAAGGCAAATAAAGTAGAATGGGGAGCAGTTGTGCTGGCATTTACCGGAGCACTACTTGTCATTAAGCCATCCTTTGATATACAGTTTGTTTACGGACTGATTGGAGCACTGGGCGGACTGGGTGCAGGAATTGCTTATACCTATGTGCGTAAATTGGGAAAAATGGGAGTGAAGGGACCGGTTATTGTCCTTTGTTTTTCACTCTTTTCCTGTGTTGTCACATTGCCATTTTTTATCATCGGATATAAGCCTATGAGCATGACACAGTTTGTCTGCCTTATGCTGGCTGGCGTATGTGCAGCAGGCGGACAGATCTGCATTACCACAGCATATACGAAAGCACCGGCAAAAGAGATATCTGTTTTTGATTACACCCAGATTGTCTTTGCGGCACTTCTTGGCATTCTGTTCCTGGATCAGATACCGGATGTCCTCAGTATTGCAGGCTATATTGTAATCATTGGAACTGCCATATTTAAGTGGCAGTATAATATGAAACACGACACCTAGAAAAGGGAACTGGAAAAGATATCTGAAAATGCACTTTTTTACGGTAATGCGTAAAATTACAGTTGCGTTGAATCAGGCTATCACTTATAATGATACTCAAAGTAAATATATTGGGCGATTGCGAAATTGGATAACCAGTCTTTCAAATTTTTCTATAGAAAGGGCATTGGAGTCTGCACTGAAATCCCGTAGTTCTAAAAGGTATATTTTGCTTGATGCGATAAAAACAGTCTTTCCAATGTTTGACATCGTCGCTGCATTGGTCGTCAACTTCAGATGCATGATAAGGGCTGTTAGGGGCACTTAGAATTTCGTCTGTTCTTTGGCAACGCTGGCACAGGGACGTGCCAGCGAGGCGCAATTGAACATGGATGTGAATTTGCGCCGGTTGCCGGAATGTACGATGTCCATGCCGAAATTCTTAGTGCTCCTTGCAGGCTTTATGCCGCATCTGCAGTTGGCGGACAGTACAGCGACCCCGTCAAAGCAACGGAAAGACAGTTTACAATCAAGCAAAACATACACTTAAGAACTGCTGGCATTCCAGTACAAATAACTCCAAATCCCCTTTCATAGCAAAATTTTGAAAGAAAAGCTGTCCCCTTTCGCAATCGCCTAAAGAAAATCACATAGAGAAGGAGAAGAAACATGTATACATTAGAAGATATTCAGGCAGTGGACATGGAAGTTGCAGATGCCATTACCAAAGAATTTGACCGTCAGAACAGCCACATTGAGCTGATCGCATCTGAGAACTGGGTAAGCCCGGCAGTAATGTCAGCAATGGGCAGTGTAATGACTAATAAATATGCAGAAGGCTATCCGGGAAAGAGATATTACGGCGGATGTGACTGCGTTGATATTGTAGAGAATCTGGCAATTGAGAGAGCAAAAGAGCTGTTTGGCTGTGACTATGTAAACGTACAGCCACATTCCGGTGCTCAGGCAAACATGGCTGTACAGTTCGCAATTTTAAAACCGGGTGACACCGTAATGGGAATGAACTTAGACCACGGCGGACATTTAACACACGGAAGCCCGGTAAACTTTTCTGGAACTTATTTCCATATTGTACCTTATGGTGTAAATGATGAAGGCTTCATTGACTACGATAACGTAATGAAGATTGCAATGGAATGTAAGCCAAAGATGATTATTGCAGGTGCATCTGCATATGCAAGAACCATTGATTTCAAGAAATTCCGTGAAATTGCAGATGCCTGTGGTGCAGTTCTTATGGTTGATATGGCACATATCGCAGGACTTGTTGCAGCAGGACTTCATCCAAGCCCAATCCCATATGCAGATGTTGTAACAACAACAACCCATAAGACCTTAAGAGGACCAAGAGGCGGAATGATTCTCTGCAATCAGGAAGCAGCAGATAAATATAACTTTAATAAGGCAGTATTTCCGGGAATCCAGGGTGGACCTTTAATGCATGTCATTGCAGCAAAGGCAGTCTGCTTAAAAGAAGCGTTACAGCCGGAATTCAAGGTATATCAGCAGGGTATTATTGATAATGCCCAGGCACTTTGCAAGGGATTATTAAGCCGTGATATCAAGATTGTATCCGGCGGAACTGACAACCATCTGATGTTAGTAGACCTTACTAATTATGATTTGACAGGTAAGGCAGTAGAAAAATTATTAGATGCTGTAAACATCACATGTAATAAGAATACCATTCCGAATGATCCGAAGTCTCCATTCGTAACCAGCGGCGTTCGTCTTGGTACTGCAGCTGTTACATCAAGAGGCATGAATACAGAAGATATGGACAAGATTGCAGAGGCAATTGCCATGATGATTAAAGAGGGCGAGGCAGCTTCTGAAAAAGCAAGAGCAATCGTATCAGAGTTAACTGCAAAATATCCTCTGAAATAAATCGTAAAAATTTTTGTCGGGAAATTAATGATTTCTTAAGAAATCTTAGGAATTATCCACGCTGTATTTCGAATAAGAAAATGATAAAATAGTCGTAAAGTATGAAAGCTTTACGGCTATTTTTTTCGAAGTCAGGCACCCATAAAAAGCTGCCAACGGCAGTTTCTACAGGTAAAAGGCAGGAAAAAGGAATTATTCAGGAGGAGACAGATGAGCAAAAAGAAGGTAGGCATTATTATTGGAGTTATTGCAGTGGCAGTAGTTGCAGCCGGAGTAGGATTCTATTTCCTAAAGGGAAGAAGCAGCGGTGGAAATTCGGCAGACAAGGTATATGTAGAAAAAGTATCTGCAATCATGAATCAGTCAGCAGGAGTCAATAACCGTTACAGTGGTGTGGTAGAACCACAGGAGACCTTAGAGATAAATAGGGATTCCGAACGTAAGGTAAAGGAAGTATACGTTTCCGTTGGCGATGAAGTAGAAGAGGGAACCGTATTATTTTCCTATGATACAGAAGATTTGCAGATGCAGATAGACCAGGCAAAGCTTGAGATGGAAGGCATTGCAAATGACATTTCTAATTCAAATGCACAGATTGCAGAATTACAGAAAGAAAAAGCAAGTGCACCGGAAGACCAGCAGTTTGAATATACCACACAGATTCAGACACTGCAGACTTCCATTAAGCAGTCAGAATATAATAAGAAAAGCAAACAGGCAGAGATTGACAAATACCAGAAATCCATCGACAACTCAGAAGTAACCAGTAAGCTGGCTGGTGTTGTAAAAGTAATCAATGAAAACGGGGTGGATTCCGATGGAAATACTGCAGCATATATGAAAATATTAGCTACAGGCGAGTACCGTGTAAAAGGAACGATTGATGAGACTTCTGTAGGAACAATATCCGAGGGAACACCGGTTATTTTACGTTCCAGATTAGACGATACGCAGACCTGGACAGGAAGTATTTCCAAGATTGATACTGAAAGCACTCAGACAGACAGTAATTCTGCTTATATGTATGATGGAAGCAGCTCCGGAGATTCTGCGTCCAAGTATTCATTCTATGTTACTTTGGACAGTACAGATGGACTGATGTTAGGACAGCATTTATATATAGAGCCGGATTACGGACAGGGTACAGCAGAGGAAAAAGAAGGACTCTGGCTGTATGACTATTATATTGTGCAGGATGATGGAGATCCATATGTGTGGGCAGCAGATAAGAAGAACCGTCTGGAAAAACGTAAAGTGGAATTAGGCGAGTATGATGAAAATCTGGGTGAATATGAGATTAAATCCGGACTTTCTGAAGATGACCTGATTGCATTCCCAATGCAGGGACTGTATGAGGGTGTAGCTGCAGTTACCAATATGGAAGAAGTAGATTATTCTTCTCCATTATATAATCAGGAATCTACAGATGATTCCGGTATGGATGAGGGAATGTATGATGAAGCCGGAACTGAGTACATGGATGAAGGTATGTATAATACTGACGGAACCGAATACATGGACGAAGGAATGTATGATGAAGCCGGAACTGAATTTACAGATAGCGGCGAGTCAGGTGCGACAGATTCGGAGGTGGTTGAATGATTCTGAATCTGCAGCATATCTATAAAGATTACAATCAGGATAAACTGGTAGTTCCGGTATTGAAGGATGTATCTTTACAGGTAGAAGAAGGAGAATATGTTGCTATCATGGGACCGTCCGGTTCCGGAAAGACAACATTGATGAATATTATCGGATGTCTGGACAGACCGACTTCCGGAACCTATGAACTGGCAGAAAAGGATGTCTTAAACTTAAAAGACCGTGAGATGTCGGCTGTCCGACTGAACAGTATTGGATTTGTATTCCAGAGTTTTCAGCTGATGCCAAGGGAAAGTGCACTGGATAACGTATCACTTCCGCTGAGCTATGCCGGTGTAAAGAAGAAAGAACGGAAAGAAAGAGCACAGAAGGCATTGGAGCGTGTAGGCTTAGGAGACCGTTCCGGATTCCGCCCGACACAGCTTTCCGGTGGACAGAAGCAGAGAGTGGCAATTGCCCGTGCCATGGTAAATAATCCGAAGATTTTACTGGCAGACGAGCCGACCGGAGCATTGGACCAGAAATCCGGTAAACAGATTATGGAATTGTTCCAGAGCCTGAATGATGAGGGCGTTACCATTGTCATGATTACCCACGATATTAACATTGCAAAACAGGCAAAGAGAATCCTCCATATAGTAGACGGAGAAATATTTACAGACGATGAGGAGGGCAAGGCATGAAAAAGAAAGTTGTAATTGCAATTCTAATCGTAGTTTTAACCGGAGGTGGAATCACCGGAGGAGTAGTAGGATACCGGGCATACCAGAACAGTAAGCTGGTAGCAGAGGTACAGTCAGTATCCATGTTAAATACTGGTTTCTGGGGTGACAGCATGGAAAGTGACGGAACCGTGACCAATGGACAGCAGCAGGATGTTTATGTCAGCACAGAGCAGACCGTTCAGAAAGTATTTGTAACAGAAGGACAGGAAGTATCCGAAGGTGACCCACTGTTACAGTATGATATGACCAATATTGACCTTGCAATTGAGATGAAGAAATTAGACATCCAGACAATCGAAAATAATATTGCTGTAGCACAGAAGGAATTGGAAAAGCTTAAAAATACCAAGCCGGTCAGCAATACCACAACAAGTACACCGTCTGTAGACAGTGTGACACCATCAGCACCGGAAACACCATCTACGGATACTTCTGTAACCACACCGGATACGGTAGAAGAGAAGAACGGAGATGCCTATAATTATATTTCAACAACGGCGCAACCATATACCGGAGATGGAAGCCAGGAGAATCCATACCGCTTCTTATGTACAAAGGAAGCATATGTCTATGGAAGCTATCTGAATACATTGAAAAGTGAGGGGAAGGTTGCGGTATTTGAAATTCATGACGGAAATACCGTAGCCGGAACCTTAATCAGTGCATGGACAAAAGTCGGCGCAGCTTTAGAGGAAGCAGACCCGGATGCAAAATGGTATGTTATTAATGGAAGTAAAGTAATCAATGAGCCGGATGTTCCGGATACCCCGGTCGAACCGGTTGTACCGGATACACCATCTGTACCGGATGATAACCAGCAGAGCGGATATACGGCAGATGAACTGGCAAAAGAGATTGCGGATAAAGAAAAAGAACTGACTAAGCTTGATCTGGATAAAAGAAAAGCGGAGCTTGCGTTGAAACAGATGGAAAGCCAGTCAGAAGATGGAATGGTTTATGCTGAGTTTAATGGTACCGTAAAGAAAGCAGGAGATCCGGATAATCTTCCAAATGATGGAAGTGCATTTTTGACACTTTCCGGTTCAGATGGTCTATATGTAAAAGGAATACTAAATGAGCTTGCATTGGAACAGGTGAAGGTGGGACAGAGTGTTACAGCAACCTCCTGGAGCACCGGAATGGTATTCGATGCAACGATAACAGAGATTAATGATTACCCGGAAGATGCAAATGGATATTATGGCAGTGGTAATCCAAATGCCTCCTATTATGGTTATACTGCATATATTGAAGACAGTACCGGACTTAGCAATGGAGATAACTTAAGCCTTTCCATCAATCTTGGCGGAGATGAAGATGCTTCTGATAAGATTTATCTGGATAAAGCGTATGTGCGTAAGGAAGATGGTAAGAGCTATGTCATGAAGGATGATGGAACCGGTCATCTGGTAAAGCAGTATGTGAAGACAGGAAAGACCATATACGGATATGCAGTAGAAATCAAATCCGGAGTTACAATGGATGATTATCTTGCTTTTCCATATGGCAAGACAGCAAAAGAAGGAGTCAAAACCAATAAGGATGAAGATTCCGGAACTGAAATGTATTAGTAGGAGGGACGAACATGTTAGAAAATTTAAGATTATCTTTTCAGGGTATCTGGTCACACAAGATGCGTTCCTTCTTAACTATGCTGGGTATTATTATTGGTATTGCAGCGATTATTGCAATTGTATCTACGATTAAAGGAACAAATGAACAGATTGAGCAGAACCTGATTGGCGCAGGCGATAACAATGTTACAGTGCAGTTGTATCAGGGAGATTATTCCATGGATTTTTCCTATGGAAGCGTACCGGGTGGAATTCCGGTAATTACAAATGAAGCACTGGAGCAGATTAAAGATCTGGATGAAGTAGAGGATGCATCTTTATTCCTTTCCAGACAGGATTATGATGGAGCATACTATAAAAATACTTCTCTTTCCGGCGGTTATATTATGGGTGTAGACAATGGCTACTTTAATACTGCGGGAATGATTATGAAGAGCGGACGCTGCTTTACCGAAGAGGACTACAGTGATTTTGCAAAGGTCGCAATCTTAGATGAAGATTCTGCAGAAGCATTATTTCAGGGTGAGAATCCAATTGGAAAGACCATTGAGATTAAGCAGCAGCCATATATTGTTGTAGGAATTGTAACCAAGAGCGAGCAGTTCGAGCCGGTTATCAATTCCATTGATGATTATTATACTTATTCCCAGGACAGCAGTGGTAAGATTTATGTACCATCTGTAACCTGGCCGATTATCTATCGTTATGACGAACCACAGCAGGTCCTCATTAAAGCAAAGAGCACCAGCGATATGACCAATGCAGGAAAGAAGAGTGCCGATATTTTAAATGGCTATCTTGCAACATCGGATGATACCATTAAGTACAAATCCGAAGACTTACTGGAGCAGGCAAAACAAATTCAGCAGTTGAGCCAGTCCACCAATACTATGTTAATCTGGATTGCTGGAATTTCCCTTCTGGTTGGCGGTATCGGTGTAATGAATATCATGCTGGTATCCGTAACGGAGCGTACCAGTGAGATTGGTCTGAAGAAAGCAATCGGAGCAAGAAAGTCTGTTATCTTAGGACAGTTCTTAACCGAGGCAGCAGTACTTACCAGTTTAGGCGGATTGATTGGAGTTCTGGTGGGAATCATATTAGCTGAGATTATCTCAAAACTTAGTACCACACCGGTTGCCATCAGTGCACCGGCAGCCGTAGGCGGCGTGGTATTCTCCATGATTATCGGAATTATTTTCGGTCTTCTGCCATCCTATAAGGCAGCAAACTTAGACCCAATCGAGGCATTGCGTCACGAGTAAAAAATAGAAAACGTGTAAAAAAAGAGGAAAATTCAGATTTCATTGAATTTTCCTCTTTTTAGGTTTTACTGTCATGGTGTAAATGAGCTGTTTTTATATCAGAAAGACCAAGAAAATAATCAGAAGAAACCTGATAGTAATGGCAAAGCTTCAGCAGATGGCGGATAGGAAGCTCGTTAGCACCACGTTCGTAACGGGCATACATGGTCTGGGAAGTTCCGAGAACGTCGGCAATTTCCTGCTGGGTTTTGTCATGATCTTCGCGTAAATCGCGCATTCGCTGTATGTAATCCATATAATCTCCAAATCTGAAAATAAATCCGGAATTTTTCAAAAATAAATTTCTATAATTCTCAAAAAATCCAGAATATATCCTAAAAATAATAGGTCTTGCAGAGGACTTTTTTAATTTATCATAATAAAGATGTTTACTATTGATTTTAGTAAATATATGTACTAAAATAGAGAACAGTTCAAATGATAAAAGGAAGATAAAAAGGAAAGGCGGACATTTATGAAAAACAGAAAGATTTTAACAGCAATAGCGGAAAAAGTTATGACAGGAGTATTAACGATACTTATGGCAATATCAGTTACAGCCTGCGGTAGCACGAAGGAGCAGGCAAATCCAGCTGCTACAGAAGTGACCGAAGCAGTTGTCACAACTGAGACAGAGAGTGAGACGGCAACGGAGGCAAAGGTAGAAAATGAGGTCGTGACAGAGACCGAGGCTGTGACGGAGACAGAAACGGAGGATCCGGTGCTGTTTCGGGTGAAGGTTACAAGTGAAAATGGAGCATATATTTCGGAAAAACCTACAGATTTTGCGTATGGTGAAATTATGCTATATGATTATGGAACAGAATTTAATGTTTACGAAGTTTATGAAAATTCGGAAGAAGATTCCATTTATTATAGAGTTAAGAATGAATCTGGTGAAAATAAATATATATGGGATGGAGATGTTACAGTTATTGACTAGCATTTTAATTCATCATGATTTTCAACAACACAGTATTTTGGATATAAAGAACAGCAAAAATTTTCTTAAAAGAAAAGTCGCTTAAACCGTGAGGTTTAGGCGATTTTTGCTATTACCAAGCATCCAGTGAATAATTGAGGTGAATTGGAAAATTAAATTCCAGTCCATTTTAGAATTCAAAAAACTGGAATTAAAAATTCACTTTACAATAAGTAAAAAAGGGAAAACTTGATAACATAGTCAAATTATGATATGATGTGACTATAATATAGGCGGAGGTGTTTTTTATGCATGCATTACAGGAAACAATACGACCATCTGCAGATTTAAGAAATCATTATAGTGAAATTTCAAAACAATGCAGAGAAGAAAATGAAGCGGTTATAATCACAGTAAACGGTCGTGGTGATACAGTCTCTCTTTCGTATGAGGAATATAAAAGAATGAAGTCAAGAATAGAACTTTTGGAAATTCTTACAGAAGCGGAAGATGATGTAAAGAATGGTAGAGTAGCACCGGTTCGTGAAACATTTGATGATTTAAGACAAATGCTTGGGGAGGAATAGAATTATTGAAATATGAAGTTGTTCGTACAGAAACGGCAGATGCGCAGATTAGAAAAATCGTATTGTATATAGCCGAAAATTTTGGTAATAAGGTTGCACTGGAAAAATTAGAAGAACTGGAACAGAATATTCTTGATTTGGCGGTTCATCCATTAAAGGGGGGAGAACCGCATTATCTGGTATTGAAAAGACAAGGGCATCGGGTGTTGATATTGGAAAAAAATCTGGTTTTCTATAAGATAAATGAAGAA
Organism: Roseburia sp. AF22-2LB; assembly: GCF_003461125.1. Taxonomy (NCBI): domain Bacteria; kingdom Bacillati; phylum Bacillota; class Clostridia; order Lachnospirales; family Lachnospiraceae; genus Roseburia; species Roseburia sp. AF22-2LB. The sequence continues at coordinate 559,083 of NZ_QTWM01000001.1, forward strand.
AATAAAAGAGTTATAATCTATGCTGTTGTTGATCAGCGCCAGGATTACTTAAATATAATCAGAGGATTGTAGAATTCCCTTGCGTAAATCCAATCTCCGCGCTATAATAGGAAACAGAGTAAAAACAGCGTTTGACGAAAGCTAAGATTGACGGAATAATTCAGAGAGCCGGCGGCTGGTGTGAGCCGGTATTAGGAAGCAATTGGTCCACTTTCGGAGGCTGGTGGTGAAAGCCACGGGTTCGTACCCCTTATGATACGCAATGAAGTGGTCGCAGGCAAAGAAGAGAAGACGTAAATGTGATGCGGCAAAATGGGTGGCAACGCGGAACGGTAGATAAGCCTTTCGTCCCATGTATGAAAATGCATGGGATGGAAGGCATTTTTTATGCGAGTAGCGAGAAAAATCGCATGCTTACGAATCAATCCTATAAAATTTTCAAAAAAAGCACATGATATCAAAGAAGGAGAACAAAGATGATTGATTTAAAATTCTTACGGGAAAATCCGGACATCGTAAAAGAGAACATTAAGAAGAAATTCCAGGATCACAAATTGCCACTGGTAGACGAGGTAATTGAGTTAGATGAGCAGGCAAGAAGTGCACAGCAGGAAGCAGATGCATTACGTGCAAACCGTAACAGTATTTCCAAGCAGATTGGTGCATTGATGGGACAGGGCAAGAAAGACGAAGCTATGGCATTAAAAGAGCAGGTAAGCAAAGATGCAGCCCGCCTTGCAGAGTTAGAAGAGCAGGAAAAAGATTTACAGGAAAAGATTACCAGGATTATGATGACAATTCCAAACATCATAGACCCATCCGTTCCGATTGGAAAAGATGATTCCTGTAACGTAGAAATTGAAAAATTTGGTGAGCCGGTTGTTCCGGATTTTGAAATTCCATATCATACCGATATCATGGATCGTTTCCATGGTATTGATTTGGACGCAGCAGGAAAAGTTGCGGGAAATGGATTCTACTATCTGATGGGAGACATTGCAAGAGTACATTCTGCAGTTATTTCTTATGCAAGAGATTTTATGATTGACCGTGGATTCACATACTGTGTACCACCATTTATGATTCGGAGCAATGTTGTAACCGGTGTTATGAGTTTTGATGAAATGGATGCCATGATGTATAAAATCGAAGGCGAGGATTTGTATCTGATTGGTACTTCTGAGCATTCCATGATTGGTAAATTCATTGATACCATCAATGATGAAGAAAAACTTCCATATACTCTGACCAGCTACTCTCCATGTTTCCGTAAAGAAAAAGGAGCACATGGTATTGAAGAACGTGGTGTATATCGTATCCACCAGTTTGAGAAGCAGGAAATGATTGTTGTATGTAAGCCGGAAGAGTCCAAAGAGTGGTATGACAAGCTCTGGAAGAATACCGTAGATTTGTTCCGCAGCTTAGATATTCCGGTACGTACCCTTGAGTGCTGTTCCGGAGACTTAGCAGACTTGAAAGTGAAATCCTGTGACGTAGAAGCATGGTCTCCACGTCAGAAGAAATACTTCGAAGTAGGAAGCTGCTCTAACTTAGGCGATGCACAGGCAAGAAGACTGAAAATCCGTGTCAAAGGCAAGGATGGAAATAAATATTTCGCACATACCTTAAATAATACTGTAGTTGCACCACCTCGTATGCTGATTGCGTTCTTAGAGAACAACCTCAATGCGGACGGAAGCGTAAATATTCCAAAGGCATTGCAGCCATATATGGGTGGAAAAGAAAAACTGATTCCACTGGATTAATAGAAAATAAGAATTTTGGAAACTGATTTTAGAAAATGAGTTTCAAACAGTGAGAAAATCAAAAGAAACAGGAAACTGTGTTTTGTGTATAAAATTCACAAGACACAGTTTCTTTTTTATGAAGAACTATTGTGAAAAGTGTGATAATTATTGATAAAAATAACCGGATATTGTATAATATATACAAATACTGTGATGAATCACGACAAAAAACAACCTGTGAGGGGAGCAATACAGGTATCATACAAAGGAGGGGCACATGGCAGAACCAAGAGAATTGATTCTGAAACTCGGTCAGAAAATTACAGACCGAATCGGAGTGAAAGTTACGGAAAATGACCCGGAATACTGGGGACTTGCCGGAGTGGTAACGGATGAGATGGCAGAAGTTGCACTGGCAATGAAAGTCAGAGTACCGGCTACCGCAGCAGAAGTAGCAAAGAAATGTAAGAAGAGCGTAGAACGGACCGAAGAACTGTTAGAGCAGATGAGTGTCATCGGACTGATTGAATACAACCGGGAAAATGAAGACCATCATAAGCAGTACATACTGCCAATGTTTGTTCCGGGCTGTGCAGAATTCATGGTAATGAATAAAGAGCAGGTGGAAACACATCCGGAGATTGCAGATTTCTTTGAACAGATGTCAAAACTTCCGCTGGAGAAAGTTACACCTATGGTTCCGCTGGGTGGAGCAGGAATCGGAATGCATGTTATTCCGGTAGAAAAAGCAATCCCGGCAAACCAGCAGTCGGCAAGCGTGGAGCATATTTCCCACTGGCTCAATAAATATGATAAATATTCCGTTGGCGCATGTTCCTGCAGACGTCAGCAGCGAATCCGTGGGGAGGGAACCGGAGACTTAGAGGATGATTTGTGTATCGGTGTCGGCGACATGGCAGATTACTGTGTAGAGACCGGAAAGGGCCGTTACATTGATTATGATGAAGTAATGGAGATTCTGCAGCGTGCAGAGGATAATGGCTATGTCCATCAGATAACAAACATCGATGGTGAAGATAAAATCTTTGCAATCTGTAATTGTGCAGTTGGTGTATGTAATGCACTGCGTACATCCCAGCTTTTCAACACACCGAATATGTCACGCTCCGCATACCGTGCCAGTGTAGAGCCGGAGAAATGTGTAGCCTGCGGAAGATGCGTAGAGTACTGTCCGGCCGGAGCAGCAAAGCTTGGACAGAAACTATGTACCAGAGATGGCGGACATATCACTTATCCACAGCAGGAACTTCCGGATACTACGAAGTGGGGACCGGAGAAATGGAATCCGAATTATAAGGATGATAACCAGATTAACTGCTATGATACCGGTACTGCACCATGTAAGACAGCATGTCCGGCACATCTTCCGGTACAGGGCTATATTAAGATGGCATCCCAGGGAAGATATCTGGATGCATTAAAGCTGATTAAGACGGAGAATCCGTTCCCGGCAGTCTGTGGTGCAATCTGTAACCGCCGGTGCGAGGACGCCTGCACCAGAGGAACTATTGACCAGGCAGTTGCTATTGATGAAATCAAGAAATTTATTGCGGAACAGGAACTTCATGCTGAAAAACGCTATATTCCGCCAATGTTAAATTATTCCGGCAAGCCTTTTGAGGAGAAGGTAGCGGTAATCGGGGCAGGTCCGGCAGGAATGTCAGCAGCCTTTTATTTAAAGAAGATGGGATATCCGGTAACTGTATTTGAAAAAGAAAAAAGACCGGGTGGTATGCTGATGAATGGTATTCCGTCTTTCCGTCTGGAAAAAGATGTGATCAATGCAGAAATCGATGTGCTGCGCGAGATGGGGGTAGAATTCAGGTGCGGCGTAGAAGTTGGCGAGGACATCACAATAGCACAGCTGCGTGAACAGGGGTATAAAGCATTTTACATAGCAATTGGTGCACAGGGTGGACGTATGACCGGAGTACCGGGAGAAGACGCCGTAGGCGTAGAAACCGGAGTAGACTTCTTACGTCGTGTCAACTTAAATGAAGAAGGCGTGAAATTATCCGGCAAGACCGTAGTAATCGGTGGAGGAAATGTAGCAGTAGATGTTGCAAGAACAGCACTCCGTACAGGCTCTTCTGAAGTATCCATGTTCTGTCTGGAATCCAGGGATATCATGCCGGCAGCAGATGATGAAGTGGTAGAAGCAGAAGAGGAAGGCATTACAGTTAATAATTCCTGGGGACCAAAGGAAATCCTTACCGAGAATGGCAAAGTAACAGCAGTGGTATTCAAAAAATGTATCGCTGTACTGGATGAGAATAAACGGTTTGCACCAAAATATGACGAAGAAGAATTATTAACGGTTCCTTGTGACCAGGTATTATTATCCATTGGACAGTCTATTAAGTGGGGGGCTTTATTAGAAGGAACCAAAGTGGAATTTAATCCGAACGGAACCTTAAAGGCAGACCCGGTAACATATCAGACCGCAGAGCCAGATATTTTTACCGGAGGAGATAACTATACCGGACCAAGATTTGCCATTGATGCCATTGCAGCAGGAAAAGAAGGCTGTGTATCTATTCACCGTTTTGTTCATGAAGGACAGAGCCTTACTTTGGGACGTAACAGAAGACAATTCATTGAGCTGGATAAAGACAATATTAAAGTTGAGACCTTTGACAATGCAAAACGTCAGGTGCCGGGACATAAGGCTGGAGATGCAAAGCATACTTTCCGTGATTTACGAAGCACCTTTACCGAGGAGCAGGTACAGAAAGAAGCAAACCGCTGCTTAGGCTGTGGTGCTACCGTAGTAGACCCGAATAAGTGTATCGGCTGCGGAATCTGTACAACGAAGTGCGAATTTGATGCCATCCACTTAAGCCGTGACCTGCCGGATGCAAGCCGCATGGTAAAATCAGAAGACAAGTTAAAGGCAATCTTCCCATATATGTTAAAGCGTGAGATTAAGATTAAATTCAAAGGCAGGAAGAAATAAAAAGCAGGATGTGAGTGTATGCATGAACTGGGAATTATCATTCATATTTCCAAAACATTAAAGGAAGTAGCAGAAGAAAATGAAGTGACGAAGATAGGTTCTGTTACTTTGGAAATTGGAGAAGTCAGCGGAATTGTCCCGGAATACCTTTTAGACTGCTGGGACTATTACCGGAAGAAATCGGACCTGTTATCGGAATCGGAATTGCGTATCGAGACGCTTCCGGCGGTAACCATGTGTGAACATTGCAAAAAAACTTATCCGACTGTAAAATTCGGCAGACAATGTCCGTACTGTAAGAGTGATGACACCTATCTGCTGACGGGAAATGAATGCAGTATCAAAGAAATGGAGGCCTGCTGAGGCAGGCTTTCGGATAAAATATTTATCAAAGAAAGAAGGGGTTAAAATGTTGTTTCATGTTTATGGAGGAAATGGAATTTATCAGTGGATTGCCATGCTGGCAGTCTTAGCCGGACTTATTTTATTAAATGAGTTTGCAAGAAGAACCAAGTTTGGTGGACTTATGATGTTTGGAATTATTCCGCTGGCACTTACCGTTTACTTTGTTGTAATTGCAGTATGCGCAGGACAGGGCGTAGAATGGGCAGTAAATAACCAGACACATCTTTATATGAATGGATGGTTCCATTATGCAAAACTGTATGCAGCACTTGCCGGATGTATCGGCTTTATGATGATTAAGTATGAATGGGGCATTGGAAAGAAACAGTGGTTCCGCGCATTCCCGTTTGTAATTGTAGCAATTAATATTTTGATTGCAGTAGCCAGCGATTTCGAATCTGCAATCAACGGCTGGTATTCCTGGTGGTTATCTTCCGAAGATGTATGGCTCTATGGTGGCTGGCACAACGTAATGAACGGAATCGCAGGAATCTTAAATATCCTTTGCATGACAGGCTGGTGGAAAGTATATTCCTCCAAAGACAAGAAAGATATGATCTGGCCGGATATGATCTGGGTTTACATTGTAGTATATGATATCTGGAACTTTGCTTATACCTACAATTGTCTGCCAACCCACTCCTGGTTCTGTGGTGTAGCACTGCTTTTGGCACCTACTATTGCAGCATTAATCTGGAACAAGGGTGGCTGGATTATGAACCGTGCAAATACACTGGCAATCTGGTGTATGTTTGCACAGATTTTTCCACTGTTTCAGGAGACTGCTGCCGATGGAACAACCTATTATCCATGGGCAACCATTTCCAGACAGTATGCAGACGGAACGGTAAATGGCATTGTAGCAGGAACTTCGAACAATGCAGATCCGACCGCAATGACAATCGTCAGCGCACTGGCACTGATTGTAAATGCCATTGCTTTAGGATACATCATTTACAAATCTGTAAAGAATAAGAAGAATCCGTATACCAACGAAGTATTTACAGACTTCAAGTATTATAAAGATGCACTGGCAAGAGCAGATGTAAAATAGGGTATAATTGAGGAACTGGAAATGAAAGTAATTGAAGTAAAAAGAAGTATATTTGAAAATAATGATAAGGATGCTGCCAGTTTAAGAGAACAGTTAAAGGGAGAGAAAACATTTCTCTTAAATCTGATGTCTTCACCGGGAAGTGGCAAGACTTCTACCCTGGTGCCAACGGTCAATGAGCTGTTAAAGGACTACCGGGTAGGAGTCATGGAAGCGGATATTGATTCCGATGTAGATGCATGGACGATTGCTGATAAGACAAAGGCAAAGGTTGTGCAGCTTCATACCGGCGGTATGTGCCATCTGGATGCAGACATGACCAGACAGGGCTTGAAGGAGCTTGGCACGGAGGATGTAGATATTGCTATCCTTGAAAATGTAGGAAACCTTGTCTGCCCGGCAGAGTTTGATACCGGAGCAGTGAAGAATGCAATGATTTTGTCCGTACCGGAAGGACACGACAAGCCATTGAAATATCCATTAATCTTTACTGTATGCGATGCACTTATTATCAATAAAATTGATGTGCTGCCATATTTTGACTTTGATATGGATAAGGTAAAGGAGTATGCATGGAAACGGAATCCGAATCTTAAGATATTCCCAATCTCCGCAAAGACCGGAGAGGGAATGGAAGCATGGTACTCCTGGCTGAAAGAAGAAGCAGATAAATGGATGAAATAAAGTATCCTTTTGGGTGAGAAAACAGCCGGAAACATCACAAAAAAACTGGCAAAAGAACAAAAAATAATTAATTGATTAAAAAATGCCCTTGCAATAGGGATAGAAAAGTGCTATAGTCCTAGCTGTAGACGAAGATGTCAAAAACACGAAAACGTGTTTTTGGCATCTTTTTTTTACTTTACAGGAAATTGCTTTCCTGTAAAGTAAAAAACGCTCCGCGAGGATGCACACTGCGGCGTATAAGGCAGATATCGCAAGCGGCCGCCGCAGGCACGAGAATGTGCCAAGGCACATGCTTTGCTCCGTGCGCTACTCGCATAAAGAGTTTCTCAAGTGAAAAGAAGGAGGATTAGATATGAATACTGGAGATACAGCCTTTATGCTGATTGCAACAGCACTTGTGTTTTTTATGACACCGGGACTTGCATTTTTCTATGGAGGTCTTGTACGAAGAAAGAATGTATGTAACACGATGATGGCATGTGTGGCAATCATGGGATTGTCAGTAGTGCTCTGGACACTGTTTGGTTATTCCCTTGCATTTGGTGGCAACCATGGGGGTATCATCGGAGATTTCCGCTGGATAGCCTTGAATGGTGTAGGCTGGGAAGCAGGTCCTTATGCAGAGACTATTCCACATCTATTATTCTGTGCGTTCCAGATGATGTTTGCCATGATTACACCGGCACTGATTACCGGTTCCTTAGTAGGAAGAATGAAGTTTAAGGCACTGTTTCTCTTTGTGACATTATGGTCCTTTGTTGTATATTATCCACTGGCACATATGGTCTGGGGAGAAGGTGGACTTTTAGCAGCCATTGGTTCTGTTGATTTCGCCGGAGGAGATGTGGTACATATCAGCTCCGGAGTCAGTGCATTGGTTCTGGCAATCATACTTGGTAGAAGACGTGGTTATGAGCAGGTAACTTATCGTATTCATAATATCCCGTTTGTTGTATTAGGAGCATCTCTTTTATGGTTTGGCTGGTTTGGATTTAATGCAGGAAGTGCACTGGCAGCCGATGGACTGGCAGCCCATGCATTTATGACATCTGCAATTTCTGCAGCAGCAGCCTTATTATCCTGGATGTTTATTGATGTTGTAAAAGAAGGAAAGCCAACCCTGGTAGGCGCATCCACCGGGCTTGTGGTAGGGCTTGTGGCAATTACACCGGGTGCAGGATTTGTTCCAATCTGGTCAGCATTTATTATCGGAGCTTTGGTCAGCCCGATTTGTTACTTCGGAGTTGCACTTATTAAGAAAAAACTGAAAATTGATGATGCGCTGGATGCATTTGGATGCCATGGAATCGGCGGTATCTGGGGTGGAATTGCTACCGGAATTTTTGCACAGAAATCCATTAACAGTACTGCAAAATGGGATGGTCTGGTGTTTGGAGATTACCGCCTTTTTCTGGCACAGCTGGAAGGAATTTTAATTACCATTGTAATTGCAGTGGTTGGTACCCTGCTTTGTGTAGCAGTGGTAAGAATCTTTACTCCGCTTCGTGTGAGCTTAAAAGAAGAACAGCTTGGACTGGATGTAACACAGCATGGAGAAAATGCTTACCCAAGCTTCAACGGATTAGACCAGTAGGATAGAAAAGGAGATAATCAGATATGATGATTAAAATAGATGCAATTGTGCGGGAAGAAAAATTCGAAGATGTAAAAGCAGCATTAAATGCCATCGGAGTCAACGGTATTACGGTATCGCAGGTTATGGGCTGTGGTGTGCAGAGAGGATATAAGGAAATCGTCCGGGGCATGGAAGTGGCAGTGCAGATGCTTCCGAAAATCAAATTTGAAATCGTAGTATCTTCCGAAGAATGGGAACAAAAGACCATCGAAGCCATTCAGAAGGCAGCCTTTACCGGAGAAGTCGGCGATGGCAAAATCTTCAGCTATGAGATTCGCTCCGCCCAGAAAATCCGTACCGGAGAGACCGGCTATGACGCATTACAGAGCAACGATTAAAGGAAGGATAGATTAAAAAAGTAATACAAAATTGATTAAATTTAGACCTTGACATTAAATTTAAAAGGGAGTAAAAACAATAATTAAATAATTCATATGAGGAGGAATTTGAAAATGAATGGTTTAGTTATTGTATTAATAGCCATCGTATTGTTGGCTGCCGGTTATTTACTTTATGGACGCTGGCTGGCTAAGAAATGGGGAATCGACCCGAAAGCTGAAACCCCTGCAGTAAAATATGAAGACGGAGAGGACTTTGTTCCTTCATCCAGATTTACCGTATTCTCACATCAGTTCTCATCTATCGCTGGTGCAGGCCCTGTAACGGGACCAATCCTTGCCAGTGTGTTCGGATGGGTACCTGTATTCTTATGGATAGTAGTTGGTGGATTGTTCTTCGGAGCAGTACAGGACTTCGGTGCTCTGTACGCATCAGTTAAGAATGAGGGAAAATCCATGGGTATGATTATTGAAAAGTACATCGGTAAGATGGGAAGAAAACTTTTCATGTTATTCTGCTGGTTATTTACCCTTTTGGTAATCGCAGCATTTACAGATATGGTTGCCGGAACCTTCAATGCATATCCGGCAGGTGATGGTAATGCTGTATATGCTAACGGTGCAGCTGCAACCGTTTCCATGCTATTTATTGGTGTTGCAGTTATCCTTGGTATTATCTTAAAGAAAGCACCAAAGATGAACGAAATCGTAAAAGGTATCGTTGCAATTGCATTAATCGTAGTAATGTTTGCAGTAGGTATGAAACTTCCAATCTATACCAATAAGACCATGTGGATCTACATTATCATGATTTACTTATTCTTAGCATCGGTACTTCCAATGTGGCTTTTGATGCAGCCAAGAGATTATATGACAACCTTTATGCTTCTTGGTATGATTATCGGCGCAGTTGTTGGTGTAGTAGTTGCACATCCTGCAATGCAGTTAAATGCATTTAACGGATTCGTTTTAACCGGAGCAGACGGAAGTAAATCCTATCTGTTCCCGACCCTATTTGTAACCATTGCCTGCGGTGCTGTTTCCGGATTCCACAGTCTGGTATCTTCTGAGACATCATCTAAGACCATCCGCAATGAAAAAGATATGCCTATGGTTGGTTATGGCGCAATGGTAGTAGAGTCATTACTTGGAATTATCGTATTGGTCGTTGTTGGTGCAGTAGCTGTAAATGGTACAAAACCAGATGGAACACCATTTGCAATCTTCTCATCCGGTGTTGCAGGCTTCCTTGAGATGTTAGGGGTACCAAATGATGTGGCAACTGTATTTATGACCATGTGTGTATCTGCATTAGCACTTACTTCACTGGATTCTGTAGCACGTATCGGAAGAATGTCCTTTCAGGAATTATTCTATGAGGATACAACAGACCCTGCAAAAATGGGTGGTGTCCGCAGAGTATTAACCAATAAATATTTCGCAACAATCGTAACCTTATTCTTTGGATACTTATTAACACTGGGCGGATACAACAATGTATGGCCGCTGTTTGGTTCTGCAAACCAGTTACTTGCAGCACTTGTTCTGATTGCACTGGCTGTATTCTTAAAGACTACCGGACGTACCGGCTGGACACTGTATGTACCAATGGTAAGCATGCTGGCAGTAACCTTTACTGCACTGGTTCAGAAATTCATTGCACTGGTAAGCAATGTAATGAATGGAACTGCAGTATTCTTAGTAGATGGTTTGCAGCTCGTTGTTGCAGTTCTTCTGATGGTATTAGGTGTTATGGTAGCAGCAAGCTGCTTTACCAAACTGTTAAAGACCAAAAAACAGGAAGAAGCATAAATTGAATAGAAATTAAATTGAAATTTTTAAATGGAAATTACATTTACTTCTTTTCAAATGGGGAAAAATAAGATACAATCTTGAGTTATGAGATAGTAAAGGAGCAAATGACGATGATTAAGGTAGTTAAATTTGGTGGAAGTTCACTTGCAAGTGCAACACAGTTTGCAAAAGTAGGCAGGATTATCACATCAGACCCGGAACGCCGCTATGTTGTACCAAGTGCACCGGGAAAACGAAATTCCAAAGATACCAAGGTAACAGATATGTTATATGCATGTTATGCTCTGGCGGAAAATGATGAGGATTTCGATAAGGAATTAAAAAAGATTGCAGAACGTTATGATTCCATTATTAACGGACTGAACTTAAAGCTTTCTCTGAAAGATGAGTTTGAAGTAATTGCGAAGAACTTTGCAGCCAAGGCAGGTTCTGATTATGCAGCTTCCAGAGGCGAATATTTAAATGGAATTGTAATGTCGAACTATTTAGGCTATGAATTTGTGGATGCGGCAGAAGTAATCTTCTTTGATAAAGATGGTAACTTTGATGCAGACAAGACAGATAAAGTGTTGAGCAAACGTCTTTCCAAGGTTGAACGTGCTGTAGTTCCTGGATTTTACGGTTCCATGCCGGACGGAAGTGTTAAGACCTTCTCCAGAGGAGGCTCTGATATTACTGGTTCTATTGTTGCAAAAGCAGTACATGCAACAGCATATGAGAACTGGACGGATGTTTCCGGTTTCCTGATTGCAGACCCAAGAATTATTGACAATCCGGAACCAATTAAAGTAATTACATACCGTGAGTTAAGAGAGCTTTCCTACATGGGAGCAAGCGTATTACATGAAGATGCAGTATTCCCGGTTCGTAAAGCCGGTATTCCAATCAACATCCGTAATACCAATGCACCGGAAGATGAGGGAACATGGATTGTGGAAACAACCTGTCACCAGTCCAAATATACCATTACCGGTATTGCCGGAAAGAAAGGCTTTGTATCTGTAAATATTGATAAAGATATGATGAATTCAGAAGTTGGTTTTGGACGTAAAGTGCTTTCTGCATTTGAAGAAAACGGTATTAATTTTGAACATATGCCATCTGGTATTGATACCATGACCGTATTTGTACATCAGCCGGAATTTGAAGGCAAGGAACAGGCAGTTGTATCTGCAATTCACCGCCTTGCAAAGCCGGACAGCGTAGAATTAGAGTCTAACATCGCCCTGATTGCAGTTGTAGGACGCGGTATGCGTTCCACCAGAGGAACATCCGGAAGAATCTTCTCAGCACTGGCACATGCAAATGTCAATGTAAAGATGATTGACCAGGGGTCATCTGAGTTAAATATTATCATCGGGGTAAGTAATTCTGATTTTGAAAATGCCATCAAAGCAATTTACGATATTTTCGTAACAACACAGTTATAAGAAACCTAAAGAAAATATATAAAGAAGATGTAGAAAAAGAGACCTGTTATTTTGCAGGTCTTTTTTTGCTTTACAGGAAATTGCTTTCCTGTAAAGTAAAAAATGCTCCGCGAGGATGCGCACTGCAGCGTATAAGGTAGATGTCGCAAGCGACCGTCGCAGGCACGAGAATGTGGGATAAATGTCTGGTAAATAAATTTAAAGAGTTTCATAAAAAGCAGGTGGAAAGTCGGAATATTTGTGGTAAAATAAAAGAAATATGCTGGAGGGAATATAATGGAAGAACTGGGTAATATTGCAGTCTTTTTAGCTGGATGGAATAGTGAATATCAGACCAGATTAATTAATGGTATTATTCGTAAGGCAAAGGAAGCAAACTATGCAATCTCTATTTTTACCTGTCAGGCAGGGAGTGAGATTTCGGATAAGCATGTGCTTGGAGAAAATAAAATATATTCGCTGGCTAATCTTTCGCGTTTTGATGGCGTAATTTTTGCGACAAATACAATTTGGGAGAAACCAACAAAAGAGGAAATTATTCGAAGAATACGTCACGCTGGCATTCCTGCAGTAAGCTTTGAGGAAAAGGTAGAAGGCTTAAGCCTGATTGGAATAGATAATTATAAGGCAATGCGGGAGATGGTAGAACATGTTGACAGTCATGGCTATCATCCGATTCATTTTGTAGCTGCAAATGCAACAAATGAAGAGAGTAATATCCGCCAGAAGGCATTTGAAGATTTTGTGAAAGAAAAGAACTATTCTGCAGAAGATTATGCGGTATGGCATGGGGATTTTTCCTTTGACAGTGGCGTACAGGTGGTGGATGCCATGGAAGAGGCTGGAAGGATGCCACGGGCACTTTGCTGTGCCAATGATGAGATGGCATTAGGTGCCTGCAACCGTTTGAAACAGTTGGGATATCAGGTGCCACAGGACATAGCAGTAACAGGATTTGATGGCTCTTATGATACCCGGCGCTATATTCCGGGAATTACTACGGTAGACAGACCCAAGGAGACACTGGGATATACCGCTATGCAGTTGCTTTTGCAGGAAATTGAGACAGGGAAGAAACAGGAACTGATTTTGACATCACGTGTTGCAGTGGATGAAAGCTGTGGCTGTGTTTTAGAGGACAAAAAGCGTGTGGCATCTGCGATAGAGACGTTATACCTTGAAAAAAAAGAAAATGAAAAATATACTTATCAGATACACAATATGGAAGATGAGATGATGGAGTGCGAATCATTGGAAGAATTAATCTTCTGTATCCGTCAGAATATTGGAAAGTTTACGACAGAGGATGTATATCTGTGCCTGAATAAGAGTATTTATTATGAGATGACCGGCCGTGGTAACAGCATTTTACGTAACCGCACAATTACCCGGGATTATGAAAACAAGATATACATAACCAAATTAAATAATGAGGACGGCATGCCGGAATTTTATTCTTTTACCAGTGAGCAGATGTTCCCGGCAATGTGGAATGGCAGAGGTTCAGGGGAATATCTCTATATGCCGGTTCATTTCAGGGATAATTGCCTGGGATATATGATACTGACCGGTACATTGGATACAAAACATATTCCAAATTATTATGTCTGGATTCGTAATATCAGTAATGCATTGGAAAAGTTAAAGAATGTATCAGAAATTCGGAATGCTGCCCGTAACATTGATAATATGGCAGTCCGCGACAGCCTGACAGGAGTTTATAACCGGATGGGAATCAACCGTTTTGTGGTAGATATGGTAAAACAGGCAAATACCAGCAGACGTCGATTGTTATTTATCTTTGCTGATATGGACGGGTTAAAGAAAATCAATGATGAGTTTGGTCATGAAGCGGGTGACCAGGCAATCTGCCTTGCAGCAGAGGCGTTGCAGGAGGCGTTCTGTGAAAAGGAACTGATTATCCGTTATGGAGGGGACGAATTCTTAGTGGTTTCTGATGCTTTATGCTGGGAACAGGCTGAAGAAAAGAAAGCTCAGATAACAGCCTTGTTAAAGCAGTGGCAGAGGGATGAGAAGCTGCCGTACCGTCTGTCTATGAGTATTGGTTATTACCAGAAGGAGCCGGATACCGAGGCATCCATGGAACAGTATATTAACTGGGCAGATGAGCGAATGTATGAGATGAAATGTAAGAACCGTGAGCAGCGAAAATAAATAATAAGTATAAAAAGCATGAAAGGCATTGGAGCAGAAAAATTTCCTGTTCCGATGCCTTTTTGACAGTTGCAATGCATCTGCAGGTTAAGCCATCTGATTTGCAGTTTTATAACGGTAAATCATTTCTGCATGCTGCTGTTCTTCCGTCTGGATATGGTTTAAAATCTGACGGACTTTTGGAGAAGCAAAGCTGAATAAATCGTTGTTGTATGCGGAAGATACATACTTTTCACTGGAAATGGAATCGCTGCACAATAATGCATCGTGCTTCTTGTCGGCATTTTCACTGGATGCATGGTAAGCAGCGTTTGGCTGATAGTTCTTCGGGGCAGCTATACCAACATCAGGCGTATCACCGGAAAGCAGACTGCTGATGGTGTCATAGTGTTCTGCTTCTTCTTTCTGAATGACCTCAAATAACTGTTTTAATTCAGGGTCTTTTGCTTCGCTGCTGTAAAAGGCATATTTGTCGCGGCAAAGTTCTTCCTGCTGTTTTAAATCATTTAACAGCATAGTCTCTTGTTCGGTTAAAATCATTTTGTCATCACCTCATCCGTAATATAACCCGAAAGGAGTATTTTTATACAAATTATGCGAAAAAAAAGATAGAATTATTGATTGCACTTGATAACTGTGCTATGCTAAAGTGTATTTAACAATTTAAATTGGAATCAAAAGAGAATAGGAGCGAACAAAAATGTTAGACCAGATTAACAGCATTCTTGGTAAAATTGATAATTTTGTCTGGGGTGTACCACTTATTGTATTGATCCTTCTGGTGGGAATTTTTCTTACCATCCGCCTGAAGGGACTTCAGATTAGAAAATTACCATTAGCAGTAAAATATTTGTTTGAAAATGAAAAGAGTGGCGAATCCGGCGAAGTATCCAGTTTTGCAGCACTTTGCACTGCATTATCAGCAACCATAGGAACCGGAAATATTGTCGGAGTAGCAACTGCATTGGTAGAAGGTGGACCGGGTGCGTTATTCTGGATGTGGATAGCAGCACTGGTTGGAACTGCCACAAAATATAGTGAGTGTCTACTGGCAATCAAGTACCGTGTGGTGGCAGAAGATGGTCATATCATCGGCGGACCATTCTATTATATTGAAAATGGAATGGGATCAAAGTGGAAATGGCTTGGAAAATTATTTGCCTTCTTTGGTGTGGGCGTAGGTTTATTCGGAATTGGAACTTTTACACAGATTAATGGTATTACCAGTGCAGTAAAGGGCTTCTTTGACCCGGATACCACATGGACAGTTGACCTCTTTGGAAGAACTTATTCCTGGACTGTAATTATTGCAGGTATTATTCTTACCATCTGTGTGGCACTTGTTATCATCGGTGGAATTAAGAGAATTTCTACAGTATCACAGGTCATTGTACCATTTATGGCACTGACTTATGTGGTTGTTGTATTAATTATTATTGTGATGCATATTACAGAGGTTCCAGCAGCATTTGCAACCATTATAAAGAGTGCCTTTGGATTTAAGGCGGTAGCCGGTGGTGCAATGGGAAGTATTATTGTAGCAATGCAGAAAGGTATTGCCCGTGGTATTTTCTCAAATGAAGCAGGACTTGGTAGTGCACCAATCGCGGCTGCAGCAGCCCAGACCGATTATCCGGTAAAACAGGGACTGGTTTCCATGCTTGGAACTGTAATTGATACACTGATTATCTGTACCATGACAGGTCTTGCAATCGTACTTACCGGTGCATGGGACATGGGCTTGGAAGGTGTTGCTGTTACAACCAAGGCATTCCAGCTCGGACTTCCGTTCCCAAATCAGGTAGCATCCTTTATCCTGATGGTATGTCTGGTATTCTTTGCATTTACCACAATCTTAGGATGGGATTATTACAGTGAGCGCTGTCTGGAGTATCTGACCGGACATAAGAAGGCTGTTGTAAAAGCATACCGCTGGTTATACATCTTAGCGGTATTTATCGGACCGTTTATGACAGTATCTGCTGTATGGACCATTGCAGATATTTTCAACGGACTGATGGCTCTGCCGAACCTGATTGCAGTTACTGCATTGAGCGGTGTGGTTGTGGCTGAAACCAAAGTTTATATGGATGGATTAAAAAAAGATAAGATTCAGCCATAGAAAGATAGGAAAAGGGAATATTAGATGATCACTAATTAGGAGCAGGTACAGTGAGAAAGTTATTGCGTTTTTTAAAGGATTACAAAAAAGAGAGCATTTTAAGTCCATTATTTAAATTATTAGAGGCATCCTTTGAATTGTTTGTGCCTTTGGTTATGGCAGCAATCATTGATACCGGTATTGGCAATAAAGATGGCGGATTCATCTTGAAAATGTGTGGAATCTTGATTTTGCTGGCATTAGTGGGACTGACCTGTTCCATTACTGCACAGTATTTTGCAGCAAAAGCGGCAGTAGGTTTTGCAACTAAGGTACGTCATGCATTATTTGACCATATTCAGAAATTGTCCTATACAGAGATGGATACCGCAGGAACGGATACCATGATTACCAGAATGACCAGTGATATCAATCAGGCACAGTCCGGTGTCAATATGGTACTCCGTCTGTTTTTGCGTTCTCCTTTTATTGTATTTGGTGCCATGATTATGGCATTTACCATTGACGTAAAGGCAGCGCTTATCTTTGTGGTAACGATTCCTGTTTTATCCGTTGTGGTATTTGGAATTATGATAATTACAATTCCGTTGTTCCGCCGGGTGCAGGCATCTTTAGATAAAGTCCTTGGAGTAACAAGGGAGAATCTGACCGGAAGCCGTGTTATCCGTGCCTTTAATAAAGAGCAGGGAGAAATTGCAGATTTTGATGAGAGTAATGAGAGGCTGACGGATGTACAGCTCTTCGTAGGAAAAATTTCAGCATTGATGAATCCGCTTACCTATATTATCATCAACGTGGCACTGGTTATTCTTATCTGGACAGGTGCAATTCAGGTAAATATCGGAAAGATTTCACAGGGTGAAGTAGTAGCACTGGTAAACTATATGTCCCAGATTCTGGTGGAATTAGTAAAGCTTGCAAACCTGATTATTACGGTAACCAAGGCAATTGCCTGTGGAAACCGCGTGCAGAGTATTTTTGAGATGGAGACTTCCATGGTGGATGGAAATGGAAGCAAAAAGGAAGATACCGGATATACCGTAGAATTCCGCAATGTTTCCATGCGTTATAAAGGTGCCGGAGCAGATACCTTAACCGGCATTGATTTTAAAGCAAAGCCAGGAGATACCATTGGTATTATCGGTGGAACCGGTTCCGGGAAGTCCTCTGTGGTCAATCTGATTCCTCGTTTCTATGATGTCACGGAGGGACAGGTTATGGTAGATGGCATGGATGTCCGGGAATATAAGATTACGGATTTAAGAGATAAGATTGGTATTGTGCCGCAGAAAGCAGTGCTGTTTGCGGGAACCGTCCGAAGCAATCTTGCCTGGGGCAAAGAGGATGCGACGGAAGAAGAGATGCAGCAGGCACTTTCCGTTGCACAGGCAGCAGAAGTTGTAGATAAGAAAGACGGTAAGCTGGATGCGGAAGTAGAACAGGGTGGAAAGAATTTCTCCGGTGGACAAAAGCAGCGTCTTACAATTGCCAGAGCACTGGTAAAACAGCCGGAAATCCTTATCATGGACGACAGCTCATCTGCACTGGATTATGCTACCGATGCTAAACTGCGTCAGGCAATTCATAATATGCCAAACCGTCCGACCGTATTTATCGTATCACAGCGTGCCGCATCCATTATGTATGCCGATAAGATTATCGTATTAGATGATGGAACTGTTGCAGGAACCGGCACCCATGAAGAATTGTTAAAGGATTGCAGCGTATATCAGGAAATCTATTATTCGCAGTTTAAGAGGACGGAAGGAGGACACTGATATGAAAAAGGAATCAAGACAGAAGGAAACCCTTGGAAGAATCCTTAAGTATATGAAAAAGTACTGGTTATTCTTAGGTTTGTCCATTGCATTAGCGGTGCTCAGTGTAATTTTAACCTTATACATTCCGATTCTTACCGGAGATGCCATTGATTATATCGTAGACAAAGGAAAAGTGGATTTTACTTATATTACACCGATCCTTAAGAAAATGGTGGTAGTCATTCTGATTACGGCAGCTGCCCAGTGGATTATGAATGTCTGCAACAATAAGATGACTTATAATATTGTCCGGGATATCCGTAAGGATGCTATCCGCAAAATAGAGATTCTTCCACTGAAATATTTAGACGCTCATTCCTACGGTGAAATAGTCAGCCGCGTAATTGCGGATGTAGACCAGTTCGCAGACGGACTTCTAATGGGTTTTACCCAGTTGTTTACCGGTGTGGTAACAATTGTCGGAACATTAGGCTTTATGTTGAGCGTCAATGTAAAGATTACGGCAGTGGTAGTATTTTTAACACCGTTGTCTTTTGTGGTAGCAGGATTCATTGCAAAGAAAACATTCTCCATGTTTAAGCTGCAGTCGGAAACAAGAGGAGAGCAGACTGCTTTAATCGATGAAATGATTGGAAACCAGAAAATTGTCCAGGCATTTTCCCATGAAGATGAGGCGTTGGAAAGTTTCGATGAAATTAATGGAAGACTGGAAAAATATTCCCTTCGTGCCTTATTCTTTTCCAGCATTACCAATCCGAGTACCCGTTTTATCAATGCGTTAGTTTATGCAGGTGTTGGCGTGTTTGGCGCAGTTTCAGCTATCCATGGTGGAATCAGTGTTGGGCAGTTATCCTGTTTCTTAAGTTATGCAAATCAGTATACGAAGCCTTTTAATGAGATTTCCGGTGTCGTAACTGAGTTACAGAATGCACTGGCTTGTGCAGCAAGAGTATTTGAGCTGATTGATGAAGAGGCACAGGTACCGGATGCAGAAGATGCAGTGGTATTAGAGGAAGTAAAGGGAGATGTGGATTTAGAGCATGTTTACTTCTCTTATGAGCCGGGGCAGAAGCTGATTGAGGATTTTAATCTCCATGTCAATCCGGGTGAGCGTGTGGCAATTGTCGGACCGACCGGATGCGGTAAGACAACATTGATTAATCTTCTGATGCGGTTCTATGATGTCAACAGCGGAATCATCCGTGTCAGCGGCGTGCCGGTTAAAGATATGACAAGAAGCAGCCTGCGCAGCAGCTATGGTATGGTATTGCAGGAAACCTGGTTAAAGGAGGGAACCATTCGTGAGAACATCTGTATGGGAAAACCGGATGCTACCGATGAAGAAATCATGGAGGCAGCAAAAGCTTCCCATGCCCATAATTTTATCAAACGTCTGCCCAAGGGCTATGATACGGTAATTGCAGAGGACGGTGGCAATCTTTCCCAGGGACAGAAACAGCTTCTTTGCATTGCCAGAGTTATGCTTTGCCTGCCGCCAATGCTGATTTTGGATGAAGCAACTTCATCGATTGACACACGAACTGAGATGAAGATTCAGGAAGCTTTTGGCCGGATGATGAAGGGAAGAACCAGTTTTATCGTTGCCCATCGTCTGTCTACCATTGAAGAGGCAGACATTATTCTGGTTATGAAAGACGGACATGTTATCGAACAGGGCAATCATGAAGAACTGCTTCGGAAGAATGGGTTCTATGCAGCTCTTTATAACAGCCAGTTCGTACAGTCGTAGAATTAGTTTATAATGTTACATGTTGTAACAGCATTTCATATGTTACCCCAAGTTCCGGATTAAAGTTCCACGGAACGAGAGCTGCCTGACAGCCGGGGTAACGTTTTTTGATGTCTAAAATGCATTCCATGGCACCGCTTACGGGAGAATCATTAAGGGAAGAAGTCCGTTCATTTCCAAAGAAAGCGTCTTTCCCGGTAGAAAGCAAAATGGTATCATTAACCCGTTTTACAATCTTATCGGTCTGTGAGGCAATATATTCCGTTACCCGTTCATCCTGCCAGCGAAAGCTTTCTGCAATGGTATCCCAGATCCATGCAGCCATATTATTAAGCTGGCTGTGAAGACCAAAAGCCACAGAATAATCAAAAGCATGGCTGCCATAGCGTATGACATGCTTTTTGGCTTTCTCATAAGTCTGATGCAGAAATGCCAGTGCCGTACTGACCGGAAGCTCCGTATCGATGGAAGCACCAAAGAGCTTTTTCTGCTCAAAGAGTGTATCACAGAATTTTTCGTAATCACTGTCGTATAAACCGGTAAGATTGCATTCGTCAAGGTGAATGGTAGGATAAGATTCCAACTGATAGCGTTTAAGAGCCTGTTTCATGGCAGGAAGATTATTATCAATTAAAGTAATCGATGAAAAGTGTCCGGCAAGTAGCGATAAATCCCAGTCGTTACAACAGCCAGCACCAAAGATAGCAAGAGTACTGTCAGCAGCAGTAGAGGCAATCAGATAATTGCTGATGGTATTGCGATAATCTGTCCAGTCTTCGTAGGCGTGGGGCAGAAACTGTTTTTGCAAGAGGTCTTCGTAAAGTGACATGGGATACTCCTTTCATTATGTGTATCGGAACGGTTGGTATAAATGTGGTTATTTTTGTTGCTGAGAGGGAAAATGTCCTCCCTACCGCCACAACAGACTACATTTATACAAACTGGTTTGCTTCCGCATCATATTCATAGTCGATGGCGGAAAGCTTATTGCAAAGCTCGTTCCTCGAAAGATTTAAGGCAGAGCAGAGTTCGTCCAAGGTAGGGTAGAAGTCCCGAAGCTGTGTATTGATGTAACTTAATAACATGACTGGGTCATTTGGTATATTCATGGTGTAATGTCTCCTTTATCGTTGATTGCATAGGTGCTTGCGAAAGGGGGAGAGGATTTCCTGATAAAAAAGTTTTAAGGCATTCGCTGCACATTTGATTTTAAGATGATGAAATGCCACAGTTCTAAGTAGCCCATTTTTCTTTTTCGGATAAAAACAGTCTTTTCCATGTTTAACAGAATATTGGTACTGTCCGTCAAAGTACGGATGCCTTTTAAGGGCTGTTAGGGGCACTTGGGATTTCGTCTGGCAACAGGCAACGCTGGTACAGGGATGTACCAGCGAGGCACATTTGAACATGGATGTGAATTTGTGCCGGTTGCCAGATGAAATCAGAATTATGCCGAAATTCCTAGTGCCCCTTGCAGACATTATGTGGCATCCGCTTTTGACGGACAGTGCCGATATTCTGTCAAAGCAAGTGAAAAGACAGTTTATAATAAAGAAAAATGGACTACTAAGAACAGTTGGCATTTCACATCCCCAAAAATCAAACGTACATCGAATGCCACAAAATTTCTTTATCCTTAAAATCTCTCCCCATTCGCAAGCACCTATGGATTATTCAGGTATATGCCCAATTTTAGTCTAAAATTTATCGACTGACAACCTGAAATTAATATAGAAAATGATTTACATTACTGATTTATCATGGTAGTATACTAAAGTGATGGAAAAAGAACTTAATAAAAAGATATTACAAAAAGAGGAGGAACTCTATTATGAAGAAGAAAATGTTGACTGTTTTACTGGCAGCTGCAATGACCGTGTCACTGGCTGGCTGTGGAAGTAAGGATGCAGATAAAAAGGACAATGCATCTGTCCAGAATACTGAAAATGCAAAGAGCGACAATGGTTCAGACCGTACCCAGTTTGTTGTAGGATTTGACGCAGAATTTCCACCATATGGCTATATGGATGAGGATGGAGATTATACCGGATTTGACCTTGAACTGGCACAGGAAGTATGCGACCGTAACGGATGGGAACTGGTAAAGAAACCAATTAACTGGGATTCAAAAGATATGGAATTAGAGTCAGGTTCCATTGACTGTATCTGGAACGGATTTACCATGAATGGAAGAGAAGATGATTATACATTCTCTGATCCATATGTAGACAACAGTATCGTTGTAGTTGTTGCAAAAGATTCGGATATTAATAAATTATCAGACCTGGCAGGAAAAGTAGTAGACGTTCAGGCTGATTCTTCAGGACTTGCAGCATTACAGGGAGATGATGCAACCGATGAAAATAAAGAGCTGACTGCATCTTTTGCTGAACTTCAGCAGGTAGCTGATTACAATACTGCATTTATGAACTTGGAGTCCGGTGCTGTAGATGCAGTAGTATTGGATATCGGAGTAGCAAAATACCAGATGTCATCCAGAGGAGATGCTTTCCGTATGTTGGATGAACAGGTATCCAGCGAGCAGTATGCAATCGGATTTAAAAAAGGTAATACAGAGTTAAGAGACCAGGTTCAGAAGACCTTGGATGAGATGGTAAAAGATGGAACATTTACTACTATCGTAAATAACTACACAGATTATAATTTACCAGAAATGGTTTGCTTAGGAGAATAGATATGTCATTTATTGCTGTAGCACAGCAGCTGGGTTCCGGTATGCTGGCATCACTTTCTATATTTGTATTAACATTGGTATTTTCACTGCCGTTAGGACTTTTAGTGGCATTTGGAAGAAAGTCACGGATTAAGCCGGTGCAGTGGCTTGTAAAATTATACATATCCATTATGCGTGGAACTCCGCTGATGCTTCAGCTTCTGGTGGTGTATTTCGGACCATATTACCTATTTGGAATCCGAATCTCCAAAGAGTATAGCTTTTATGCAACAATCATTGGTTTCTCCATTAATTATGCGGCATATTTCGCAGAGATTTATCGTGCAGGAATCGAAGGAATCCCGGTAGGACAGTATGAAGCAGCCAAAGTATTAGGATACTCTAAGGCACAGACCTTCTGTAAAATCATTTTCCCGCAGATGGTAAAACGCGTGGTGCCGCCGGTAACCAATGAAGTTATTACACTGGTAAAAGATACTTCCATGGCATTTGTACTGGCTTATGCAGAAATGTTTACCATTGCAAAACAGATTGCAGCCCGTGTCAGCAGCATCATGCCATTGTTTGTAGCAGGACTTTTCTACTACATCTTTAACTTTGTAGTGGCATTTATCATGGAACGAATTGAAAAGAAACTGAGTTATTATAAGTAAGGAGAGGAAAAGAATGAAGCTGTTAGAGATAAAGAATGTAAAGAAAAGCTTTGGGGCTGTAGATGTACTTCATGATATTTCACTCTCCGTGGAACAGGGTGAGGTTGTAGCAATTATCGGTCCTTCCGGTTCCGGTAAATCAACACTGCTGCGTTGTGCCACACTTCTTGAGACTATGGATGAAGGAGAACTGGTTTATCTCGGTGAGCATGCGGTGTCAACCGGTGCGGATGGAAAATCCCAGTATGTGGGAAACGCAGAATTAAAAAAGATTCAGGGATATTTCGGACTGGTATTTCAGAACTTTAATCTGTTTCCACATTATTCCGTGTTAAAGAATCTGATGGATGCACCGGTACATGTGCAGAAGCGGAATAAAGAAGAAGTAAAGAAAGAAGCAATGGAGCTTCTTGAAAAAATGGGGTTATCCGATAAGGCAGACTGCTATCCATGCCAGCTTTCTGGTGGACAGCAGCAGAGAGTTGCCATTGCAAGAGCGTTAGCACTTCATCCACAGATTTTATTCTTCGATGAGCCAACCTCCGCATTAGATCCGGAGCTTACCGGAGAAATCTTAAAAGTAATCCGTCAGCTGGCAAGTGAGCATATGACCATGGTAATTGTAACCCATGAGATGGCATTTGCCAGAGATGTGGCTGACCGTGTCATTTTTATGGATGGCGGTTATATTATTGAACAGGGTGACCCGAAGGAAGTAATCGAGCATCCGAAAGAAGAGAGAACAAAGCAGTTCCTGGCAAGATTTGCCCAGAATTAGGATTGGGTAAAGCCGGGATTGCATTATTTATAAAGTCTGCTATAATTCGTCATAGGTATTTGCTTCAACGACCAATAAATATGTATGAGAACAAGCATAGGAGAAGCTATGAAGATAATTATAGTGGGCTGTGGTAATGTAGGTGCAACACTTGCAGAACAGCTTAGTAAAGAAAAACATGATATTACAGTAATTGATACCAGACAGCAGGCTGTAGAGGCAGTGACCAATGTCTGTGATGTAATGGGAATTATTGGAAATGGTGCAAGTTTTAATGCACAGACAGATGCAGGGATTGCAGATGCAGACCTTATGATTGCAGTGACAGGTTCAGATGAACTGAATCTTTTATGCTGTCTGATCGCAAAAAAAGCAGGAGGCTGCCATACGATTGCAAGAGTCAGCAATCCTGTATACAGTAGAGAAATAGGTTTTATTAAAGAGGAATTAGGGTTGTCCATGATTATCAATCCACAGCTTGCAGCAGCACGCGAAATGGCGAGACTGCTGAAATTCCCTTCCGCGCTCAAAGTGGATTCATTTGCCAAGAGCCGGGTGGAATTAGTCAACTACCGGATTGAGGAGGACAACCCTCTTTGTAATATGCAGTTGAAAGATATGGGAAGCAGACTGCATTGTGACGTACTGATAGCAGTGGTTGAGCGTGGAGATGAAGTATATATTCCGGATGGTAATTTTGAGTTGAAAGCCAGGGATGAGATTTCCATTGTAGGGACACCGGCTAAAACTATTGAATTCTTTAAGAAACTGGGCGTGCCTACTTCTTCTGCGAGAGATGCACTGATTGTCGGTGGCGGAAGAACTTCTGTTTATCTTGCAAAGCAGCTTTTGGAAATGGGTATCCGTGTCAAAATTGTAGAACGTGACGAAGAACGCTGTGAAGAATTAAATGAAATGGTTCCAAAGGCGATGATTATCTGTGGCGATGCAACAGATAAAGACCTTTTAATCGAAGAGGGATTGTTAGAGACAGAAGCCTTTGTAGCGACCACTAATTTTGATGAAGAGAATATCATGCTGGCATTGTTTGCAAAGAGTTTATCTTCTGCAAAACTGATTACTAAAGTTCATCGTATTTCTTATGATGATATTATTGACCAGTTAGATGTAGGAAGTATTATTTATCCGAAATTCATTACTTCCGAGAGTATTATCAAGTATGTACGTGCCATGAAAAACTCCATGGGAAGTAATATTGAGACATTGTACAAGCTGAATGATAACCGGGTAGAAGCACTGGAATTTTTAATTAAAGAGGGTTCTCCGGTGGTTGGAATTCCACTGCAGGATCTTCGCTTGAAACCTAAGATGCTGATTGGATGTATCACCCATAAAGGAAAAGTGACCATTCCAAAAGGACAGAGTGTAATTGAAGTGGGAGATACGGTAATTCTTGTTACCACGACGACAGGGTTACATGATATCCGGGATGCATTAAGGTAGGAGGCTTGTCATGAATTATTCCATGATTCGATACATATTAAGCAGTGTTATATGCTTCGAGGGAATCTTTCTTCTGCTTCCGGCAGCAACAGCAGGTATTTATCAGGAAAAGGAAGGCTTTTTATATCTGATTACCGGACTTGCCTGTATGCTGATTGGGTTTTGGGGCAGAAGAAGAAAACCGAAGAGCAGTGTATTTTATTCAAAAGAAGGATTTGCAGCAGTTGCATTAAGCTGGATAATCCTCAGTCTGATTGGTGCATTGCCAATGTATTTAACCGGAGAATTTCCATCTTATATTGATGCGTTATTTGAGACAATTTCCGGCTTTACGACAACAGGCTCAAGTATCTTAAGTGATGTAGCGGCACTTTCCCGTGGAACAGCTTTCTGGCGTTGCTTTACCCACTGGATTGGTGGTATGGGTGTGCTGGTATTTATTATGGCAGTCATGCCCCTTTCCGACAGTTCCAGCATGCATCTGATGCGTGCAGAAAGCCCGGGACCATCTGTTGGAAAACTGGTTCCAAAGGTAAAGACTACTGCAATGATTCTCTATGGAATCTATGTAATCTTTACGGTGATTGAGATTATTGCGCTGTTAATAGCAGGAATGCCACTCTTTGATTCCATGACATTGACCTTTGGTACCGTGGGAACCGGTGGATTTGGACTATTGAACAGTAGTATAGCATCTTATAGTACAGCGGTGCAGATTATCATTACGGTATTTATGATTATCTGTTCCATTAATTTTACTGTATATTATATGTTTTTGATTAAGCGGCCGAAGGAAGCACTGATGTGTGAGGAAATGCGTTACTATCTTTTGATAGTATTCGGTTCGGCACTGCTTATTGCATTTAATATCAGAGCCAGCTTTGCTTCTTTTGGAAAAGCATTCCAGCAGGCAATCTTTCAGGTGGCATCTGTTATCAGTACTACAGGATTTGCCACGGCAGATTTTAATCTCTGGCCGGAATTTTCAAGAATGATTCTGGTGCTTTTAATGTTTGTCGGAGCCTGTGCCGGAAGTACCGGCGGTGGATTTAAGGTTTCCCGTCTCATTATTATGGTAAAATCTGTCCGTAATGAAATTATGTCTGTGACCCATCCGAGAAGTGTGCAGAAGGTACATATGGACGGAAGACGAATACCGGATAATGTGGTAAAGACTGTGTTATGCTATCTGGCAGGCTATGTTGTTATTCTTATCGTATCAGTGTTGTTAATCAGTCTTGATAATTTTGATATGACAACGAACTTTACAGCAGTTATGGCAACCTTTAATAATGTCGGACCGGGACTTAACAGGGTAGGACCGACCGGTAACTTTGGTGGGTTCAGTGTTTTATCCAAGCTGGTATTGATGTTTGACATGCTGGTTGGTCGATTGGAATTATACCCGATGTTAGTGATTTTTGCACCGGGTTTATGGCGGATTCATCCTCACCGCCATGTTGGCAAAGTTCAGTAAATCTTAATAAATAATAAGGAATCCCTCCTTTGCCTGTATGCTATAATGTGTTTGGAATAGCAGACAGGCAGGAGGGATTTTTATGAAAAACCGTATTCTTGTGGTGGATGATGAGAAGGAGATTGCAGACTTAGTAGAGATATATCTGGTAAGTGAGAAGTTTGACGTAATCAAGTGTTACGATGGAGATACAGCAATAGATGCAATAGAGCATGAGAAAATTGACCTTGCAATTTTGGATATTATGCTGCCGGGGATTAGTGGACTGGAGCTGTGCCGCCGGATTCGAAAAAAAGAGAATTATCCGGTTATTATGTTAACTGCAAAAGATTCCGAAGTGGATAAAGTAACCGGACTTACCATAGGAGCAGATGATTATGTGACAAAACCGTTTCTTCCGCTGGAACTGGTTGCAAGAGTGAAGGCACAGTTACGCCGTTATGAGCGCTATGGAGCAAGGACGGACCAGCCGGCAGAGAATATGTCTTTTGACGGTAATATAATAGAAAATACATCTGCAAATGGTTCATATGATGCGGCAGATGGAACGTATGCATCAAATCATGCAGGAACGGAATCGGATGATACTATTATATGCCGTGGAATTTTGTTAAAGAAATGTGCACATGAATGCTATCTGGATGGAGATGAGATTTCACTTACACCGACAGAATTTACGATTTTGCAGGCGTTGTGTGAAGCAAAAGGCAGGGTACTCAGTGCGGAAGAGCTGTTTCATATTATCTGGAAAGACGAATATTATAGCAAAAGCAACAATACCATAACCGTTCACATCCGGCATCTGCGGGAGAAACTTAAGGATACCGGTGAACGTCCAAAATACATTAAGACAATATGGGGAGTGGGATATAAGATTGAAAGATGACAATAATAAGAAAAAACTGGATTTTGCACCGGTAAGACGAAAAATATTTTCCCGGATTGTATTACTGATGGCAGGAGCTTTCTTTGGCATCTGGTTTCTCTACCAGTATGTGCTGCAGGGCAGATTTGCGGATGGAATTGTAAGGTTTCTTTATGATTTTACCAGCATGACGTATGAAGATGCGAGAGCTTTCTATTGGAATAATATCGGAAATCATTTTGAACTGATTTTCTTTGGGGCAATTGCACTGGTATTCTGTCTGATGTTTTATTTCTTTTTAAATTCATTTACAAAATATTTTCAGGAAATTGATAATGGAATCAATGCATTGGTGCATCATGATGGCAGACAGATCCGCATGTCGAAGGAAATGGCTGCCATGGAAGAAAAGTTAAACAGCGTGAATGCAACTTTAAACCGGCAGCTTTATGATATTCAGATGGCAGAGAAGAAGAAGGATGAGTTGGTATTGTATCTTGCCCACGATATCCGGACGCCGCTTACCTCTGTGATTGGGTATCTGAAATTATTAGAGGAGATGCCGGATATTTCAAAAGAGCAGCAGGATAAATTTATCCATGTCACCCTGGACAAAGCACTGAGACTGGAAGTTCTGGTGAATGAATTTTTTGACATCACCCGTTTTAACCGGCAGGATATTGAACTGGCAACGACAGAAATAGACCTTTATTACATGCTGATGCAGCTGTCGGATGAAGTGTACCCGCTTCTTGCACCGGAACATAAGAAAGTGGAAATACAGGCAGACGAAAATTGCAAAGTATATGGGGATGCAGATAAGCTGGCACGTATTTTTAATAACATATTGAAAAATGCCATTGCCTACAGCAACCCGGACAGTACCATTGTCATTTCCGCATGGGAGGAGTCACCGGGAACGGTTATCCTGTTCAGTAATCAGGGGCAGACCATATCACCGGAAGAACAGCAGCGTATTTTTGATAAATTCTATCGGCGGGATGAAGCGAGACAGACCAACAGCGGAGGAGCGGGTCTGGGACTTGCCATCGCAAAGGAACTGGTGGATCTGCATGGAGGAACCATCCGTGTAATGAGTGAAAATGGCCGGACAACATTTAAGGTCTGCCTGCCGAGACGAAAAATGCCGACAGCTTAGAAACGCCGGTTGTATTTTTATGCGTATTATTTTATAATATTCGTTATGAGTAAAGAAGAAAAAAAGCAGAGACAACAACATAAAGAGAAGATAAAGCAGGAGAAAGCTTTCGCTAAAGCAGAAAGCAAACAGGAGAAAGCCGCTGCCAAAGCAGAAAGTAAACAGGAAAAGCAGGCTGTCAAAGAGCAGAGCCGGCACGAAAAAGCCGCTTCAAAGGAATTGGAAAAGCAGGAGAAGCAGCAGCGGAAAGCAGAAGATAATAAGCGCCGTCATACCGATATCAAATGGGACCGGCTGGATAATACGGCACATCTTTTTCCGGTAATTGCAGGAGAAGCAATGAGCAATGTGTACCGGATTGCAGTTACTTTAAATGAAGAGGTACAGCCGGAGTATCTGCGGCAGGCACTGGATATCGTACTTCCGAAATTTCCGGGCTTTAACTTGAGACTGCGTCAGGGAATTTTCTGGTATTATTTTGAAGAGAATGGCAAGAGTGCTCCAAGAGTACAGGAAGAAAGACATTTTCCATGCCGTTTTATCAGACAGAATAAGAATCACAGCTATCTTTTCCGGGTAACTTATTATAAATGCCGGATTAACCTTGAGGTCTTTCATGTACTGACAGATGGCATGGGCGGAATCAATTTCTTAAAGGAGCTGACCTATCAGTATTTAAGACTGGTGCATCCGGAATTGAAGGAGAAGCTGGGAGATAAGTTAAGCAGCGACACATCCATGAACCGTGAGGACAGCTTCCTTAAAAATTACAAGCACAGCTATGCCAAGGGATATAAGACAAAGAAAGCATATCTTATCAAAGGGGAAAAATTACGAACCGATGAATTTGGAGTAATTCATGGATTTGTAAAGATTCCGGCATTGAAAGAGGTATGCCATAAATATGGTGTCAGCATCAATGAGTATCTGGTTGCGGCATTTGCTTACAGCGTATATCGGGAATATCTGCATGGCATGCCGGACACACGCCCGATTCGTGTGGCGGTTCCGGTGAATTTAAGACCATATTTTAATTCCATTACCACCAAGAACTTTTTTACAGTAGTATCTGCAGAGTTTGAACCGGTGGAGGATTCCTATACGTTTGAAGAAGTATTGAAGCTTACTACAGAGAGTCTTCATCAACAGATTAATAAAGAGCATTTAGAGGAACTGTTTTCTTACAATGTGTCCAATGAGAAATTATTGATTGCAAGAGCAGTACCGCTGTTTTTGAAAAATATTGCCATGCGTTATGTGTATACATCGGCAGCACTGGCAAATACATCCACTGTAACCAACATTGGAAATGTGAAAGTGGAAGAGGATTACCAGCCATATATCAAGATGTTTTATGCATTCCTTGCCATGTCAAAGGGACAGAATATCAAGGGAACGATTTGTTCCTATCAGGATACGCTGGCATTTACCTTTAGTTCTGTTTTAAAAGATACATCCCTGCAGCGTGGATTTTTTCGGAAACTGTCAGAGGATGGTCTGAATGTGGAAATAGAAAGTAATGGTGTGTATTATGAGTAAATGTAAGAACTGTAATGTGGAAATCTTAGATGACAGCCAGATCTGTCCGCTGTGCCACAGTGTATTAGAAGAGGGAGAAGAAGGACACAATACCTATCCGGATGCATGGATTCCAACCAGAAGATTAAAATTTGTGACAAATATTATATTCTTTCTGGTGCTATTAGGCAGTGTGACAGCAGGCTATCTTAATTATATCTGGTATCAGGGAAAACTCTGGAGCCTGATTGCAATCGCAGGTCTTTGGTATCTGTTCCTGATTTTCCGGCTGGATATTTTAAGCAATAGTGGATACCGGACGAAAATCATAGCAACTACATTATCCGGAATTTTATATGTGATTCTGATTGACTGGATAGTGGGATTTCATGGCTGGTCGGTTAATTATGTGCTTCCGGCAGGCATTATGCTGTTAGATGCAGGTATTGTTCTGCTCATGATTATCAATTCCAGAAACTGGCAGAGTTATCTGATGTTCCAGTTATTTGGAATTGTATGCAGCCTGATACCGTTGCTTTTGATTGCACTTCACATTGTGACCCATCCGGGGTTAAGTGAACTGGCATTTGGAATTTCTGTATTTTTATTCCTCGGAACGCTGATTATCGGTGACCGCAGAGCCAGACTAGAGTTAAAGAGAAGATTTCATGTAAGGTGATTATGGAAGAAAGTAAGACGAGTGTACAGGGCAGAGTCATCCGTGACCTAATTGCCCGTTTTGCAAGTGATAACTTGATAGGAAGAAAATTAAAGACTGGAGAGCTTCGTAAGAAAATGGTGGAACCGGCGTGGAAATGCCCGGACTGTTTTCTGATGCAGAAAATTAAGATGCCACAATTTGAAATGGAACTTTTAACTTCCATGCAGAATCCAAGGGAAGATAAAGTGGTTCTGCAGCTGCATGGTGGCGGTTATATTGGAAAAATGCGAAATGCCTACCGTACCTTTGCCGGACTTTACAGTGAGGTGGGAAAAGGAATCAGCGTGTTGACCATTGATTACCGTGTGGCACCGGAGCATCCCTTTCCGGCAGCTTTGGAAGATACAGTGGAAGCATATGAATGGCTGCTGCATTGTGGATTTAAACCGGAGCAGATTATTGTGGCAGGTGATTCTGCCGGAGGTGGACTGGCATTGGCACTTTGCATGTACTTAAAGGATCATGGGAAAGCACTTCCCTGCGGACTGATTGCCATGTCTCCCTGGACAGATCTGACTGCCAGTGGTGAATCCTATGATACCAATTATGAGCGGGACCCGTTATTTGGAAATACAAGGGACAGTCTCATTTATAATAAGGATTATGTGGGAGACGCAGACGAAACGAATCCTTATATTTCACCGTTGTTTGGTGACTTCATAGGATTTCCACCAATGCTGATTCAGGTTGGTTCTTATGAGATGCTTTTAAGTGATTCCACATCCGTAGCAGAGAAGGCAAAGAAGCAGGGCGTAAAAGTCCGCTTAAGCATTTACGAAGGAATGTTTCATGTGTTCCAGATGGCAATGCTTATGATGCCGGAATCCAAGCGGGCATGGGCTGAAGTCGGCAAATTCATAGAGATGATTTCGGAATAAAAAATCCGCTGTATCGGAAAAGACAGATTAAAATGTCTCAACCGGGACAGCGGATTTTATTTACGCAAGTAGCAAGAAAAATCGCATGATTGCATACAGATTTGGCGAGCACCGCGATAATGCAGGTAACTAACGTTTGTTAGTCAGGTGTGACACGTTCATATAATTTGGCAGTCCATTTTCGTAGGAAATGGAAGTCTCGCCCTGAATCAGTGGGAGAAGATAGGCTACCATTTCTTCGGTAACGTCATTTCCACGCTCGTTAATCCATGCTCTTGGAACGGATTTTGCTTCGTTCGCAATATTTTTGATTTCTGCATAACCGTATTCGATGGTATATGGTGCATTGGAAGTACGGTTCATGGTTACCATGGAAGCGGTAATGCCCTGTTTTGCAAAAGCAACAGCATGTTCACCGGAAGCAACTGCTTCATTTAAATCGGTGGCAGAAGAAAGGTGGGCAGCGCAACGTTGTAATACATTTACTTCTACAGAACGGACTTTTACGTTGATATTGTCTTTAATCAGATATTCCAACGCTTTACCGGCACCGCTTAACTGGCTGTGACCGAAGGTATCTTCCATGCTTTCTCCGGCACAGATATAATTGCCTTCTGCATCATGAATTCCTTCAGATACCGCAATGATAATATTGTTGTGTTCCTCTAAGAGTGCACGCACATCTGTTAAGAACTCCTCCTTGTCAAAATTGCATTCCGGAAGATAAATAAGATGCGGTGCATCGCTGTATTCATTTCTGGCAAGGGCGGAAGCGGCGGTCAGCCAGCCGGCATCACGTCCCATAATTTCTACGATTGTTACACTCTTTACGGCATAGATAAATGTATCATGTGCAATTTCAAGTAAAGAAGATGCAATATATTTGGCGGCGGAGCCAAATCCCGGAGTGTGGTCTGTTACCATCAGGTCATTATCGATGGTTTTTGGAATACCAATAATGCGGACATTGCTTCCGATTCGCTCGGCATATTCGGAAAGCTTTAATACGGTATCCATGGAATCATTTCCGCCGATATAGAAGAATGCACCGATATTCAGCTTTTCAAACTGCTTGAAAATATAGTTATAAGAAGAATCATCATCCATAAAATCCGGCAGCTTAAAACGGCAGGAACCAAGGTACATTGCCGGTGTGTGAATCAGACGCTCTAATGCATTTTCGTCCGCTTCCATAATTTCGGAAAGGTTAAGATAATGTTCATTTAAAATACCTAAGATTCCATTTACGGAACCGTAAACAGTGCCATAGCAGCCGGCAGCACCTTTAATGACACCGGCAAGGCTTGCATTTATTGCAACGGTTGGTCCGCCGGACTGGGCAACCATGCAGTTTTGAATCGATGTATTCATAGTCAGACTCCTTTGTGATTTCAAAGATTTGTGTTAGGATATATAAAAAAGTTATAGTTATTATAAGAAAATATCCTACAAGAATAACTATATATGATAGAATCGGAAAAGGCAAGACTAATCCGGCGGGAGTGGGAAGAACCGCAAGAAAAAATAAAGGAAAGGCAAAAGAGATGGAAAATTGTATGCTCTGCCCAAGAGAATGTGGCGTAAATCGTAAAAAAGGTGAAATGGGCGTCTGCGGTCAGACAGCAGTTATAAAGGCTGCAAGAGCAGCACTTCATATGTGGGAAGAACCGTGTATTTCCGGGCAGAACGGTTCCGGAACGGTATTTTTCAGCGGCTGCAATTTAGGCTGTGTATTCTGCCAGAACCATAATATTGCCACAGGAAAAGCCGGAATTGAAATAAGCATAGAGCGGCTGGCAGAAATTTTCCTGGAATTGCAGGAGAAGGGTGCAAATAATATTAATCTGGTAACGGCAGGACATTTTGTGCCACAGGTGGTTGAAGCACTGAAGCAGGCAAAGCAGCAGGGACTTTATCTTCCGGTTGTTTATAATACTAGTTCCTATGAAAAGGTGGAAACACTTCGCCTGTTAGAGGGCTATGTGGATATTTATCTTCCT
This sequence comes from Roseburia sp. AF22-2LB, assembly GCF_003461125.1. NCBI lineage: Bacteria > Bacillati > Bacillota > Clostridia > Lachnospirales > Lachnospiraceae > Roseburia > Roseburia sp. AF22-2LB. The sequence continues at coordinate 593,209 of NZ_QTWM01000001.1, forward strand.
GATTTAAAATATGTTGACAGCGCAATCAGCAGCAGGTATTCCCATGCAGCGGACTATTTTACTTGTGCCAGTGCAGCGATTGCAGAAATGGTGCGGCAGGTAGGCAAACCGGAATTTGTTTTCGAACGGGCAGCAGGCAAAGAAGGCAGCAGTGTAGAATTTCTGGCAGATGAGAAAAAGAAAATTTCGGAACAGCAGAGTAATATGATATTTGACGCAGCAGAATATCAGGAGCGCAGCGAAGCCGGGGAGTCTCTTCTGATGAGAAAAGGCGTCATTGTGCGCCATCTTGTTATGCCGGACTGTGTGGAAGATTCCAAGCGTGTGATATCTTATCTTCTTAAGACCTATGGCGGTCGGATTTTTATCAGCATTATGAATCAGTATACGCCGCTGCCACAGTGCAGGGAGTATCCGGAATTAAGCCGCCGGGTAACGGAAGCGGAATATGATGCGGTGGTGGATTATGCGATTGAACTTGGCATTGAGAATGGTTTTATCCAGGAAGGGGATGTGGCAGAGGAGAGTTTTATCCCGGAGTTTGATGGAGAAGGGATTGTACGGAAAGATAATTAAAAATAAACTTATTGAACATATGTTCTGTACATGATATAATATTATTGTATAATTGAAAAAGAAAGCAGGATGTGTTTTCCGATTATTAGATGCCCTCTAGTTGGTAAAGGAGGGTGATGCCCTATGAACACAATAGAAGTTCTTACTTTGTTGCTAGTAATATTTGCGGCGCTATCTTACATAGATAATCATAATAATAAAAAGAAATAGCATCCCACTCGTCCAAAAGTAGATGCTATTTCAAAAATAGTTTTCACTGAGGGCAAATCGGAGCATATCCGATTACCTTTCTAAGTAAATTATACACTAGGGTACTTGGCTTTTCAAGTACCCTTTTTTACTTTACAGGAAATTGCTTTCCTGTAAAGTAAAAAACGCTCCGCGAGGATGCGCACTGCGGCGTATAAGGTAGATGCCGCAAGCGACCGCCGCAGGCGCGAGAATGTGCCAAGGCACATTCTTTATTCTCGGGCAGATTCACCATAAATGATAAAAAATCTTGACATCTTCCACAAAAGTTCTATAATACATTTTCGGTAATGCGAGGATGTAGAAAGATGAATAAAGAAAGAGACTATTTTTTTGATAATTTAAAAGCGGTATTGATATTCTTGGTTGTGCTGGGACATTTCCTGCTCCCTATCCGTGGAGACAATCCATTGGTGGTGGTGAAACGGCTCATCTATGTATTTCATATGCCGCTTTTTGTATTTATCTCCGGCTATTTTGCCAAGAAAATTTATAAAAATGGACAGTATAATTTTAAGAAAATATTGTATCTGCTGAAAGCATATGTGGTATTTGTTGTGGCAATTCAGATAGTATATGCCATTGCGGGATTTGAAAAATTTACGGAGATAGATTTCCTTTCCCAAAGTGGTGCACCGTGGTATTTATTTGCAATGATTGTATGGTATCTGACGATACCACTTGTCCGTAAATGTAAAGCGGTGCCGGTTCTTTTGCTTACGGTAGTGCTGGCATTAACAGCTGGTTATTTTAAAAATGTGGGAGACTTTTTATGTCTGTCACGAATTCTGGTATTTGGACCGTTTTTCTATCTGGGCTATTTTCTGGAGCAGAAGACACTGGAAAAAGCATTGCAGCCAAAGTTTCAGAGACTGGTGGTTCCATGCGCGGAGGCAATCTGTATCTTTATTCTGGCATATGGAGCAAGGTTGAAAGATTCCCTGGGAATGGTATATGAAAATATATCCTATTATGAACTGGAAGAAGTGTGGAAAGGACCGATGGTCCGCCTCTCCCTGATGATTGCAGCATTTCTTATTTCCTGGGCAATCATGTTTTTTATTCCGAGAGGAAAGACAAGGTTGTCAGCAATCGGACAGAATACCATGCCGGTATATATGCTGCACCGGATTTTACGGGATATTCTGATGTTTGCCGGAATCTATGATTATCTGGGTGACTGGGGCTGGATAGCATTTTTTATCCTGTTAGGATTAAGTGCTGGAATCGTATATGTGTTAAATAATTCACATGTTGTCAATCAGGTCAACCGGATACTGGCATTACATACGCCGCAGTTAATCAGAAACTTAAAAAGGCAACGGGCACGTTAGTCTGGATGGAAGAGATTGATACCATTGGAATGATAAAGAGAGGTGGTCGTATGTCAGAAAATAGAAAAATTCGTGTTTTTTATCAGTTTAACGGATATGTCCAGGGTGTGGGATTCCGCTATCGCATGTCGCATCTGGCGGGGTATTTTGGTGTGACTGGTTGGGTGCGCAATGAATATGACGGCTCGGTACAGGCAGAATTGCAGGGACTGCCGGAAGAAATTGATATGATAATTCAAAGACTCTGCCAGGACCGTTACATCGAAATCCGCAGCATGGACAGAAAAGAACTTCCACTGGATGAGACGGAACGGGGCTTCCATGTAAAATATTAAAATGCAAAAAGCAGCTTCTGGCATACTTTGTCAGGAGCGTTTTTACTTTACAGAAAATTGCTTTCCTGTAAAGTAAAAACGCTCTGCGAGGATGCGCACTGCGGCGTATAAGGTAGATGTCGTAAGCGACCGCCGCAGGCGCGAGAATGTGCCAAGGCACATTCTTTGTTCAGAAAAGTTGCAAAAAATAGCAAGAAATAGTAAACTGTGGGATATGCGAGTATACTACTATGAAAATGAATTAGAGGATGAATTTTCGGAAGCAAAGATAACTGCGAAGAAAATTGATGGAACATATCAGTACAGCCAGGACAGCTTGGGAAGGAAATTATTACATTTTATCTGTTATAATCTCATTGCAAAACCGGTGGCATGGTGCTTTTTAAAGATAAAATACCGTCATAAGATAGTGGGACGGGAAAAAATAAAAGCGTTAAAGGGACAGGGATTTTTCCTCTACGGAAATCATACCAATGCAGGAGCAGATGCCCTGATTCCCACAATGCTGGCACATCCGACGGACGTATATGTGATTGTGCATCCGAATAATGTTTCTATGCCCTTTTTCGGAAAAGTAACGCCATATCTTGGGGCGTTGCCGTTGCCGGATGATAAGGAAGCCATGAAACATTTCTTGGAAGAAATCGGAAAGAAAATCACTGCGAAAAAATGCGTGATGATATATCCGGAGGCACATATCTGGCCTTATTATACGAAGATACGTCCTTTTAAGGATTCTTCCTTCCGTTATCCGGTGCAGTATCAATGCCCGGTAATCTGTTTTACCAATACATATCAGAAACGGAAGCATAGTAAAAAGCCGCAGATAGTAACCTATGTGGATGGTCCGTTTTATCCGGATGCGAAATTGCGTGGAAAAGAGCAGAAAGCAGACCTTAGAAACAGGGTTTATGAACAGATGAAAGAAAGAAGCAGCAGGAACACCCTTGTACTTGCTACTTATATCAAAAAGGGTGATGTATGAGAAATATTCTATTTTCGGGGAATGTCAAAGTATTTGATGGAATACTGACCGGGATGCTGTCCATTTTTATGCGGACGAAATCGACAGAGCCATACCGCATCTACATTTTTACAATGGATGTATCACATTTAAGAGAGGATTTTCTGCCGGTGAGTGATGAGCAGATTGCATTTTTAAATGAGGTAGCAAAGTCCTATAACAAAGAAAATATTGTAATCAAGATTGATGTGACAGATATTTATAAAGAAGAATTTGCAGGCTGTCCGAACGAAGGTGCGTATTGTTCACCATATACCCTGCTTCGTCTGTTTGCAGATAAGATTCCGGAAATCCCGGATAAGATTCTTTATCTGGATGCAGATATTTTATTTAACCGGGAGCCGGAGCTTTTATATGACATTGATGTAAAAGGGTATGAGTATGCTGCAGCAAGAGACCACTATGGAAAATATTTAATCAATCCAAACTATATCAATGCGGGAGTATTGCTTTTTAATATGGCAGAGATTAAGAAAACAGGTCTTTTTGAAAAAGCAAGACATCTCATTAAGACAAAAAAATTACTGTTTGCGGATCAGGATGCAGTATACAGAAGTACCACGGCAAAGAAAATGCTGCCGCAGAAATATAATGACCAGAAGTTCTTACATAAGAGTACAATAATCAGACATTTTTCCAAACGGCTTTTTTACCTGCCATATCCGCATACGGCAAATATTAAGCAGTGGAATGTCAGTGCAATTCACAGAATTTTTAAGTATGAAGCGTTTGATGATATTCTGTTCGAATATATTTATCTGAAAAAGAAATTTGAACAGGACACTAAGAGGTAAGGAGTTAATTTATGGAAATGAAGAGTTTATCACAGTATGGGAAGAAAGCGGAGATACCGATTTTCTTTGCCTGCGATGAAGGATTTGTAAAATATATGATGGTTTCCATGAAGTCCATCATGGAAAATGCAGACCGCAGCCGGAAATATCATATTTACATTTTACATATGGGAATTACGGAAGCAACCCAGGCAAAAGTGCTTGCCATGGCAGATGAAGAATTTGCAATTGATTTTGTGGATGTTACAGACAAGATGAGGAGCATTGCAGATAAGCTTCCGATTCGTGACTATTATTCCAACACAACATATTTCCGGCTTTTTATTCCGGATATGTTTCCACAGTACCGCAAGGCACTTTATATTGACAGCGATACCATCGTAGTGGGAAATATTGCAGAATTATATGACCATAAGCTTGGTAAATTATATGCCGGAGTCTGTCCGGACCGTGTGGTAGCACAGACAGATATCTTAGGTGATTATGTAGAAAAGGTATTAGGCGTAAAGCGTGCCAGATATTTCAACGCCGGAGTAATGCTGATGAACTGCAGTCAGTTCCGTGAAAATCATCTTTTAGATGAATTCTTAGAGATGCTTCACATCTATCTTTTTGTGGTAGCGCAGGATCAGGATTACCTGAATCTGATTTGCAAGAATCAGGTGCTTTATATGGAACCGAAGTGGAATGCACAGGTATTTGGAGAACTTGCCTGCCCGGAAGAAGAGGTGGGATTATTCCATTTTAATATGGCAGCCAAACCATGGCATTATGAAGACTGCCGTCTGGCAGAGTATTTCTGGAAATATGCGAAGATGACAGCGGATTATGATGCCATAAAAGAAGGACTTGCCAATTATACCGATGAGCAGCGCCGCAATGACAGTGTGTCTGGTGAGAAATTAATCCAGCTTGCGGTATCTGAGATTAACAGAGAAGATAATTATCTTCGCAAGATGGAAAAAGCCGGAAAATCAGAAAGTAAGCTTGCGCTGCTTGCTCACATAGAGGAACTGGAGCGGGAAGGAAGATTTTCAGAAGATGCAGAAGAAAATCCACCGGCACCGGTTCTGATGCCGGAAGATATTAATTATCTTCCAAGAAGTTTAAAGAGCAAGACACAGACCAAATATGCATTTAAAGTAGCAAGATGGTTTGTCAATATGCTGATAAAGAAAAAGCAGTTGATAATCAAAGAATACAAAGGCATTGAAAATCTTGAAAAAGTAGCAGACGGAGCAGTCATTACCTGTAACCATTTCAATGCATTTGACAGCTTTGCCATCCAGCTTGCCTTCGAGCAGGGTAAATTGAAAAAGAAAAAAATGTACCGTGTAATCCGGGAAGGCAATTATACCGGATTTCCGGGATTTTACGGAGTGTTAATGCGCCATTGCAACACACTGCCGTTAAGCTCTAATTTTAAGACCATGGAGAAATTTATTGCTGCCGTAGACAGGGTATTAGAGAAAAATCAGTTTGTACTTGTCTATCCGGAGCAGGGAATGTGGTGGAATTACCGGAAACCAAGACCGTTGCAGAAGGGCGCATTTACCTTCGCTGCCAGAAATAATAAGCCGGTACTTCCCGTATTTATTACCATGGAAGACAGTGATGTTTTAGATGATGACGGATTCTATGTGCAGGAATATACGGTGCATTTCTGTGAACCGATTTATCCGGATCCGAATAAAAAGCGTGCACAGAATTCCTGTGAGATGCGGGATAAGAATTATGAAGCGTGGAAAGCTGTTTACGAGCAGACCTATGGAGAGAAACTGACCTATAGTTGTGATGAAAAACAGCCGATTAAAGAGAAGAAAGCACTCTAATAAAAGTTGCAGGAAATGTAATATGTATTGAGAAAGGGTAAAGGGATAAATTATGAATAATCAGTGGAACCAGATGCCACCAAACATGCCGTCACAGCAGAGACCGCCGATGCCACCGAATATGCCGCCGCAGCAAGGTGGACCAATGCCGCCGAATATGCAGATGCAACAGGGCAGACCGATGCCACCAAACATGCAGATGCAGCAGAGACCGCCGATGCCAACGAATATGCCGCCACGACAGGGAAAAATGCCACGACCGGAGCTCTCTCCGGAAGATAAGAAGCAGGCAGACAAATTATGTATTATTTCCATGATTTTGATGTTTGCACCGATGGCAGTAATTTTTATTAAGAATATTATTCTGGGACTGTTGTTTGATGCAGGAAAAGAAGAAATTTATTATAATATCGCAAGCAGCTATGTATTAGGTTCAATTCTGACTTTTCTTATGGCTGGCTGTGGAATTGCAGCACTGGTACTTATGATTTTGGTCCGTGTAAAATATCCGCAGAGTGTATTTGGTAAAGTGCTGATGTGGCTTTATATTGCACTTGCCATTCTTGTAGTAGTATTTATAGCAGTAACAATTATTGCCTGTGGGCTGGCATTCATAAGCTGTGTCCGAAACTGTCCGGGCTGATGAGGCAGGAAAATAAATGATAGATATTACGATTTTGCACTGGAGAATTTCGCCGTATTTTATCTGTTTTCTCTTAAGCTTTGTACTGGCATATCTTTATGTCACATGGTATTTGAAAAAAGCAGGAGTAAGGGGCAGTCATATCTTTTATTCAGAGCTTTTGAATACAGTCCTGGCATTATATTTTGGAGCATTTTATACCTTTATTGTGCAGCTGGCAGAACAGGGTAAAGTAGAAACATTTGGTTTTTCCAGTCTTGGCGGTATGGCGGGCATCCTGCTCGGTGTGTGGATTTTTACAAAAATCAGTAAGGAACATAAGATAGAGCTATGGACTGCATATGTGCTGGCATTGGGACTGATGTATGCGGTTTCAAAGCTAGGCTGCTTTTTTGCAGGCTGTTGTGTTGGCATGAGATATCAGGGACCTGGCAGTATCCGCTATCTTGATAATGGAGCAGCGGGGGAATACCTTTTTCCGGTCCAGCTGGCAGAGACGATCTTATTTCTGCTGGCGTTTTTGTTGCTTCACAAGATGGCAGAACGAAGAAGGAATGGTATAATTCCAAAGAGTCTGTTGCTGTATGCGATATTAAAATTCGTACTGGATTATCTGAGGTATTATGAAGACAGAAAGATTTTCAGTGCGAACCAGTGGGGATGTCTGCTGGTAGCTGTAAGCGTATTGCTCTATGAGGCAGTACGGCAAATTAGACAAAGAGCGAATAATAAAGTAATATAACGGATATGAGAAAAGAGTTTTGTGGGTGTTGTGCCGGCAGAACTCTTTTGCATTGTTATGCATCCAAAGAAGCTGACGGACAGGTTATGGTGTTTATCAAGCGTTATATTTATTGTAAAAGGTTGGATTCGGAACAAAGTATTTAGAAAAAATTGGGAAATAAGTTTACATAATATAGGTACGAAATATGGGACACATCCTGTTGTAACATGATCTTATCAGAGAGCAAAGCCACTGAAAAATACCAGAAAAGTGGCAGAAAAGCGAAGGAAAAGATAAGAAAAAAGACACAGGGAGGTCACAATTATGCGTGATAATACAGTACATGTAAGAAGAGGAAAGAAACATCCGTCAAGAATGGAAATGATAGTGCTTGCAGCTCTTGCAGCCCTTATGGTAAGCGGCGGAACATTATTACTGCTGGCAGCTTTGCTGGGACAGGATATTACAGACTGGAACCACAGAGCAGCAATTACAGCAGGTCTTTCTCTTGCCGGAGTTGTGTGGGGATGGTTAATCAGGGCAAACCGTTAGACATATCCGTGGGATAAGTACGACATGGTTTTTCGAATTGAGGTTGACGCATTCCCGATAGTTTTCTATAATGAAACTGATTATATTGTACAGGAAAATCAAAAGAAGATTTTCTGTTGTTTTGGAGAAAAAGGGAATTGAAGGAGACGGAAAATGAAGAAAACAATTCGTAAGATAGAGATACTTTTCATGACATTGATTTGCATTTTTGCCATGTCAGGAATGCCGATGCAGGTATATGCAGGTCCTGCGGATAATTCGCTGGAGACACTGACAGTAGCCGAGGGTTCATTATCACCTGCATTTGAAGGAAGCCGTATGTACTATACGGTACAGGTAGGACAGGATGTAAGCAGCGTGACGGTAAGTGCAAAAACGGTAAATCCGGCAGCAACGATTCAGTCCGGGGTGGGAACCACTACCTTAAAAACAGATGGAGATACAAAGATTGACGTAGTAGTGCAGGCAGAGAATGGAAATCTTGCAACTTATCATCTGACCATAACCAAGTCTGCAACAGGTGCTACAACAAATACAGATACTACAACAAGCACAGACACAGGCAATACTCCGGCGGACAATAATACCGGAGCAGATAATGGCACAGATACAGCCACACCGGACGATACTGTATCTGCCTATACCGTGTCAGAAGATTTCGCAGCAGAACAGATTCCGGCAGATTTTACAGAAGCGCAGGTAACTTATCAGGGAGCTGAATACCGTGGTGCTGCTTTTAACAATGGTAATTTATCTCTTTTATATATGACAGATGCAGCAGGAAATGCAGGCTTTTATGTGGTAAATGGCACCGATGGCAGTGTGTGCCCATATATTCGTATCGATAATGGGGATAATTATCTGATTTTAATGACACCTTCGGCAGTGACTTCCTTTTTACCGGGCGAAGCAACCACGCCTATTCAGGTTGGGGACAGCACATTTGAAGATGCATACGCAACAGATGCAGAAAATATTTATACCGTATATGGAATGACAAATGATGGACAGGAAGGCTGGTATAATTACAATACCAGTGATGGAACCTTCAGCGAATACCAGTACAGTGACAGCACGGAGGAGGATACCGATACCACCTATCTTCAGAATGCATTAAATGACCTAAATGACAAATATACCGCTAGAAAAGACCGGGATTTAAAAATAATTGCCGGATTAATTGTAGTAATCGTAATTCTTATTTTTATCATTATTAATCTGTTGCTTCGTGGAAGAAGAGGTTATGAAGAAGAGGACGATGATGAAATCGAAGAAGCAGTAGATATCTTTGAAGAAGAAAAACGCAGAAAGACAAAGAAGAAACAGAAATTCGTAGAAGATACCGGTAAAGTCGAAGAAGAGCCGGTCGAAGAAAAAGAGACCAGTGCAGTGAAGGATTTACCGGAGAAAGCAGAGTCAGAAGAAAAAGAAGAAGCGGATTCCGCTGCTCAGTTACCGGAAGAAGTGACAGAACGGTTAGGTGAAACTGACTTTATGGAAGAATTTGAAGAAGAACCGGAATTTATGTCCGGCAGAAAGAAACGTGAAAAGGAAAAGAGAGAGAAAAAAGAGAAGAGACGGCGGAGTAAAGATATTTTTGATGACGATGATGAAGATAATGGAATCTTTGCAAGCCATGATGACTTTATTGAGAAAGAATCATCAGATGATGATATTGAAGTAATGGATTTAAATGATTTATAAGAGAATTGGCGCGTAGTGACAGGAGGATTTTATGCATAAACCATATACAAAACAAGCGCAAAAAGTAGTAGAACTGACGACAAAGGCAGCCAGAAGCATGCATCATAATTATATTGGAACAGAGCACCTTTTACTGGGATTGCTAAAAGAAGGCAGTGGAGTAGCTGCCTGTGTTCTGATGGATGCGGGAGTAGAAGAAACCCGTCTGGTAGAACTGATAGAAGATTTAATCGCTCCATCTTCGGATGTGGCAGTATTAGACCGGAAAGGTTATTCTCCAAGGATTCAGCATATCATTGAGACCGCTGACCAGGAGGCAGAGCGTTTTGACAATGAGAATATCGGAACAGAACACCTTTTAATTGCATTATTGAAAGAGGCAGACTGTGCCGGTGTACGTCTGTTGAATACACTGGGTGTGAATATCCAGAAGATTTATATCGAGACTCTGGTAGCCATGGGAGAAGACGCAAACCGCTATAAAGAGGAGATTGCGGCAAGCAAATCCGGAAAAAGGAAAGCAGTAGAAGTAACGCCAACCTTAGATCAGTATTCCAGGGATTTAACTGCTATGGCAGCCTATGGTGAGATAGACCCTGTGATTGGCAGAGAGGCAGAGATTGCCCGCGTGATTCAGATTTTAAGCCGCAGGACGAAAAATAATCCATGCCTGATTGGAGAGCCGGGAGTTGGAAAGACAGCTATTGCAGAAGGACTTGCCCAGCGTATTGCATCCGGACTGGTTCCGGATACAGTCCGGGGAAAACGAGTGGTAACACTGGATTTATCCGGAATGGTAGCAGGCTCTAAATACCGTGGAGAATTTGAAGAGCGGATTAAGAAAGTCATTCGTGAAGTGACAGAAGCAGGAAATGTACTTCTTTTCATAGATGAACTTCATACCATTATCGGAGCAGGTGGAGCGGAAGGTGCTATTGATGCATCCAATATTTTAAAGCCATCCCTTGCCCGTGGAGAAATACAATTAATCGGAGCAACCACATTAGAAGAATACCGTAAATATATTGAAAAAGATGCAGCCCTGGAACGTCGTTTCCAGCCGGTAACGGTGGAAGAGCCGACGGAAGAGCAGGCGATAGAGATATTAAAGGGATTAAGAGAACGCTATGAAAAGCATCATCATGTACAGATTTCAGATGCGGGAATAGAAGCGGCAGTGAAGTTGTCTGCCCGTTATATTGCAGACCGTTATCTGCCGGATAAGGCCATTGATTTGATGGATGAGGCTTCCTCGAAGGTTCGCCTTGGCGGATTTAAAATGCCGGAGAAGATTAGTGAACTGGAGCGTAAGGTTGCTCAGTTAGAGGACAATATGGAGACGGCATTGATGGAACAGCGGTTTGAAGATGCCGGGGCAATCCGCAAGGAGAAGGAAGCTGCCCGGAAGAAATACGAAAAGCAGGTGGAAAAATATCATCGGGATGCAGACAAGAAGAAACTGGTTGTCGGAGAAAATGAAATTGCAGAAATTGTATCTGACTGGACAAAGATACCGGTGAAGAGACTGGCAGAGGGCGAGGCTGCACGTCTCAACCGTCTGGAAAAGACACTGCATAAGCGTGTAGTAGGACAGGAAGAGGCAGTCAGTGCAGTGGCAAGAGCAGTCAGAAGAGGACGGGTAGGATTAAAAGATCCGCATCGTCCGATTGGTTCCTTCCTTTTCTTAGGACCGACCGGAGTTGGTAAAACAGAGATAACAAAGGCACTGGCAGAGGCTGTCTTTGGCGATGAGCAGGCAATGATTCGTGTTGATATGTCAGAGTACATGGAGAAGCACAGTGTTTCTAAAATGATTGGTTCACCGCCAGGTTATGTAGGTTATGAAGAAGGCGGCCAGCTCAGCGAAAAGGTCAGAAGAAAACCATATTCTGTTATTCTTTTTGATGAAATTGAAAAGGCACACCCGGATGTATTTAATGTATTGCTTCAGGTACTGGATGATGGACAGATTACAGATGCCCAGGGCAGACGGGTAGATTTTAAGAATACGATTATCATTATGACTTCCAATGCAGGGGCGCAGTCTATCATTGCACCGAAGAAGCTTGGATTTGCTGCAGGCGAAGATGAAAAGAAGAATTATGAATACATGAAAAATGGTGTAATGGAAGAAGTCCAGAGAATCTTTAAGCCGGAGTTCTTAAACCGAATTGACGAGACCATTGTATTCCGGGCTCTCAATAAAGAGGACATGAAGAAGATTGTCACCATTTTAAGCAAATCTTTAATTGACCGGTGTGAAAAACAGATGGGTATCCATCTGACCATAACCGGCAGCGTAAAAGGATACATTGCTGAGAAGGCATACAATCCGAAATATGGAGCAAGACCATTGCGGCGTATGATACAGACACAGATAGAAGATATGCTGGCAGAAGAGATTTTATCCGGTAAAATCAAGCCGGGAGATGATGTGGAAATCCGCATGGTAAAAAAGGAAATAAAAACCGCTGTGAATTCATCAAAATAACTGGAAAAATGTGTCGAGATAAGCTATAATATTTTCATAAAATTTACGAAAAAGCCATCATGGGATAGTGGCTTATAGGAGGATAAAAAATGGCTGTAGTTGCAGAATTAATTCGTTCAGAAGCAAACGGAACAATCAGTTTTGGAGATTATACACTGGGAGCAAAATCCAAACTGGACAATTTTGAACATGCGGGAGATTTGTACAAAGTTAAGACATTTCGTGAGATTACCAAATTAGAGAGAAATGGAATGTTTGTATATGAATCTGTTCCAGGGACTGCAGTTACAAATATGGTAGCATCCGAAAACGGTGTGGAATTTGAAGTAGAAGGACCGGAAGATGCAGAGATTACACTTGGCTTAATGGAAGAGACAGAGTATGATGTATTTGTAGCAGGAAAATCAATTGGTCAGATGAAGACCAATTTAGGTGGTAAATTAACACTTAGCGTTGAATTAGATCCGGAAACTCCGGTTGCAGTAAAAGTATCTAGAGTATAAATGGATATATCAATAAGATGATAAGAAAGAGAATCCAATTCCAGCGGATTGGGTTCTCTTTTTACTAATTTGCGCGAGTAGCGAGAAAAAATCCGGGAGAAAAGAAGAAACTAAGCTCGTAAAGGGTGTTTCTCGCAGTTGCCGGTAGGTAAGAAAGACAGTTATTGCAAGAATAAGGGGGAAAATAGATGGCAAAGGGAAAAGCAACCGTATTTTTCTGCCAGGACTGTGGCTATGAATCATCCAAATGGATGGGACAGTGTCCGGGATGCGGCGGGTGGAATACTTTTGTAGAAGAAGTGATAGATAAATCAGCACCTGCAAAAGTGCGGAAGGAAGCAGCAAAAGCAGAAGTTGTAAAAATTGCAGATATTAAAGCAGGACGGGAAGAGCGGCTGACTACAGGACTAAAAGAGTTAGACCGGGTTTTGGGAGGTGGAATCGTAAAAGGTTCCCTTGTTTTAGTCGGTGGAGATCCTGGAATTGGAAAATCCACGCTGCTTTTACAGGTGTGCCGGAATCTTTCCATGCAGAAGACCGATGTATTATATATTTCCGGAGAGGAATCCCTGCAGCAGATAAAAATTCGTGCAGAGCGTATCGGAGAATTTGGCGATACTTTATCACTGCTTTGTGAGACCAATCTGGATACTATCAAAGAAGTGATTAACAGAACAAAACCGGAAATCGTGGTCATTGACTCAATTCAGACCATGTATAATGAAAATATTACATCGGCGCCTGGCAGTGTTTCCCAGGTCCGGGAAGCAACCGGAGTTCTGATGCAGATTGCAAAGGGGCTTGGTATTTCTATTTTTATTGTCGGCCATGTGACCAAAGAGGGTGTTGTGGCAGGTCCCCGTGTGTTAGAACATATGGTAGATACGGTATTGTATTTTGAAGGTGACCGTCATGCGGCATATCGTATATTGCGTGGCGTGAAGAACCGTTTTGGTTCCACGAATGAGATAGGTGTATTTGAAATGTGTAATGAAGGGTTAAGGGAAGTGGAAAATCCTTCAGAATATATGTTAAGTGGAAAGCCGGAAGGAGCATCCGGTTCTGTAGTGGCATGCTCTATGGAGGGAACCCGTCCGATTCTTTTGGAAATACAGGCACTGGTGTGCCACAGCAATTTTGGAATGCCAAGAAGAACAGCTGCAGGAACGGATTATAATAGGGTCAATCTTCTGATGGCTGTATTAGAAAAGAGACTGGGACTGTCTTTAAGTTCCTGCGATGCATATGTAAATATTGCCGGGGGTATCCGTATGAATGAACCCGCAATTGATTTAGGTATTGTGCTTGCGATTGTATCCAGCTATAAAGATGTTCCGATTGATGAGAAGACCATCTGTTTTGGGGAAGTAGGACTAAGTGGTGAAGTACGCGCAGTCAGTATGACAGCACAGCGTGTGCAGGAAGCTGAGAAGCTTGGCTTTACCACCTGCATTCTACCTGAAGTTTGTAAAGCAGGATTGAAGAAGAATTCAAATATAAATGTAGTGGGTGTCAGCAACGTACAGGATGCCATCCGCTATATTTTATCCAAAGAAAAATGAATTGAGCACACAATTCAAACAATTTAGATAAAAAACGACAAATGACCTACTTTAATAAATATGGCAAAATCGTGTTGACATCCCGAAAATGACGTGCTATTATAAAACTCCACCGCGCAGGAAA